>NZ_JBWKAJ010000002.1:0-728926 GCF_056437585.1 Streptomyces sp. NPDC042364 | reverse complement strand
GCCCGCGAGATCTACCGCGCTCTCACCAGCACACCAACCGAACCAATCACGCAAACCGACCTCGCTCCTGCGGCTTGACATCCATAGGAGCATCCGGAGGGGACCGCCCGGGTACGGAGCGCGGAAAGGCCGTTCTCCCCGTCGAGGAGAGAACGGCCTGCGACTCTGGTGAGGCAGAGTCGGGACGACAGGATTTGAACCTGCGACCCCTTGACCCCCAGTCAAGTGCGCTACCAAGCTGCGCCACGTCCCGTCGCGTCACCACAGCCCCGGTGCTGCTCATGTGCTGTGTGAACGCGCAGGTAAACCCTACCCTACGTGGCCCTGCGCCCGGATCACCGGTTGTCGCGCGGGCTCGGTGCTCGCTACTCGGGCGGCGTAGGCGTGTCGTGGGTGCGGTACATGGCCTGGACGTCGAGTTCCAGTTGGACCGTGGGGCCGACGACGGCTATGCCCCGGGCGAGCATCGTTCGCCAGTTGAGGGTGTAGTCCTCGCGGTGGAGTTCGGCCTTGGCGAGGGCGGCGCAGCGCAGTTCCTCGCCGTAGCCGCCGTTGACGGTGCCCAGGTAGGTGGTGTCGAGGGAGACGGAACGGCTGACGCCGTGCATGGTGAGGCTGCCCTGGAGGGTCCACTTGCTGCCGCCCCGGTAGGCGAAGCGGTGGCTGGTGAAGTCGATGTGGGGGAAGCGTTCGACATCGAGGAAGTCGGCCGAACGCAGGTGTGTGTCACGGGTGTTGTTGCCCGTGTTGATGCTCGACGCGTCGATGCGTACGCGGACGCGGGACTCGGTGACGTCCTGGGCGATCTGCAGGCCGCCCTCGAAGCGTTCGAACCGGCCGTGGACGTGGGCCATGCCGACGTGCTTGGCGATGAAGCGGATCGCGGTGTGCGGCGGGTCGAAGAGCCAGGTGCCGGGGACGGGGAGTTCCAGCTGCCGGGCCGACCTCAGCCAGACGCGCTCCGGGGTCGGGCCGGTGTCCGCGATGATCTCCACGGACTCGCGGTGGGGTTCGAGCCCCTCGGCCACGATCAGCAGGCTGTACGCGCCCGGCGGCAGGACGGCCATGAAGTAGCCGTACGGGTCGGTGGTGCCGCGGGCCGCGACCCGGTGGCTGCGGAGTTCCGTCACCGTCACCTCGGCCGCGCCCATGGGCTGGTTCACGGGGTCCAGGACCTCGCGGACGAGGGAACCCGCGCCGGGCGGGACCGGAAGCGTCAGGCCCGCGGCTCCCCGGGTGGCTCGAGAGGATCGCCGCCGGAGCAGTCCGAGGGGCATGCTGTTCACCTTTCAGTTCGCGGTGTTCGGTGGGCATGGGTCAGGTGGGTGTCGGCCGGCCGCCCGCGTACGCCGCTCTCAGTACGTCCAGCACACCCGCCTCGGTGACCTCGCGCGGGTTGGGGTACGTCTGTCCGGCCGCCTGGGCCGCGGCCGGCGCCAAGTCGGTTTCCCTCAGTCCGAGTTCGGCGAGGGAGCGGGGGGCGCCGAGACGGCCGGCCAGCTCCCGCAGGGCGCTCGGGACGTCCTCGGTGTCCAGGGCCCGGCCCAGCGCCGCCAGGGCCTCCGGGGCGGCGGGGGCGTTGTGGGCCAGGGCGTACGGGAGGACGACCGTGTGGGTCTCGGCGTGGGGCAGGCCGAAGGTGCCGCCGAGGACGTGGCAGAGCTTGTGGTGCAGGCCCATGGTGGTCGCGCCGAGCGCGGCACCGCACAGCCAGGCGCCGTAGAGCGCGCGGCTCCGGGCGTCGAGATCCTGCGGGTGGGCCGCCAGTTCGGGCAGGGCGTGGGTCATGGCCCGGGCGCCCTCCGCCGCGGTCAGCGACACCAGCGGTGTGGCGTCCGGGGCGTAGAGGGCCTCCGCCGCGTGGGCGACCGCGTTGATGCCGCTGGTCACGGTCAGCCCCACGGGGAGGGACAGGGTGAGTCGCGGGTCGTAGACGACGCTGCGGGGCAGGACGGACGGGTCGAGTCCGGTGCGTTTGGCGCCGTGCTCGGTCAGGCCCCAGACGGGGGTCATCTCCGAGCCCGAGTACGTCGACGGCACCGCGATCAGCGGCAGTCCGGTGCGCAGGGCGATCGCCTTGCCCAGGCCGATCGCGGAGCCGCCGCCGACGGCCACGCAACCGTCCGCGGCGGCGGCGTGTGCCACCTCGACGGCCCGTTCGGCGACCTCGACGGGCACATGCATACGGGCCTCGGTGTGCAGCCCGGCGCAGGCGTCGCCCAGGGAGTCCGCGACGGCCCGGGCCGTCTCCGCGCCCCGGGGCCCGGACACCACCAGCAGCCGTCGCAGGCCCAGGCGTTCGGCCTCGCCGGGTACGGCGGTCACCGAGGCGCCGGGTCGCAGGACGACCCGCACGGGCGGGGACTCGTGGACGAACTCCATCACGCCCCCTCGCGGTCGAGGGTGTCGAGGACGAGGTCGAAGCGGGCGTGCCGGAACGGGTTCGGGATGCCGAACTCCCCTGCCAGTGCGGGGTCGTCGGTCTGCGTGAAGTCCTGGACGAGGCTCTCCTTGACGGCGAAGACCGCGTCCGAGTCGAGGTGGTCGCTGCCGGCCACGAAGATATGTGTGGTGACCGTCCGGTGCCCCTCCGCCGAACCGATGAAGTGGATGTGGGCCGGGCGGTAGGGGTGGCGGGCCGTGGCCCCGAGGAGCGCGCCGACCGGCCCGTCCGTCGGGATCGGGTACGGGCTGGGCACACAGGTGCGGAACCAGAAGCGGCCCTCGTCGTCCGTCGTGAACAGTCCGCGCCCGTTGCCCGGCGGCTGCACGTCCGGCTGCTGTACGTCGTAGAAGCCCTCGGCGTTCGCCTGCCAGACGTCGAGGACCGCGCCGGGCAGCGGGGTGCCGTCGCGGGACAGCACACGGCCGCTGATCACGCACGGCTCTCCGCCGCCGACGAGGTCGATGTCCGCGCCGAGCGCGCGGGGCGGTGAGTCGGTCATGTGGAAGGGGCCGAGAACGGTCGACTCGGTCACGCCGCCGGGCCGGCCCTGCCCGCCACCCCGCTCGCCGTTTCCGTCCCCGTGCTCCCCGTCCGCGCCCCGCTCGCTGTTGATCGTCTCCACGAGCATCGAGACGCCGAGCACGTCCGAGAGCAGCACGAACTCCTGCCGGGTGGCGGTGCACGCCTGTCCGGTCGCGGTGAGGAACGCGATGGCCTGCTCCCACTCCGCCATGGTGGGCTCGGTCTCGCGGACGAAGGCGTGCAGATGGCGGGTCAGGGCGGCGAGCAGCTCGCGCAGGCGGGGGTCGGGGGTGCCCTTCAGGCTGTCGACGACCTCTTCGGTGATGCGGGTGGTGAATTCGCTGGTCATGTCCGGGCATCCTTCCCGTCAGGCATGTCCGAGGATCCGCCGCACCGCCTCCGTCAGCAACCGCTCGGCGTCCTCGGCGGACGCGGCGGCCGTGGCGTGCCGGAAGGCGACGTACCCGTCGGGGCGGACGAGCAGCGCTCCCCCGTCGGCCACCTCGCTGAGCCGCGACCAGTCGCCGTACGGGTCCTCGTACTCCTGGCCGGGGCCGATGACGACGGTCGCGATCGCGGGGTCCTGGGCCTCGGCCGCCCGGGTCCAGTGGGTGCCGCCGATGCCGGTGATCAGGGTGAAGCGGCCCTGTCCGACGGTGTCGAGCGTGGAGAGGGTGCGGGTGCCGGAGGTGATCCAGGCGTGCGGGAGCTTGGCGCCGGGGCGGGTGCTGGGCTGGTGGTACAGCTCGGGGTCGCGGTCGAAACCGGGGTCGGGGGTGCCGTCGGGCACGATCGCGTCCGAGGTGTACCGCTGGTTGAGGTCGACGCCGTGCGCGTTGAACTCGTACACCTTGAACGCGATGGCCTCGCGCAGTCGCGCCCGCTGCTTCTCGGCGGCCTCGGTGGCGTCCTTGCGGGCGGCGATGTTGGCCCACAGCTGCTCGGGGGTCTGCGGGGAGAGCCCGTCGAGCGCCTCGAAGACGGGGGCGGTCTCGCCGATGGACTTGTTGGCGCGGGTGACGATCTGCCGGCCGACCGGGGCGCGTTCGGCGGTGTAGGTGTCCAGCAGCGTCGGGGAGGCCGTGCCGTCGAGGACGAGCTTGAGCTTCCAGGCCAGGTTGTAGGAGTCCTGGATGGAGGTGTTGGAGCCGAGGCCGTTGGACGGGGGGTGGCGGTGCGTGGCGTCACCGGCGCAGAAGACCCGGCCGTCGGAGTACGTCTCCGCGTACATCTCGTTGACCGTCCACGCCGAGGACGACTTGATCGTCACCGGGATCTCGTCGTCGCCGATCAGCTTGCGGACGATGCTCTCGGCGTACTCGGTGGTGAGGTCGGGGGCGCCGGCGGTGACGTCGTACCCCCAGACGATCAGCCACTCGTTCCAGGGCCGGACGCAGCGCACGAGGCCCGCTCCGATGCCGCCGACGGTGGCGCCCGGGGCGAGCACCCAGTACAGGGTGGAGGGCCGGTGCGCGGTGTACTTCGTGAGGTCGGCGTCGAAGACGATGTTGATGCTGCCGGCCACGCCCATCTGGCCGCCCATGGGCAGCCCGGCGTCCTCGGCGACCTGGGAGCGGCCGCCGTCGGCGCCGATCAGGTACTTGGCGCGGATGGTGTACTCGTCGCCGCGCAGCCGGTCCTCGACGGTGACCGTGACACCGTCGGCGTCCTGGACGAAGGACTTGTAGACGGTGCTGAAGCGCAGGTTGGTGCCACGGGCGACCGCCGCGTCCATCAGCACGGGCTCCATGAGGTGCTGGGGCATGTCGCACATACGGGTGGGGCTGGCGAGTTCGTGCGCGGCCTGCACGAGCGGGTCGTTGCCCCAGGAGCGGACCCGGCCGAGCTCCTCGCCGGCGAGGCTGGTGCAGAAGGTCGTGTCGCCCATCAGATGCTGCGGGGTGGCCTTCGCCACGACCTCGTCCTCGACACCGAGGTCCCGCAGCACCTCCATGGTGCGCTGGTTGGTGATGTGCGCGCGGGGCGTGTCGGCGAGGTGCGCGTAGCGGGTGACGACGGTGTTCGGCACGCCGTAGGTGCTCAGCGCGAGCGCGGCGGAGGCGCCGGCGGGGCCGCTGCCCACGATCAGTACGTCGGTCACGACATGGGGCTCGACGGTGTGCACGGGGGACGCTCCAGGGACATGAGAACAGGCACCGACCGTCCAAGATCATGGACGGGTGTGCGGGAGCGTGGGTGTCTCACTATGAGACAGTGCGGCGTCCGTGTGAGGCGGCCCGTGTCACGGGGACGGAGGGAAGAGCCGGGGGGCGGAGCCGGGGGGCACCCGCGCGGTGCCTCCCACACCAGGGAGTACGGAAGCGGGGCGCTTGTTGCTCATTCAACCTGTGCCGGTACGGTGATTGGTGTCGTGACCACCACAGAGCATCCCTCCGTCTCCGACCGCCCCACCCTCACTTCGCTGCGCAGGGCCCGGGAGTTGTTCCTGCTGGGGCGGCAACTGCCGGACGACGTACCGGAAGAGGTCGTCGCCGCGTGGAAGCGTGCCCGGTTCTTCGGGGTACGGCACGATGTGCGGGACCCGTTCCCCGACCCGGTCCGGCCTCCCGTACGGCCGGAGGAGTCGGCCCTGCTGGCGGCGGCCCGGCCGGTCCTCGAACGGATCGCGCCCGCCCTCGGCGCGGAACAGGCGGCCCTGCTCCTCACCGACGAGCGATTGCGGGTGCGCTGGGCGGCCGGGGGCGGACGGGACGACCTGTGCCGGCTCGACCTCTCCGAGCAGGCGGTCGGCGCCAACAGCGCGGCCCGGGCGCTGAGCACCCGGCGGCGCGCCGAGGTCCACGGACCCGAACACTTCCTCGACCTCTGGCAGGACGTCTGCGCGGTCAGCGTGCCGGTGCTCGCGCCCGGCGCCGGGCGGCCACTGGGCACGGTGACCGTGGCCTCCGCGCTCTGCGCGGAGTGCGGCCCGCATCCGGGCGCCGCCCTCGCCGAGGCCGCCGCCGACGCCGTCGAGGCGGAGCTCCTCGCGCGGTCGCAGGGGGCGGAGCGGGTGCTGCTGGACGCGTATGCGGCGGCGTTGGGGGGTGCGGGGCGTCACGGCCAGGAGAGTGAGGTGGGCCGGGGGCGGGAGCGCGGCGGGCGCGGGCCCCAGGGGCCTGGGCGGGCGGTCGTCGCCCTGGACGGCCGCAGCCGGCTGGTCAGCGAGGCAGCGGGGCGGCTGCTGTCGCCGGAGGGGCTGGAGGCGCTGGAGAGGCATGCGGTCGCCGTGGTCGGGGTGTCGGGAGGCTCGGGTCCCGGGGGCTGTGCGGGGGCGGAGGCTGCGGCGGAGCTGGAGACCGCGGCGGGGCGGGAGACTGCGGCGGAGCTGGACGCTGCGGCGGGGCGGGAGTACGCGGCGGGGATGGCGGCCTCCGCCGCCTATCCGTCACGGTTCCGGTCCCCATCCCCGCCTCCGTCCACGTCGCCGCCCCCGTCCACGTCGCCGTCCCCGTCCTCGTCCCCGGCGGCCCCCTCCTCGTACCCCGCCCGGCTGCCGGAGGGTTCGAGGTGTCGCGCGATGCTCACCCCGGTGACGCATCTCGGCTCGGTGATCGGGGTGGTCGCCGTACTGGAGCCGGTGGGACGGGCGGCTGCCGCGGCGGACGAGCGGCGCGGCGGGGCCAGGGCCGGGCAGCGTGTCGGTGCCGGTGGCGACGGAGGGCCGGCCGGGCGTTCGGTGGCCTGGCGGCACGCGGTCGACCGGGCGGTGGAGCTGGCCCGGTCGTCGTCCGAGCCGCTGCTGCTCGTCGGGGAGCGCGGCACGGGGAAGACGGCTCTGGCCCGGGAACTGACCGGGGACCCGCCGCTGACGGCGGACGCGGCGGAGGGGGAGGTCGACGCGGCCCTGGAGGCGTGGAAGGGCGGTCGCACGGTTCTCATCCGGCATGCCGAGCGCCTGACCCAGCGCGATGTGGCGGCCCTCAACTCACTCCTCGAGGCGCCTCCCGCGGCGCCCCTGCTGGTGACGTACACCCCGGGTCCCCCTCCCGGCCCCTGCCTCCAACGGCTGCTGGACAGCCTGGCCGCACGCTCGGTCATCCTGCCCGCGCTGCGCGAACGACCGGAGGACATCAGGGACTTGCTCGACTCCCTCACCCCGCGGCCGGCGCCGGGGGAACCACCGCTCACCTGGACACTGGACGCGCTGCGCGCTCTGGAGCGGCACCCGTGGCCCGGCAACGTCACCGAACTGGTGCACCTGGTACGGGCGTTGACCGAGCGGCGCCGGGCGACGGGTCCCGTCCGGCGGGCCGAGCTGCCGGCCCCGGTACGGGAGGGCCCCGCCGCCCGACAGCTCAGCCCCATGGAGCGCGCCGAGCGCGCCGCCATCCTGGACGCCCTCCACCGCCACGGCGGCAACAAGGCCCGGACGGCGGCGGCCCTGGGCATCGCCCGCGCCACGCTGTACCGGAAGCTGCGGGGCTACCGGGGCTGAACGCCCAGCGGATCGGCGGGCCGGTCATGTGCGGAGGTCCCGTCGGCGGACACGGACGGTTCGTCGGCGGGTCCGTGGTCGGCGGACGTCGGGTGGGCGAAGGTCTGGCCGGCGGGCTTGCGGCTGTCGGGTGCGTGCTCGGCGGGTGCGGGGACGGTGGGTCCGTGGTCGGCCGAAGTGTCGTCGGCGGGGTCGCCGGTGGGGCCGTCGTCGAGGAAGCCGCCCGACTGGTGCTGCCACAGCCTCGCGTAGGCGCCGTCGGCGGTGAGCAGTTCCTGGTGCGTGCCCTGCTCGATGATCCGGCCGCGGTCGAGGACGACGAGCCGGTCCATGCCGGCGACCGTGCTCAGCCGGTGGGCGACCACGAGCGCCGTACGGCCCTCCATGAGCCGCCACAGCGCCTCCTGGACGAGGACCTCGCTCTCCGAGTCGAGGGCGCTGGTCGCCTCGTCGAGGAGCAGGATCGGCGCGTCGCGCAGGATCGCCCTGGCAAGCGCGACCCGCTGGCGCTGTCCGCCGGACAGTTTGACGCCGCGCTCGCCCACCAGCGTCTCGAAGCCGTCCGGCAGGGCGTCGGCGAACTCCGTGACGTGGGCCGCCTCCGCCGCCCGCCGGATCTCGGCGTCGGTGGCGTCGGGCCGGGCGAACGCGATGTTGTCCCGCAGGGTGCGGTGGAACATGGCCGGGTCCTGCGGCACATACGCGATGAGGCCGCGCAGGTCGGCCTGGCGCAACCGGCTGATGTCCTGGCCGCCGACGAGGATCCGTCCGGCATCGATGTCGGTCATGCGCAGCAGGAGCCTGGACAGCGTTGTCTTGCCGCCGCCGGAGCGGCCCACCAGACCGACCTTCGCCCCGCTGGGCACCGTCAGGTCGAGGCCCCGGAAGAGCGGCTCGGCGCCCGCGTGGGCGAAGGTCACCTTTTCGAAGCGCACGTCGGCGGGGCCGGGCCGCAGCGGCTCCGGTTCCGCCGGGTCGAGCACGGTCGGCGGGTTCCGCAGCAGGTCGGTGAACTGCGCGGCCTCCGTCATCGCGCTCTCCATACGGCGGTAGATCTGGTTGAACTCGAACATGATCCGGGTGGCGTTGGTGTAGTAGGTGAAGGCGACGACGACCGCTTCCACACCGTTCCCGCCCGCGCCGAGGGCGATCGCGAGCACCAGGCCGAGCACATTGGTGAGGACGGAGAGCGGGGCGACCAGGGTGTCGATGCGGAGGTTGCCGTAGTCCCACGACCGCAGGGAGAGCCGCCGGGACTCGGCGACCCGGGACCGGTGCTCCGCGGCTTCCCGCTCCTCGGCGGCGAAGGCGCGGACCGTGTCCATGTTCATCAGACTGTCGGCGACATGGCCCGACACACGGGCGATGGCCTCCTCGCGCAGTCCCACGAGCACCTGGCGGCGGCGGATGAGGGGCACCACGCAGACCGCCGTCAACGCGATCATCACCAGGAGCCCGACGACGAGGAGCGGCTCGTAACGCCACAGGACCACCGCCCCGAACAGCAGCGGCACGAAGTTGCCGAGGACCGAGAACGTGAGCGTGTCGACGAACTGCTCGAAGCGGGAGGCGAAGCTCAGCACGCGCTTGGTCAGCGAACCGGCGAAGTTGTCGTGGAAGAACGCGGCGTCCCTGGCGAACAGTTCGTCCATGCCGATGACGTACAGGCGCTCGATGCCGAGGGCGTCGAGACGGTTCAGACAGTGCAGGCCGAGGCGCCAGAGCGTCTCGGCGAACAGGAGGACGCCGGCGAACCCGAGGACGTAGGGCAGTGCCGAGCCGACGGTGATGCCGGTGTCGTCGGCGATCCGGCCGACGAGTTTGGCGACGACCAGCGGTGCGACGTAGTGGATGCCGATGTTGCCGAGGGCCGGCAGGAGCATGCCGGGGAGGGCCAGCAGCCGCAGCCGGGCGAGCTCCCGTCCGTAGTAGCGCAGTGCGAGGAGGACCGGGCCCTTGCCCGGCGGTGCTGTGCGTGATTCAGGTGATCCCATCCCGCCCCTGTGTGTCGTGTGGCGGTCCGCCACGTGCCTCCTGGGGGATGCCCTGCCTGAGCGGCCGCGTCATACGCGTATAAAGAGGGCATGGCTCGAAGTCTCCCGTGCCGGGACGCACGAGGTCCAAGCCTTTTCCCCGGACGGCGGCGGGCCGTACACAGGTGCGATGCAATCCGGACACGTCGTTCGCGGCGCCGGAACGAGCAGCGGGCCCGCCGTATTCGGCGGGCCCGCTGCCCCTGCACCGTCGGGACGACAGGATTTGAACCTGCGACCCCTTGACCCCCAGTCAAGTGCGCTACCAAGCTGCGCCACGTCCCGGTGCGCTGTCCGCGGTGGAACCGCGTGATCGCGCAGACAGAACTTTACCGTACGTCGGCCGGTGCCCTGTGGTCGACGGGGGCGAGGGACAATCGGGGCATGGACGCGACATCGGACGGCGGGGCGGCGCGGGGACGGGACCGGGACGCGGAGGGGCGCGCGCGGAACGCGCGTCCCCGGGACGGGCTCGGGCGACCGTTGCCGTACGGGGCGGACGGTGTGGAGCGGCAGCCGGAGGGGATCGTACGGGGGCCCGAGGAGACCGTCGCGGAGGCGCAGGCGCTGATGGACGCGGGGAAGCCGTTCCACGCGCACGAGGTCTTCGAGGACGCCTGGAAGTCGGGGCCGGAGGAGGAGCGCGCCCTGTGGCGGGGGCTGGCCCAGCTCGCCGTCGGGCTCACGCACTCGGCGCGCGGGAACACCAAGGGCGGCGCGCGGCTGCTGCGGCGCGGGGCCGGCGCGGTCGAGGAGTGGGCGGCGGCTGACGGCCGGAAGCGGCCGTACGGCGTCGATCTGGCGTCGCTGGCGGCTTGGGCGCGGCGGCTGGCCGGGGTCGTGGAGGGGGAAGGGCAGCCGGTGGACGCGGTGCGGTGGGCGCCTCGCCTGCGGGGAGGCGGGGCCGGGTAGCGGCACGATGGCCGGTGGCCGCCGGCGTCGCGGCTCCACGACCGCCCCCGGACGCGGCGCCCCGGGTGTCCGGGCCGTCCGGGCCGTCCGGGCCGTCCGGGCCGTCCGGGCCGTCCGGGCGGACTCTCGCTGTGCGGAGGATTCATGTGCCGGTCATGGACACGTATCCGCCGCGCGGGCCCCGCGAGGGCTGACCAGGGCACGGTGGCCGCCTGCGCTCCCCGTGCGGAGCGGCCCGACGGTCCCGTAAGGCTTTCCCGACGCGGCGCCCGCGGCCGTGCGGGCGTCCTGGGTATCGTCCCGGTATGCCCTCGAAGCGTGCTGTTCTCGTCGACATCGACGGCGTACTCACCGTCTCGTGGAAGCCCCTGCCGGGTGCGGTCGAGGCGTTGCGGGAGCTCCGCGGGGCCGGTCTGGGGGTCGCGCTGGTCACCAACACGACGTCCCGGACGCGGGCGTCGATCGCGGGGGTCCTCGCGGGCGCCGGGTTCCCGGTGGCGGCCGACGACATCCTGACCGCGCCGGCCGTGACCGCCACGTACCTCGCCCGGCACTGTCCCGGTGCCCGTTGCGCGCTGCTGAACAGCGGTGACGACATCCGCGAGGACCTCACCGGGGTCCGGCTGGCCGGCGACGACGAGACGGACCCGGACGTGGTGATCGTCGGCGGGGCGGGGCCCGGCTTCGACTACGCGGCCCTCAACCGGGCCTTCGGGCATCTTCAGCGCGGGGCCCGGTTGGTCGCGATGCACCGCAACCTCTACTGGCGGACGGACGAGGGACTCCAGCTGGACTCGGGAGCGTTCGTGGCCGGGCTGGAGCAGGCGGCGCGGGTGGAGGCCGAGATCACGGGCAAGCCGTCGGCCGCGTTCTTCGAGGCGGCGCTGGCGCACCTCGGCGTCGGGGCTCGGGACGCGCTGATGGTCGGCGACGACATCGAGTCGGACGTACTGGCGGCGCAGCGGGCGGGCGTCACCGGGGTGCTCGTGAGGACGGGGAAGTACCTGCCGGAGACGCATCGCGCCGCGAGCGGCAGCCCCGACCACGTGGTGGACTCGTTCGCGGATCTGCCCGCGCTGCTGGCGAAGGCGTCAGCGCAGCAGTAGCTGGAGGCCGCCGAGGACCGTCGCCGCGATCACCAGCTGCTCGAAGAGCCGCTGGTTGATGCGGTGCACCGCCCACTTGCCGAGCAGGGCGCCGGGCACCACGAAGAGGACGAGTGCCGCGTCCAGCAGCAGGGAGGGGCCGTCGATGAGGCCGAGGCCCACGCTGAAGGGAACCTTGGAGACGTTGACGATCAGGAAGAAGAACGCCGACGTGCCGAGAAAGCCGAGCTTCCGGAAGCCCGCCGAGAGCAGATACAGGGACATCACCGGGCCGCCGGCGTTGGCGACCATGGTGGTGAAGCCGCCGAGGACCCCGTACGAGCGGGCCTTGGCCCGCCCGGCGCGGGTCGTGACGGAGCCCGGTTCGTCGTCCTGGCCGGCGGTGCGGCGGCGCCACACCGTGACCGCCGTCATCAGCAGAAGGATCGCGCCGATCGAGGTCCGTACGATCCGGTCGTCGGCCCACATCAGGAACAGCGTGCCGAACACGACGCCGGCGCCGACGGCGGGGAAGAGCCGCCACAGGGTGGGCCAGTGGGCGTGCCGGCGGTAGGTCAGCACGGCGAGGACGTCCCCGGCGATGAGGATCGGCAGCAGGACACCGGTCGAGGCGCGGGCCGGAAGCACGGCCGCGAAGATCGCGAGGCTGACCGTGTTGGCGCCGCTCACGGCGGTCTTGGAGAAGCCGACGAGCAGGGCGGCGAAGGCGAGTGCGGCGAACCCGGCCGGGGACAGGTGCCAGAGAGTCATCGTGTTCATGCGGGGACCGATGCTATGCGCACCTAACGGCCCCCGACAGGACCGTCTCGCCGATCGGTCCTGGGGCCCGGGGCCTGTCCGGTTCGGTTCGCGGTGCCGGCCGGTCCATGGACCGTCGCCGGACCGGCTGGCAGGATCCACCGGGCCACCTTCACCGACGCCAGTGGGAGACGTCATGGCCGACTCGCGGGAGCACACCTTCGCCGGTACCCGGGGCGGTGTCACCGCACGGGAGTGGCCGCGCGAGGGAGCCCGGTACGTGGCGCTCCTGGTGCACGGCTACGGCGAGCACATCGGCCGGTACGAGCAGGTGGCGGACGCCCTGGTCGACCATGGCGCGGCGGTGTTCGGCCCGGACCACATGGGACACGGCAGGTCGGCCGGCGAGCGGGTGCTGATCGAGGACTTCGAGGACGTGGTCACCGATGTGCACACGGTGGAGGAGCTGGCCCGGGCCGCGTACCCGGGTGTTCCGGTGGTGCTGATCGGCCACTCGATGGGCGGTCTGGTGGCCGCGCGGTACGCGCAGCGGTACGATGCCGGGCCGGCCGCGCTCGTGCTGTCCGGGCCGGTGATCGGTGACTGGAGGGTGCCGAGGGCGCTGCTCGCGCCGCCGGAGGTGCCCGAGGTGCCGCTCGACCCGGAGCAGCTGTCGCGGGATCCGGCGGTCGGCGCCGCGTACGCGAACGATCCGCTGGTGTGGCACGGCCCCTTCAGGCGGCCGACGTTGGAGGCCTTCGAGCGCACGCTGGAGACCGTCTCCGAGGACGGGGGCGTCGGGACCCTGCCGTTGCTGTGGTTGCACGGCGACGACGACCGGATCGTGCCGCTGCCCGGGACGCGTGCCGGGATCGAGCGGTTGCGCGGGACGGTGTGGGCGGAGCGGGTGTACCCGGGTGCCCGGCACGAGGTGTTCAACGAGACGAACCGTGCGGAAGTCCTCGCGGATGTCATGGAGTTCGTGGACGGTGTGCTCGCGCGCTGAGGAGCGGGCGCGGTCCGGCGCACCGGTGCGCGCCGATGCGGAAGGACCGCGTCCATGGCGGTGGCTTGCCGCGTTTTCCCCCATCCGTCCTGGGCACCCGGCCTCGCATGGAGTGGTTGCGGCAAGCGGCCTGCGTGGGCGAGGACCCCGAGTTGTTCTTCCCCGTGGGCACCACAGGACCGGCGCTCGACGACATCGAGGCCGCCAAGCGCGTCTGTGCCCGGTGCCCCGTGCTGCGCGAGTGTCTGCTTTGGGCGCTCGGCAGCGGGCAGACGTCCGGTGTGTGGGGCGGCATGTGCGAGGCGGAACGCACCGCGCTGCTCCGCACGGCCGGGAGCGTCGAGGCGGCCCGGCACCAAGCGTTGGCGCGGCACCGGGCGACGCGCCATGAAGCGATGACGCGCCATTGATGCGATGAGGAGTTTCACCTGATGACGATAGTGAGGAGCACCCTGCCCGAGGCGGCTCTCCGGGTGACCGGGGAGGCGCTGCAGGAGACCCTGGTGGACCTGCTCGGCCTGTCTCTGATCGGCAAGCAGGCCCACTGGAACATCGTGGGCCCGCGGTTCCGTTCGATCCACCTCCAACTGGACGAGGTGGTCTCCACGGCACGGTCGTTCGCGGACCAGGTGGCGGAACGCGCGGCGGCGCTGGGTGTCGCGCCCGACGGCCGCCCCGAGACCGTCGCGGCCAGGTTCGCGCTGCAGGGCCCGAAGGAGGGCTGGCTGCGGGACAACGAGGTCGTGCGGCTTCTGGTGGAGGCGCTGGGGACGTCCGTCGGACGGCTGCGGGAGCGCATCGAGGCCACCGAGGACGCGGACAAGGTGACACAGGACCTGCTGATCTCCATCACTTATGAACTGGAGAAGCAGCGCTGGATGTTCGAGGCGGAGAACTGGCCGCGCGAGGACGCCTGAGCTTGGGATCCGCCGTAGGCCAAGCACCGAGCGGCGAAGGGGGCAGCGATGACCGACGCCCTGGAACTGGACGCGCTGTGGGACGAGTTCCACCGCGTGGTGAACATGACCTCGCAGGAGCTGGCGGCCTGGCTCCGGACCCGGTACGCCGACGAGGAGACGGAGCCGCTGCCGGACCGGCCGGGGTCGTCCACCGGCAGGCGGGTGCTGGAGATCCTGCAGAAGCGGCGCACGGATCTCACCGATGACGACATCCGGGTGATGTACGAGGTCGTGGACTCCGTCGACGCCCACCGGGAGAGCGAGCCGGAGGCGGACGGGACGTACCGCCGCCATCGGTTGATGACACTGGGGCACGACCCGCTCAGGGCGTCGTAACGCGTGCCCCCCGCACCGGCGGCGCCTGCGGAACGGCGGGCGCCGCCGGCGGACACGGCGGCGCCTGGGGGTTCACTCGTCGAGAGCCCCGGGCGCGCGGTCGGCGCGGAGCGGCACCCGGCCGTGGCGCCGCCAGGCGGCCGGCCTCGGGGTTGCGTACGTGTCCGTCACCATCGCTCTTCCGGCCCGGCGGCCTCGCGTTCTTCGGGTGGCCGTAGGTAACGCAGGCCCGATACGGCCCTGTCAACGTCGGTGCGCAGCGTGGGACGTTTGACCGTCAGTCGATACGGCCTGGTCCGGGACGTGGGAGGCCCAGTCCAGGATCTGCACGGCGGCTCCGGCGGCCTCCAGGCCCTGGCACTGCGCGTGGTGCCTGCGGGCGATGCCGTCGAGGTCGAGACGGGGCCCGAAGGCGGGGTGGGCGGTCAGCCGGCGCGCGTACGCCCACAGGTGCGGGTGGTCGGCGACGCGGTGCACGGCGGCGGCGTCCAGGTGCCGGCGGTGCACGGTGTCGAGTCGCACCAGGCTCGTCCACAACTCGACGTCGGCGGCGGTGAGCCGGTCGCCGAGGACGTGGTCCTGCCGGGCCAGGCGGGCGTCCAGCGAGCGCAGGGTGCGCAGCAGGGAGCCGAGCGCGTCGCGGCGTGCCGCGTCGTCGGCGTCGGCCCGTCCGGCGCGTTGCGCGGTCGCGTCGATGCCCTGCCCGCAGAGGCGGGCGACGCCCTCGATCTCGCCCTCGGCACCCTCCGGGTACAGCTCGGGGCGGCCGCCCCCGAATCGGCGGGCGAGGTCGCGCATGATGTCCGGGACATGGTTGCTGACGATGCGTCCGGACCAGTCGTCGCCGAGGACCGGCGCGGTGGCCGCCCCGGCGTACCGGTGCGCGCTCGCCTCGTACAGGGGGCGCAGCTCGGAGTGTTCGCCGTCCGGTCCGTCGGGGACGGCGGGCAGGAGCGTGACGGGACAGACGTCCGCGAGCCCGAGCAGGCCGTGCACGACGGCGATGCGGAGGGCGCCCGGACAGGACAGTGACAGGTGCAACCGGTAGCGGCGCGGCACGGCGTAGTGGCCGCTGCGGGCGTCGCAGCCGATCCGGCCCCGGAAGGCGGGCTGCGGCCGCTGCGCCGGGACGGCGTTCAGGGCATGGACGGACAGAGTGGGCATGGGTCTCCCAGGGGTCGGGTACGGGCACACGCGTCCTCGGCGGCGGGCGCGGCGCCACGCGCCGCTTCAGGCGGAGGGGTGTGTCGCGCTGCAGACGCGCTGCAGGTCGATGTGCCGGCGGGAGGTCAGCAGGAGGGACTGCCGGCGCGTGCGTCGCACACGAGTCACCACCGGCTCCACGCGCCCCATCATTCCCTACCTGTTCACTAGGAAATACCCCTGATGGAGTGTCGATCCCCTGTCGTTCCGCGTCAAGGGGGTGTCCGAGGAGCGGTCGCGGGGGTTCAGTCGGGATCACTCGTGCGGGTGAGCATCCGCTCCAGCCGGTCGAAGCGCTCGTGCAGGGCGCGGGCGGTCTCGTCACACAGGTCGTGTGCGTGGTGCGCGAGTTGGTGACGCTTCTGCTCCCGGCCCACGAACCAGGTGGCGATGGCCGCCGTGACCATGCCGTACGTGGTGATGCCGACGACCATGACGACCGCGCCGACGACCCGGCCCCAGAAGGTCACCGGATAGAAGTCGCCGTAGCCGACGGTCGTGGCCGTCTCGACGGACCACCACAGGGCCTTCGGGTACGACGTGAGGTTGGCGCGCGCGGCGTCCCGTTCGGCGGCGGTCACCGCCCAGGAGCCGAGGAGCATCACCACGACGAGGACGACGGTGGCGCCGCCGGCCGCCCTCAGGTGCAGGGGGCGGCTCCGGCCGTCCCGGCCGAGCAGCAGGTCGACCGCCCTGGTGAGGAATCCCGGCAGCACGCTCACCCCTCCCCCGCCCCGGGCGGGGCCTCGGGGTGGCCGCGGCGGGCGTGGGTGGCGTGCCGGTCGAGTTCGTAGGCGACCCGGATGAGCGGCACGTGCGTGAACGCCTGCGGGAAGTTGCCGAGCTGGCGGCGGGCCCGGGGGTCGTACTCCTCGGCGAGCAGCCCGACGTCGTTGCGCAGGTCGAGCAGCCGCTCGTACAGGTCGCGGGCCTCGTCCTCCCGGCCGATCGACAGCAGGGCGTCGGCGAGCCAGAACGAGCAGGCGAGGAAGGCGCCCTCGCCGCCGGTGAGGCCGTCCGGGGAGTCGGGGCCGCCCGCCGAGTAGCGGGCCACGAGGCCGTCGACGAGGAGTTCGCGGCGTACCGCCTCGACGGTGCCGACGACGCGGGGGTCGTCGGGCGGCAGGAACCCGGTCTGCGGGATCTGCAGCAGCGCGGCGTCGAGTTCGCGGGAGCCGTACGACTGGGTGAAGGTGCCCCGGTCCGGGTCGAAGGCGCGCTCGCAGACCTCGCGGTGGATACGGTCCCGCAGCCGGCGCCAGTGCTCCACCGGGCCGGGGCGGTCGTGCGTCTCGGCCAGGCGGACCGCGCGGTCGAAGGCGACCCAGCACATCACCTTGGAGTGGGTGTAGTGGCGGGGGGTGCCGCGCATCTCCCACAGGCCCTGGTCGGGTTCGGTCCACGCCTGCTCCAGGTGGTCGAGCAGGACCGCCTGGAGGTCGACCAGGTGCCGGCGCGGGCGCAGTCCGCAGCCGATGGACAGATGGATGGTGTCCATCACCTCGCCGGGTACGTCGAGCTGCCGTTGGGCCGCGGCCGCGTTGCCGATCCGCACCGGGCGCGACCCCTCGTAGCCCGGCAGCCAGTCGACCTCCCACTCGGTCAGCCGCCGCTCCCCGGCGATGCCGTACATGATCTGCGCGTCCTCCGGCCGGCCGGCGAGGGCCCGGGCCAGCCAGCCGCGCCAGGCGTCCGCCTCGGCGGTGAACCCGCTGCGCAGCAGCGCCTCCAGCGCCATCCCGGCGTCGCGCAGCCAGCAGTAGCGGTAGTCCCAGTTGCGGATGCCGCCGATCTCCTCGGGCAGGGAGGTGGTCGGGGCCGCGACGATGCCTCCGGTCGGCTCGTACGTGAGGGCCTTCAGCGTGATGAGGGAGCGGGCGACCGCGTCGCGGTACGGGCCCGCGTAGGTCAGCCGGCGCAGCCACAGCCGCCAGTACGTCTCCGTGGCGGCGAGCGCGTCGAAGGCGTCCACCGGGTCGGGAGCCGGCAGATGCGAGGGGCGCCAGACGAGTACGAAGGGGACCCGTTCACCGGGGGTGACCCGGAAGGTGGCGCGATGGGAGGTGCCGTCGGCGGTCAGCCGGACCCCGGTGTCCAGCCACACCGCGTCGGGCCCGGCGATGCCCGTGAGCTGTCCGTCCCGGTGCCGCATCCACGGCAGCACCCGGCCGTAGTCGAAGCGCAGCCGCAGCTCCGTGTGCATGTCCACGGTGCCGTTCAGGCCCTCGACGATCCGTACGACGCAGGGGGCGTCCTCGCCGCGCGGCGGCATGAAGTCGGTGACCAGGGCCCGGCCCCCGGGTGTCTCCCACTCCGTCTCCAGGATCAGCGTGTCGTCCCGGTAGCGGCGGCGGGCCACCGCGCCGCTCCGCTCCTGCGGGGCGACGCGCCAGCGGCCGTTGTCCTCGTCCCCGAGCAGGGCGGCGAAGCAGGCGGGTGAGTCGAAGCGGGGAAGACAGAGCCAGTCGATGCTGCCGTCCTTGGCGACCAGGGCCGCGGTGAGGAGGTCGCCGATCAGGGCGTAGTCCTCGATGGGGCTGGGTCCCGACCCGGCGCCGGGGGCATGTCCTGGCATGGGGTCAGTTTCGGGGCCGGTGGGGGCGGGGGCATGCGGGGTGGGGCGTTCGAGTTGCCGCCGCGGCCCCCCGAAGACCGGGCCGGGGGCTGTCGGCGCGGGGCGCGGCAGACCGCGGTGGTCCGGCCGGTGAGGCGGGTGAGGGCGCGGGGAGGCGACGGTCAGGGGCGGTCCATCGAGTTCCGGGACGGCGGTGGCGGGGCCGGCCTGCCCGCGTGCGGCGAGGCGCCGGGCGCGGGGGTGTCGACGGTGACCGCGGAGGGCCCGACGAGCGCGGGAGTACCCGGGGTGGTGGGGCGCTTCCGTGCCTCGGTCCACGGTATTCCGCCCCACAGCGCCATGTGACATAGTACTGATGTGACCGAGCGACTGACCTGCGACGTCGTGGTTGTCGGAGCGGGAATGGTGGGCGCGGCCTGCGCCCTGTACGCGGCCCGGGCGGGTCTGGACGTGACGGTGGTGGACCGCGGCCCGGTGGCCGGCGGCACGACCGGGGCGGGCGAGGGCAACCTCCTGGTCTCCGACAAGGAGCCCGGCCCCGAACTGGAACTGGCCCTGCTGTCCCGTCGTCTGTGGACCGGGCTGGCTTCCGAACCGGGCCTCGGTACGGCGTTCGAGTACGACCCGAAGGGCGGGCTCGTGGTCGCCTCGACGGCCGAAGGGGTCGCCGCGCTGGAGGAGTTCGCGGCCGGGCAGCGCGCCGCCGGGGTCACGGCGGAGACGGTCACCGCCGCGCAACTCCATGATCTGGAACCGCAGTTGGCCCCCGGTCTCGCGGGCGGTGTGTACTACCCGCAGGACGCCCAGGTGATGCCGGCCCTGGCCGCCGCGCATCTCGTGCGGGCGTCGGGTGCCCGTCTGCTCACCGGCCGCGCGGTGACCGGGGTGCTGCGCACACACGACGGCGCCGTGCGCGGCGTGCGGACCGACCGGGGCGAGATCCGCGCCCCGGCGGTGGTGAACGCCGCGGGCACCTGGAGCGGCGAGGTGGCCGCGCTCGCCGGGGTCCGCCTGCCCGTGCTTCCCCGGCGTGGCTTCGTCCTCGTCACCGAACCGCTGCCGCCCCTGGTCCGGCACAAGGTGTACGCCGCCGACTACGTGGCCGACGTGGCCAGCGACTCGGCGGCGCTGCAGACCTCCCCGGTCGTCGAGGGCACGGCCGCCGGGCCGGTGCTCATCGGGGCGAGCCGGGAACGGGTCGGCTTCGACCGGTCGTTCTCACTGCCCGTCGTACGGGCGCTGGCGGCGGGCGCGACCCGGTTGTTCCCGTTCCTGGAGCGGGTGCGCGCGACGCGGACGTACGTGGGGTTCCGGCCGTACATGCCCGACCATCTGCCGGCGATCGGGCCGGACCCGCGGATGCCAGGGCTGTTCCACGCGTGCGGACACGAGGGGGCGGGCATCGGGCTCGCCACCGGGACGGGGCAGCTGATCGCCCAGGTGCTCGGGGGCGGGACGCCCGAGCTGGATCTCACCCCGTTCCGCCCGGACCGCTTCGCCGCGCGCGGGGAGGACCCCGACCGGCCCCTCGCGTTCGGCGAGGGTTCCCACCGGTTGACCGCACACGGCGAGGATGCCCACCGGCCCGTCGCGTTCGACCAGGATTCCCACCGGTCCACCGCACACGAGGAGGAGCGGGAATGAACCCGTTGGAGCGGGCGGCGGCCGAACCGGGTCCCCCCTTCACCGTCACCCTCGACGGCCGTGAGCTGGACGCCCTGCCCGGCCAGACGGTCGCGGCGGCGCTCTGGGCGGCCGGGGTGACGTCCTGGCGCACCACCCGGGGCGAGGGCCGCCCGCGCGGGGTGTTCTGCGGTATCGGCGTCTGCTTCGACTGTCTGGTGACCGTCAACGACCGTCCCAACCAAAGGGCTTGTCTGATGCCGGTCCGGCCGGGCGACGCGATCCGCACCCAGGAGGGGACGGGGCATGGGCAGTGAACCGGTCGGGCCGCGCCCTGGACGGCCGCCCCGCCTCGCGGTCGTCGGCGCGGGGCCGGCGGGCCTCGCCGCGGCGCTGGCGGCGGCCGGGCGGGGCGTCCACGTGACGGTGGTCGACTCGGCGCAGGCGCCCGGCGGCCAGTTCTACCGGCAGCCCGCGGCGGCACTCGGGGCACGGCGTCCGCAGTCGCTCCACCACCGGTGGCGGACCTGGCGGCGGCTGTCCGACGGCTTCGAACGGCACATCGCCGCCGGGCACATCACCCATCTGCCCGACCACCACGTGTGGTGCGTGGAGCCGCGGTCCGCGGGGACCACCGGGCCGGGGGCCGCCGCCTCCGGCGGCTTCACCGTGCACGCGCTGCTCGGGCCCGGGCAGGAGGAACCCGTCGAGGTGCGGGCCGACGCCGTCGTGCTCGCGACCGGCGGCTACGAGAAGGTGCTGCCCTTCCCCGGCTGGACCCTGCCGGGCGTGGTCACCGCCGGGGGCGCGCAGGCGATGCTGAAGGGCGGGCTCGTGGTGTCCGGCCGTACGGCGGTCGTCGCCGGGACGGGGCCGTTGCTGCTGCCGGTGGCGACCGGGCTCGCGGCGGCCGGGGTCAGGGTGGCGGCGCTGGTCGAGTCCGCCGACCCCAGGGCGCTCGTCCGGCGGGCGGGGCCGCTCGCGGGCCGGACGGACAAGCTGGCCGAAGGAGCCGGGTACGCGGTCCGGTTGCTGCGCCACCGGGTGCGGACCCTCGTACGCCACACCGTGGTCGAGGCGCACGGCACCGACCGGCTGGAGGCCGTGACCGTGGCCGCGCTGGACGCCGGGGGGCGGGTCAGGCCCGGCAGCGAGCGGCGCGTTCCCTGCGACACGCTCGCCGTCGGGCACGGCATGGTCCCGCACACCGACCTCGCCGAGTCCCTGGGCTGCCGGATCGACGCCCACGGCACGAAGGTGGCCGTCGACGACGAGCAGCGCACCGACGTACCGGGTGTCTGGGCGGCGGGCGAGGCCACCGGCATCGGCGGCGCTGACCTCTCCCTCGCCGAGGGCCATGTCGCCGGGCGGTCGGCGGCGGCCCGGCTCCACGGCTGGACACCGGATCCGCGGGAGTGGGCGGCGGCGGCCACGGCCCGTACACGGCTGCGGGAGTTCTTCGCCGCGCTCGATGCCGTTCATGCGCCGCCCGCGCACTGGACCGAGCAGGTCACCGACGACACGGTGGTCTGCCGGTGCGAGGAGGTCACCGCCGGGGCGGTCCGCGAGGCCGTCGGGGAGCTGGGGGCCGGGGACGTCCGGACGGTGAAACTGCTCACCAGGGCCGGGATGGGCTGGTGCCAGGGCCGGATGTGCGGGCCCGCGGTCGCGGGGGTCACCGGGTGCGCGGAGGGGGTGGCGCGGCGGCCGTTCGCGCTCCCCGTGCCGCTCGGTGTGCTGGCGCGGGCCGGGGAGACCGAGGAGCCGGGAGGTCCGCCCGTGGAGTGAGCCGTCGCCGGGAAGCAGCTCGTCCCGAAAAGCCGCCAGTACCATGTCACACCCCATGGAGGGAACCGCAGATGACCACTTCCGCGCGCTCGACCGGCACCGGCGACCGCCCCTGGCGCGGTGTCCTCGTCGCCACCGCACTCCCCCTCCGCGACGATCTGTCGGTGGACTACGACAAGTACGCCGAGCACTGCGCCTGGCTGGTCGAGAACGGCTGTGACGGTGTCGTGCCGAACGGCTCCCTCGGCGAGTACCAGGTGCTGACTCCCGAGGAGCGGGCGCGGGTCGTGGAGACGGCCGTCGCGGCGATCGGCGGCTCGCGGGTGATGCCCGGCGTCGCCGCCTACGGCTCCGCCGAGTCCCGCCGCTGGGCCGAGCAGGCACGGGACGCGGGCTGCGCCTCGGTGATGCTGCTCCCACCGAACGCCTACCGCGCCGACGAGCGCTCGGTGCTGGCGCACTACGCGGAGGTCGCGAAGGCGGGCGTGCCGGTCGTGGCGTACAACAACCCGATCGACACCAAGGTCGATCTGGTCCCCGAGTTGCTGGCCAGACTGCACGGCGAGGGGTACATCCGGGCCGTGAAGGAGTTCTCCGGCGATGTGCGCCGGGCCTACCAGCTGGCCGAACTCGCCCCTGAGCTGGACCTGTTGATCGGCGCCGACGACGTGCTGCTGGAGCTGGCGCTGGCGGGCGCCAAGGGCTGGGTCGCCGGTTACCCGAACGCGCTGCCCGCGGCGACCGTGGAGCTGTACCACGCGGCGGTGGACGGGGACCTCGCGACGGCGAAGGGGCTGTACGCGCAGTTGCACCCGCTGCTCCGCTGGGACTCCAAGGTCGAGTTCGTGCAGGCCATCAAGCTCTCCATGGACGTCGTGGGCCGGCACGGCGGGCGCTGCCGGCCACCGCGGGTGGAACTGCTGCCGGAGCAGGAGGCCGTGATCAGGTCGGCCACCGAGAAGGCCGTCGCCGCGGGGCTCGCGTAACGCGCGCGGGAGGGGAGCGGAAGGAGAACGGTCATGCGCAGCAAGCTCGTCCTGCACGCCGTCGACTCGCACACCGAGGGCATGCCCACCCGGGTGATCACCGGCGGGATCGGTACGATCCCCGGCGCGACCATGAACGAACGGCGGCTCTGGTTCCGTGAACACCGGGACGACGTCAAGCAGTTGCTGATGAACGAACCCCGCGGTCACGCGGCGATGAGCGGTGCGGTCCTCCAGCCGCCCACCCGCCCCGACTGCGACTGGGGCGTGGTCTACATCGAGGTCTCCGGCTATCTGCCCATGTGCGGCCACGGCACGATCGGGGTGGCGACGGTCCTGGTGGAGACCGGCATGGTCGAGGTCGTCGAGCCGGTCACCACCATCCGTCTCGACACCCCGGCCGGCCTCGTCGTGGCCGAGGTGGCGGTGGAGGACGGCGCCGCGCAGGCGGTCACCCTGCGGAACGTGCCGTCCTTCTCGGCCGGCCTCGACCGCAGGATCACCCTGGCCGACGGGCGGACGGTCACCTACGACCTGGCGTACGGCGGTAACTTCTACGCCATCCTGCCGCTCGCCGAGTTCGGGCTGCCCTTCGACCGCTCCCGCAAGGACGACATCCTCCGCGCGGGCCTCGACCTGATGGACGCCGTCAACGCCGAGGAGGAGCCCGTCCACCCCGAGGACCCGTCCATCCGCGGTGTCCACCACGTCCATCTGTACGCGCCCGGCGCCACCGCCCGGCACTCACGGCACGCGATGGCGATCCACCCCGGCTGGTTCGACCGCTCGCCCTGCGGTACGGGCACCAGCGCCCGCATGGCGCAACTGCACGCGCGAGGCGAACTCCCGCTGCACACCGAGTTCGTGAACGAGTCCTTCATCGGCACCCACTTCACCGGACGCCTCCTCGGCGAGACCGAGGTGGCCGGGATCCCCGCCGTGCTCCCCAGCTTCACGGGCCGTGCCTGGATCACCGGCACGGCCCAGTACCTGCTCGACCCGACCGACCCCTTCCCCTCCGGATTCGTCCTCTAGAAGTCGTCCCGTGATCCAAGGCGGGCGCGCGACGCCGGGGATTACGGGACAACCCTTGGGATTCCGGGCTCCAGGACTCCAGGAGAGACCGCATGACCCCCATGGCCCCGCAGCACACCGGCGCACCCTCCGCGTCGGCTGCCGCCTCCGTGCCGCCGGCCGCCACCGACACCCGGGGCGCCCCCGGCGTCCGGGGTGCCGCCGGCGTCCGGGGTGCCGCCGGTCCTCCGGCGCCCGACCTGCCGGTGCTCGGCGGGAAGAAGAGCAGCTATCGCGAACGGGTCGCCGACGCGCTGCGGGCCGCGCTGATCGCCGGTGAACTGCGGCCGGGCCAGGTCTACTCCGCCCCCGCGCTCGCCGCCCGCTTCGGCGTCTCGGCGACACCGGTGCGCGAGGCCATGCTGGACCTGGTCAAGGAGGGCCTGGTCGACACCGTGCCCAACAAGGGCTTCCGGGTCACCGCCGTGACCGAGAAGCAGCTCGACGAGTACACCCACGTCCGCTCGCTGATCGAGATCCCGACCACCGTCGCCCTGGCCCGCACCGCCGACCCGGTCTCCCTGGAGGCGCTGCGGCCCGCCGCACGGGAGATCGTGGCCGCCGCGGCCGCCGGGGACCTCATCGCGTACGTGGAGGCCGACACCCGCTTCCACCTCGGCCTGCTGGCCCTCGCGGGCAACGCGCATCTGGTCGAGGTGGTGGGCGACCTGCGCAAGCGCTCCCGCCTGTACGGGCTGACCGCGCTCGTCGAGGCGGGCCGTCTCCTGGCGTCCGCCGAGGAGCACCTGGAACTCCTCGACGCCCTCCTCGACCGCGACGAGGACACCGTCCGGGCGGTGATGACCCGCCACCTCGGTCATGTACGGGGCATGTGGGCCGCCCACGACTGAACGGCACGCGACACGGACGCGGCGCATGTGATCGGAGCGACGCGCGCGCCAGGTGACCTGGAAAGTATGATCGGCCAATGTCTGACATGACCGAAACCACGCCCGGCTGGCTGACTTCCGACGAACTCGAATCGGCGCGTGCCCGTATGCCGATCCTGTACGTCGAGGCCGTGCCCGTGCGCGTCGACGACAGCGGCGAAGTCACCAGCATCGGCCTGCTGCTGCGCATCGGCCCGGACGGAACGGTCAGCCGCACGCTGGTGTCCGGCCGCGTGATGCACCACGAGCGGGTACGCGACGCGCTCCTGCGCCATCTGGAGAAGGACCTCGGCCCCGTGGCGCTGCCCCGCGTCCCGGCCTCGTTGCAGCCCTTCACGGTCGCCGAGTACTTCCCGACGCAGGGCATCACACCGTTCCACGACCCCCGGCAGCACGCGGTGGCGCTCGCGTACATCGTCCCGGTGTCCGGCGACTGCCGCCCCCGGCAGGACGCGCTCGACCTGGTGTGGTTCAGCCCGCAGGAGGCCGCGTCGGCGTCCGTCCAGAACGAGATGCCGGGCGGCCAGGGAGTCCTGCTGAAGCAGGCCCTCGCCCATGTCGGCTGCGTGTCCTAGCGGGTGACCAAGGGGGCTCCCGGCGGCGCGTGGCGTGTGCCGCCGGGGTCCCGAACACCGTCGGCCGAGATGTTCTGACGTTCGGCCGCCAGCCTTCAGGGTCAACGCCGTTGCCCCGCAAGGAAGATCGAGGTGATCGTCGTCGGCGGGGGCCCGTGCCGGCGGCCGGGTCGACCGCCGCGTCGGCCGTCGCGTCGCGCGGCCACCGTGTGCTGCTGCTGGACCAGCAGATGTTCCCCCCTACCAGATCGGGGAGTGGCTGTTGCCGTCGACCGAGCACGGGGGTGAGCCGTGTCCTCGGCGTCGAGGGCGAGATCGCGCGGGGCCGGGTTAAAGCCCGGCGCGGCGGGACCTTCCGCTGGGGCCGACACTTGCCGCCCCCTGAGGGAGAGCCGCTCAAGGGGTGCGGGCGAGATACGGCCGGTGCAGTCCCCGCTTCAGCCGGTTCGCGGCGGGGGCCGCCAGCTCGTGCGCCGTGTCGCGGGCGACGGCGGCGCGGCCGGCCTCGCCCAGCGTGTCGGCGAGCCGGGCCTGGCGCAGCCAGTTGTAGGGGTTGTGGGGGCTCAGTCCGGTGCGTTCCCCGAGGAGCAGTCGGGCCAGGTCGGCTCGTCCGGCGCGCAGGGCCGACTCCAGGAGGGTGCGCTGGACGGCGTCCCGCTGGGCGTGACTGCCGCCGAAGGCGTGCACGCGGCGGCGGACGGGCCACAGCAGGTCGACCACCGTCTCGTGGTCGCCTCGCGCGTAGGCGACCAGCGCCTCACCGACGGGCAGCCCGATCTCGGCGGTCATCGCGTGGTTGGTGGTCCGGCGGGCGTCGTCCCGTTCCAGCCGGCGCCGCCGTTCGGCGAGGAACGCGTCCGCCTCGGCCAGCCGGCCCGCCCCGGCGAAGGCCATGACGGCGTGGACGTCGTTGAAGGCGTAGTACGGCGGGTCGGCGCGGGCCGCCCAGGCGTCGGCGAGGGCCTGCCACCGGGTGTCCTGGTCCAGGTCGGCGAGGAGGAACCGCCACAGCAGGGAGGCCGCGTCGAGGAGCTCCATGACGAACCCGCTGGAGTCCTCGTGGTGCAGTACGGCGTCGTAGATCCGGGTGGCCGTGTCGGTGTCGCCGGCCTCCAGCGCGTACAGGGCGTAGTGCCACCAGCTGTGCACGGTCAGGAGGGTGCCGCGGGCCCAGTCGTCGAGCCGTGCGTCGAGGTAGTCGATGCCGTCCGCGTACCGCCCGCGCATCTCGTGGACGTGGACGACCGCGTGGATGGCCCAGACGTCGCGGGGGTTCTGCTCGACGGCGGCGAGGGCGGTCTCCAGGGCGCGGTCGTAGTGCCCTGACTCCTCCAGTCCGAACGCGTACATGCCCATCAGGGGGCCGCGGTGGGGGTCGTCGGCGTCCCAGGCCGGGAGCGCTCCGCCGATCCGGTCCCGCAGCCGGGTCGCGTCCCCGGTGAAGAAGTCCAGTTGGTGGCCGACCGCCAGGGCCAGCGGGTCGCGGGGGTGCGCCACGACGAGTTCTTCGAGGATGCGGGCCGCCGTGCTCAGGTCGCCCCCGAGCCAGGCCTCCGCGGCCGCGAGATGCATGCGCTCCCTGCGGGGCAGTGCCGTGCGGTCCAGCCCGGCGCCGTACTCGGTGAAGCGGCGGCGGGCCTCGACGGCGTCGCGCGGCTCGGTGCCCAGGACGCCCAGATACGCCGAGAACGCCTGTGCCAGCGGTGCCGTGGGGCATGCGGCGACGGCGTCGGCGACCGCGGTGGGGAACTCGGGGCGGAAGAACAGCAGCCCTTCCACGGCCCGGTCCAGATGGGCCGCCGCCTCGGCGGTGCACTCGAACAGGGCGTTGCCGTACCGATCCGTCACCATGGCAGCTCCACTCCGGGGCGTGTGCGGTGGGGGCCGTCCGGCCCTGTGGCGGCACGGTGGCCCGCGCCGTCCCCATCAAAGCGAGCGGCGCTCCGTCCGGTCCACCGGGGACACGCGAAGCGACGCGAACCCGCCCCCGTGCGCCCCCTGTCGGCGCCCCCGCGGACGGCTGCGGCGGGGCGGTGATCACCCGCCGGCGCTCGCACTCGCATCCGCCCGGTCGAGCCCTTGTCCGCCCGCCGCGTCGGCCCGGGCCCGCGCCCGGCGACCTGCCCCGAACCGCCGTCGGACAGCGCTCCCCGGGCGGCGCAGGACCTCCTCGGGACCGCGGGGCGGCGGAGACCAGGGACTATCCCAGGGCTTAAAGGGATATTCGACGGGAAATGCTGACCCCCGAACGGCTGTGTGAGGCCTGCCGGTACTCCACGGCGGTGCTCGACTGCCGGGAGCCGCCATCGCCGGTGCACACCATAGGGGGCCGCCTGCCGTGCGCACGCCTTTGTATCTGCGACCACGACTGGAACCACCGCTCGACGCGTTACTGGAAGCCTCGCCCTTCCTGCACTCCCTCGCCGACTCGCTCGGCTCACCGCTCAACGTGCTGCTGCCCGACCGGATCGCGGACAACGTCGCCGGCTTCCACGCCGTCTACCGCGAGCACCGCCTCGGCGGCCGGCTGTACTACGCGCACAAGGCCAACCAGGCGCACAGCCTGGTGCGGCGGCTGACGGCGACCGACCCGGCCGGGGTGGGAATCGACGTCGCCTCGCTGGGCGAGCTGCGGCACGCCCTGGAGTCCGGCTTCACCCCCGACCGGATCATGGCCACCGGGCCGAAGGACCCCGAGTTCCTGTGGCTGGCCGCCCGCACGGGCGCCTGCGTCAACCTCGACTCCCCCGCCGAGCTCGATCAACTGGCCGGGCTGGTCAGGAAGTACGGCCTGCCCCGCACCGACGTCCTGCTGCGGCTCTCGGAGTTCGAGGCGTCCGCTTCCGCGGCGTCGGGCACCAGGGTCCTCTTCCGTCGCAGCCGCTTCGGCTCACCCGTGCGCGAGGTGGACGCCCTGGTCGACGCGGTCGCACGGCACGCGGACGCGGTCCGGTTGACCGGGGTCGCCTACCATCTGGACACCACCGGTATGGCGGAGAAGGCCGTCGCGCTGGAGACGTGTGTCGCGGTCATGGACGAGTGCCGATCCCGCGGACTGGACCCCCGGGTCATCGACATCGGCGGCGGCTTCGGGGTCGGGTACGTCGCCGACGCCGGCCAGTGGGAGCGCTACACCACCGCGCTCGCCGAGGCCGTGCTGGGCACCCGGCCCGCCCTGACGTGGCGCGGACACGGGTACGGGCTGCGGAACGAGAACGGCACCCTGCGCGGGGCCCCGGCGCTCTACCCGGCCCATCGCCGCACCGCGGGCCCCGGCTACCTCGACGAACTGCTCCGCCACCCCGCCCCCGCCTCGGGCCGCCCGACGGCCACCCTGCTCCTGGAGCACCTCTACGACCTGGCCTGCGAGCCGGGCAGGGCCCTGGTCGACCAGTGCGGACTGACGCTGGCACGGGTCCTCGACGTACGCCGGGCCGGCGCGGACTCGGGCGACCTCCTGGTGCGGCTCGGGATGAACGCCGGTGACGTGAGCCTGGAGGAGCACGGGGTGCTCGTCGACCCGGTCCTCCTCCCCCGTCCGGGACCGAGCACGGACACCGGCGCGGGACCGGTGGGGGTCCATCTCGCCGGCAATCTCTGTCTGGAGGCCGATCTGATCACCCGCCGCAAGGTCTATCTGCCCCGACTCCCGCGCACGGGCGACCTGTTGGCGTTCGCCAACACCGCCGGATACGCGATGGACTTCCACGCCCACCGTGCGCAGCGGCAGCCGCTCGCGCGCACGGTCGCCGTCACCCGGGAGCGGGACTCCTGGAGTTGGCGCCTCGACGAGGAGTACTGGCCGATCACGGGAGTGGGTGGAGCGGTTTCATGAGGTACGACAGCATCACGGACGCCATCGGCAACACGCCGCTGGTGCGGATCGATCCGGCCGTGCACGGTCTGCGCCGCATCGACCTGTACGCCAAGCTGGAGATGCTCAATCCGTTCGGCTCGGTGAAGGACCGGGCCGCCTGGCACATGGCCGGCCCGGGTCTGCCCTCGGCGGCGGAGCGCGGTGCGACGGTCGTGGAGCTGTCCAGCGGCAACACCGCCAAGGCCCTGGCGCTGCTGGCGGGTATGCACGGGCTGCGCTTCAAGAGCGTCACCAACCGGATGCGGGTGCCCGAGATCAAGGATCTGCTCCTGCTGCTGGGTGCGGAGATCGAGGAGCTGCCCGGACAGAGCGAGTGTCTCGACCCGACCGACACCGACGATCCGCTGACGCGTTTCCACCAGGCCCTCAGCGGCTCGGACGACACGTACTTCCACACCGACCAGTACTTCAACCCGCGCAACACCGAGGCCCATGTGGCGGGCACCGGGCCGGAGATCGTCAAGGACCTGGACGGGCGGGCCCCCGACTGGTTCATCGCCTGCGTGGGCACGGCGGGCTCCTCCACGGGCGTCGCCCGCGTGCTGCGCGAACACGATCCCGGTGTACGGGTGGTCGGCCTCGTCGCCCACAAGTCGGACTTCATCCCCGGTATCCGAACGATCGACGAGGTGCACCAGGTGGGCCTGTTCGACCCGGCGACGTACGACACCATCGAGTCGGTGACCGCCGACGAGGCCATCGACGGGATGCTGACCCTGATCCGCCGCTGCGGACTGCTGACCGGGCCGACGGGCGGCGCCGCCTTCCACGGCGCGGTACGCCATCTCCGTACGGTCGACGCCGAGTTGGCGGACGGTGAGCGGCGGACGGCGGTCTTCATCGTCTGCGACCGCGCCGAGAGCTATCTCGGGTACGTCCGGCAGCGCCGCCCGGAGCTGCTGGGCAGGCCGGCCCGCCGGCACTCCGTGACGGCCCTGTCCGACGCCGAGGTGCGGGCGGAGGCCGCGGTGATCGACGCGGCGGACGCACGGCGGTGGCTGGAGGAGGGGCGGCCCCGGCCGCTCGTGGTCGACCTGCGGGGACCGCACGCCTACGCCGCGCTGCACATCGACGGTTCGGTGAACATCGCCGACGAGCTGTTCGAGGAACTGGTCCACGGCGGCCTGCCGTTTAGCAAGCGGCAACCGGTGCTGCTGGCCTGCCCCGTCGGCGAGAAGTCGGCCCGGTACGCCGCGCTGCTGACCCGTATGGGTCATCCCGACGTCCGCAGTCTGTCCGGCGGGATCGTCGCGTGGCGCGACGCGGGCGCCCCCCTGGTGAGGGACTGACCGGTGCCGGGAACCGATCTGGAGGAGCTGGCCGACTGGCAGCGGGAGGTGCGGGAGCAGTTCCCCATCATCACCGCGCACCCGGGCCTCACGTACTTCGACAGCGCGGCCACCACCCAGAAACCTCGGGCCGTCCTGGACGCCGTGCAGACGTATCTGACGACCTCGAACGCCAATGCCGGGCGGGGCGGTTACCCCTGGGCCAACAGCACGACGGCCCTGGTGGAGCGCACCCGGCGGCGCGTGAAGGACTTCCTCGGCGACACGGCGCCGGACCGCTCGGACGTCCACTTCACGGGCGGCACCACCGAGGGGCTGCGGACGATCGCCCGGGACTGGCTACCCGGCCATGTCTCGGACGGCGACGAGATCCTGGTCCCGTTCGCCGACCACCGGGCCAATCTGGACCCGTGGCTGGAGGTCGCGGACCTGCTGGCACGGCAGGGTGTCACCGTACGGGTGAGGCCGCTGCCGTACCAGGAGTCGTCCGGCGACTACGACCACCGGGCGCTGTCCCCGCTGGCAGGTCCGCGCACCCGCTTCGTCGCCGTCACCCACGTCCACCACGTGTACGGCGGCGACATGAACGTGCACCGCGTCCGCGAGGCCGTCGGCCCCCATGTGCCGATCTGCCTGGACGCCGCGCAGAGCGTGGGCCATCTGCCGTTGTCCGTGGACCGGCTCGACGTGGACTTCGTGGTCTTCTCCGGGCACAAGACGCTGGCGCTGCCCGGTTCCGGGGCCGTGTGGGCCCGCAACTCCCCCGGCCGCGGGCCGGAGTTCCGGCCGGGTGGCTGGCAGGGCACCCCGAACACGGTGGGGGTCGCCGCGCTGGAGGCCGCTCTCGACTGGCTGGACGCCACCGGCACGGACCGGATCGCCCGCTGGACCACGGCGCTCACGGCACGGCTCACGGAAGGGCTGCGCCGCCTGGACCCGTACGAGATCCTCGGCTGCCAGGCCAGTCTGGCCGCGGACTCCCCCGTCCAACGGCGCCACGACATCGTCACTTTCCGCCACCGCGACATCCCTTCGGACGATCTCGGCTTCATCCTGTACAGCCACGGATTCATGGTCCGCGCCGACAACCTCTGCCAGGCCGGCACCGACAAGCGGGACGGCTCGGTACGGGTCAGCGTCCACGTGTACAACACGGCTGGGGAGATCGACGACCTGCTGAACGTGCTGGCCGAGTTGGGCTGAAAGTCGTCCCGCAGCCGGCCGACACCCCGCATGACCGGAGAGAGCCGCCGACACGGCTCTCTCCCCGGGCGCCTGCGCGGACGGCGCCCCACGACGACGGACTGGGCCGCCCCTGCTCCTGCCCGACCGGACACCGCCCACCCCGCGCGAATGGAAACCGTTTCCAGTAACCGATAGGTTCTGACCGCAACCTGCGGTGCGATACGGAAGAGGCGACGCGAGGCCATGGGCGTGAGCATGGAGACGGCCGAGGTGTGGATCGAGCGCTGGGAACGCCAGCAGCAGCACTACGCCGTCGCTCGCGAGGAGCGGTTCACGGTCATCGCCGATGTCGTCGAGCACATCACCACCGGCAGGGCCCGACCGCTCCTGCTCGACCTCGGCTGCGGTCCGGGGTCGATGGCCGCCCGGCTGGCCGCGCGGCTCCCGGCCGCCGAGATCGTCGCCGTGGACATGGACCCGCTGCTCCTCGAACTGGGCCGCACGCACCACGCGGACGCCGCCCGTTTCGTCGACGCCGTCATCGGCGAGGGCGGCTGGACCGACGCCCTCGGCCTGGACCGCCCGCTGGACGCGGTCGTCTCCACCACAGCCCTCCACTACCTCTCCGAGCGGACCCTGCTGCGCACGTACCGCAGCCTGTACGCCCTGCTGCGGCCGGGTGGCGTCCTCGTCAACGGCGATCACTTCGCCCTGGACGACGACCGGTGCTCGGACCTCAGCGCCGAGGTGGGACGGCGGCGGGCCGAGCGGTCGCGCACACGGGAGCACGAGGACTGGCGGTCCTGGTGGAGCGCGGCCGCCGAGGATCCGGAGCTGGCCGACCTGTTCGCCCAGCGGGAGAAGCGCCGGGCCGCGCCCGGCAACCACGACGGCAACGACAACGACCTGCCCCTGACCTGCCACGTCGAACTCCTGCGCACCGCGGGCTTCGCCCACATCACCCCCGTCTGGCAGTACGGCGACAGCCACGTCCTCGTCGCCCTGAAGGACTGACCGTTCCGGCGCCCGGTCCCGGCCACCGCCACGAGCGCGCGCGTGGTGTCGATGTCCGCGCCGCGCCCATCCCGCGGTCGCAGTCGGTCTGGCGCTCGGCCGAGACCGCGGCGGTGAGAGGGATCAGCACAGAGACGATCCCCATGCGGTGCCTCCACGCGCCCGGATCCGGAGTGCGGCATGCCCGAGGAAGCTCCGGACACAGGAAGAGGCCGCCTCAGATCTCCTCTGAAACGGCCTCTGACCTTCGACTTCGCAAAGTCGGGACGACAGGATTTGAACCTGCGACCCCTTGACCCCCAGTCAAGTGCGCTACCAAGCTGCGCCACGTCCCGTTGCCCGCCTGACCTGGGCTTTCCCCTGGCCGAACGCGCACGGAAACAATACCGCACTCGGGCCGGTGATCGCGCACCCGTTTTATCGCGGGCGAGCGCGAGCCGCGACGGGCGGCGCGGTCGGCGTCGGGAACTCGTGCACACATCACCGCTTGACCTCAACCTTGATTGAGGTAGCACGCTCGTGGCATGACGACCACGACGGAACGTACCTACGGGTTCACGGATCTGCCCCGGCTGATGGCGCTGATGACGGGCGACGAGAAGCACGGCCCCGCGGCCACGTCCACGCTGGACGCGCTGTGGGTGCTGTACGACCGGGTCCTGCGGGTGGGACCGGAGAGGCTGGACGACCCGGAGCGCGACCGGTTCCTGCTCTCCAAGGGGCACGGGCCGATGGCGTACTACGCGGTGCTCGCCGCCAAGGGATTCGTCCCGGTCGACTGGCTGCCCGGCTTCGGCTCGTACGACTCGCCGCTCGGCCACCACCCCGACCGGGTGCTGGTGCCGGGCGCGGAGATCGGCAGCGGCTCGCTCGGGCACGGCCTGCCGATCGCGGTGGGGACGGCGCTCGGTCTGCGGGCCCAGGGACGGCCCGATCCGGCGGTATGGGTGCTCATCGGGGACGCCGAACTCGACGAGGGCAGCAATCACGAGGCGATCGCGTTCGCGGGGCCGGCCGGGCTCGACCGGCTGCACACCGTCGTGATCGACAACTCGTCCGCCAGCCATGCGCGGCCCGGCGGCATCGCCGCGCGGTTCGAGGCGGCGGGCTGGTCCGCCGAGACGGTCGACGGCCGGGACCACGAGGCGCTCCACGCCGCCTTCACCGCACCGCATCCGGGCCGCCCCCGGGTCGTGGTGGCCCGCGTGGAGCCCAAGAACGCCCCCGGACCGCAGCCCACCTGAGCCCTGGCACCGCTACCCCCCACTCCCCTTCCCTCCTCCTCTCGCACCTCCTCCGAAAGGACACTCCGCACTCATGGACACCATGCGTGAACGCTTCGCCCCTGTCGTCTCCCGGCTGCTCGACGAGGACCCCAGGGTCGCGCTGGTCCTCGCCGAGATCGGCAGGGACGGCTTCAGGGAGGCGGAGCGACGGCACCCGGACCGGGTCGTCAATGTCGGCATCCGTGAGCAGTTGCTGATCGGCGCGGGCGCGGGACTCGCACTGACCGGGATGCGACCGGTGGTGCACACCTTCGCGAGCTTCCTGGTGGAGCGGCCCTTCGAGCAGGTCAAACTGGATCTCGGGCACCAGGACGTGGGCGCCGTCCTGGTCAGCGCCGCCGCCTCCTTCGACTGGCCCGCCGGCGGCTTCACGCACATGGCACCGGGCGATGTGGCACTGCTGGACACACTGGACGGCTGGACGGTGCATGTGCCGGGGCACCCCGACGAGGCCGAGACGCTGCTGCGCCACGCGGTCGGCGCCGGCGAGGGCAAGGACGACAAGGTGTACGTCCGGCTGTCCGTGCAGTCGAACGGGCGGGCGCTGGCGGTGGACGGGGAGCGGTTCCTCACCGTGCGGGAAGGGCGCCGCGGGGTCGTCGTCGCCGTCGGGCCGCTGCTCGACGCGGTCCTCACGGCGACGGAGGGGCTTGATGTGACGGTGCTGTACGCGACCACCGTGCGCCCCTTCGACTCGGCGGCGCTGCGCCGGGCGACCGAGGGGGCGGGGACCGATGTGGTGCTCGTGGAGCCCTATCTGGCGGGCACCTCCACGGCCGCCGCCGGCGAGGCCCTCGCCGACGTACCCCACCGCATCTTGGGGCTGGGGGTGGGCCGCCGCGAGCTGCGGCGGTACGGGCAGATCGAGGAGCATGTGACCGCGCACGGCCTGGACGCGACCTCGTTGCGGGAGCGGATCGGCGGCTTCCTCGAAGCACGGGCCGGGGTCTGACGCCCGCGCCACCGCCACCGGCCCACGCCGTGGACCGACAGGCGCCCGACCCGGGAGCACGTGGCCGCAGGGAAACGGAGCACCGGGTTCACCCCGACGGGACTACGCGCCCCATGGTGCCCCCGGGCCCGGGCCGGACAGCCGTGCGGGGCTTTGGAGGACAGCCCTAGTCAGGAGCCGGTATCCCCAACTCGGGGTGGGCGTCGAGGAGCCGGCTCGGGGCCGCCTGGCGCCAGGAGTCGGCAAGGATGTCCCGCAGCTCCGGCTCGCCCTCCAGGGCGGACAGCCGCACCCGTACCCAGGCGAAGCCGGCCTCGTGGTCGGCGATCCAGAACTTCTCGGGCTCGGCCAGCACCAGTTCGTCGCGCTCCTCCTTGGGGCAGCGCACGGCCATGGACGTCTCGTCCTCGGGCAGGGTGGCGAACATCTTCCCCGCGACCCGGAACGTGGGCATGTTCCAGGCGACCTTCTCGGTGGTGTCGGGCAGCGAGAGGGCGACTCGTCTTGCGTCTTCGGCATCCGGCATGCGACGCACAGTAGTGGCCCCCACTGACAATCACCCGGCGGGAGCCGGTACACCGGCGCCGCCACCGGTCCGCTCCCCGACCCGCTTGTAGTAGATCGACGTCGGCCGCAGGCTCCCGTGCGGGTCCGCCGCGTAGTCGGGGATCGCCCCGATCCGGGTCCAACCGGCCCCGGCGTAGAGGCACTCGGCCGGGCTGCCGGTCTCCGTGTCCAGGTGGAGCAGGGTGACACCGGCGTCGAGGGCCGCCCGCTCGGCGGTCGCGAGCAACGCCTTGCCGACGCCCTGCCCCCGCCCGTCCGGGTGGACCATCAGCTTCACGAGCTCGGCCCGATGGCGGCTGTTGGGCTTGTCCGGGAAGGCGAGGCTCACCGTGCCGATCAGCCGGTCACCGTCACGGGCCACCCATACGGCGAGTGCACCCGCCAGGACCGCGTCGACGCGCGCCCGCCACCAGGCGACGGCCGCCGTACGGTCGAGCGGTGCGAGAAAACCGACGGACGCTCCGCCGTTCACGGTGCGGACCAGCAGGTCCGCCAACTCCCCCACGACCGACAGCAGTCGGGCGCGGTCGTCGAGCCGCTCGATCGTGATCACGGTTCGACCACCACCAGCGCGTATCGCGCGTCCTCGGGCCCCGGGCACCTGAACCGCACGGGCCCCCAGACCCGCATCCGCAGGCAGTCACCGGCGGTCAGCTCGTGCTCGACGCCCCGGTCCGTCACTCGGAGGACCCCCGTGAGGACCCAGATGTGCTGCTCCAGGCCGGGAACGGACGGGCCGTCGTACGCGAGGTCGGCGCCCGCCGTGAGGCGCCCCTCGACGAGTTCTCCGCGCAGTCCGGCCGCGGGCGGCGACACCGACCGCCGTACGAACCCGGAGGCGCCGTCCTCCCAGACGGCCTGGTCGGCGGCGCGGACGACCGTGACGGGCTCGGCCTCCACCTCACTGAGCAGCTGGGACATGGTCCGGCCGTAGACGCGGCAGAGGCGGTTCAGCAGCGCAGCGGTCGGACTGGTCTCGGCCCGCTCGGCGCGGGACAGCGTGGAACGGCTCACGCCGCTGCGCTCCGCCAACTCCCCCAGGGACCAGCCGCGTTCCGCCCGCAGCTCGGCGAGACGAGCACCGAGGCGGACGTCCACGGGGCCCGGCCCCACTTCCGCGTTTCCCATATTCGGGATGCTATCCCAGAAACGAAACAACACCAGGGTCGAACCGAGGGTTTCCGGCGGCCGGCCGGCGCCACGCGCCATGCCGCAGGCTCCCCTCCCGCGCCCGCCCTACCCGGCCGCCTCCCCCAGCGCCTCCAGCACCGGGCTGATCAGGGGGTGCCCTTCCGCCCCGCGCCGCACCGCGGCGAAGACACGGCGGGTCGGGGCCACGCCGTCGACGGGGCGTACGACGACCGCGGTCAGGTCCATGCCGCGCAGGGCGGAGCGGGGGACGAGGGCCACACCCGCGTCGGCGGAGGCCAGGGCGACGACAGCGCGGAAGTCGTCGGAGGAGTGCTCCAGCCGGGGCTGGAAGCCTGCGTTCTCGCAGGCCAGGACCACCACGTCATGGCAGGGGTTGCCGGGGTACGGGCCGATCCACGGGTCCTTGGCCAGTTCGGCGAGCGGCACCTCCTCGGCATCGGCCAGCCGGTGGGTCAGGGGCACGACCGCGTCGAAGGGCTCGGCGTAGAGCGGGACGTGGGTGAGACGCGGGTCGTCGGCGGCGGGAGCCCCCCGGTACTCCACGGCCACCGCTATGTCGACCTGGCGGTCCAGGACCATCGGGAGGCTCGCGTCCCCCTCGGCGTCCTGGACGCGGAGGCGGATGCCGGGGGAGGAAACCGCGAGGCGGGCCACGGCGGGCGCGACGACCTGGGCGATCCCGGTGGCGAAGGAGGCGACCGTGACCGTGCCGGCCGCGCCCGAGCGGTACGCGGCCAGCTCCGCCTCGGCCCGCTCCAGCTGGGCGAGGACGGCGTTGGTGTGGCTCAGCAGGATCTCGCCGGCCGGAGTGAGCCGTACGCCTCTCGCGCTCCGCTCGACCAGCCGGTGACCTGTCTCCTGCTCCAGCGCGGTGAGCTGCTGGGAGACCGCGGAGGGGGTGAGATAGAGCGCGGCGGCAGCCGCCGTCACCGTACGGTGGTCGGCCACCGCACGAAGGATGTGGAGCCGCCGTGCCTCGATCATGGGACCGATTCTCTCAAATCCCCGCTTTTCCCCTGACCGGTCCGCTCGGCCCTCCCGCTCAGCCCTCCAGTTCGGCCCGGGCGGCGACGAACGCGTCCACCGCCCGGTTCACGTCGTCCGTCGAGTGCGCGGCGGACAGCTGCACGCGGATGCGGGCCTGGCCCTGCGGGACGACCGGGTAGGAGAAGCCGATCACGTAGACGCCGCGCTCCAGGAGCAGCTCGGCCAGCCGGCCCGCCTTCGCCGCGTCCCCGATCATCACGGGCGCGATGGGGTGGTCGCCGGGGAGGATGTCGAACCCCTCCTCGGTCATCCGGCGGCGGAACAGCGCGGTGTTCCCGGCGAGCCGGACCCGCAGGTCGTCGGCCGACTCGAGGAGGTCGAGGACCTTCAGGGAGGCCGCGGCGATCACCGGGGCAAGCGTGTTCGAGAAGAGGTACGGGCGGGAGCGCTGGCGCAGCAGGGCGACGATCTCGGCGCGGGCGGCGACATATCCGCCGGAGGCGCCGCCGAGCGCCTTGCCGAGGGTGCCGGTGATGATGTCCACGCGGTCCATGACGCCGTGCAGTTCGGGGGTGCCGCGGCCGCCGGGGCCGGTGAAGCCGACGGCGTGGGAGTCGTCGACCATGACCATGGCGTCGTGGCGGTCGGCGAGGTCGCAGATCTCGCGGAGCGGGGCCACATAGCCGTCCATGGAGAAGACGCCGTCGGTGACGATCAGCTTCCGCCGTGCGCCGCCCTCGGTGGCCTCCTTCAACTGCCTTTCCAGGTCGGCGAGATCACGGTTGGCATAGCGGAAGCGGCGAGCCTTGGACAGGCGGATGCCGTCGATGATGGAGGCGTGGTTGAGGGCGTCGGAGATCACCGCGTCCTCCGCGCCGAGCAGGGTCTCGAAGACACCGCCGTTGGCGTCGAAGCAGGAGGAGTACAGGATGGTGTCCTCCTGGCCGAGGAACGCCGACAGCCGTGCCTCCAGCTCCTTGTGCACCTCCTGCGTACCGCAGATGAAGCGGACGGAGGCCATGCCGTAGCCCCAGCGGTCGAGGGCCGCGTGGGCGGCGGCGACGACCTCGGGGTGGTCGGCGAGACCGAGGTAGTTGTTGGCGCAGAAGTTGAGCACCTCACCGGGGCGGCCGCCCGCGGTGACGTTCACCGTCGCGGACTGCGGGGTGCCGATGACCCGCTCGGGCTTGTGCAGTCCGGCGGCGCGGATCTCGTCGAGGGTGGTGCGGAGGTCGTCGCGCACGGAGTCGAACATCGGAAGGCTCCCAGGGGTACGGACCCGGCGGTACGGGCCCGGAGATACGGATGACTTACGCGGTCCGGTCGGCGCCGGTCGCTCGCGGTCCGGTGGCTCACGCGGTCCAGTCGAGGATGACCTTGCCGCCGCGCCCGCTCGCCGCGTCCGCGAACGCCGCCTCGTGGTCGCGGTAGCCGTAGCGGCCGGTGATCACCGGGGCGAGGTCGAGACCGCCCTCCAGGAGCACCGACATGGCGTACCAGGTCTCGAACATCTCGCGGCCGTAGATGCCCTTGATGGTGATCATGGAGGTGACGATCCGGGCCCAGTCGACGGCGAACTCCTCGGACGGCAGTCCGAGCATGGCGATCCGGCCGCCGTGCGTCATGTTGGCGATCATGTCGCGCATCGCGGCGGGGTTGCCCGACATCTCCAGGCCGATGTCGAAGCCCTCGCGCAGCCCGAGTTGCCGCTGCCCCTCGGCGATGCTCGACCCGGAGACGTCGATCGCCAGGCTGACACCGATCTTGCGGGCCAGTTCCAGCCTGTCCTCGCTGACGTCGGTGACCACGACATGCCGGGCGCCGGCGTGCCGGGCGACGGCGGCGGCCATGAGACCGATGGGGCCCGCCCCGGTGATGAGGACGTCCTCCCCGACGAGCGGGAAGGACAGCGCGGTGTGCACGGCGTTGCCGAACGGGTCGAAGATCGCCGCGACATCCAGGTCCACGGGGACGCGGTGCACCCAGACGTTGGACGCGGGCAGCGCCACGTACTCGGCGAACGCGCCGTCGCGCCCCACGCCCAGGCCGACGGTGGCACGGCACAGATGACGCCGCCCGGCGAGACAGTTGCGGCACTTGCCGCACACCAGGTGGCCCTCGCCGCTGACCCGGTCGCCGGGCTTGATGTCCATGACGTCACGGCCGGTCTCGACGACCTCCCCCACGAACTCGTGACCGACCACGAGGGGGGTGCGGATGGTCTGCCGGGCCCAGCCGTCCCAGGACCGGATGTGCAGGTCGGTACCGCAGATACCGGTCCGCAGCACCTTGATCAGTACGTCGCCGGGGCCGATCTCCGGCTCCGGTACGTCCACGAGCCAGAGCCCGGGCTCCGCCTTCTCCTTGACCAGCGCCTTCAACGCCACGGCTCCTGTGGGTGCGGTCCCGCGGCAGGGCATGGCGAACACGCCCGTGCCGGGGAGAGGGGTGGGATCACCGAGCAATCTGCCGTACGGCGGCACCCGTGGTCCATCGAGGTTTTCTTAACCTCCGCCGCAGCTTTCCTTCACACCCCGCCGGGGCCGAGGGGCCGGACCCCGGATCGGCCATGAACCGCCGTCCCGTTTGCAGGAGTCGGGCGAAGGGCTCCTCAGGGGAACGCCTCCCGCGCCCCGATCCGCGCCGCCAGCTCCGCCGCCATCGCCTTGATCGTCTCCAGGCCGCCCCTGCCCCAGGGCCGGGGGTGCACGTCGAGGACGCAGACCGTGCCGAGGGCGAGGCCCGTGCGGTCGATGAGCGGGGCGCCGAGGTAGGAGCGGATGCCGTGGTCGTCGACGATCGGATTGCCGGCGAATCTCGGGTAGTCGCCGACGTCTTCGAGGACGAGCGCCTTGCGCCGGACCACCACGTGGGGACAGAAGCCGTGATCGCGGGCCAGCTCGCGGACCGCCCCGAGCGCGGGCGCGTCACCCGTGGGCCCGGACGGGGCGTGCAGGCCCGCGAAGAACTGGCGGTTCTCGTCGACGAAGGTGACCATCGCGTACGGCACCGAGGCGACCTCGGCGAGCCGGTCCGCGAAGGCGTCGAACGCGGGTTCCGGGTGCTCGCCGACCCGCAGCAGCCGCAGCCGCCGTACTCGCTCGGGGGCGTCCCGGTCCTCGGGGGTGAGCAGCAGCCGGCCGACGGGGCGGGGCGGGTCGTACGTCACGTGTGGGCCCCACGGCTCGGAAGGTCGGCCGGGGTGTGGGCGAGGAGGTGCCGCACCAGGGTGAGCAGGGTCTGCACGCCCGAGCTGGAGATCCGGGCGTCGCAGCAGACGACCGGGATCTCCGGGTCGAGGTCGAGCGCCGCGCGCACTTCCTCGGGATGGTAGCGGTAGGACCCGTCGAACTCGTTGACGGCGATGATGAATCCGAGGCCGCGCTGCTCGAAGAAGTCCACGGCGGCGAAACAGTCCTCCAGGCGCCGGGTGTCGGCGAGGATGACGGCTCCGAGGGCGCCCTCGGAGAGTTCGTCCCACATGAACCAGAAGCGCTGCTGTCCGGGGGTGCCGAACAGATAGAGCACATGCCGCGGATCGAGCGTGATGCGGCCGAAGTCCATGGCCACGGTCGTCTCGACCTTGTTCTCGATGCCCTCGAGGCTGTCGGTGGCCGCGCTCACCGTGGTGAGCAGTTCCTCCGTGCTCAGTGGCGCGATCTCGCTCACCGCGCCGACGAAGGTCGTCTTGCCTACCCCGAACCCTCCCGCCACCAGGATCTTGAGTGCGGTGGGGAAGGGGTCAGAGCTGTCGTCGTAGTCCATCGAGCACTGCCTCCAGAAGAGACCGGTCTGTCGGGTTGTGGTGGAAGGCCGGGGGCTTCGTGGTGAGAGCCCCGCAGTCGACCAGGTCGGACAGCAGCACCTTGGTGACCGCCGCCGGCAGCTTGAGGTGGGCGGCGACCTCGGCGACCGGGACGGGTGCCCGGCACAGGTCGAGTGCCTGTGCGTGTTCGGGGCCGAGATAGCCGAGGGGGGTCGCCCCGGTGGCCATCACCTGTGAGAGGAGATCGAGCGCGGTGGTCGGCCGGGTCCGGCCGTTGATGACGGTGTAGGGCCGCACGAGACGCCCGGCGGCGTCGTCGTACAGGGGCCCGTCGCCGGACGCGGCCCTGTTCAAGGCCTCATCGCCGAGGGTTCGACGGCCTGGCGGGGCCGGGTGACCAGATACGGGCGGACGCTCTTGACCAGCATCGCCATCTCGTAGCCGAGGACCGCCGCGTCGGCCTCGCGTCCGGCGAGCACGGCGAGGCAGGTGCCGGAGCCCGCGGTGGAGACGAACAGCAGGGCCGAGTCGAGTTCGACGACGACCTGGCGTACCTCGCCGCCGTCGCCGAAGCGGACGCCCGCGCTGCGTCCGAGGGAGTACAGACCCGAGGCCAGGGCCGCCATGTGGTCTGCGCTGTCCGGGTCGAGGCCGTGGACCGACTTCACGAGCCCGTCGCAGGACAGCAGCACCGCGCTCGTGGTGTGCGGCACGCGCTGCACGAGACCGCTCATCAGCCAGTCGAGGTCGGATACATGGCCGTTCGGCGCATCGCTCGCCATGGTGGATCGACTCCTTGGGGTCCGAAGGTCAGCTGGAGCGGAAGGGGTGGGAACCGCGGTGGGGGTGTGCAGGGGGGTGTTCATCCGGCCGGCGTGCTCCCGTCCTTCCGGGTTGTCAGGTCGTGTGCCGCGTCGAGGGCCGACGGCGGTGCGGCTGTGGGGGCGGCACCCCCGACGGGGCCGCTCAGGGGCTGGGTCGCGTCCCGGTGCGGCACGTCCATGGGCGCCGGCTCCATGCGAAGGGCGTCCGTGGGCGCCGGCTCCATGCGAAGGGCGTCCGTGGGGGCCGTGCCGAGGCCTGACGTCGTGTCCCCGCGGTCCGGGTACCGGCGTTCGGGCTCGCCGCGGGTCGCGGTCTGCGGGGGCGTCAGGTCCAGGGCGGCCGTGCCCAGCATGGCCGCGTCCCAGTCGGAGCCGTCCCGCTGACGGGCCTCGGCGAGGCCGATGCCGCGCTGGAAGGCGGCCATCAGGCCGGGGTCGTGGCCGACGTGGTGCTCCGGGTCCTGACGGGACGTGGGCACGGGGCCGTCCCGCAGCTGAGGCACGATGTGCTGCTGTGCCCGGCGCCGGGGCAGCTGGGGCTTGCCCATGGTGCCGCGGACCGTGCCGGGGACGCGCGGGGTCGGGGGTGCCGCGGTGTTGTCGGCCACGTTCCGCCGGTCCTCGGGGCGGATTCCGGGCACGGCCTCGGACGGGTTGGGCCGGTCCTCGCGCGCGCCGCGCACGGGCAGCGGGGTGACTCCGCCGCCCTGGCCTGCGCCCTGACCGCGGCCCGGCCTCTGTCCGCCGCCACCCGGGCCCGCGTGGAGGCCCTGGTGTGTGCCCCTGCCCGGTCCCTGCTGTCGGGGCACGGAGGGACGGGCGGAACTCGGGGCGGCGGGTCCGGGCTCGGGACGCCCGGCCTGCGTCGGCCGTCCGGACGGGGTGACCGGGAACTGCCGGGCGGCGGAGCCGTCCGGCGGTCCGGACGCGGCCGTCCCGGGCCCGGAGGGGGACTGTGCGTGGCGGGGGCCGATGACCGGTTGGCGTGCGCCGGTGGGCTGACGGCCCGGGGACTGGGGCCGCGGTACGTCTCCGCCTGCGGCCTGGTCGGTGCCGAGCAGGCCCTGGGGGACGACGAAGGCGGCCTGGACGCCGCCGTAGATGTTGCTCTGGAGCCGGACCTGGATGCCGTGGCGGCGGGCGAGCTGGGAGACGACGAAGAGACCGATGCGGCCGTCCTGGAGCAGGCTCGCGACGTTCACCTGGTCGGGGTCGGCGAGCAGGGCGTTCATCTTGTGCTGTTCGGTGACGGGCATGCCGAGGCCTCGGTCCTCCACCTCGACGGCGAGTCCGGAGGTGACGAGGTTGGCGCGGAGCAGGACCTGGGTGTGGGGGGCGGAGAACACCGTGGCGTTCTCGACGAGTTCGGCCAGCAGGTGGATGACGTCGGCGACGGCGTGGCCGCGCAGGGTGCCCTCGACCGGGGGCACCAGCTTGATCCGTGAGTACTGCTCGACCTCGGCGATCGCGGAGCGCAGCACCTCGGTCATCGGGACGGGGTTGCTCCACTGGCGGCGGGAGACGGCGCCGCCGAGGACGGCGAGGTTCTCGGCGTGGCGGCGGATGCGGGTGGCGAGGTGGTCGACGTGGAAGAGGCCCTTGAGCAGGTCAGGGTCCTCGATCTCGTTCTCCAGGTCGTCGAGGATGGAGATCTCGCGCTGGACCAGCGACTGCAGTCGCCGGGCGAGGTTGACGAAGACCTCCAGCTTCTGCTCGCTGCCGGCGTGGCTGGAGAGCTGGGAGGCCTGGACCACGGCGGTGACGGCGCTGTCCTGGGCGCGGGCCAGTTCGTCGGCGAGGAGTCCGAAGTCGTCGGCGTCCGGGCCGGTCGTGGGGCGCGGGCCACGCGCGGGCGGCTGCTCTCCGCGCCGGAGCGCCTCGACGAGCGCCCGCAGGTCGTCCTCCCCTCTGGCGCTGGACTCGCGCAGGGCGCCGAGCCGTTCGCCCACGGATCCGGCGGTGCGGCCGGCGGCCACGGCGGCGATCACGACGGCGGCCAGGGCCACCGCGACGGCGCCGGTGAGGACCGCCCAGAGGGTGGGGCCGGGGCGGTGCTCCCCCGCGCGGACGGTGAAGAGCACGGCGGCACAGGCGCTGAGGGCCACCGCGGTGGGGGGCAGGACCGCGAGACGCAGCAACTGTGGCCGTATGTGGATCTCGGGCAACGCGGGGACGGGACGGGTGGCCGATCTGCCGGCCGGTGCCGCCGATCGCCCGTGCCGCCCGCCCTCACGGCGGTCTGCGCGTGCGGCCGGTGCGCGAAGGTGAGACATCAGCGTCCTCGTACTGGTCCGTCAGGGTGTGGGGGGTGCCGCGTCTGGGCGACTTGGGCATGCGCCATCGCGTGTCGGTCGGGAGAGTCGAGGAATTCGGCCCTGCGTCGCCCGGCGGCAACTCACAGTAGTCGCCAACGCGTCATGTGCGGTGCGCAGTTGACAAATACCCCCGTAAAGCGTGGGGCTCTGGTATGGGGCTTCGCACGGCAGTCCGACCATTCTTCGGACGGATGTTCCTCCCGCATTCCCTGTGCGACAACATTTCGATCAAAGCTGTTCACAACAGGTCGTCAAAATACGGCGAAGGCCGGGGAGAAATGCACTCCCCGGCCTTCGCCGTCCATCGAAAAATCACCCTGCCGGGAGAATTCCGGGGCGTTGACGATGTCGGTCGCCCCCTTTCCCGGGGCTCAGCCTTCCGCGACCAGGTCGAGCCGTTCTCCCACCGGCGGCCACGCCGGCCAGCCGCCGACCGGGCGCCGGGCGACGGATCGCCACCACGGATCCGCCGGCGGTGTGCTCCGCGGCTCGAAGGGCTCACCCGGCCGGGGCGTGGCCAGGGTCACCCCGGCCTTGCGCGCGGCCCACATCGAGCGCTCGCCGGGCTCCGCCCAGGAGTGCATCGCCAGGTTGAACGTCGCCCAGTGGATGGGCAACAGCACACCGCTGGGCTCGCCGCTCTGGAGGTCGAGATGCGTCTGCAGCCCTTCCTCGGGCGTCATGTGGATGTCGGGCCAGAACTCGCTGTACGCGCCGATCTGGATCATGGTGAGGTCGAACGGGCCGTGCTCGCCGCCGATGTCCTTGAAGCCGTGGAAGTAGCCGGTGTCGCCGCTGTGGTAGATCCGGTGCTCGTCACCGGCGACGACCCAGGACGCCCACAGCGTCTGCTGGGCGTTGCGCAGACCGCGGCCGCAGAAGTGCCGGGCGGGGGTGGCGGTCAGGGTGAGGCCGCCGACCTTCGTCGCCTCGTTCCAGTCCAGCTCGCGGATGCGGCCCTCGGAGACACCCCAGTGCTCCAGGTGGGCGCCGACGCCGAGGGGGACCGCGAAGACCGTGTCCGTGCCGGCCAGCGCCTTGATCGTGGGCATGTCGAGGTGGTCGTAGTGGTCGTGCGAGATGACGACGACGTCGACCGGGCCGAGCGCGGCCAGGGGCAGCGGCACGGGATGCAGCCGCTTGGGCCCGGCGAAGGCGAACGGGGAGCAGCGCTCACCCCAGACGGGGTCGAAGAGCACGCGGTGCCCGTCGATCTCGGCGAGCACGCCGGAGTGGCCCATCCATGTGATGCGCAGGCCGCTCGCCGGGGGCCTGGCCAGGTCGGCGAGGGTCGTGGAGTGCACGGGGATCAGACCGGCGGGGGCGCGGCGGACACGCTCGTCCTTGCGGAAGTACCCCTTGGCCATCTCCAGCGCGACCCCGCGCGAGGGGCCGATACGGGCGCCCTCCGGGTTCACGAACGCGCCGTTCGCGAAATGCGGGGACCTGCGGATCCGCTCCAGCCTGGCGCCGGTCGGAACCGCACCGAAGGCGGCTGGCTGGACGCGCAGCCCCGAGCTCTGCGAACGGGGACCGGACACGGCACCTCCTGGTGGATTCGCTGAGGCATTCCATTATGGTCCGCCCCTCTGACAGCACCGCGCCCGATCCGCGGGGCACGGTGACATACTGACCAACGGTTCAGTAGAGCCGTCTGTTCCCCGCGGGTACCGCCGACCGGGGCCTGCTTCTACAACCCGCTCCGCCCTCCATCCGTTCCCGCCCGCCACCGCCACTTCCCCCGGCCGCCCCTCAGGAGCCCCGTATGTCCACCCCGTACCTCTCCCTCACCTGGACCGACGACGTCACGGGCCGGTGCGGCTTCCTCGTGGTGGACCGGCTGGTGCGCGGGGTGGCCAGCGGCGGTCTGCGGATGCGGCCGGGCTGCACGCTCGGCGAGGTCGCCGGCCTGGCCCGCGGCATGACCATGAAGGAAGCGCTGCACTACGACCCCGAGGGCCGCTACGTCCCGCTCGGCGGCGCCAAGGGCGGTATCGACTGCGACCCCCGGGACCCGGAGGCGTACGGCGTCCTGGTGCGCTACCTGCGCGCGACCCGCCCGTACATCGAGGCCTTCTGGACCACCGGCGAGGACCTCGGGCTCACCCAGGACCTGGTGGACCGGGCGGCCGCGGAGGCGGGCCTCGTCTCGACCGTCCAGGCCGTCTACCCCCTCCTCGACGACGAGCGGGCCGCCCGGCAGCGGCTGGCGGACGCCTTCACGGTCGAGGTCGACGGCATCGGACTCGACGAGCTGGTGGGCGGCTGCGGTGTCGCCGAGTCCGTCCTGACGGCCCTGGACCGGGCCGGCACACCGTACGCGGGAACGAGGGTCGCCGTGCAGGGCCTGGGCACCATGGGCGGCGCCACCGCCCGCTTCCTGGCCCGCGCGGGCCTCACGATCGTCGCCGTGGCCGACATCAAGGGCACCGTCTCGAACCCCGCCGGCCTGGACGTCGAGGCGCTGCTGGCCGCCCGGGACGCCCACGGCACGGTCGACCGCTCCGCGCTCCGCCCGGAGGACCGGGAGACCGGCCCGGACGCCTGGCTGGCCGCCGACGCCGACGTCCTGGTCCCCGCCGCCGTCTCCTACGCGATCGACCCGGCCAACCAGGCGCGGATCACCGCCCGCCTGATCGTCGAGGCGGCCAACATGCCCGTCCTCCCCGAGGCCGAGGCCCTGCTCACCGGCCGAGGGGTGACGGTCCTCCCCGACGTGGTGGTCAACTCCGGCACCAACGCCTGGTGGTGGTGGACCCTGTTCGGTGACATCGCGCCGGAGGCCCGGAGCGCCTTCGACCACACCCGCCGCTCCATGCGGGCCCTGGTGGACCTGATGCTGTCCCGCGCCGAGAGCGACGGCACGACACCCCGGGCGGCCGCCCACGCCATCGCCGCCGACCGCCTCCCCGTCATAGAGGCGCGCTTTGGACGGCACCGCCCGATCTGACCCGTAGGTAGGGTTGCCGTGTGGGCAGGGTCAGGTTGAGTGTGGCCGAGCGGCGCGAGGAACTGCTGCGGGCTGCCATCGAACAGATCGAGGCGCGGGGCGTGGCGGCGGTACGGATCGCCGACGTGGCCGCCTCCCTCGGTGTGAGCAACGCCTTGGTGCTCTACCACTTCTCGACCAAGGAGAAGCTGGTCGCCGAGGCCTTCCGGTACGCCGCCGAGGACGACCTCACCCGTCTCCGTGGGCTGCTGGCGCGCCGCACGACGGCTCTGCGCCGCCTCCGGGCGGCCGTCCGCTGGTACGCCCCCACCGGCCAGGCCAAGGGCTGGCGTCTGTGGATCGAGGGCTGGGCGGTCTCCCTCCGCGACCCCGCCCTGCGCGAGGTGACGCGGGACCTCGACCTCCGGTGGAAGGCCGCGCTCACCGGTCTCATCCAGGAGGGCGTGGCCGCCGGCGAGTTCCACTGCCCCGACCCCCGGGCGTCGGCCCTCCGCCTCACCGCTCTCCTGGACGGCCTGGCCGTACAACTGACGTCCTACGACGGAGCGGTCTCCCGCGCGAAGGCCCGGCAATGGGCGGACGAGACCCTGGCCCACGAGCTGAACCTGGGCCGGCCGCCGACGAACTGACAACGGCGGCCCGTCAACCGTCCGTGCGCGGAAGGGGCTCGTGCCGGTGTGCCGAGCCCGTCGGACACAGCGGCCCGGAGAACCCGTCCCTACCGGGAGGGGCCCCAGGCCCCCGGCGCACTCGGCCCTGGGAGCCGCGGCCCGCTCCTGTGCGTGATCCTGGCCCGGGAGGCAGGTTCCCTGCGCGCCCCGGTCAGGTGGGTACGGCCACGGGGGACGGGGGCACCCCGGCAATCACTCCGGTGGAGCGGGGCCCGCGCCCCGGTGCCGCGCGCTGATCCGCCGGGGATCACGGGACACCCCTTGGCCCACGGACTGACGCACCGGCACGGCCCCGTCCGCAGCGCGCCGCGGGCGTCGGGCGCCTTCCAGCACCGTCAGGCCACGGATTCGATCCGCATCCTGATGTCGTCGGGCGACAGTGCCCCCTTCGCCGACACGTGGTCCCCGGACGACTCCCCGCGCAACCGCCGCCCGATCCACGGCACGAGATACTCCCGCGCCCATTGGATGTTGTCCCGGCGCACCTCGAACGTCCCCCGCGGCGGCAGCGGCGGCCACGGCTGCTCGGGATCCGCCGGCACCTCCACCCCCAGCACCTGCCCGGCCCGCAGAGCGACCCGCGTGTGCCCCTCGGGCGACAGGTGCAACCGGTCGTCGTCCCAGGCACGCCGGTCCTGCACGGTCCTGAGCGACCACAGGTCGAGCACCGGACACCCGTACCGGTCGGCGATCGCGCGCACATGCCCGTTGTACGTCGCGATCTTCCCGCGCAGATGCCTGAGCACCGGCACGTCACGTGTGTCGAACCCGGTGGTCACCATCACCGTGCCGATCGCCGAGGTGAGCCGCGCCACAGCCCGCTCGAACCGCTCCGCGACCTCGTCCGGGTCCGTGCCGGGCCGGATGATGTCGTTCCCGCCCGCGCAGAAGGAAAGGAGATCCGGCGCGAGTTCGAGCGCCCTCGGCACCTGGTCCTCGATGATCTGGTCGAGGAGCTTCCCCCGCACCGCGAGATTGGTGTATCTGAAGTCGCCCTCGGGCACCCGGTCCGCGAGAAGTACCGCGAACCGGTCCGCCCAACCGACGAACGCCCCGTCGGGGCCGGGATCGCCGACGCCCTCGGTGAAGCTGTCCCCCACCGCCACGTACGACCCGATCACTGATCTGCTGTTCTTCGAATCGTCTGCCACATCGGCCCATGATTCACCTTGGGATGTGACCTACGCGACCGTAATAAGGGGTTGACGGGCGGTGAGATAGACCACGCTTCAAGATTCGATCAACCCGGGAATACGCCGGGTCAGAACAGCCGCCACACCCGGAATTCCTGGATCCGGAAGGGATTCCGGGTCGTCGGGAGTTGTTCAGGCCGGACACCCGGTCGTCGGCCTCCAGCGCCCCCGCGCGGCACTCACCGTCCCACCGCGCCCCAACTCCCCTTGCCACCGCCGGAGCCGCCGGAAGTCGTCCCCGGCGATCACCCGATCGAAAGCCCTACGCGTGGTCGTGAGGCTCCCCCGCCGCCGCCGTGACCGCCGCCGCGACGGCGGTGGCCCCTCCTTCTCGCAGGGGCATGGCGAGGGCCGGACCCCGGGATCGGGGTCCGGCCTTCGATGACATCAGGTGGGCCGGGAGCGGCGCGTCAGACGGTGACGCCCTTCGACCGCAGATAGGCCAGCGGGTCGATGTCCGAGCCGTAGTCGGGGGTCGTACGGATCTCGAAGTGCAGGTGCGGGCCGGTGACATTGCCGGTGGCACCCGACAGGCCGATCTGCTGACCGCCGCTCACGGACTGCCCCGCGGAGACACCGATCGAGGACAGGTGGGCGTACTGGGCGTAGTAGCCGTCGGCGAGCTTGATGACGACCTGGTTGCCGTACGCACCGCCCCAGCCGGCGGAGACGACGGTGCCGGCGCCCACGGCCTTGAGGCTCGTGCCGGTCGGGGCCACGAAGTCGACACCGGTGTGGTAGCCGCTGGACCACATGCTGCCGGCGGTCTTGTACGCCGTGCTGATGGTGGCGCCCTGGATGGGCAGGGTGTAGCCGGAGCTGCTGGACTCGGCCACCTGACCGGCGGACGCACCGGTCGTCGCCTTCGCCGCGGACCCGGAGGGCTTCGACGCCTGGGCGGGCTTGGAGGACTGCGACGACTGGGTCTTCGTCGACGACTGGGACAGCCCGCCCGACGCCGGCTTGCCGCCGACGACGAGCTTCAGTCCCGGGTGGATGAGCGAGGGGTCGGAGCCGATCACTGAACGGTTGTCCGAGTAGAGCCGCTTCCAGCCGCCCCGGACATCCTGCTCGTCCGCGATCTTCGCGAGGTAGTCGCCGGCCTTCACGGTGTAGGTCCTGGCCGCCTTCTTCTTCGCGGCGATCTGCTCGGTGACGGCCTTCCCGGGGGTGGCCGTGGCCGTCTTCTCGGAAGCTCCGGAGACGGCGGCCGTGGGGGTCGCGGCGTGAGCGCCGGCGGCTCCCATCAGGGGCAGCGCGAGCGCGGCGCCACCGGTTCCGGCGGCAGCGATCGAGCGGGTGAAACGCTGGGACTTGGGACGGCGATGCTTACCCTTCGCGGGCATGGCGAATTCCTCTCCGGCGCCTGCGAGGTGAGCTGTCGGGTGCGGACTGGAGATGCCCGGCCGGGCTTGCGCCCGGCTTTACCCCTAGCCGTTCCGGAGACCGGAACAGGCGGTACTGCCTGTGGGTCCCCCGCTCCTGCCGTGGATCGGGTCGGTATGCGGCTCCGGTCGGCGGCAGGATTGGGCGTCCGTCCGGATCGAGGCTGAACGTAAGCGACTTGTCCCCACAGAGACAACTATCTGGATTTCCCGCGCGTCTTCCTACGTGATCCTTACACCGAATCCCGATTACGCTCCGTAAAGGTGTGCCGTATAGGCATTTCCAAAGGCCCTGGAAAAGCTCCTGAATTACGTGAGCATGACGACGACAGTCCGTCACGAGTATGACGCTGCTCACGCGCCTACGCCTCAGTAGTCTTTATTCCAGGGCCAGTTGGATTAACGGCTCCATTTCGGACAGATCGCTCAAGTGCGACGCAGGCGGATAACCGTCGCATCGAAGTCACCGCGCAGCCCGGTCCGCAGGCCGTGGTGCAACAGCACCGCCCCTCGGTGCACTTCGCCCGTTTCACGGCATTCGTAGGTTTTCGCGGGGTCAAGGCCGCGCAGCCGGAGCGGCGGGAGCGGCTCGCCGTAGTGCTGGGCCTGGAGGCAGGCGAGGACGACCACCTCGTCGCCGTGGACGTACTGCACGGCGCTCAGCCCTCCGCTCGGCGGGCGCAGCCGGTACTGGTCGCCGCGCTGCACGACGGGCTTGATCTCCTTGTAGAGCTGCACCCACTCCCGCGCCTCGGCCAGTTCCGCCTCGCTCCACTTGGTGAGGTCGCCGCCGACGCCGAGCACGCCCGCCATGGCACTGACGAAGCGGAACCGCAGGGAGCTGACCCGGCCGTTGAGCTGGTTGTTGGGGCTGTCGGTGACCCACGCGGCCATGACCCGCGCCGGATGGATGTGACTGAATCCGTGCTGGATGGCGAGCCGGTCCAGGGGGTCGGTGTTGTCGGAGGTCCACACCTGGTCGGTCCGCGACATGACGCCGAGATCGATCCGGCCGCCCCCGCCCGAGCACGACTCGAAGGCGACACCCGGGTGCGCGGCCCGCAGCCGGTCCAGCAGGGCGTAGAACGCGTGCACGTGCTCGACCCACAGCTTCTGCGGGTACGGCTCACCGGGCCAGCCGGCGTCCGTGAAGCAGCGGTTGAAGTCCCACTTCACATAGTCGATCGGGGCGCTGGAGAGCAGGGCGTCCAGCTTCTCCCACAGATAATCCTGGACGTCCGGCCGCGCGAGGTTCAGCACCAGCTGATTGCGCAGTTCCGTCCGCTTTCGTCCCGGTTGGTACTGCGCCCAGTCGGGGTGCGCCCGGTACAGCTCGCTGTCCGGGTTGACCATCTCGGGCTCGACCCAGATGCCGAACTGCATCCCGAGGGCGTGCACCCGGTCGGCGAGCGGCTTCAGCCCCTGGGGGAAGCGGTCCGGGTTGGGCGTCCAGTCGCCGAGTCCGGCCCGGTCACTGGTGCGCGCCCCGAACCAGCCGTCGTCGACCACGAACAGCTCGACCCCGATGGCCGCCGCCCGCTCCGCCAGCGCCCCCTGCTGCTCCTCCGAGATGTCGAACTCGGTGGCCTCCCAGGAGTTGAACAGCACCGGTCGGTCCCGGTCCGCGTCCGGGATGACATACGCCCGCTGGTAGGCGTGCCAGGCCCGGCTCGCCCCGCCGTGGCCGCCGTCGGACCACAGTCCCGCGAAAACGGGCGTGGTGAACGTCTCCCCCGCCTCCAGCCGCAACAGCCCCGACTCGTCGTACCCGGCGCCGCCGGTGATCTGCACCCGTGCGTCCGGCAGCTGGGCCACGGCGATCCGCCAGGAGCCCGACCAGCCGAGGGCGCAGCCGTAGACCTCGCCGTGGTCCTCGGTGGCGTCGGTGTCGAGGGCGACCCAGGGCAGGTGCTGGTGTCCGGTGTGCCCTCGGCGGCTGCCGATGACCTTCTCCCCGTAGGTGAGTTCGCCACGCGCCAACCGGGACTCGGCCGCCCACCGGCCGTGCAGCTGGGACAGGCGCCAGCCCTCCTCGCGGCGGGGCAGCGTCCAGGTCGCCGAGTCGGCCCGCAGCAGCTCCACGGCCGCCCCCTCGTTGGCGAGGGTCACCCAGCGCTCCACGACGTCGTCGCGCATCCGGTAGTGGAGCGTGATCCGCAGTCCGTCGTCGACGAAGCGCAGGCGCAACTCGTCACCGTCCGCCTCGTACTCCTGGAACGTCCACTCGGTGCCGCGCCGCGCCTCGGTGCGGACCGAGAGGGCGGGGCGGGCGAAGCGCGGGCCGCCTTCGACGGGGTACTCCTCGTGGCCGTCGACGGGGGCCTCGAAAGGCCAGTAGGGCAACTCCTGGCGGGCGGCCAGCTCCTCGGCGTCGGGGAGGGTGATCCTCGGACCCCAGTGCAGGTGCAGCAGCTCGTCGTTCTCGGTGAGCCGCAGGGCGTAGCTGCTCCGCGGGCCCGTGAGAAGCCAGGTCCGGCCGTCCGTGGCGATGTCCAACATCAAGGCCTCACATATTCGAACAGGTGCGATCGTGCTTCAACATCATCGCAGGTCGCCGCGGGAGCGCCTCGCCGCCTGTGGACAACCGCCGCCGGCCCCGCCGCGAGCGCCTGTGGACAACTGATCGCGACGGCACCCATGTCGTATCGTCGAGGGACGCCTCGATGCCGAGCGCGTGCCCGTCGACGATCGGCGCCGACGGCCCGGATGGGAGGAGCCCCCGTGACGCAGCAGATCCCGTCGACCGAGCCCGAGCTGACCGGGGTGCGCAATTTCCGGGATGTGGGTGGCCTGCCGACCGTGGACGGTCGCCGGGTGCGTCAGGGAGTGCTGTTCCGCAGCGGGCATCTCGCGCACGCCACCGATGAGGACGCCGCGTTCCTGAACTCCCTCGGTCTGCACACGATCTTCGACTTCCGCAATGCGGCCGACCAGAGGCTGGAGGGCCCGGACGTCGAACTGCCCGGCGTGCGGAACGTGAACCTGCCGCTGTCCGACCCGGCGGACGGAGCCGAGTTCTGGAAGATGGTCCGCGACGGCGAGCTGGACCAACTGCGCGCGCTGCTCGACGACGGCAAGGCGGCCGGCCGGATGATCGCCTCCTACCGCACGATCATCAAGCAGCGCACGGCCGAGCACTCCCGGGTGCTGCACGCGCTGGCGGAGGACAGCGTGCCCGCGCTGATGCACTGCGCGGCGGGCAAGGACCGCGCGGGCCTCTCCATAGCGGTGACGCTCCTCGCCGTCGGCGTGGAGCAGGAGGCCATCGTGGCCGACTACCTGGAGTCGAACGCCAAGCACCGCCGCTACAAGGTGCGCCGCAGCAGCACCTCCCCGAACGCCTACTCCCCCGAGATCATGGAGCTGCTGAGCCCGCTGTTCGACGCCCGCGCCGAGTACCTCCAGGCGGCCTTCGAGACGGTCGAGGAGACCTGGGGCGACGTGGACACCTATCTGTCGCAGGGCCTGAAGCTGAGTCCCGAGAACCGCGAGCGGCTGCGCGAGCGACTGCTCGACTAGTCACCGCACGGCGCCCGTCTCGGTCAGCGCACAGCGCCCACCTCGGTCACTGCTTGGCGCCCACCTCGAACAGCAGATAGATGAAGGCCGCGAAGAGGTGGCCGACGGCGATGTAGATGATCAGCCGCACCCACAGGGCGCGGGGGAACTTCTCTTCCAGGTCACTCATGGGACGTCTCCGGGGTGGTCGGCCCGAGGCACAGCGCGGCGGTCGGGCTCTGCAGCAGGGTGTGGACGAACAGCAGGTCGGCGCCGTCGTGATCGGCGGCGGCGATACGGTGCGGGGTCAGCGAGTCGAAGTGGGCGCCGTCCCCCGGCGCGAGCAGGTGCGCGGTGTCCCCGAGGCGCAGCCGAAGCCGTCCCTTGAGGACGTACAGCCACTCCTCGCCGGGATGCACCCGCACGATGTCGCCCTGCGAGCCGTACGGCACATGGACGCGCAGCGCCTGCATCCCGCGTCCCGGGGCACCCGCCTGCCAGTACGTCCAGCCGCCGGCCCTGGTCGGCTCCATGTCGCCGGCCCGCAGGACGGCGTTCCGGTCGGCGACGGTCTCGCCGAGCAGTTCGGAGACGGTCGTACCGTAGATACGGGCCAGCGCGAGCAGCATCGGCAGCGAGGGCTGGCGCCGGCCGGTCTCCAGCCGGGACAGGTGTGCGGGCGAAAGCCCGGCGGCCCGGGCCGCAGCCTCCAGCGTGAGGGAGGCCCGTCGGCGCAGGGCACGCAGCTGCGGGGCCACGGCGGGCAGGTCCGCGTCCGCGGGCTCGGGAGGGTCGGTACCCTCGGCAGGGCTCATGCCCTCCATTCAGCCGCAGCCTTGCCTCTGGGGCAAGTTTCTTGCCTCAGAGGCAAGGCCCGCTCGGCCGGGTGCGCCCCTACCTGTTGGCCACCGCCTGCTTCACCAGGGTCTTGCCGAAGTCCCACATCAGCCCGCCGCCGCTGTGCGCGTCGTCCATGACCTCGGTGAAGGCCTCGACGAACCGGTTGACCTCCCGCTCCCCGATGATCAGCGGCGGGATCAGCTTGATCACCTCCAGCTGGTCGCCGGAGACCTGGGTGAGGATGCGGTGCCGTTGCAGCAGCGGCACGACGACCATCTGCGCGAAGAGCCCCTTGCGCGCCGCCTGGAGCATCGTCCACCGGCCGCGCAGCTTCAGCGACCGGGGTCTGCCGAACTCGATGCCGATCATCAGGCCCCGGCCGCGCACGTCCCCCAGCAGCTCGTACTTGTCGACCAGCGCCGCGAGCCGGCTCTTGAACAGCTCTCCCGTGGCACGGGCGTTCGCCACGATCTCCTCGTTCTCCATCACCGACAGGACGGCGAGCCCGGCGGCCATGGCCTGGGCGTTGGAGCCGAAGCTCGCCGAGTGGACGAGGACGCGGTCCATCGACGAGTAGACCTTCTTGAAGATCCACTCCTTGCCAAGGGTCGCGCCCACCGGTACGTACCCGCCGGAGAGCGCCTTGGCGACGCACACCAGGTCCGGCTCGACGCCCTCCTCGTGCTGGTAGGCGTAGAAGTCCCCGGTCCGCCCGAGCCCGGTCTGCACCTCGTCCGCGATGAGCAGCGCCTTGTGCCCGTGCAGGAGTTCCTGGGCGGCGCGCAGATAGCCGGGCGGCGCCTCGTGCACCCCCTTGCCCTGGATGGGCTCCACGATCAGGGCGGCGACGTCGCCCTTCCTCAGCTCCCTCTCCAGTGCGCCGAGATCACCGAGCGGTACGGCGGTGTCGGGCAGCAGCGGGGCGAAGCCGTCCCGGAAGCCGTTCTCGCCGTTCACGGAGAGCGAGCCGGTGGTGAGCCCGTGGAAGGCGTGGTCACAGTAGAGGACGCGGGGCCGGCCGGTGGCGTACCGGGCGAACTTCAGCGCGGTCTCGACGGCCTCCGTACCGCTGTTGCCGAAGAACACCCGGTCCAGGTGCGGGCTGTGGGCGAGCAGCCGTTCGGCGAGCAGTCCGGGCAGGGGCTGGCAGTCGAAGCGGGTGAGGTCGGCGAGCTGCGCGTCGAGGACATCGTGCAGCGCCCTGCGGACGACGGGGTGGTGGCGGCCGAGGCCCATCACCCCGAATCCGGCGAGCATGTCCAGGTAGTCCTGCCCGTCGGCGTCCCAGAAGTACGCGCCCTCGGCCCGCTCGTACACCTTGTCGAAGCCGATGGTGTGCAGCATGCGGGGGAGTTGGTGGTTCAGGTGCCGGGCGTGGAGTTCGTAGCGCTCGGCGCCGCGCTCGGCGAGCAGTCTGCCGAGGTCGAACTCCCCGTTCCCGGCGGCGGGTTTCGCGGTGGTCATTGCGGTGTCTCCTTGACGGCTTCGGCCTCGGTCGAATCCCCCTGCGACGACGCGCCCGTCGACGACGCCCCCCGGGAGGCCTCCTTCCTCGGCCGCTCCCGGACGGACGCACCCTCTTGGACGGCCGACACGACGGACGTGCCCTTCGCGACGGCCCCCTCGACGGACGTGCCCTTCGCGACGCCCCCCTCGACGGAAACCCCCTTCGTGAGCGCCCCCTTCTCGAACGCGGCCTTCCCCGCCAGGGACGCGCTGATCCGCCCGGCGATGTCGACGGGGGTCAGCCCGATGTCGGCCAGCACCTCGCCCCGCTTGGCGTGCGCGAGGAACTGCTCGGGGATGCCGAACCGCCGTACGGGTACGTCCACGGCGGCGTCCCCCAGGGCCAGGGCGACGGCCGAACCGACCCCCGCCGCCCGGCTGTTGTCCTCCACGACCGCCACCAGCCGGTGTTCGTCGGCGAGCCACGGCAGCGCCGGATCGACCGGCTTGACCCAGCGGGGGTCGACGACGGTACAGCCGATGCCGCGCGCCTCCAGCAGCTCGGCGGCTTGGAGGCACACCTGGGCCATGACGCCGACCGAGACCAGCAGCACCTCGGGGTCCGCGGAGGCCGGGGAGCGGTGCAGGACGTCCATGCCGCCGACCCGTTCCAGGGCCGGGACCTCGGGCCCCACCGACTCCTTCGGGAACCGGATCAGAGTGGGCGCGTCGTCCACGGCGACCGCCTCCCGCAGCTGCGTGCGCAGCTGTTCGGCGTCGCGCGGTGCGGCGATCCGCAGCCCGGGGACGACCTGGAGGACGGACATGTCCCACATGCCGTTGTGCGAGGGACCGTCGACGCCCGTGACCCCGGCCCGGTCCAGGACGAAGGTCACCCCGCACCGGTGCAGCGCCACGTCCATCAGCAGTTGGTCGAAGGCCCGGTTGAGGAAGGTGGCGTAGACGGCGACGACCGGGTGGAGTCCGCCGGTGGCGAGGCCGGCCGCCGAGACCGTCGCGTGCTGCTCGGCGATCCCGACGTCCCAGACCCGGTCGGGGAACTTCTCCGCGAACCTGCCGAGGCCCACCGGGTGCAGCATCGCCGCGGTGATCGCGACGACGTCCTCCCGCTCGTCGGCGATCCGGACGATCTCGTCACCGAAGACGGAGGTCCAGGACGGACCGCCGGAGGGACCGAGCGGCTCGCAGGTGAGCGGGTCCATCACACCGACCGTGTGGAAATGGTCCTCCTCGTCGGCACGGGCGGGCTCGTACCCCCTGCCCTTCTGGGTCAGGCAGTGCACGAGGACGGGCCCGTGGAAGCGCTTGGCGCGGCGCAGCGCCGACTCGACCGCCTTGACGTCGTGCCCGTCGATCGGCCCCACGTACTTCAGACCCAGGTCCTCGAACATGCCCTGCGGCGCGAACGCGTCCTTGAAGCCCTTCTTCGCCCCGTGCAGCGCCTCGTAGAGCTGGTGGCCGACGACGGGGGTACGCAGCAGGACGTCCTTGCCCCAGGCGAGGAACCGCTCATAGCCGTCGGTGGTCCGCAGGGCGGCGAGGTGGTTCGCGAGGCCGCCGATGGTCGGCGAATAGGAGCGCTCGTTGTCGTTCACGACGATGATCAGCGGCCGGTCCTTGGCTGCCGCGATGTTGTTGAGCGCCTCCCAGGCCATCCCGCCGGTCAGCGCCCCGTCACCGATGACGGCGACGACATGGCCCCGCTCCCCCAGCACCCGGCGGGCCTTGGCGAGGCCGTCGGCCCAGCCCAGGGCGGTGGAGGCGTGGCTGTTCTCGACGACGTCGTGCTCGGACTCCTCGCGCGAGGGGTAGCCGGACAGGCCGCCCTTGCCGCGCAGCTTGGAGAAGTCCTGTCGTCCGGTCAGCAGCTTGTGGACGTAGCTCTGGTGACCGGTGTCCCACAGGATGCGGTCGACGGGTGACTCGAAGACCCGGTGGAGCGCGATGGTCAGCTCCACCACCCCCAGGTTGGGCCCCAGGTGACCGCCGGTCCTGGCGACCGCGTGCACCAGGAACTCCCGGACCTCCTCGGCCAGTGCGCCGAGCTCCTCCTCGGTCAGCGCCTTCACATCGCGCGGCTGCCGGATGTTCTCCAGAATCGTCACGTCGGGCCCCCTCTCGATCCGTGCTCTTCAGCCCGTGTCGTCAACTCACGGTGACCGCCGGTTCCCCCGACGCGACGCCGTCCTTCTCCATCTGCTCGGCGATCTTCATCGCCTCGTCGATGAGGGTCTCCACGATCTTCGACTCGGGCACTGTCCTGATGACCTCGCCCTTCACGAAGATCTGCCCCTTGCCGTTGCCGGAGGCGACCCCCAGGTCCGCCTCCCGTGCCTCGCCCGGCCCGTTGACGACGCAGCCCATGACCGCGACGCGCAACGGCACCTCCATGCCCTCCAGTCCGGCGGTCACCTCGTCCGCCAGCCGGTAGACGTCGACCTGCGCCCGTCCGCACGACGGGCAGGACACGATCTCCAGCCGCCGCTGCCGCAGGTTGAGCGACTCCAGGATCTGGATGCCGACCTTGACCTCCTCGGCCGGCGGCGCGCTCAGCGAGACGCGGATCGTGTCGCCGATGCCCTCGGAGAGGAGCGCGCCGAAGGCCACGGCCGACTTGATCGTGCCCTGGAACGCGGGGCCCGCCTCCGTGACACCGAGGTGCAGCGGGTAGTCGCAGCGGGCGGCGAGCTGCCGGTACGCCTCGATCATCACGACCGGGTCGCTGTGCTTGACGGAGATCTTGATGTCCCGGAAGTCGTGCTCCTCGAAGAGCGACGCCTCCCACAGGGCGGACTCCACCAGCGCCTCGGGCGTCGCCCTGCCGTACTTCTCGAGCAGCCGCCGATCGAGCGACCCGGCGTTGACCCCGATACGGATCGGCGTCCCGTGCTCCTTCGCCGCCCGCGCGATCTCCTTCACCTTGTCGTCGAACTGCTTGATGTTGCCGGGGTTGACCCTTACGGCCGCGCACCCGGCCTCGATCGCGGCGAAGACGTACTTCGGCTGGAAGTGGATGTCCGCGATCACCGGGATCTGCGACTTGCGGGCGATGGTGGCGAGGGCGTCCGCGTCGTCCTGGGTGGGGCAGGCGACCCGCACGATCTGGCAGCCGGACGCCGTGAGTTCGGCGATCTGCTGCAGGGTGGCGCCGATGTCCGACGTACGGGTCGTCGTCATCGACTGCACGGACACCGGGGCCCCGCCGCCCACGGCCACCGGCCCGACCTCGATCCGCCGCGACGGGCGGCGCTCGGCGACCGGCCGGACGGGCACCTCGGGAACGCCGAGGGACACGGCGGTCATGACATCACCCCTGGTTCCCGGAGACCGTCTCGCGCAGGGCGCGCAGCGACTCCTTCAGCGATCCCATGGTGGCGAGGACGGCGGTGGGCTCGTAGCCGCAGTGCGCCATGCAGTTGGCGCACCGCGGGTCCTTGCCGCGGCCGTACGCGTCCCAGTCGGTGTCCTCGATCAGCTCCCGGTACGTCGGGACGTAGCCGTCGCTCATCAGGTAGCAGGGCCTCTGCCAGCCGAAGAGCGAGTAGTTGGGGATCGCCCAGGCGGTGCACGGGAAGTCGACCCTGCCCTCCAGGAAGTCGAGGAAGAGGGGCGAGTGGTTCAGGCGCCAGCGGCGCCGGTTGCCGCCCGCGAAGGCCTTCCTGAACAGTTCGCGGGTCTGCTCCACACCGAGGAAGTGCTCCTGGTCGGGCGCCTTCTCATAGGCGTAGGCGGGCGAGATCATCATCTCGTCGACCTTCAGGTCGTCATTGAGGAAGTTGAGGACCTCGATGATGGTCTGCGGGGTGTCGGTGTTGAAGAAGGTCGAGTTGGTGGTCACCCGGAAGCCCCGCCGCTTGGCCTCCTTGATGGCGGCGACGGCCTCGTCGAACACGCCCTCCTTGGCCACCGACTCGTCGTGCCGCTCCCGCAGCCCGTCGATGTGCACGGCGAACGCGAAATAGGGCGAGGGCTTGAACAGGTCCATCTTCTTGCGCAGCAGCAGCGCGTTGGTGCACAGGAAGACGTACTTCCGGCGGGCCACCAACTGCCGCACGATCTCGTCGATGTGCGGATGCATCAGCGGTTCGCCACCGGCGATGGACACCATCGGCGCACCCGATTCGAGGACCGCGCCCACGGCCTGCGCGACCGGCATGCGCTGCTTGAGCACCCCGGCCGGGTGCTGGATCTTGCCGCAGCCCTCGCACTTCAGATTGCAGGCGTAGAGCGGTTCCAACTCGACGATCAGCGGAAACTTGGCGCGCTTGCGGAGCTTCTGTTCAGCGAGATACGTCGCCACCTTGATGGACTGGCGGAGCGGCATGGCCATCTGGCTCACCTCCTGGGGAGCAGCAAGGAACGGTGCCATTCGTAGTAAGCGGGGAGGACGGCACGAAGGACGCGGAAAGCCGATATTCCACCGCGCACCGTGCCGATCCGGACCAGCTCGTGTTCTGGAGCGTCCACGACCACCCGGACGGCCGCAACCGGGCGTGCGCCCGAGCGCACGGCGCAGTGGAGCGTGACCGCGGATTCCATGTCGACCGCGATCGCTCCGGTCGCGAACAGGTCCGACCGTTCCTGACCGCGTACGACGTGATCGGATCCGGTGAGCGGGCCGGTGTGGACCGTGCGTCCGGGCACGGCCCGTCCCAGCTCCTTGACCAGTCGTTCGATGCCCACACAGGGAGTGACGGCACCGCCGGGGCCCCGGGTCTCCTCGGCGACGACGAGGTCACCGGGGTGCATACCGGGGGCGAGCCCCGCGCAGAACCCCGTGGCCAGGACGGCGGCCCCGGCCAGTGCCGGTTCCGCGAGCAGCAGGGTGACGGCTCGCTCGGCGGCCCTGGGGCCCATGCCGGTGCGCAGCACGGTGACCGGGCCGCCGGCGCCGCCCCGGTCGCCGCTGCGCAGGGCGAACTGCTCGATGCCGAGCGCGCAGGCGATCAGCAGCGGCGCCGGGGCGGCGGCCGTGTCCATCAGCTCGCCCCGGCCTTCGGTACGGCAGGTTCGCCGTGGAGGTACCGGCCGAGGGCGGTGAGCGGGAACACCTGCCGGTAGAGGTGGTAGTTGATGGAGAAGTCCCAGGGGAAGCCGGTCCCCGTGAACTGGGGCTCGTCCCAGCCGCCGTCGTCTCGCTGGGTCCCCGCGAGCCACTCGACGCCGCGCTCCACGGCCTTGGAGTCCCGCTCCCCCGCGGCCAGCAGCGCGAGGAGCGCCCAGGCGGTCTGGGAGGCGGTGGAGGCGCCCTTGCCGCCCCACTCGGCGGGCTCGGGGTAGGAGCGCAGGTCCTCGCCCCAGCCCCCGTCGTCGTTCTGGACGGTCTCCAGCCAGGCCACGGCCCGGCGGATCGCCGGGTGGGCGGCGGGGAGTCCGGCGGCGACCAGCGCGGGGACCACGGACCCGGTTCCGTAGATGTAGTTGACGCCCCAGCGGCCGAACCATGCTCCGCTGGGCTCCTGTTCGGCCAGCAGCCAGTCGATGCCGCGCCGGGTGCGGGGGTCGTGCGCGAGGCCCTCGACCGCGAGCATTTCCACCACGTGGGCGGTGACGTCGGCGGAGGGCGGGTCGATGACCTCGCCGAAGTCGCAGAACGGCAGCTTGTTGGGGAACATGCTGGTGTTGTCGACGTCGAAGGCGCCCCAGGCGCCGTTCTTCGACTGCATCCCGAGGGTCCAGCGCACCCCGCGCGCGATGGCCTTCTCGACGCGTTCGGGGTCGGGATGCCTGACCCTGCGCAGGGCGAGTACGACCTCGGCCGTGTCGTCGATGTCGGGGTAGTTGTCGTTGTGGAACTCGAACGCCCAGCCGCCCGGGGGAAGTTCGGGGCGTCTGACCGACCAGTCGCCGGGCCGGACGATCTCCTCGCCGAGCATCCAGTCGGCGGCCCTGACCAGTTGGGGATGGTCGGCGGGCAGGCCCGCGTCGGCGAGCGCGACGGTCGCGAGGCAGGTGTCCCACACCGGTGACTGGCAGGCCTCGATCATGCGGGCGCCGTCCTCGCGCCACACGGCGAACCGGTCCAGTGACTCCAGTCCGGCCCGCATCACGGGGTGCTGGAGGTCGTAGCCGAGCAGATGCAGCGCGATGACCGAGTACACGGCCGGCGGCTGGATGCCGCCCCAGCAGCCGTCGTTCTCCTGCCGCTCGATGATCCAGCGGGCCGCGCTGTTCATCGCCGCTCTGCGCAGCCGCTTCAGCGCCACCTTGCGGTAGCCGTGCAGGATTCTGTCGAGCCGCTGGAAGGCGCCCTCCCAGGTGCCCAGGGGGTCCAGCGGCCTGGGCGGGCTGGGCCGTCCGGGATCGGTGTGCAGTTCGTCGAGCGGGAACGGCGCGGGCCGCACCGGGCGCTTCGCGGAGACGATGGTGAGCGGCACGATGGTCTGCCGAGCCCAGCAGCCGAAGTCGTAGATGTTCAGCGGCATCCACTTCGGGAAGTAGATCAGCTCCGGCGGCATCTCCGGCAGGTCGTCCCACTTCCACCAGCCGAACAGGGCGAGCCAGATCCGGGTGAAGACCCGGGCCGCTGCGATCCCGCCGCGCTCCCGGATCCACGCGGACGCCTTCGCCATGTGCGGCTCCGACGGATCGTCGCCGGCCAGCCGCAGGGCGACGTACGCCTCCACGGTCGCGGAGAGCTCGGGCGGACCGCCGTAGAAGGTCGCCCAGGTGCCGTCCTCGCGCTGCTCGCCTCTGATGAACAGGGCCGCGGCCCGTGTCGTCGGCTCGTCGCGGATGCCCAGGAACTGACGGAGCAGCAGATCCTCGGCGTCCATGGTGACGTTGGTCTCCAGGTCGCCCTTCCACCAGCCCTGGGCGTCCTGACGCACGAGGAGGTGATCGGTGGCACGCCGCAGGGCGCGCTCGGCGGCGTCCCGGGCCCCCGCCGCCACCGGGGTGTCGGTGTCGATGTCGCTGGCCGAGGCAGCGCGGGGCGGCCTTGCCCCGGTGCTTCCGTCGGTCGTCGCTGTCATGGCTTCCCCTTCGTGCAGTGGACGGATCTCTGCGGTGGGTCGGCCGTCGGCCGGTGCGTGTCCGGTGAACACGCACCGGCCGGCGACTACGCGAGGGCTATTCGGCCGACGGCGCCCGGCGGCCGGCCGATGGCGGTCATCTCTTCCGTACGACGACGAAGTCCGCGAGCGCCGCGAACTGGTCCCGTACGTGCTCGGGCATCCGGATCGAGTGGAGCGCCTCGATGGCGACGGCGTGCTGGCGGCGCGCCTCCTGGGCGGTCCACTCCCGGCCGCCGGCCTCCTCGATGAGGGCGGCGCGGGCGGCGAACTCCTCCTCCGAGAAGCTGTCGAAGTCGCTGCTCTTGGCGTCGGCGGCGAGGAGTTCGCCGAGCCGCTCGGAGGCGGGGCCGCCCGCCGCGAGCGCGGCCACCACGGGCAGGGACTTCTTGCGCTGGCGCAGGTCGCTCCAGGTCTGCTTGCCGGTGGAGACCGGGTCGCCCCAGATGCCGAGCAGGTCGTCCACGGCCTGGAAGGCGAGCCCGAGGTGGTAGCCGTACTTCTCCAGGGTGTCGGCGGTGTGGTCGTCCGCGCCGCCGAGGACCGCGCCGATGGAGCAGGCGCAGGCGAGCAGGGCGCCGGTCTTGTTGCCCTCCATCTCCAGGCACTCCTCGACGGTGACCCGCTCGCGGTGCTCGTAGGAGATGTCCTGGGCCTGTCCGTCGATGAGCGCGCGGGTCGCCGTGGTGACACGGCGGGTGGCGCGGGCCGCCTCGGCGGTGCCGAGTTCGAGGAGGATCTCGTTGGCCAGGACCATCAGGGCGTCGCCGACGAGGATGGCCTGGGCGGGGTCGTACGCCTTCCAGACGGTGTCGCGGTGGCGGCGCTGTTCGTCGCCGTCCATCAGGTCGTCGTGCAGCAGCGAGAAGTTGTGCACCAGCTCCACCGCGACCGCGCCGGGGATACCGACCTCGGGGGCGGCGCCGGTGACCTCGGCCGACATGACGGCGAGGGCGGGGCGCACGGCCTTGCCGCCGTCGCCGTCGGCCGGGTTGCCATGGGTGTCGATCCAGCCGAAGTGATAGGCCGCGACGGTGTTCATGGGGGGCGCCAGCCGGTCGACCGCCGCCCGCAGCACGGGCGTGGCCAGGGTCCGCCCGCGCTCCAGGAGCGCGGTCACGTCCACCGCGTCGGCTGCCGTCGCGGCCGGGGGCACAGTGGGCACAGTCTCTCCTCTAGTTGCGGTGCCGAGAGTGCGGGAACCGTCGGGGTGCGCTTCGAGCGTCACGCTGCCTCCTCGTAGGCGAAGAGGTGGTCCCGGGGCCGGCCCAGGGCGGCGAGGGCGGCGTCCGCCGCGCCGACGCCGCTGCGGACCGCACTCTCCATGGTCGCGGGCCACCCGGTGGCGGTCCACGCTCCGGCCAGGTACAGGCCGGGTGCCTTGGTGCGGGCGCCGGGCCTGAGCCGTCCGACGCCGGGGGTGGGAGCGAAGGTCGCGGTGCGCTCCCGGGTCACGAAGAAGTCCTTCACGCGCGCGCCGCGCACGCGGGGCAACAGTCGCTCCAGTTCGGGCAGATAGCGCTCGCGGAGCACGGCCACGGGCTCGTCGATCTCGTCGTGCGCGGCCGACTGCGACAGCGCCAGATACTGGCCCTCGCCCAGCCCGGACGCCTCGGTCCGGTCGAAGACCCACTGCACGGGCGAGCCGAGCGCCGCGAAGAACGGACGGCTGAGCACCTTCCGGTCGTACACCACATGGACGTTGAGGATCGGCGCGGTGCCGATCTCCAGCAGCCGCTCGGGGTGGTCGAGCGCGCCCTCCGGCAGCAGGTCGTACGCCTCGCGCTGCGGTACGGCGAGGACGACCGCGTCGGCGTCGAGGCTCTCGCCGGGCACCTCGACCCGCCAGCGGCCGTTCCCTCCGGCGGACAGCGAGGTGACGCGGGTCCGCAGTTCGGTGCGGACGCCCGCCGAGTCGAGGGCCTTGCGGGCCAGCCGGTCGTGGAGTTCGCCCAGCGGCACGTGGGCCCAGCCGATGTCGGCCGCGCCCGGCTCGGACAGCAGCCCCGTCCTGAAGACCATCGCGGCGAGCCCGAGGGAGGCGTCCCGGGCCACCGCGTTGAGGGTGGCGACGCCCACCAGGTCCCACAGTGCCTCGACGGCACGCGCGGACTGGCCGTGCGCGGCGAGCCAGCCGCCGAAGTCCCGCGCGTCCAGTGCCGGGTCGCCGAGGTCGAGCGCCTTGAGCGCCAGCGCGGCGCGCCCCACCCTGGCGCGCTCGGTGAGCGAGAGGTGCGGGTACGCGGCCAGGCTGCGCCCCAGGTGCAGGGGGACGGGCAGCGCGTCGCGCCGCAGCCGGCCGAGCCGCCGGCCGGGCCTGCCCAGGGCGTCGAGGACCGGCACGTCGAGACGGTCCTGCAGCGGGGCCAGCGCGGTGCCGTCGATCCGGTCGAGGAACCAGCGGTAGGCGGTGCAGCAGCGCAGGTACACATGCTGACCGTTGTCGACGGTCAGGGTGCCGCGCTGGAAGGAGAAGGCCAGCCCGCCGAGGCGCGGGCGCCCCTCCAGCAGGGTGACCCGCACTCCGGCGTCGGCGAGTGCGAGCGCGGTCGTGATGCCCGCCAGTCCTCCGCCGACCACCACGGCCGTGCCGTGGGAGCCCGTACGGCCCCCGCGCGGGGGTCCGTCCGGCTGTGCTGTGTCGGTCATCGCGCGCCCTCCCCTGCCGGTCCGCCGGGGCGAGGGATCGGTCCGCGGCAGGCCGTCGTCGTCAGGGACGCCCCCGTGCCGCGGAGGGTTGCGTACCACTTGTCCGCGATGAGTTCGCCTTGGCCCGGATTGTCCATCAGGCGCGCCTCCTGACGGCATGCCGGGACACATGGCGGGCGTCCAGACCGGACAGCCCACGCACCGCGACATAGGCCTTCTCGCGGCCGGGGAGCGAGACACGGCCGCGCAGCACGGCCTCCGGCTCGCGCTCGATGCGGTCGAGCAGCCGCCGGTAGATACCGGCCATGGCGGCGACACAGGCTCCGCTGCGCCGGTCCAGCATGGGCAGCAGCCGGTAGCCCTCGGCGAAGAGGGCACGGGCCCGGCGCACCTCGAAGTGCACCAGACCCGCGAAGTCGGATTCGGCCGGCGGGAGCGGCCCGGCGAACCCGGCGGAGCAGCCGAATTTTGCGAGGTCGTCGCCCGGCAGGTAGATCCTGCCGCCCTGGGCGTCCTCGCGAACGTCCCTGAGGATGTTGGTGAGTTGCAGGGCGAGTCCCAGGGTGTCGGCGTACTCCGGCGCGCGCTCCGCTCCCCGCGCTCCGGGTTCGGTGCCGAAGACGCCCAGGGAGAGCCGCCCGATGGCGCCGGCGACGCACCGGCAGTAGACCTTCAGGTCGTCCCAGGTCTCGTAGGTCTCGCCGCGCACGTCCATCAGGACGCCGTCGATGAGTTCGTCGAGGGCGCCCAGCGGGATGGCGAAACGGTTCGCGGCATGGGCGAGCGCCACGACCACGGGGTCCGTGTCGTCCTCGTCGACGGTGCCCGCGCGGACCCGCGTGAGCAGCGACCGGGTCTCCTCCAGCCGGGCCGTCTTGACCTCCGGCGCGAGCGCGCCGTCACCGATGTCGTCGACGCGTCGCGAGAACGCGTACAGCGCGGACATCGCACGGCGCTTGGGCGTCGGCAGCAGCCGGATGCCGTAGGCGAAGTTGCGGGCCTGCCGTCCGGTGACGGCCTCGCAGTAGCTGTAGGCGGCGAGTACCGGCGCGGACGCGTGCGGTTCCGACTCCACGGTCCGGATCACCCCTCTCCTCGCAGGGTCGCGCCCATGTCCCGCAGCAACCGGAGCCTGCCGGGCTTGGGTGGGCCGGGGAGTACGTCGAATTCCGCGGCGGCGATCGCGTGGAGGGCCGCCCTTCCTCCCGCCACGAACCCCGCGAGGAGCAGCCTCAGCCTGCCGTGGACGCTCCCCACCAGCGGGGTGCCCTCGGCCAGGAGGCTCCGGGCGCGTTCCGCCTCGTACGCGACCAGGGCGCGCACCGACGCGCCCGCGGTGGGCGCGGCCAGATCCGCCTCCTGGACGTGGAAGCGTTTCAGGTCCTCGGCGGGCAGGTAGACGCGGTCACCGCGGAGGTCCTCGGCCACGTCCTGGAGGTGTTCGACGATCTGGAGCGCGGTGCAGACCGCGTCGGACAGGCGGATCCGTTCCGGGGTGGTGGCGCCGGTGACGGCGAGCACCAGGCGGCCCACGGGGTTGGCGGACAGTTCGCAGTAGGAGAGCAGGTCGTCGTAGGTCTCGTACCGCTTGACGAGCTGGTCCTGGCGGTTGGCGGCGATCAGGTCGAGGAAGGGCCCTGGGCCGAGGGAGTGACGGCGGACCGTGCGCTGGAGGCCGCGCAGCAGCGGGTGGCAGGGGGTGGCGTCGAAGACCCTGCGGAGGTCGGCCTCGAAGGCGTCGAGCAGGAGGAGCCGGTCGTCGGCGTCCTGCGGGGAGACGCCCAGGAGACGGGCGTCGGCGCCGCCGGGGGCGAGGTCGCCGTCGCCGATGTCGTCGACGAGGCGGGCGAAGCCGTAGAGCGCCGTCAGATCGTCGCGCCAGGCCCTGGGCAGGAAGAACGGCGCGACGGGGAAGTTCTCGGCCGCGGCCTTGTCGAGGGTGTCGCGCTCCGGGTCACCGGTGCGCGCCGTCCCGCTTTCGGTCACCGCTCGTCACCCGGCGCGGGGACGGCGGAAGCGTTGTTGAGCTGGGGAGTTTCCGTAGCCATGGCCGTCACATCTCCCGTTCTACACTGCCGACCCAATACGCACTATTTCGGACACGCCGCCCGATCGTCGGCGTGTGCGGCGGATGCCGGGTGTCGCGCATTATGGACCCACTTGCCGCGATTCGGCACCGGTACAGCTTACGTTCTACAACGCCCCATGCTCCGTCGGGGTGTCCTGCACATCACAAGAACGCACCGATTGCCCCCAAGATTCCTACGGGTGGCCGGAGTTGACTGTTCCTTGCCGGAGTTGGCGGTTCCTTTGCGGACGCCGTGCCCCCGTCTCCTCCGCAGACGCCGGGCCCCACCGGAGCAGTTCCGGCGGGGCCCGGGCGGAGGCGGACTACTTGCCCGTGAACTTCTCGTACTCCTTCAGGACCTCTTCGGTCGGACCGTCCATGCGCAGCTCGCCGCGTTCCAGCCACAGGACCCGGTCGCAGGTGTCCCGGATCGACTTGTTGTTGTGGCTGACCAGGAAGACCGTGCCGGCCTCCTTGCGCAGCTCGCGGATGCGGGCCTCGGAGCGCTTCTGGAACTTGCGGTCGCCCGTGGCGAGGGCCTCGTCGATCATCAGGACGTCGTGGTCCTTGGCCGCCGCGATGGAGAACCGCAGGCGCGCCGCCATGCCGGAGGAGTAGGTGCGCATCGGCAGGGTGATGAAGTCGCCCTTCTCGTTGATGCCGGAGAAGTCGACGATCTCCTGGTAGCGCGCCTTGATCTGCTCTCGCGACATGCCCATCGCGAGGCCGCCCAATATGACGTTCCGCTCGCCCGTGAGGTCGTTCATCAGGGCGGCGTTGACGCCGAGGAGGGAGGGCTGGCCGTCGGTGTAGACCTTGCCCTTCTCCGCGGGGAGCAGCCCGGCGATGGCGCGCAGCAGGGTGGACTTGCCGGAGCCGTTGGAGCCGATGAGGCCGATGGCCTCGCCCCGGTAGGCGATGAAGGAGACGCCCTTGACGGCGTGCACCTTGCGGACGCCTCGCGCGGCGTCGTCGGCGCCTCGCTTGAGTATGCGGCTGAGAGCTGCGGTGGCGCTGCCCTTGCCGGTCTTGGCGCCGTTGACGCGGTAGACGATGTGCAGTTCGTCCGCGATGACGGTGGGGACTCGGGTCTCAGCCACGGCCGTACCTCTCCTCGGCCTTCCAGAAGTAGACGAAGCCGCCGAGCGCGATCAGCACGGCCCAGCCGCCGGCGACCGCCCACACGTGCGGGGGCAGGTTCTCGCGGCCGTAGCCGTCGATGAGCGCGAAGCGCATCAGGTCCATGTAGATGGCGGCCGGGTTCCACTGGAGGACGTCGCTGATCCACTTGGGGTGGCCGGCGAGCATCACCGGGATGGAGAACATGACGCCTGAGGCGTACATCCAGGTCCGCATCACGAACGGCATCAGCTGCGCGAGGTCCGGGGTCTTCGATCCCATACGGGCGAAGATGAGGGCCAGACCGGTGTTGAAGAGGAACTGCAGCGCGAGCACCGGCAGGATCAGCAGCCAGGACAGCGTCGGGTAGCTGCCGAAGGCGATCGTGACGGCGACCAGCACGACCATCGAGAACAGCAGCTGCTGGAGCTGCTGGAGTGCGAAGGAGATGGGCAGCGACGCCCTGGGGAAGTGCAGCGCGCGGACCAGGCCCAGGTTGCCGGAGATCGCGCGGACGCCCGCCATCACCGAGCTCTGGGTGAAGGTGAAGACGAACACACCCGTGACCAGGAACGGGATGTAGACCTCGCGCGGCATTCCCTTGTCGGCGTTGAGGATCAGGCCGAAGATCAGGAAGTACACCAGCGCGTTCAGCAGCGGGGTGGCCACCTGCCACAGCTGGCCGAGCTTGGCCTGGCTGTACTGCGCGGTGAGCTTCGCCTGGGAGAAGGCGAGGATGAAGTGGCGCCGCCCCCACATCTGGCGGACGTACTCGACGAGTCCGGGCCGGGCGCCGCTCACGGACAGCCCGTACTTGGCGGCCAGTTCCGCCGCGGAGAGCCCGTCATCGGGCGAGGGGCGGTCGCTCACCGCGAGCCTGCCGTCATGCGTTGTCTCACTCACAAATGGATACTTTCGTCCTCAAAGTGCGCAGCCTGGTCGGGCCGAGGCGGAAACCTGGGACCGGGTACCGCCGCATGCTCTCAGATATCGAGCTTGTCAGATGACGGGAGGTCGGCCCAGTCGGGTCAGGCGCCACACCGTACGCCACTTCATGGGCCGACGGGCACCGCAGGCGCTCGTCCAGCCCTCCTTGAAACCGCCGAACCACGCCTTCAGCGCCGGGCCCGACGGCCTGCGGAGCAGGGTCAGCAGCAGCCAGACACCCAGGTAGACGGGGACGAGCGGCGCGGGGAGGTTGCGGCGCGCGAGCCAGACGCGGTTGCGCGCGACCATGCGGTGGTAGACCGCGTGCCGGGAGGGCGCGGTCGTGGGGTGGTACAGCACCATGTCGGACCGGTAGTCGATCATCCAGCCCGCGTCGAGGGCCCGCCACGCCAGGTCGGTTTCCTCGTGTGCGTAGAAGAACTCGTCCGGGAGCCCGCCGACTTCGGCGAAGACCCGGGTGCGTACGGCGTTGGCGCCGCCGAGGAAGGTGGTGACCCGGGAGGAGCGCATCGGGTCGGAGGCGCGCAGCCGGGGCACATGGCGCCGCTGGGTCTCGCCGGTGTCGGGGTCGGCGATGCGGAAGCTGATGATGCCGAGCTTCGGGTCCGCCTCGAAGGCCCTGCGGCACAGTTCGGCGGTGTCGTGGTGGGCGAGCAGGCCGTCGTCGTCCAGGAAGAGCAGGACGTCGACGTCCCGGCCGCCGGGGCCGAACGCCTCGATGCCGACGTTGCGGCCGCCGGGGATGCCGAGGTTCTCGGGCAGCTCGACCGTCTTGACGCCCTCGGGGACGTCCGGGACGGGTGAGCCGTTGCCGACGACGACCACCTCGACCCGGTCGCCCTCCTGCTTGGCGACCGAGTCGAGGAGGGCGCGGAGTTCGTCGGGGCGGTTGCCCATGGTGATGATGACCGCGCCGACCTTCATGCCGCCGCTCACTTCAGCCTGCTGGAGGCGAGGATGGACACCAGGTGCAGCAGCGTCTGCAGCAGGGCGATGCCCGCGAGGACGGCGACGCCGAGCCGGGAGTAGAAGAGGTCGCCCCGGGCCTGGTCGACGAGCGCGAGGACCAGGATCAGCAGGGACGCCTCGACCCCGAGGATCAGCCGGTGGAACTTGAGCGCGGCGGCGGCCCGGCGGGCCAGTGCCATGCCGGAGGAGCGGGGCACCGAGGCCGACTCCTGGACCGGGGGCTTCCCGGTCTGGTGCCGGGCGACCCCGACGAGGTCGGTCTCCGCCTTGATCAGGATGGCGCCGAGGGCGGCGAGGGTGCCGAGGAAGGCCCACAGCCAGTCGATCCGGCCGGTGCCCCACAGGTCGGCGGCGCGCAGGCCGAAGCCGACGAGCACGGCCGCGTCGCACAGGTAGGCGCCGACCCGGTCGACGTAGACGCCGGCGATCGAGTACTGCTTGCGCCAGCGGGCGATCTCCCCGTCGACGCAGTCGAACAGCAGGTACAGCTGGACCATCAGCACACCGAGGACGGCGCCCCAGATGCCCGGCACGAGCAGCGCCGGGGCGGCGAGGACGCCGAAGACGGTCATCAGGTAGGTCAGCTGGTTGGGCGTGACCCGGGTGTTCACCAGGTGCCGGTCTATGCGCAGGGAGATTTCGCGCATGTAGAGCCGGCCGGCCCAGTGCTCGCCGCTCCGCCGGTCCTTCACACCCGGGGGGTGGACGACCGGTCGGAGCTCAGCTACCGATGGCTTTGGCATAGTCGGCGTATGCGTCCTTGATCTGCTCGGTGCTCAGTTCGAGGTGCTCGAGGATGGTGTACCGGCCGGGCCGGGTCTGCGGCGCGAACTCCACGACCTTGACGAACTCGTCGATGGTGAAGCCGATCTCCTCCGGGAGGACGGGCAGCCCGTGGTGGCGCAGCACCTCGGTCATCTGCCCGGCGATCTCCTTGTCGCCCCTGAGGAACGTGGCGAAGGCACCGCCCAGTCCGCACTGCTCTCCGTGGAGGGCGTTGCGCTTGGGGAAGCTGAGGTCGAAGGCGTGGCTGATCTCGTGGCAGGCGCCCGAGGCGGGACGGCTGTCGCCGGCCACGGACATGGAGATCCCGCACAGCACCAGGGACTCGGACAGGGTCGTCAGGAAGTCGTCGTCACCGATGCCGCCGGGGTGGCGGAGCACGGCCTCGGCGGCCTGGCGGGCCATCGCGGCGGCCAGTCCGTCGACCTTCTCGCCGGTCTCGCGGCTGGACAGCTCCCAGTCGGCCACGGCGGAGATCTTGCAGATCACATCGCCGATGCCGGCCCGCACGAAGCGCACCGGGGCCTCACGGATGACATCGAGGTCGATGACGATCCCGATGGGGTTCGGCACACCGTACGAGCCGCGGCCCGCGTCGTTGTCGAGCGTGGCGACCGGGGAGCACAGACCGTCGTTGGCGAGGTTGGTGGCGACGGCGACCAGCGGCAGGCCCACCCGGGCCGCGGCGTACTTGGCGCAGTCGATGACCTTGCCGCCGCCGAGCCCGACCACGGCGTCGTAGTGACCGCCCTTCTTGATCGAGTCGGCGAGCCGTACCGCGCCGTCGATGGTGCCGTCGGCGTCGCTGAACCAGTCCGCCTCCGGGAACGCGGAGGCGAACCGGTCGCGCAGCGCCGCGCCGGAGCCGGCGCTGATCGCGAAGGCCAGCCGGCCCGACGGCGCGATGCGCTGGTCCGACAGGATCGTCGCCAGATCATCGAGCGCGCCGGGACGGATGTCCACGACGACCGGCGAGGGGATGAGCCTCGTCAGTACTGGCACGCGATCTCACGTCCCTTGGCGAGGTCGTCGTGGTTGTCGATCTCGACCCACTTGACGTCACCGATGGGCGCCACGTCGATCTTGAAGCCGCGGTTCACGAGCTCCTGGTAGCCGTGCTCGTAGAACTGCTGCGGGTCGGTCTCGAAGACGGTCTTCAGCGCGTCGGCCAGCTCGTCGGCGGCCTCGCCCTCGATGAGGGTGACGCCGATGTACTCGCCGGAGGCCTCCGCCGGGTCCATCAGCTTGGTGATCTTCGTCATGCCCTTCTCGGCGTCGACGACGACCTTCATCTCCTCGTCGGCCAGCGACTTCACGGTGTCGATGGCGAGGATGATCTTCTTGTCGCCGCCGCGCGCGGCGAGCAGGGTCTTCTCGACGGAGACCGGGTGCACGGTGTCGCCGTTGGCGAGGATCACCGAGTGCTTGATGGCGTCACGGCCGCACCACAGGGAGTAGGCGTTGTTCCACTCCTCGGCCTTGTCGTTGTCGATCAGGGTGATCTTCAGGCCGTACTTCTGCTCCAGCGCCTCGCGGCGCTCGTAGACGGCCTCCTTGCGGTACCCGACGATGATCGCGACCTCGGTCAGGCCGATCTCGGCGAAGTTGCCGAGGGTGAGGTCGAGAACGGTGAGGCTCTCCTCGTTGCCTTCGGGGCCCACCGGCACCAGAGCCTTGGGCAGGGTGTCGGTGTAGGGGCGAAGACGCCGTCCGGCGCCGGCCGCCAGCACGAGGCCGATCATGCGGGTTCTCCTTCATCGTGTACGGCGGGTGCGCCGGTTTTGTGGGCGGTCACCCAGAAGCGGATGCTCTCGAGGAGCACCACGAGCGCCACGGCCACGGCGAGCACCGTGAGCGCGACCTTGAAATCCGTGGGCGCGAGCAGCGCGGCCAGAACGGTGACCAGCAGCGTCCTGCCTTCGTGGCCGCCGATCACCCGCACCAGCCACCGCGGCGGCGCGCCGGCGTCACCGCGGATGCGGTACACCGTGTCGTAGTGATGGTAGGCGACCGCGGCCACCAGCCCGAAAGCCGCGGGAAGGGCTCCGTTCACGTCGGCTTTGGCCGCCAGTACCAGGACGGTGCCGTATTCGGCGGCGCGGAACAGCGGGGGAACCAGCCAGTCCAGGGCACCTTTGAGGGAGCGCTCGACAGCTTCCGCCGACAGCCCGACATACAGGGCCGCCATGGCGACGACCTGCCAGGAGGGGCCCCAGACCCAGGCGGCGGTCACCACGGCCACGGCCCCGAAGGCCGCGCTGAGCAGTGCCGTCTTGCGCGGGGGGCCGGGCAGGAGCCGTGCCAGCGCCTCGGAGAGCGGGCCGCTGTCGGCGAGGTCCGCGAGCGCCCGTGCCGCCCGGTCGGTGCGCTGCGCCTTGCGGGTCAGCGAGCGCAGCACGCGGCCCGCCGTGGTGTACGTCGCGGCGAAGGCGCAGCCGATGAGGAGGGCGTAGAAGGTGATGCGGGGCGTGGTGGCCGCGGTGAGCACGGCGATCATCGCCCAGCGCTCGCCGATGGGCAGCACGATCATCCGGCGTACCCATACCGTCCAGCCGACGCTGTCGAGCCTGTCGGAGAGGGCCGCGGTGGGGCTGGTGTTGGCGGTGGCGGCGGGATCCCCGACGTTTGCCTCGTTGAAGGAGAAGTCGACGACGTGGCGGCAGGTCTGCAGGACCATCGCGGCGAGGGCGAGGGCCCAGACGTCGTCGCCGCCCCGGGCGGCGCCGAGGGCGAGGCCCGCGTAGTAGGCGTACTCCTTGGCGCGGTCGAAGGTGGCGTCGAGCCAGGCGCCGAGGGTCGAGTACTGCAGCGAGTAGCGGGCCAGCTGGCCGTCGGTGCAGTCCAGGACGAAGGAGAGGATCAGCAGGACGCCGGCCGCGACGAACCCGCCGCGGGTTCCGGTGGCCGCACAGCCCGCCGCGATCAGTGCGGTGACGAGCGAGGCGGTGGTGACCTGGTTCGGGGTCAGGCCGCGGCGGGCGCACCAGCGGGCGATGTAGCGGGAGTAGGGGCTGATGAAGTGCGTGGTGAAGAAGCCGTCGCGGGACTTCACGGCGGTCCTCAGCCGTACGGCCTCGTCGTCGACGTCGGCGACCGCCTGGCGGGCCTCGTTGCGGGCCTGCGGGTCGGCGGGGACCGCGGCGACCAGGGTGCCGAGGTCGGGCCGGTACAGGGGGACGCCGTCGGCGTCGAGGGCGGCCGTGACCCGGTCGGCGACGCTGTCCACGGCGACCGCGGTGCTGCCGCCCTCGGCGGACCTCTCCCGGGCCAGTGCGCGGGTCAGGGCCTGGCGGGCGGCGGCCTGTACGGTCACCGCGCCGGGCAGTGCGGCGGCGTCGAAGCGGGGATCGGTGAGGCCCAGACGCAGCGCGTGCACATGCCCCACGAACCGGGCGTCGACGATCGCGACCCGCTGACCGGCGGGAACGGCGGCCAGGAGCGTTTCGGCGTCACCGGCGTCGGCGGCGACCCGCACGTCGAAGCCGAGCGACCGCAGATCGCCCTCCAGCGACGATCCGGGGACCGGCTGACCGGTGAGGATGGCGGTCGACAGACGAACTCACTCCCTGGGTGCCGACGCGACCGCGCCGGGCATGTGCGTGGTGGAGACACCCCGGCCCGCTACGGTCCGGCGGCGTGTCGGCAGAGGTTATCGGATGAAGGGAAACGAGGATTCACCGCCCGTTCACGGCCCGATCAGGTGGGCCTGCTGGGGCTCCGCCGCGATCATCATCGTGGATCCGAGGGCCACGCCACAAACTCCGGTTCGCATATCGACTCATAGGCGATATACGCCGAACCCCGCACCTTGCCCGCCGAGAACAAACAGAGTCCAACATCATTCAACAGAAAACATCAATGAAACTCGGGGGGACCCCGTTAAGGTAGGTGCCCATGACTTGGCTGATCACAGGCGGAGCCGGATATATCGGCGCACATGTGGCGAAGGCCCTGGCCGACGCCGGAGAACAGGTGGTCGCCCTGGACGACCTCTCGGCCGGGGTCCCCGGCCGCCTCCCCGACCGTATCCCGCTCGTACACGGCTCCGCCCTGGACGGCGACCTCCTCAAGCGGACGTTCGCCGAGCACGCGGTGACCGGCGTGGTGCACCTGGCGGCCCGCAAGCAGGTCGGCGAGTCGGTGGCCCAGCCGACCCGCTACTACCAGGAGAACGTGGGCGGACTGGCCACCTTGCTCGACGCGGCGGCCGGTGCCGGGGTGAGGCGGTTCCTGTTCTCCTCCTCCGCCGCCGTGTACGGCAACCCGGATGTGGACCTCATCACGGAGGACACCCCCTGCTCCCCGATGAGCCCCTACGGCGAGACCAAGCTCGCCGGGGAGTGGCTGGTCCGCGCGGCGGGCCGGGCGCACGGCATGGCCACCGTCTGTCTGCGGTACTTCAACGTGGCCGGCGCCGCCGAGCCCGCGCTCGCCGACACCGGCGTCTTCAACGTGATCCCGATGGTCTTCGACCGCCTCACCCGCGACCAGGCACCCCGGGTCTTCGGCGACGACTACCCGACCCCGGACGGCACCTGCGTCCGGGACTACATCCATGTCGCCGACCTCGCCGAGGCCCACCTCGCCGCGGTCCGGCGACTCACCGCGGAGGGCACGTCCGGCGACCTGACCGTGAACATCGGCCGGGGGGAGGGCGTCTCGGTACGTGAACTGGTCACGCTCATCGGCGAGGTGACCGGCGATCGGCGGCCCGCGCTCGTCGAACCGCGCCGCCCCGGTGACGCGCCGCGCGCCGTCGCCTCGGCCGCGCTCGCCGAGCGGGAGCTGGGCTGGACGGCCCGGCGCGGGGTGCGCGAGATGGTCGAGTCGGCATGGGCCGGCTGGTGCCTGCACCACGGTCTGCGACCGGGTTCCCGATCATGACACCACTCTGACCTGCGTATCGTTTCCGCAGGTCAGAGCACATGACAACGGTGTTCAGTGCCGCGTTGCCCCATACCCCCCGCCCGTAGTTGACTGTGGTCCCGGAGCCGGACACAGGGACACGGAAGGGCGGATTCCATGGGGGCTGGGCACGATCACGGGCACGCGCATCACGCGCCGGCCGGTGGTACGGCGGCGGCGGCGTACCGCGGCCGGCTGCGGATCGCGTTGTCGATCACGCTCGCCGTCATGGTGGTCGAGATCGTCGGCGGTGTCCTCGCCGACTCCCTCGCACTCGTCGCGGACGCGGCGCACATGGCGACGGACGCGGTGGGTCTCGGCATGGCGCTCCTCGCGATCCACTTCGCCAACCGCCCGCCGAGCGGCAACCGCACGTTCGGTTACGCCCGCGCCGAGATTCTGGCGGCACTCGCCAACTGTGTGCTGCTGCTGGGCGTCGGCGGATACGTGCTCTTCGAGGCGATCCAGCGCTTCGTCACCCCGGTCGGCACCGAGGGCGGTCTGATGGTCGTGTTCGGTGCGATCGGTCTGGTCGCCAACATGATCTCGCTGACCCTGCTGATGCGGGGCCAGAAGGAGAGCCTGAACGTACGGGGCGCCTTCCTGGAGGTGGCGGCCGACGCGCTCGGCTCGCTGGCGGTGATCGTCTCGGCCGGGATCATCCTGCTCACCGGCTGGCAGGCCGCCGACCCCATCGCCTCGCTGGTCATCGGCGTGATGATCGTGCCGCGCACGGTGAAGCTGCTGCGGGAGACCCTCGACGTGCTGCTGGAGGCGGCCCCCAAGAACGTCGACATGGCGGAGGTCCGGGCGCACATCCTGGCTCTGCCCGGCGTCGAGGACGTCCACGACTTGCACGCCTGGACCATCACCTCCGGGATGCCCGTCCTGTCGGCCCATGTCGTGGTCGGCTCAGAGACGCTCGACGCCATCGGCAACGAGAAGATGCTCCACGAGCTCCAGGGCTGCATCGGGGACCACTTCGACGTCGAGCACTGCACCTTCCAGCTGGAGCCCGGTGGACACGCGGCGCACGAGGCGAAGCTCTGCCACTGATCCCCGGCCGCCGCTGCCGGCCTCCCCATGTGGCGCGCCGCGTGTGCCGGGACCCGCTTGGTACGTCATCCGGTTACGCCATCCGGCCGGGTTTCGACGGTCGGCACCCGGCCGCGCGGCCGCCGAGACCGGGCGCCCGCGAGGTACCCGCACCCCCGGCGAGCGGGAGTTCGCCCGCTGTGGAGGGCCGGTGGGCGATCCATGGGTGTCCGCGCGGGGGGTGCGGGGGTAGGACATGCGGGTTGGCGTGAAGTACCAGGGGTGCCGGTTCCCTACGGCAGACTTGGGATTCGAGGAACGAAGCGAAGGATGGGCATGCCGATCACACCTGCCACCGCGATGCACGAGTCACCGGACAGCACCACGGAAGCGATCCTGCTGGAGCTGGTCGACGAGGAGGGCACGACGATCGGCACGGCGGAGAAGCTTTCCGCCCACCAGCCGCCCGGGCGACTGCACCGGGCGTTCTCCGTGTTCCTCTTCGACGAGCGGGGCCGGCTGCTGCTCCAGCAGCGCGCCCTCGGCAAGTACCACTCCCCCGGGGTCTGGTCGAACACCTGCTGCGGCCACCCCTACCCCGGTGAGTCGCCCTTCGCGGCCGCCGCGCGGCGGACGTACGAGGAGCTCGGGGTGTCGCCAGCGCTGCTCGGCGAGGCGGGCACGGTCCGTTACAACCACCCCGACCCGGACTCGGGTCTGGTGGAGCAGGAGTTCAACCACCTCTTCGTCGGACTGGTGCGGTCCCCGCTGCGGCCGGACCCGGAGGAGGTCGGGGCCACGGCCTTCGTGACGCCGGCGGAGCTGGCGGAGCGGCACGCCAAGGACACCTTCTCGGCCTGGTTCATGACGGTGCTGGACGCGGCCCGCCCCGCGGTCAGGGAACTGACGGGCCCGACCGCGGGCTGGTGACCGCGGCCGTCAGAGGTGCGCGGGTTTGAGCGGCAGGGCGACCCAGATCACCTTGCCGCCACTCGCGGTGTGCTCGACATCGCAGACTCCGCCGGCCTCCCTGGTGATCTCGCGCACCAGCAGCAGCCCCCGCCCTCCCAGCCGGCCGTGGTCGGTCTCCAGGGCGGTCGGGCGGTAGGGGTGGTTGTCCTCCACCGCGACACGCACCCACTCCGCTCCGACCGCGACCTCCACGGCGAGTGTGGGCGAGAGCACCGCCGCGTGTTTGACCGCGTTCGTCACCAACTCGGAGACGATCACCAGTAATCCCTGGACCAGGTCGTCCGAGATCGGCACGCCCTGCCGGACGAGCAGGTCCCGGACGGCGCGCCGCGCCTGCGGCACCGAGGCGTCGACGGCGGCCGCGGTGAACCGCCAGACCCCTTCGTACGGCAACGGTTCCGGCGGCCTCCGGTCGTCGGGAACGTGCCCGCCGCCGCCGGGGCGTGGGTCACCGCCGCGCCCTCGGTCGTCCATGGTCCGGTCGCCGCCTTTGCGCTCGATTGTCACCACACGTTAAGTGTTGGCGACTCGACGCCGTCCACGGATGCCTGAACACAAGTCAGCGCGTATCGACGATTTCACGACCGACCGGGTTCGGAACGATCGATGGAATGCTCGGTTCTGCCAGCCTTATGTCGCTCTTGAAACTATTCGGGTTGTACGGGTTCGGTGCCGTGCCTGATCTTCCCGACCCCGGTCGTGACTCTCCGTGATCATTCCCGAGAGAGGCCCGACGACGGGCCGGCCGCCCGCCGAACCGGGGGCGGTCAGCCGGAGGCCGTCGAAGAGCGGCGCCGGCGAGGTGGCTAGCATCCGGTGCATGGACCCTCAGCTGCTGCACTCCACCGCCGACGGGGTCGCGACGGTGGTGATCCACCACCCGGCCAAGCGCAACGCCATGACGGCCGGGATGTGGCGGTCCCTGCCGCCGCTGCTCGACCGGCTGGCCACCGATCCCTCCGTACGGGCGCTGGTGCTGACCGGCGAGGGCCGGACGTTCTGCGCGGGGGCCGACATCTCGACGCTGCGGGAGTCCCCGGGCGAGGCCCAGGGGCTGGCACTGCTCGCCGAGGAGGCGCTGGCGGCGTTCCCCAAGCCGACGCTCGCGGCGATCCGGGGGCACTGTGTGGGCGGGGGGTCGCAGCTCGCGGCGGCCTGTGATCTGCGGTTCGCGGAGGAGGGGTCGCTGTTCGGGATCACCCCCGCGAAGCTGGGGCTCGTCTATCCGTCCTCCTCCACCCGGCGGCTGGTGTCGCTGGTCGGCCCCGGCACCGCCAAGTACCTGCTGTTCTCGGGTGAGTTGATGGACAGCGAACGGGCGTTGCGCACGGGCCTGGTGGACGAGGTGCTGCCCGTGGGCGGGCTGGCCGAGCGGGTCGCGGAGTTCACGCGGGTGCTGGTCTCGCGCTCCCGGCTGACCCAGGCGGCGGCCAAGGAGTTCGCCGACGGCCGGAGGGACCGGGACGCGTACTGGGCCGAGCAGGCACGCGGCAGCGGCGACGCCGCGGAGGGCGTCGCCGCGTTCCTGGAGCGCAGGCGGCCCCTGTTCACCTGGACGGTGTGAGAGCCGTGGCCTGAGCACCGGGGCGACCGGGGGTCACATCAGGGCGAAGCGGCTGTTGGTGCGGAACTCCTCCACGAGATGCGCGGGCGCCTTGTGCGGGGCGCCCGCGTCGTACGGGGGCTGCGGGTCGTACTCGGTCATCAGCTGGACCGCCTGGGCGTGCTCGTCGCCCGCGATCCGGCCGATCAGGGTGAGGCCCATGTCGATGCCGGAGGAGACCCCGGCCGCGGTGACGTACTTGCCGTCGAACACGACCCGCTCCCCCGTCGGCTCGGCCCCGTACTGCCTGAGGAAGTCCAGCGCCAGCCAGTGCGAGGTGGCCCGGCGGCCTTCGAGGAGGCCGGCGCCCGCGAGGATCAGGGAGCCGGTGCAGACGGAGGTCGTCCAGGTGCTCGTACGGTCGGCCGCGCGGAGCCAGGCGAAGAGGGTCTCGTTCTCCATCTGCGCGAACTGGCCGGGGCCGCCCGGCACCACGACGACATCCGGGGCCGGAACCTCGGCGAGGGTCCGGTCCGCGGTGATCGCGAGGGCTCCGGTGTCGGAGCGGACGGGGCCGGTCTCCTCGGCGACGAAGACCAGTTCGGCGTCGGGGAGACGGCCGAGGGTCTCGTAGGGGCCGACGGCGTCGAGAGCGGTGAAGCGGTCGAAGAGGACGACGGCGATCTGCATGGGGGTCCCTTCAGTGGGTGGGGGCGGACGCCGGCCGGAAGCGGCGGCGGTACTCCGCGGGGGGCGTGCCGAGTGCCTTGACGAAGGCCCGGCGCATGGCCTCGGAGGTGCCGTAGCCGCAGGCGCGGGAGATCTCCTCGACGCCGTCGGAGGTGTCCTCCAGCAGCCGGCGGGCGTGTTCGAGGCGGACCCGGTCGACATAGCGGCCCGGGGTCGTGCCGGTCTCGGCCTGGAAGGCGCGGGCGAAGTGACGGGGTGAGAGGCGGGCCCGGGCGGCCAGGGTCTCGACGCTCAGATCGCCGCCGGGGTGCTCGGTGATCCAATGCTGGACCTCCCGGAGGGGCTCCCGGCGCGCGGTCTGCGCGGTGAGCTGGGCGCTGAACTGGGCCTGGTTGCCGGGGCGACGCAGAAAGACGACCAGGTGGCGGGCTATGCCGAGGGCGACCTCTCGGCCGAGGTCCTCCTCGACGAGGGCCAGGGCCAGGTCGATGCCTGCGGTGACACCGGCCGAGGTGGCGACATGGCCGTCGCGGACGTAGATGGGGTCCGGGTCGACGTCCACCGACGGGTGGTCGCGGGCCAGCTTGTCGCAGTACGCCCAGTGGGTCGTCGCCCGGCGTCCGTCCAGGAGGCCCGCCTCGGCGAGCAGGATCGCGCCGGTGCAGACCGACACCAGGCGCTCCGCCCGGGGGCCGTGCTCCCGCAGCCAGGCGACGACGTCCGGGGCGGGGTGCCGGGTGCCCTGGCCGCCGGGGACGAGCAGGGTGTGCGGGGCGGGCGATGCCGTGAGCGCCTGGTCCGGCAGGAGGGTGAGGCCGCTGGAGGTGCGCACCGCGGCGCCGTCCGGGGAGGCCGTGCGGATGCGGTAGGAGCCCGGAGCGTGCAACTCGCCGCCCTGGAAGACCTCCAGGGGGCCGGTGACGTCGAGGCTCTGCACGCCGTCGAAGAGGACGACCAGGACTGTGCGCATGTCCCGATTCTGGGGAGCCCGGGCGATGGCCGCAATGACGGGTACCCCACCTTTCCTGCCATCGGTCAGGCCCGGCCGACGCGGTGTGAGCAGAGGCACGTGGGGCCTGCCCCAGACGACGAACCGACCAGTCGGTAACCTGCGGGGCATGACGCCTTCCTCCCTGCCGGAGCGCGCCGAGCGGCGCTGCCACAACCTGCTCAACCCGTTCCACTCCGCGCACTACTTCTCCCCGGACCTCGGGCGGGAGCTGGGCGCGGTGGGGGTCGAGCACCCGAGTGCGGCGTACTTCGCGGTGCGGGCCGCCGCCATGGGCCCGGTCGGACCGGGCGTGGTGACGGCGACGTTCTTCAACTTCCGGCACGACCTGGTGGCCCGGCATGTGCCCGAGGTGTGGGAGACCGCCTCGCCCTCGGTGGTGCTGGCGGCACGCGAGCGGGTCGCGGACGCCACCCTGCGCCGGCTGCTCGGCGACGAGCTGATCGGCTCCAGGGAGGTCGCGGAGGCCGCCGAGCTGGCCCTGCGGGCCACCGAGGCGTGCGTGCGGACCGCGCGTCCCCTGTACGCCGCGCACGCCGACCTGCCGGTGCCCGAGCGCCCCCACCTCGCGCTGTGGCATGCGGCCACGCTGTTGCGCGAGCACCGGGGTGACGGGCACCTCACGGTCCTTCTCGGCGCCGGTCTCGACCCGGTCGAGGCACTGGTCAGCCATACCGCGACCGGCAAGGGCATGTCCCCGAAGTGGATGCTCGGCACCCGAGGCTGGACGCGGGCCGACTGGGAGGCGGCCCGCGGGCGGCTCCAGGAGCGCGGACTGGTCGACGGCGAGGGCGAACTGACGGAGGCGGGTGCCGCACTGCGCGAGGAGATCGAGAGCGCGACGGACCGCCTCGACCGGGCCCCGTACGAGCACCTGGGCGCGGCCGGCGTGGAACGACTCACCGAATTGATGAGCGGAATGGTGACGACGATGCTCGGTGCCGGCGCGTTCCCGGCGGGGATGATCGGCAAGAAGTGACCGGCGCGTGACCGGCGAGGCCGGGTGCGGCCCGGGGGCGGTGGGCCGCCGGGGCACGGTCTCGTGCGGGCCGGCCGGCTCGTTCACGCATGAAGGAGACGGGACGCGGTACCCGTGCTCTCCCGGCCCGGTCGGCCGGGAGAGGAAAGGGGAGTTACGTGTTCCGTGCGATCGCAGATGTGTTGCGCCAGATCGGAGGGGCTGTCGCGACGGTGGTGACGCTGCCGTTCCGAGCTGTGGCCCGGTTGTTCGGCGGCGCCTCGAGTTCCACGCGCCGCACCGGACGCGCGCGCCGGGCCTGACCCCGGCCGAGCCGTGAACCGAGGGAGCCGGACGCGAGCCCGCGTCCGGCTCCCCGGCTGTCCGGATCCGGCCCCCCACCCGTCCGGACCGGATGACCGGCACGCGCCGCCCTGATCCCCCGTTGTCCGCGTCACCTGCCACAATTGCCGCGCAACCTCAGTGGAGAAGGCGGTACGGGATCGTGACGACACCCGGATCCATCGAAGTAGGGTCCATCGAAGGCAGGATCGCCGAGGAACTCGGCGTACGGGAGCGGCAGGTGAAGGCCGCGGTGGAACTGCTCGACGGCGGTTCGACCGTTCCCTTCATCGCCCGCTACCGCAAGGAAGCGACCGAGATGCTCGACGACGCGCAGCTGCGCACGATCGAGGAGCGGCTGCGGTATCTGCGCGAGCTGGAGGACCGCCGTGCGGCGATCCTCGACTCGGTGCGGGAGCAGGGCAAGCTGACCCCCGAGGTGGAGGCGCAGATCCGCGGCGCCGAGACCAAGGCGCGGCTGGAGGACATCTACCTGCCGTTCAAGCCGAAGCGGCGCACGAAGGCGCAGATCGCGCGCGAGGCGGGGCTCGAACCGCTCGCCGAGGGCCTGCTGGGCGACCCGACCGTGGAGCCGCAGGCCGCCGCCGCGGCCTTCGTCGACGCCGACAAGGGCGTCGCCGACGCGCAGGCGGCGCTGGACGGCGCGCGGGCGATCCTCACCGAGCGGTTCTCGGAGGACGCCGACCTGATCGGCGAGCTGCGCGAGCGCATGTGGGTGCGGGGCCGGCTGGCGGCCAGGGTGAAGGAGGGCAAGGAGGAGGCGGGCGCCAAGTTCGCCGACTACTTCGACTTCGCGGAGCCGTTCACCGAGCTGCCCTCCCACCGCATCCTCGCGATGCTGCGGGGCGAGAAGGAGGACGTCCTCGACCTCGTCCTGGAGCCGGAGGAGCCCACGGACGGACCGTCTTCGTACGAGGGCATCGTCGCTCACAAGTTCGGGATCGCCGATCGTGGGCGCCCCGCCGACAAGTGGCTGACGGACACCGTCCGCTGGGCCTGGCGGACCCGCATCCTGGTGCACCTCGGCATCGACCTGCGGCTGCGGCTGCGCACGGCCGCCGAGGACGAGGCGGTGAACGTCTTCGCGGCGAACCTGCGCGACCTGCTGCTAGCCGCCCCCGCCGGTACCCGCGCGACGCTGGGCCTCGACCCCGGTTTCCGTACGGGCGTGAAGGTCGCCGTGGTCGACGCGACCGGCAAGGTCGTCGCCACCGACGTGATCTACCCGCATGTTCCGGCCAACAAGTGGGACGAGGCCATCGCCAAGCTGGCCCGTCTCGCCAAGGAGCACGCGGTCGAGCTGATCGCCATCGGCAACGGCACGGCGTCCCGCGAGACCGACAAGCTCGCCGGTGAGCTGATCACCAGGCACCCGGAGCTGAAGCTCACCAAGGTGATGGTGTCGGAGGCGGGCGCCTCGGTGTACTCGGCGTCGGCGTTCGCCTCCCAGGAGCTGCCCGGGATGGACGTCTCGCTGCGCGGTGCCGTCTCGATCGCGCGCCGTCTGCAGGACCCGCTCGCCGAGCTGGTGAAGATCGACCCGAAGTCGATCGGCGTCGGCCAGTACCAGCACGACCTGTCCGAGGTGAAGCTGTCGCGGTCGCTGGACGCGGTCGTCGAGGACTGTGTGAACGGCGTCGGCGTCGATGTGAACACGGCCTCCGCGCCGCTGCTCGCCCGGGTGTCCGGTATCTCCTCCGGTCTCGCCGAGAACATCGTGGCCCACCGGGACTCCAACGGTCCGTTCACGTCCCGTTCCCAGCTGAAGGGCGTGGCGCGACTCGGTCCGAAGGCGTACGAGCAGTGCGCGGGCTTCCTGCGGATCAGGGGCGGCGACGACCCGCTGGACGCCTCCAGCGTGCACCCGGAGGCGTACCCCGTGGTGCGGCGGATGGTGAAGGCGGCGGGCAGCGAGGTCGCGGCGCTGATCGGCAACACGAGTGTGCTGCGGTCGCTGAAGCCCGGTGACTTCGTGGACGAGACGTTCGGTCTGCCGACCGTGACCGACATCCTGAAGGAGCTGGAGAAGCCGGGGCGCGACCCCCGGCCGGCCTTCAAGACGGCCACGTTCAAGGAGGGCGTCGAGAAGATCTCCGACCTGGTGTCCGGGATGGTGCTGGAGGGGGTCGTGACGAACGTGGCGGCCTTCGGGGCCTTCGTGGACGTCGGGGTGCACCAGGACGGGCTCGTGCATGTGTCGGCGATGTCCAAGACGTTCGTGAAGGATCCGCGCGATGTGGTCAAGCCCGGCGACATCGTCAAGGTGAAGGTGCTCGACGTCGACATTCCGCGCAAGCGGATCTCGCTGACGCTGCGGCTGGACGACGAGGCCGCGCCTCAGGGCCAGTCCGGCGGGGGCACGCGGCCGCAGCGGGGGGCCCGGGCGCCTCAGCAGCGGCAGGGCCGCGGCGGCGGTGGTGGCGGCGGCTCCCGGCAGGGAGGGTCCCGGCAGGGGGGCTCCGCGCCGGCTCCGGCGAACAGCGCCATGGCGGACGCGCTGCGCAAGGCCGGGCTGGTGGACCCGAAGCGGCGCTGAGGTGATCGTGCCGGTGCCGGGTGCCCTGCTTGCGGGGTGCCCGGCACCGCGCTGTGCGGACGTGGGCCCCGGCCAGCGGCTCAGCCCTCCGTGACCTTGCCCGATGCCACCTCGAAGCGCCGGGTCACCCGTACCGCGTCCAGCATGCGGCGGTCGTGGGTGACCAGGAGCAGCGTGCCCTCGTAGGCGTCGAGGGCGGACTCCAGCTGCTCGATGGCGGGCAGGTCGAGGTGGTTGGTGGGTTCGTCCAGGACCAGCAGGTTCACACCGCGGCCCTGGAGGAGGGCGAGGGCGGCGCGGGTGCGTTCGCCGGGTGAGAGGGTCACGGCCGGGCGCAGGACGTGGTGGGACTTCAGGCCGAACTTGGCCAGGAGGGTGCGGACCTCGACCGGCTCGGTGTCGGGCACGGCCGCGCAGAAGGCGTCGAGGAGCGACTCGGGGCCGTGGAAGAGCGCGCGGGCCTGGTCGACCTCGCCGACCAGGACACCGGAGCCGAGTGAGGCGTGGCCCGCGTCCAGCGGGATGCGGCCCAGCAGGGCACCGAGGAGCGTGGACTTGCCCGCGCCGTTCGCGCCGGTGATGGCGATGCGGTCGGCCCAGTCGATCTGGAGCGACACCGGACCGAAGGCGAAGTCGCCCCGCTTGATCCGCGCGTCCCGCAGGGTGGCGACGACGGCGCCGGAGCGCGGGGCCGACGCGATCTCCATGCGCAGCTCCCACTCCTTGCGCGGCTCCTCCACGACGTCGAGCCGCTCGATCATGCGCTGGGTCTGCCGGGCCTTGGCGGCCTGCTTCTCGCTCGCCTCGCTGCGGAACTTGCGGCCGATCTTGTCGTTGTCGTTGCCCGCCTTGCGCCGGGCGTTCTTGACGCCCTTGTCCATCCAGGAGCGCTGCGTCTGGGCTCGGTCCTGGAGTGCGGCCCGCTTGTCGGCGTACTCCTCGTAGTCCTCGCGTGCGTGGCGCCGGGCCGTCTCGCGCTCGTCCAGGTACGCCTCGTAGCCACCGCCGTAGAGGTTGATCCGCTGCTGTGCCAGGTCGAGTTCGAGGACCTTGGTGACCGTGCGGGTGAGGAACTCGCGGTCGTGGCTGACGACGACCGTGCCGGCGCGCAGGCCGCTCACAAAGCGTTCGAGCCGTTCGAGGCCGTCCAGGTCGAGGTCGTTGGTGGGTTCGTCGAGGAGGAAGACGTCGTAGCGGGACAGGAGGAGGGAGGCGAGGCCGGCGCGGGCCGCCTGGCCGCCGGAGAGGCCGGTCATCGGCTGGTCCAGGTCGACGTCCAGGCCGAGGGAGTCGACGACCTCCGCCGCCCGCTCGTCGAGGTCGGCGCCGCCGAGGCCGAGCCAGCGCTCCAGGGCTGCCGAGTACGCGTCGTCCGCGCCCGGCGCCCCGTCGACGAGGGCCTGGGTGGCGTCGTCCATCACCCGCTGGGCCTCGGCGACCCCCGTACGCCGGGCGAGGAACTCCCGGACCGTCTCGCCCTCGCGGCGCTCGGGCTCCTGTGGGAGGTGCCCGACGGTGGCCGTGGGCGGGGACAGCCGCAGCTCCCCCTGTTCCGGCGGGCAGAGCCCGGCGAGCAGCCGCAGCAGGGTGGACTTGCCCGCTCCGTTGGCGCCGACCAGCCCGATCACGTCACCGGGCGCGACCACGAGGTCGAGCCCGGAGAAGAGCGGGCGGTCGCCGTGGCCGGCGGCGAGGTTCTTGACGACGAGGGTGGCGGTCACAGGGTGCGATCCTAACGACCTCCGCACCGTGCTCTCACCCCGAGGAGCAGCACGGCCGACGCCCGCGGCGGCCGGCGGCACGAGCAAGCGCGCGAAGGGCGCGGGGAGCCGCGCGGCCGGCCCCCACGGCCCCGCGGCCGGTCGGGCGACCTGGCGACCTGGCGACCGCAGCCGGTCACCTCACCATCGGCTCCACCAGCACCGTGCCCGCGGTCCGGGCCACGATGAACGACTCGCCCTTGACGGACTTGGCGTCCAGCCCGATCCGGTGCCGCCCCGCGGGCAGGATGCCGTCGAAGAACTTGTACGTGTGTGTCCGGTACAGCCGGTCGAGGCGGTACGCGGTCAGCTCGACCCGGCAGGTGGAGGTGATCTCGACACCGGCCTGACCGTCCGCCGCGATCAGCCGGGTGAGCCGGCGCTGTTCCACCGGGCTGCGGTCCAGCGCGTTCTCGATCTGCGCGACGAGGAGCGGAATGATCGGGGCGAACCCGTCGACGTACGCGACCCGCACCCCCGCCCGGTCGAAGGCAGTGCGTACCGCGGCACGGTCGGCCTCGCCGACGGCCCGGCCGAAGACGACCGCGCCGTAACCACGCAGCTCCTCGTCGGGCACACCGGCGGCGTCGTGCGCCATGTCCGCGCCGATGCCGATGGCCCGCAGGGCGGCGGCGAGTCGGGCGAGGACGGCGACCCGGGCACCGATGAGGAGGACCCGTGGGCGCGGCGGGGCCTCGTCGGCGGACTCGCGCAACAGCGACTGCAGGGCGCTGCGGTACTCGGAGCCGTGGAACCGGAAGGGGCCGATGCCGGTGTAGCCGTTCAGCCTGAGGTCGGCCTCCTCCTCCGTCTGCCAGGCGAAGTCCCGCCACACGTAGTCGTCGCCGTCCCGCTCGATCACCGCCGTCACGGCTCCGCAGGCGAGGTCGGCGCACTCGGGGCAGCCGTAGATGACGTACCGGCCGCCGGTCAGGGGCGCGTCGGCCTCCAGGAGCAGGCCGCGCACCTGGGCGGTGAAGATCGCGGGCGGTATGTCGGACGCGAGGGGCGAGACGGCGTCGAGGTCGGACAGCTGGAACAGCAGCGGGCGTCCGTCGACGATGAAGTCCACGAAGTCCCGGTGGGCTTGGTAGGCACCGTCGGCGAGGACGCCACCGGCTCGGATCGCCGGTGCCAGGCCGAAGGTCGCGTACTCGGCAGACATGGTGTGAGTATCCCCACAAAGACAGACTTGTGAGCACGGCATGACATAGTCCGTTAACGTCCCTTTGTGACCAGGGAATCGAACAGCGATGTGATCGTGGTCGGTGGCGGCATCGTCGGTCTGACGACGGCCGTCGTCCTCGCGGAGAGCGGCAGAGGGGTCCGGGTCTGGGCCCGGGAGCCCGCGGAGCGGACCACGTCCGCCGTCGCGGGCGGGCTGTGGTGGCCGTACCGCATCGAACCGGAGGCGCTCGCCGGTGAATGGGCGCTCGTATCGCTGGCGGTGTACGAGGAGTTGGCGGCACGGCCGGACGAGACAGGCGTACGCCTGGTCGAGGGCGTACACGGTGAGACCACGCTGGACGGACTCGGTGCCTGGGCCTCACGGGTGGCTGGCCTGCGGGCCACGACGGCGCAGGAGTACGCGGGGACGGGTCTGTGGGCGCGGCTGCCGGTGATCGACATGCCGGTCCATCTGCGGTGGCTGCGCGAGCGGTTCGCCGCGGCGGGCGGGACGATCGAGGAGCGCGCGGTCACGGACCTCACCGCGGTCGACGCCCGCGTGGTCGTCAACTGCACCGGGCTCGACGCGCGCGACCTGGTGCCGGACCCGTCCGTGCGTCCGGTGCGGGGGCAGTTGGTCGTGGTGGAGAACCCGGGTGTCACCACCTGGATGACATCGGTGGACCACGCCGATGGCACGAGCACGTACTTCATTCCGCAGCCGGGCGGGTTGATCCTCGGCGGTACGGCGGAGGAGGACGCGTGGTCGATGACACCCGACCCCGTGGCCGCCGAGGAGATCGTGCGGCGGTGCGCGGCCGTGCGGCCGGAGATCGCCGGGGCGCGGGTGATCGGGCACCGGGTGGGGCTGCGGCCCGCCCGGCCCGCCGTACGGCTGGAGAGTGAGCGGCCGTCTGCCGGGCGGCTGTTGGTGCACAACTACGGGCACGGCGGCGCGGGGGTGACGGTGGCCTGGGGCTGCGCCCGGGAGGTCGCGCGACTCGCCGCCGGGTGACCGTGGAGGGGTCCTGGGTGATTCCGGCCCGCCGCGGGGCGGTCGCGGCCCTCCGCCGGACGGCCGAGAAGGGGCTCCGGGCAACTCCGGGAGGGCGCCTGGGCGCGGGCGGCCGGCTCCCGGAGCGGTGCCCCGGGCGCCCGGGCGCCGCGCCCCCTGGTGGCGGTCAGGCCTTCCGGTGCCCGATGGGATCGCCCTCGACCTCCGTTCCCTGCCCCGGGCCGACCCGGATCTCGAATTCGCCGTCGTAGCGCTTGTGGCCCTCGATCACGGCGAGTTCGACGGCCTCGGAGGCCATCTCCTCGCGCACGATCACCGCGTCGCGGCGCAGGTCGCGCATCAGCGCCACACACATGCCGATCATGACCAGGACGAACGGGGCGGCCGCCAGGATCGTGAGGTTCTGCAGGCCGGTGAGGGCGTCGCCCTGGCCGCTGCCGACGAGGAGCATGATCGCGGCGACGGCTCCGGTGAGGACGCCCCAGAAGACGACGACGAAGCGCCCGGGTTCCAGGGCGCCGCGCTGGGAGAGGGTGCCCATGACGATGGAGGCGGCGTCGGCGCCGGAGACGAAGAAGATACCGACCAGCACCATCACCAGCAGGCAGCTGACGGTGGCCGCCGGGAACTGGTTGAGGACCGCGAACAACTGACCCTCCGCGGTGGACTCGTCACCGAGCCGGCCCTGGTCCTGGAGCTTCATGGCCGTGCCGCCGAACACCGCGAACCACACGAGGCTGACCGAGCTGGGGACCAGGATGACGCCGCCGATGAACTGGCGGATGGTGCGGCCGCGGCTGATGCGCGCGATGAACATGCCGACGAAGGGCGTCCAGGAGATCCACCACGCCCAGTAGAAGACGGTCCAGCTGCTGAGCCAGTCGGCCACGCCCTCGCCGCCGGACGCCTCGGTGCGGCCGCCGAGCTGCGGCAGATCGCCGAGGTAGGAGAAGACCGAGGTGGGCAGGAGGTCGAGGACCAGGATCGTCGGGCCGGCCACGAAGACGAAGAGGAGCAGGGCCAGGGCCAGCACCATGTTGGTGTTGGACAGCCACTGGATGCCCTTCTCCACCCCGGACACCGCGGAGGCGACGAAGGCCAGGGTCAGGACGGCGATGATGCCGACGAGCAGTCCGGTGCTCACCTTGTCCATCCAGTTCAGCTCCCGGGCGCCGGAGCCGATCTGGAGCGCTCCCAGGCCGAGGGAGGCCGCCGAGCCGAAGATGGTGGCGACGATGGCGAGGATGTCGATGACCCGGCCGCCGGTGCCGTTCGCGTGCTTCTCGCCGATCAGCGGGGTGAAGACGGCGCTGATGGTCTGGCGGCGGCGTTTGCGGAAGGTGCTGTAGGCGATGGCGAGGCCGACCACCGCGTAGATCGCCCAGGGGTGCAGAGTCCAGTGGAACAGCGTGGTCGCCATCGCCGTCTCCATGCGCTCACCGGCCCCGTCGGGGTCGGTGCCCGGCGGAGGCGTGGTGAAGTGCGCCAGGGGCTCACTGACGCCATAGAACATCAGACCGATACCCATGCCCGCGCTGAACATCATGGCGACCCACGACACCGTGCGGAACTCGGGCTTCTCCCCCTCGACACCGAGGTGGATACGGCCGTAGCGGCTGGCGGCGAGCCACAGGGCGAAGACCACGAAACAGGAGGCGGCCAGCATGAACGCCCAACCGCCGTTGTGTATGAGGCCGCTCAGCATCTTGCCCGAGACGCTTTCGAGCGAGTCGGTGGCAAGGGCGCCCCAGAGCACGAAAGCCAAGGTCAGTACTGCCGTCACGCCGAACACGACGCGATCGGTCCGGGGCCGCCCGCCGCCGGGGAGACCCGCCTCCGAACCGGGAAGCACGCCTCCCCCGTGGTGGGTGGTTGTGTGATCGTGCGTCACAGGTGGAACCTTTCCGCGAGTGGCTGGAACTGAGCTACTCCTGCCCAGCGAGCCCTCCCGCATGTGACCCCGCTGCCGCCTTCTTCACCAGGTGGTGTCGTGCTCTTCCCCCGTCAGGCGGTACGGGGCCCGCTCGTCCAGGAGGTGACGGGATGGGCGCCCCTCAGTTGCCGGCGCAACGGTACGAGCACACCGCAGCCGCCGGAGCGCGCACGGAGAGTAGGGAACAGGACGAACTGCACGACCGACGGCGCGGCCTCCGCGTCGCGGATCAGCGACGCCACCGCGACACCCCGAGGGCGCAGAAGGCGGCGGCGCCGAGCACGAGCGTGACGGCCAGTGCGGGCAGCTGCGAGGAGGCGCGCAGCGAGACGCCGTAGAGCCGGCCGGCCATGGTGATCAGCAGGACGTCGACGACGCTCACGACGACGCAGTGCGCCAGGAGTCCCACGAAGTACGCGGACGCGGGCAGCGGTGTCGCCCGCACGCGTTTCAGTATCCCGTTCTGGCGCCGTGCCGCGAGCACGATCGCCAACTGGCTGTAGCAGGAGCCCAGGACGGACACGGTCGGCGATCGTCGACACGTAGTTGAGCTGTGCCAACCGCACCCAAGCCGGCCTCCTCGCCCACGACGCGGGCATCGTCGGCAACCCGTAGGGGGTCCGGCGGTCCCGGCTCGGAGCATCAGCGGCCCGTTCTCGCAGCATCTGCCCGCGGCTCCCGAGACCTCGCACCGGCGAGTGACCGACCGGTGCGGAGTCCGGGCCTGCCGAGATGCACCTACATCATGGTCCGGGCCCTCATACGCCGTCACCCGGGATGCGGGCGGCGCCGCTCGGGTCGCCGACGCCGTCGAGGACGGAGCCCTTCGGCGCGGCGGTGGCACCCGAGGTCGCCTTCCTGAAGGCGGCGGCCCCGCCGACCAGCGGCACCTTGGCGTAGGTGCGCTTGAGGTCGAGGGTCAGGGTGGGCTTCGTCGACGGCGGGTCGATGAGGCCCTCGTCGGTGCCCGCGACGATGAGGGCGAGCCGGTGACCCGCCGGGACGACATGGTCGCTCGCGTGCAGGTCGAGGGTGAGGCTGTACGGGGTGCCGGGGGTGAGCGGGGCCCCGGTGCCGGAGGAGTGGTTGCCGAGGTCGGCCCAGCCGCGGCTGAGGATCGTGTAGCCGACGGCGGCGGTCTTCGCCCGGGTCTCGAGGTAGCAGGAGCTGTCACCGGTGGTGCTCGGGCCCCAGCAGGTGCGGTCGGTGAGGGTGGTGATGCCCTCGCCCGCGGTGGAGTAGTCGCGGATGGTGTCCGGGCCGAGGTCCACCAGGACCGCCGAGAGGTGTGCGGTGGAGGTGGTGGGCGTGGCGGTGACGGTCACCTTGGCGGAGCCGGAGATCCGCAGGTCCTTGGTGAGCGGCGTGGTGACGAAGCCCGCCTTGTCGGGGGTGGACCGGTCGATGTGCGCCGCCCAGTCGGTCTCGTTCAGGGCGGGGTTGTCGGTGAAGGTCTCGGTGCCGGGCCGCTTGCGGAGACCCAGGGTGCCGACGCCGGGCCGGGTGCCCTTGCCGGGGCGGAGGGTCGTGGTGCTCGTCGCGCGCGGCGGCCAGACCTTCGTCTTCACCCAGCGGTCGGGGTGGCGTTCGATGTCGGCCATGGGCTCGTCGTCGATGCCGTTGTCGTAGCCGAGGAGTTCGTGGTCGAACCAGCGGTGCAGGGTGTCGGCCCAGGCGGCGCGGCGGAAGTCGAAGGGGTCGACGTGGCCGGTCTGGGAGAGCCAGATCTTGCGCTCGACGCCGTGCTTGGCGAGGGCGTCCCACCACTGGCCGAAGTGCTTGGGGCGGACGTTGAGGTCCTGCCGGCCGTGGATGACGAAGACGCTGGCGTGGACCCTGCGGACGTCCTTGACGTAGTCGCGCTCGGTCCACAGCCGCGTCCAGTCGCCGGTGCGCGGGGCGCCGTCCACGAGCGCCCGCTGGACATGGGCGCACTCGGCGCGGGCCTCGGGGCTCTCGATGGCGTCGGACAGCCAGTCGGGGCCGGAGTCGTAGAGGGGGGCGCCCTTGGCGAAGTAGTAGTCGTACCAGGAGGAGATGGCGCCGATCGGGACGATGGTCTCCAGGCCCTCGACGCCGGTGGCGGCGACACCGTTGGCGACGGTGCCGTCGTAGCTCTTGCCGATCATGCCGGTTCTGCCGTTGGTCCAGCCGGCCTTGGCCTTCTTGGTTCCCGTGCGGGTGGTGTACGCCTTTCCACGGCCGTTGAGCCAGTCGACGACCGCCTTGGCGGACTGGATGTCGGAGCGTCCGCCGACGTCCACACAGCCGTCGGAGCGGTTGGTCCCGGCCAGGTCGACGGCGACGAAGGCGTAGCCGCGGGGCACGAAGTAGTTGTCGTAGAACAGCGGCATCTGGACGACGTTCCCGTTCGCGTCGTACGTCTTGCGCTGGCTCTCGTTGCCGCGTCCGCAGCAGGAGTAGTACGGGCTGGCGTCCATGATCACGGGTATCTTGCGGCCCCGCTGGGCCGGTTCGCTCGGGCGGACGATGTCGACGGCGACACGGTCGTTCCTCCCGTCGCGGTCGCCGTCGAGTCCGATGTCCACCCAGACGGCCTCGCGGATCGCCTTGTCGTACGCGTAGACGGGCTGGCTCTTCCGGGGCGTCGTGGTGCCGGCGACCGCCGGGGTGACGAAGCCGGCCATCAGGGCGGCGGAGGTGGCGACCGTCGCCAGGGATCTCCAGGTCGAACGGCGTGTGCGTCGCGCAGGTATCGGCATGCGCGGACGGTACTGCTGTCAACTCCCGCTCAAAAGAGGACCCGTTGGGGCGCGTGGGAGATCGGCCACGGTGTTGGCCGGAAAGGAGCGTCAAGTGGGGTGACTCATGTCGACCGAATGGCGATCGTGTGACGGCGGGGGTCATGGACACCGCTGGGCGCACAGGGACTCAATAGTCTCCGCACGGACAAGCGGAACCGCTCACCGACCACTTGGAGTGATTCGTGCACCGCAGACTCATCGCCCCGGGCGCGTTCGTGGCCTCCCTCCTGCTGGCGATCCCGGCATCGGCGGCCTCGTACGAGCCCGGTGCGCCGGGGATCGGCGACCCCTACTACCCGGCCTACGGCAACGGCGGATACGACGTCTCCCACTACGACCTCCGGCTCAAGTACCAGCCGGAGACGGACCGGCTGGAGGGCACCGCGACCCTGCTGGCCCGGACCACCGAGAACCTGTCCCGCTTCAACCTGGACTTCCTCCTGGACGTGAGCGAGGTACGGGTCAACGGTGCGAAGGCGGCCTTCACCACCTCCGGCGAGCACGAACTGGAGATCACTCCGGGGGACCCGCTGCCCAAGGGGACGGAGGTCAGCGTCGTGGTGCGCTACGCCGGGGTTCCGTCGTCCGAGAAGGCGTACGGCTTCACGAGCTGGCTCCGCACCCCGGACGGCGGTGTCGCGGCGGGCGAGCCCGAGGCGTCCTGGTGGTGGTTCCCGAGCAACGACCACCCGCTCGACAAGGCCACGTACGACGTGTCGGTGCTGGTCCCGAACGGCACCCAGGCCCTCTCCAACGGCACGCTCCAGTCGACCTCGTCCCGAGCGGGCTGGACCCGCTACAACTGGCGCTCCGACAGACCCCAGGCCACGTATCTCGCCACGCTCGCCGTAGGGAGGTTCGACATCACGACCGGGCGGACCGGGAACGGCATCCCGATCGTCAACGCCTACAGCAAGGACCTCGGCGACGACTACGGCGCGGCCCGCGCGAGCGTCGAGCGGACCGGTGAGGTCGCCGCCTGGCTGACCGAGTACTTCGGGCCGTATCCGTACAGCGGCCTCGGCGGGTATGTGCCCAACACCCCCCAGGTGGGATACGCCCTGGAGACACAGACCCGGCCCTTCTACAGCCCCCGGCAGTTCGCGAACGGGTCGAACGTGTCGGTGGTCGTGCACGAGCTGGCCCACCAGTGGTACGGCGACCTCGTCTCCGTCACCGGGTGGAAGGACATCTGGATCAACGAGGGCTTCGCCCGGTACGCGCAGTGGCTGTGGTCCGAGCACGAGAACGAGGGTACGGCGCAGGAGATCGCCGACCATGTGTACGCCTCCCGCGCGGCCGACGATCCCTTCTGGACGGTCAGGCCGGGTGACCCCGGGCCGGAGAACCAGTTCCACATCGCCGTGTACGACCGGGGGGCCCTGGCGTTGCAGGCGCTGCGCAACGAGATCGGTGACACGGCGTTCTTCGGGATCCTGAAGGGGTGGCCGACGAGGCACGCGTACGGCAACGCGACGGTGGGCGACTTCGTCGCGTACGCGGAGGAGGTCTCGGGGCGGCGGCTGGACCAACTGTTCGACACGTGGCTGTACCAGCCGGTGAAGCCGGGGGCCGCGGCGGCCGAGCGGGCGGGGGTCGCCTCAGGTGGGGGCGGGGTGGCGAAGGCACCCAAGTCGTGGAGGAAGATCGCGGCGACGAACTCCGTGCACGAGCACGACAGCCGGCACGGGCACGGTCGGTAGGACGCGGGGGTTGCCGCCGAGCGGCGGCTGCGGGCCCGTCGCGGCCGGTCGCGCGGTTCCCCGCGCCGATGGAGGAGGCGGGGGCTGCGCCCCCGCTCCTACAGGCGCGGTTCGGCCTTGGCCTCGATCCGTTCGCCGAGGATCTTGCTCGCCAGGTTCGAGGCCAGTTCGGAGACGTAGACGCGGAGTTCGGCCTCGGCCGCGGCGCGGTCGGAGGCGATACGGGCCTGGCCCTGGGTGAGGATCGTCGCGTACTCGCGCTGTGCCTCCGCGCGGGCCTCGGCGACCAGGGTCGTGCCCTCCTCGAACGCCTGCTGGCGGATGCGGGCGGCCTGGTGCCGGGCCTCCGCCAGGGTCGCGGCCACCTCCGCCCGCTTGTTCTCCGCCTCCCGCCGTACGGCCTCGGCCTGTGCCTCGAGCCCGTCGGTGGCCGCTTCCCGCTCCGCCAGCACATGCCGCACCCGGGGCGCCAGCCGGAGGAAGAAGACGAACACCAGCGCGAACAGCACCGCCGCGACGACGAGTTCCGCGACCGGGGGGTTCAACGGGCCGATGTCCACCGGGAGAAGGTCCATACCGATGGCTTACCCGTTCACACGCACGACGCATCGCACGTCTGCGCCAGAGTTGACCGATAATCGACGGCCGTTCACCCCAACAGCCGCCCTTCGGTCCCGGTGGACGGCGGGCCGTCAGTCCCCGTGGTCGTACACCGTCACCGCTATGCCCCGCCGGACGAGCCGCTCGGTGATCAGGGGCTCGATCCGGGACCAGGTGCCGCCGGCGAGACCGCAGCCGATGCGGGGCATGTGGACGGAGGCTTCGAGCTCCAGGGCCTTGTCGGCCAGCAGGGCGAGGGCCGAGTCGATGGCCTCGTACCGGACGGGGGCGCCCTTGCCGCCCGAACGGATGCCCCGCTGGCCGATCAGGTTGGCGACCCAGGTGTACGGGCCGACCTGGACGAACCGGGCGGCGCCGAGACCGAAGTCGTTGTGCGCGCGGTCGCGGTGCCAGGCGCGGTAGGCCGCCTCCGGTTCCGGCCAGCGCCGGGACACGGCGAGGACGAAGCCCTTGCCCCAGCCGCCGAGGTCGTTGCAGACATGGGCGATGACCTTGACGCCCTTGCCCAGCGGCACCGTGGCGTCTCCCCTGACGTATGTGATCCCCGGCATGGACCACACCGTACGGGCCGCCACCGACAATCGCCCTGAGCAGCCGTTGAAGGTTTCACAGCACTGGTGGGACAGCGATACTGCTGTCATGACGACCGGGACCGGAGAAGGAGCGGACACGGCTGAGAGCGGCCAGGAGGACGTCCTCACCGTCGACGAACTGGCCGCGCGGGCCGGGGTCACGGTGCGCACGGTCCGCTTCTACGGCACCAAGGGTCTGCTGCCACCGCCGGTGATCGGTCCACGCCGGGTCGGTCGTTACGGGCGGGGTCATCTGGCCCGGCTCGCACTGATCGAGGAGCTCCAGCGGCAGGGCATGACCCTGGCAGCCATCGAGCGGTATCTGCGGCAGCTGCCGCCGGATCTGTCCCCCCGTGATCTCGCCCTGCAGCGGGCCGTGGTGGCCTCCTGGGCGCCGGACGCGGTGGAGACGGTGACACGGCAGGAGCTGGACGTGCGGGCCGGGCGGTCCCTGGACGAGGGCGACGTGGGACGGCTCATGGCGATGGGCCTGGTCGAGCGGGAGGGCGACGGGTTCCTGGTGGACCCCGGTCTGCTGCGGCTGGGGGCGGAACTCCTTGACGTACCGCTGTCCCAGGAGTCGATCCTGGCCGCGCGGAACGTCCTGATCGAGCACGCCCGGGCGGCGGCCCACGAGCTGTCCGGCCTCTTCCGCGACGCGGTCGCCGAGCGCGACCCCCGGGCGGTGAAGTCCCTGTCGGCCCATATGCAGCCCCTGGTCGTCCAGGCCCTGCTGACGACCTTTCAACGCTCCCTGCGCGAGGAGCTGCGGGAGTGGATGAAGGAGGGGTGAGGGGAGAGAAGGGCGGGCGGGCCGCGGGCCCGACCCTTCAGGGGCGCGGGGAACTGCGCGACAGGCCACCACGAACCCGCGGCCGCCAGCGCACCCCGCACCCCGCACCCCCAGGACGGTCACGCGTCGGCGAACGCCTCCCCCCGCTCCGCCTTCTCCACCAGCAGCGCCGGCGGCGTGAAGCGGGCGCCGTAGCGGTCGGCCAGTTCCCTCGCCCGGGCCACGAAGCCCGGCAGGCCGCCCTCGTAGCCGTTGATGTACTGGAGGACGCCGCCCGTCCAGCCGGGGAAGCCGATGCCGAAGATCGAGCCGATGTTGGCGTCGGCGACCGAGGTGAGGACGCCCTCCTCCAGCAGGCGGACGGTGTCGAGGGCCTCGGAGAACAGCATGCGCTCCTGCATGTCCTCGAAGGGGATCCGGTGGCCGGGCCGGGTGAAGTGCTCCCGGAGGCCGGGCCAGAGCCTGGTGCGGCGGCCGTCGGGGCCGTAGTCGTAGAAGCCGGCGCCGCCGCTGCGGCCGGTGCGGCCGAACTCGTCGACCATGCGGTCGATGACGGCCTCGGCGGGGTGCTCCTCCCAGGTGCCGCCCGCCTCCTCGACGGCCCGCCGCGTCTCCGTGCGGATCTTGCGCGGCAGGGTCAGGGTCAGCTCGTCCATCAGGGAGAGGACCTTCGCGGGGTAGCCCGCCTGGGCCGCCGCCTGCTCGACCGACGCGGGCTCGATGCCCTCGCCGACCATCGCGACGCCCTCGTTGATGAAGTGGCCGATGACCCGGGAGGTGAAGAAGCCACGCGAGTCGTTGACGACGATCGGGGTCTTCTTGATCTGCCGGACCAGGTCGAAGGCGCGGGCGAGGGCCTCGTCACCGGTCCGCTCGCCCTTGATGATCTCGACGAGCGGCATCTTGTCGACGGGCGAGAAGAAGTGCAGGCCGATGAAGTCGGACTGGCGCTCCACGCCTTCGGCGAGGGTGGTGATGGGAAGGGTGGAGGTGTTGGAGCACAGCAGCGCGTCCGGGGCCACCACGCTCTCGATCTCCTGGAACACCTTGTGCTTGAGGGCGGTGTCCTCGAAGACGGCCTCGATGACCGCGTCGCAGCCGGCCAGGTCGGCGGGGTCGGCGGTGGGCGTGATCAGGCCGAGGAGGGCGTCGGCCTTCTCCTGGGTCGTGCGGCCCTTGGCGACGGCCTTCGCGCAGAGCTTCTCGGAATAGCCCTTGCCCTTCGCCGCCGCTTCCTCGGACACGTCCTTCAGGACGACCTCGATGCCGGCGCGGGCGCAGGAGTACGCGATGCCGGCGCCCATCATCCCGGCGCCGAGCACGGCCACCTTGCGGACCTGGCGGGGTTCGACGCCCTTGGGGCGGTTGGCGCCGGAGTTGACGGCCTGGAGGTCGAAGAAGAAGGCCTGGATCATGTTCTTCGAGGTCTGGCCGGCCGCCAGCTCCACGAAGTACCGGGCCTCGATGACCTGGGCGGTCTCGAAGTCGACCTGGGCGCCCTCGACCGCGGCGGCGAGGATGTTCCGCGGGGCGGGGTAGGGGGCGCCGCCCGTCTGCTTGCGCAGGGTCGCGGGGAAGGCGGGCAGGTTCGCCGCGAACCTGGGGTTGGCGGGCGTGCCGCCGGGGATGCGGTAGCCCGGCTCGTCCCAGGGCTGCCGGCACTCGGGGTTGGCGTCGATGAAGGCGCGCGCCTTGGCCATCAGCTCGTCGTGCGTGGCGGCCACGTCGTGGACGAGGCCGTTGTCCAGGGCACGCCGGGGGCTGTACTGGGTGCCCTGGAGCAGGACCTTCAGGAGCGCGTCGGCGATGCCGAGGAGCCGTACGGTGCGGACGACGCCGCCGCCCCCGGGGAGCAGGCCGAGGGTGACCTCGGGGCAGCCGATCTTGGAGCCGGGGGCGTCGAGGGCGACGCGGTGGTGGCAGGCGAGGGCGAGTTCGTAGCCGCCGCCGAGGGCGGCGCCGTTGATCGCGGCGACGACGGGTTTGCCCAGGGTCTCGATGCGGCGCAGATGCCGCTTGATCTCCAGGCCGCCGTCGAACAGCTGCTGCGCGGTGTCGGGGGTGACCCGGATGAGGTCGCGCAGATCGCCGCCGGCGAAGAAGGTCTTCTTGGCGGAGGTGATGATCACGCCGCGGATGGAGTCCTTCTCGGCCTCCAGCCGGTCGGTGGTCACGGCGAGGGAGTCGCGGAACGCCTGGTTCATGGTGTTCGCGGACTGGTGGGGGTCGTCGAGGACGAGGGTGACGAGGCCCGAGCGGTCCTGTTCCCAGCGGATGGTGGTGCTCTCGGTCATGAGGGGGCTCTCCGTAGAAGTCTTGTGGTTCCGCCGGGTGTCAGACGCGTTCGACGATCGTCGCGATGCCCATGCCGCCGCCCACGCACAGCGTGGCCAGCCCGTACCGCTTGTCCTGTCGCTCCAGCTCGTCGACGAGCGTGCCGAGGATCATCGCGCCGGTGGCGCCCAGCGGGTGGCCGAGGGCGATGGCCCCGCCGTTGACGTTGACCTTGTCCAGGGAGATCCCCATGTCCTTCACGAAGCGCAGGACGACGGCGGCGAACGCCTCGTTGATCTCGACGAGGTCGATGTCGTCGATGGTCAGCCCGGCCCTGGCGAGGGCCTTGCGGGTGGCGGGCGCGGGGCCGGTGAGCATGATGGTGGGCTCGGAGCCGGAGACGGCTGCGGAGACGATCCGGGCGCGCGGGCGCAGGCCGTAGCGGTCGCCGGTCTCGCGGGAGCCGATGGCGACGAGCGCCGCGCCGTCGACGATGCCGGAGGAGTTGCCCGCGTGGTGGACGTGGTCGATCTCCTCGACCCAGTGGTACTTCTGCAGGGCCACCGCGTCGAACCCGCCCAGCTCGCCGATGTCGGCGAACGACGGCTTCAGCTTGGCGAGCGAGTCGGCGGTGGTGCCGGGCCGGAGGTGCTCGTCGTGGTCGAGGACGACGAGGCCCGCGCGGTCCCTGACGGGGACGACGGAGCCGTCGAACCGGCCGTCCTTCCAGGCCGCCGCGGCCCGCTCCTGGGAGAGGGCCGCGTACTCGTCGACGTCCCGGCGGGAGAAGCCCTCGATGGTGGCGATGAGGTCGGCGCCGATGCCCTGCGGCACGAAGTTGACGGCGAGGTTGGTCATCGGGTCGTTGAACCAGGCGCCGCCGTCCGAGGCCATGGGCACCCGTGACATCGACTCGACGCCGCCGGCGAGCACCAGGTCCTCCCAACCGGAACGGACCTTGGCGGCGGCCATGTTGACGGCCTCCAGGCCCGATGCACAGAAGCGGTTCTCCTGTACGCCGGCCACGGTGTCCGGCAGTCCGGCGGCGATGGCGGCGATCCGGGCGATGTCGGAGCCCTGGTCGCCCACGGGGCCCACGACGCCGAGGACGATGTCGTCGACGGCGGCCGGGTCGAGGCCGGGGTGCCGCCGCCGGATCTCGTGGATCAGCCCGACGACGAGGTCGATGGGCTTGGTGCCGTGCAGGGCGCCGTTCGCCTTGCCGCGTCCGCGCGGGGTGCGGATCGCCTCGTACACGTACGCTTCGGTGCTCACGGGTCTGGCCTTTCGGGTGGCGGTGGAGAGCCGGGTGGTCGGGGCGCGAGGGCCGGGCGTCAGGCGCCGATCTCGCCGTCGGGTATGCCGTCCGTCGGGGCGGCCTCCGGGCCGGGGGACGGGGGACGGCCGGCCAGGAGGCCGGGTATGCCCCAGTCGAGGGCCACGTCCGTGGTGTCGGCGCCCGGCTGGGCGGGGCCGCCGCGGACCGATGTGTGGGTGGCGGAGAAACGGGGTGCGGGGGCGGGCTGCGTGATGCCGCCGAAGTCGGTGAAGGTCCCGCGGGCCGCGAGATGCGGGTGGTCCGGGGCCTCGCGCAGGGACAGGACGGGCGCCACACAGGCGTCGGAGCCCTCGAAGACGGCCGTCCACTCGTCGCGCGTACGCGTCCTGAAACGGGCCGCGACCGTCTCGCGCAGTCGGCCCCAGGCGGCGACGTCCTTGCGGGCCGGGGCCCGGTCCCTGATGCCGAGGAGGTCGACGAACTCCTCGTAGAACTGCTGCTCCAGGGCGCCCACGGCCATGTACCGGCCGTCGGCTGTCTCGTAGGTGCCGTAGAAGGGGCAGCCCCCGTCGAGGAGGTTGGCGGCGCGGCGGTCCTGCCAGCCGCCGGCGGCGAGCATGCCGTGGATCATCGCGGAGAGGTGCGCGGTGCCGTCGACGATGGCCGCGTCCACGACCTGCCCGGCGCCGGTCGCGCGGGCGTGGTGCAGGGCGGCGAGGACGCCGACGACGAGGTAGAGCGAGCCGCCCGCGTAGTCGCCGAGGAGGTTGGCGGGGGCGACGGGCGGGGTGTCCGGGGTGCCGATCATGCCGAGGGTGCCGGTCAGGGCGATGTAGGCGATGTCGTGGCCGGCGCGCTGGGCGAGGGGGCCCTGCTGGCCCCAGCCGGTCATCCGGCCGTAGACGAGGGCGGGGTTGCGGGCGTGGCAGGCGTCGGGGCCGACGCCGAGGCGCTCGGCGACTCCGGGGCGGTAGCCCTCGATCAGGATGTCGGCGCGTTCGGCGAGGGCGAGGACGCCGTCCGGGCCGTCGTCGGACTTGAGGTCGACGATCACCGACCGCTTGTTGCGGTTGGTGATGTCGTACAGGGGGTTCACGGCGAGACCGGCGCCGCCCGGCCGGTCGACGCGGACGACGTCGGCGCCGAGGTCGCCGAGGAGCATGGCGGCGAACGGGCCGGGGCCGATGCCCGCGAGTTCGACCACGCGCACACCGGCGAGCGGGCCGTGCCCGGGCGTCTTCGCCACTGCCATCGAGAGCCCCCAGCTCTGTGACACCGATGATGTAACACCAGTGATGTTAGGAACGCGTTCCACCCCGCACAAGGCCCTGGCTGAGCAAACGCTTAGCCATTGTGCCCAAGGTCGTGCCGGATGTCCCGACGTGCGTCGGTCAGGCTCCGCGGGTCTCCAGCTCCGCTATCAGGCGTTTCGGGGCGATCACGCGATAGCTCTCCTCCACCCAGTCGCAGAGCAGCTCCACGCCCGGGGCGCCCGGCTCCTCCAGGGGGACGCGCACCCAGCCGGCCTTGCCGAGGCCGTACCCGGCGGGCTCGGCTCCGGGGCAGGTGAGGGCGTGGGCGTGGGTCTCCTCGTCCCTGAGCTTCACGGTGACGCCCAGCGGATGACTGCCGTCGTCCACACCGAGGAACACGAACACCTTCCTGTTGACCTTGGCGACGCTCTCGCCCCACGGGAACTCCTCGGCCGCGCCGGGCATCCCGAGGGCGAACTCGCGTACCTTCTCCCACTTTTTCAGGGCGTTCCCGGGCACGGGCACGGCCACCTCCGGATCCCGCACGTTCGGCTGCTCGTCCCTCACGCTAGCCTCACCCACCGACAACGGCGCGGGGGCGAGGGCTGAGGGGTTCATGAGCACGCAGAACAGGGCGGACCGGGCGTACGACATCGTGCTCTTCGGGGCGACGGGGTTCGTCGGCGAGCTGACCGCGGAGTATCTCGCCGAGCACGCGCCCGAAGGGCTGCGCTGGGCGCTGGCCGGGCGCAGCGCGGCGAAGCTGGCGGCGCTGCGGGAGCGGCTGCCCGGCGGCGCCGGGATCGGGGTACTCCAGGCGGACGTGTCCGATCCGGCGTCCCTGCGCGAACTCGCGAAGCAGGCGCGCGTGGTGGCCACGACGGTCGGCCCGTACATCACCTACGGCGAGGAGCTGGTGGCCGTCTGCGCCGACGAGGGCACCGACTATCTGGACCTCACCGGCGAGCCGGAGTTCATGGACCTCACCTACGTCCGGCATGACGCACGCGCGCGTGAGACCGGCGCCCGGATCGTGCACGCGGCGGGCTTCGACTCGATCCCGCACGACCTGGGAGCGTACTTCACGGTGCTGCAGCTCCCGGAGGACGTGCCGATCACCGTCGACGGCTTCGTGCGGGCGTCGGGGATGTTCTCGGGCGGCACGTTCACCTCCGCGCTGACGGTCTTCTCGCGACCCCGGCAGATGGCCGCCGCCTCGCGGGACCGCAGGCGGCACGAGCCGCGGACGGTGGGGCGGCGAGCGTACGCGCCGGTGAGCGCGCCCCGGTTCGCCAAGGAGGTCGGCGCGTGGGCGCTGCCGCTGCCGACCATCGATGCGCGGGTGGTGCAGCGTTCGGCGCGCGCCCTGCGGCGCTACGGGCCGGACTTCCGCTACCGCCACTATGCCGCCGTGCGGACCCTGCCGTTCGCGGTGGGCGGGGCCGCGTTGGTGGGTGCGGTGGCCGCCGCCGCCCAAGTGCCGCCCGCCCGGCGCTGGTTGAGCAACCTGCACAGGCCCGGCGAGGGGCCGAGCGCGGAGAAGCGGGCCAGGAGCTGGTTCTCGGTGCGGTTCGTGGGCGAGGGCGGCGGGCGACGGGTCTTCACCGAGGTCTCGGGCGGTGACCCCGGCTACGGCGAGACGGCAAAGATGTTCGCCGAGTCGGCGCTCTGCCTGGCATTCGACGACCTACCCGCCACCGCGGGCCAGGTCACGACGGCGGTGGCGATGGGCGACGCGCTGATCGAACGGCTGCGCGCGGCGGGCATCACGTTCCGGGTCGCCGCCTCCCGGTGACGCGGTGTCCGGCCCCCGGAGGGGGCCGGACACGCACCGCCCGCGCCGCGCTCGGGGCTCAGGCCCATCCCGTCAGCGTGTAGACCATCCCGCCGATCCAGGCGATCCCGGCGATCAGTGCGAGGAGCAGGCCGGCCGTGACGGCACGTTCGACGGGCCGGCCGGGGCCGGCGGCGGGCTTCGGGGCTCGGTGCGTCGTCATGCGGTCCAGCCTGCCGGTCACGGCGACGCGCCGATATCCGTACTCGTACTCAGGTGCGAAGCCCGCACCTACTCACGTGCGTCCCCGGGGGCTCGGCCCGCCGTCTCCCGCAGGACCCGGCGGCAGAGCGTGTCGGCACGCCGGGTGGTCTCCGGGACGCGGTAGGCCGGGGTGAGGGCGAGGGTGTGGGCGCAGGCGTTGTCGAGGGTCATGCGGTGGCCGACCGAGACGAACACCGGTTTGACCCCGGCGCGGGTGCGCAGCGCGCGGCCCACTTCCTCCGGGCCGGAGCCGGTGGCGGCGAGGAGGGGTGAGGCGCTGCCGCGCGGGGTGCCCGGTTCGTCGTACGTGAAGGTGAACGGGTTCTTGGCGACGCCGATCGTGGGGAGCCCGGTGAGGACGCCGAGGTGGCTGGCGAGCCCGAAGCGGCGCGGGTGGGCGAGGCCGTAGCCGTCGCAGACGACGACGCCGGGGTCGCACGGCAGCGCGTCCAGGGCCGCCAGGACGGTCGGGATCTCGCGGAAGGCCAGCAGCCCGGGGACGTAGGGGAAGGACACCCGCCCGATCGCCGTGGCCTCGGCGATGACTCCGAGGGTCGCCGCGTCCAGCACGACGGCCGCCGCCGCGACCACGTCCCGCTCGTCGTCGTACGCGACGTCGACGCCGGTGACGTGTCCGGTGCCGGGCGGCGGCCCGGTCTCGTCGAGGACCACCTTGCCGCGCAACTCGTCCTGCACGGCTCGGGCCTGGTCTTCGGTGGCGGGCCAGCCCGCGGGGATGCGTACGGTCGTCATGGTCCGAGGAGCGTACGCATCCCCGCGGCGAGCCCGCCGGCCAGGGCCGCCCCTCTACTTGTCGAGGGCGCGCTTCAGCCGGCTCTTGTTCATGTCGGAACGGCCGCGGATGTTGCGCCGCTTGGCCTCCTCGTACAGCTGGTCGTACGTGGGCCCCTCGGACCCGCTGTGGGAGCGCTGCCCGCCGCGTTTGCCCGACGACATGTCCTGGGTGGACGTACGGCTCGCGGTCTTGGACTCACCGGACCGCGCGCGTTCCTTGTTGACCGTGCGGGCGGCGATCTCCTTGGCGCGCGACTCGCTCTCGCCCCGGTCCTCGGCACTCTCCTTGATGTGCTCGTACTGACGTTCCCGCTTGGGGCTCGAACCGCGTGGCATGCCGATCACTCCCTTCCTGACGCGATCACCCCACGGGTATCCCGACGTGCGGGATTCAGTCCCGGCCACCGCCCGTTCACCGGCGCTTCCCTCAGTTCTCCAGCCGGGCGACGCGTCCCTTCTCCCCGGCGGCCCAGCAGCCGCGGTCCGGGGTGCAGTCGATTGTGTCGTACGAGCCCGTGTCGACGGTGCGCCAGGTGCGGCCGCCGTCGGTGGTGAGATCGGTGCCGGTGGGGCCGACGGCGAGGGCCGCCGTACGGCTGTACGGCAGCCAGGTGACACCGGAGCGGTAGGCGGGCGGCGGTTGCGCGGCGGCCCTCCAGCCGCGGCCCGCGTCGTCGGTGGTGGCCGCCGCGCTCGGGGACGGCTGGTCGGCACGGTAGTCGCCGCCGACGGCGATGCCATGGGACCGGTCGCGGAAGGCGAGGCCGAAGACGCCGCGGGCCGGGTCGCCCGCCGGGACGGGAGTGTCGGCGGTCGTCCAGGTCAGACCGCGGTCGGCGGAGTGCAGCACCCGCGCGCGTGCCGCTCCGCCGGTCGCCAGCCACACATCCCGCCGACCCGAGCCGACCAGGCACTGCCCGCTCGCCGCGAAGCCCGCCTCGCCCTCCAGGGCCGGCGGCATGCCGTCGTCCGGCAGGACGTTCCAGGAACGGCCGCCGTCCTTGGTGGACAGGATGCGGAACTTCCCGTCCACCGGGTCGCTCATGGCGAGCCCGTGGCGGGTGTCGAAGAAGGTCAGGCAGTCGTAGAAGGCGCGCGGGTCGGTGTTGCGGAACGACTCGGTCCAGGTGGCGCCGCCGTCGTCCGTGCGGTAGACGCGGGATGCCTCGCCCTCACCGATGGCCAGAACGACCGCCCGGCGTGCGTCGAATGCCTCGATGTCCCGGAACTGCAGATCCTGTGCGCCCGGTGGTGACACATCGCGCCAGTGCGCACCCCCGTCCTTGGTCCGCAGCACGGTCCCCGCGCTGCCGGCCAGCCAGGCGGTGTTCCGGCTGACCGCGGCGAGACCGCGGAAGCGCACGTCGGTGCCGGTTTCCTTCAGTTCCCAGTGGGGTGGCCGGCCGTCGCCGTGTGCCTGCGCGGGGACGGTCATGGCGGCGGCGAGCGCCGTCGCGGCCAGTCCCATCGTCATCGTCCGACTCGTCCGGTTCCTGCTTCTCGACTGCCCCAAGGCCCTCATGGCGGGCGAAGCTAGCCCACCCCCCGTACCCCGTCCAGATGGCCTCGCCCGGGAACCGCGGAGCCGCCTGCGGTGTCCTCTCGGGTATCCCGGGACCCTGGGACGAGAAATGGATCACCTCAGTGATTGGACTCGGTGACAGAGGTCACTCGAAGCCCGTGTGCACGGATCGGCCCGATCCAGCGTCTCCTCACATGCCCGGCCAAGCCATCCGGAGTCCGTCCAGCCGTCACAAGGGAGCAAGGCGTTGTCCACCGTCATCGAGCAGCCCGTAGAGGCCCGTCTCGTCGCCGCCGCGCCGCGGATGCCGAGCATTCCCGCCACGCTCCACTACGACCGGAGCGACCCCTTCGCCGTCCGTATGACGTTCCCCGCCCCGGCGACGCTGGAGGGTGTCGAGGTCTGCTGGACCTTCGCCCGCGAACTCCTGGTGACCGGCATGGACGAGGCCGTCGGCCAGGGGGACGTCCGGGTGCGCCCGTACGGGTACGAGCGGCTGGTCCTGGAGTTCCACGCCCCGGAGGGCACCGCCGTGGTGCACGTCCTCTCCGGCGAGGTGCGCCGCTTCCTGGACCGGACGACCGAGTTGGTGCCCCTCGGCCTCGAACACCACCAGGTGGACCTGGACCACGACCTGGCCGAGCTGATGCGGGACGCCTGCTGACACCCAGCCTTGCGACGCCGCCCCGCTCGGGCCGGGGGCGGCCGGCCCGGGTGCCCTTTTAATCCGTTGACACCCCTGACGGCCCCTCCTACGTTGTACAGCGGTCCTGTTGCCGTCGATTGGAGAAGGACGTTGCTCGTCTGAGGTCCTGAGACACCGCGTCACACATCATCGCCGTATCCCGGCTCCCTGTGTGCGTTGCGTGCGACCTCGGCGTACGAGCCGTCCCCCGGCAGCGGGCCTTCTTCCGGCCCCGCCCAGCGGGTTCGCCCTCGCCTCGATGTGTCGCGCTCGCGGTGTCCGCACGCGTTGCCCCGACCACCGCAAGCAACCGCGAGGCCCTTATGTCTGCTCCCCTTTCCCTCACCTGCACCTCCCTGTCCTTCACCTGGCCCGACGGCACGCCCGTCTTCGAGGACCTCCAGATCGCGTTCGGCCCCGGCCGGACCGGGCTCGTCGGGGTCAACGGGTCCGGCAAGTCGACCCTGTTGAGGCTGATCGCCGGTGAGCTGACGCCGACCGACGGCACCGTCCGGGTGACCGGCCAGATCGGCTACCTGCCGCAGAACGTCACGCTCGACACCGCGCTGCGCGTCGACGAGGCGCTCGGCATCGCCGCGACCCGCGCCGCGCTGCACGCCATCGAGGCGGGCGACGTGGCCGAGGAGCACTTCGCGGCGGTCGGCGACGACTGGGACGTGGAGGAGCGCGCCCTGGCGACCCTCGGTCAACTCGGGCTCGGTCACATCGACCTGGACCGCACGATCGGCGAGATCTCGGGCGGCGAGTCGGTGCTGCTGCGCCTGGCCGCGCTGCTGCTGCGCCGCCCGGACGTCCTGCTCCTCGACGAACCCACCAACAACCTCGACCTGTACGCCCGCCGCCGGCTGTACGACGCCGTCTCGGCCTGGTCCGGGGTCATGATCGTGGTCAGCCACGACCGCGAACTCCTCGACCTGGTCGACCAGATCGCCGATCTGCGCGCCGGCGAGGTCACCTGGTACGGCGGCAACTACTCCGTCTACGAGGAGGCGCTCACCACGGAACAGGAGGCGGCCGAGCGGATGGTGCGGGTCGCCGAGGCCGATCTGAAGAAGCAGAAGCGCGAGCTGGTCGACGCCCACACCAAGCTGGCCAGGCGCACGCGCTACGCCAACAAGATGTACGAGAACAAGCGGGAGCCCCGAGCCGTCATGAAGCTCAGGAAGCGCACCGCTCAGGTGTCCGCGGGCAAGCACCGGATCATGCACGAGGAGAAGCTCGCCGAGGCCAGGGAGCGGCTCGACGAGGCGGTGGAGGCGGTACGGGACGACGACGAGATCCGCGTCGACCTGCCGTACACGGCCGTGCCCCCGGGCCGTACCGTGCTCACCGCCCTGGACCTCCGGCTGCGGTACGGCGCCCGGGTGAACGGCGGTCTAGACCTGCGGGGCCCCGAGCGGATCGCGCTGGTCGGGCGCAACGGGGCGGGCAAGACCACACTGCTGCGCACGATCGCGGGCGAACTGGAGCCGGTGGGCGGCGAGGTGCGGGCGCACGTTCCGCTGCGGTTCCTGCCGCAGCGGCTCGACGTGCTCGACGACGAGCTGACGGTCGCCGAGAACGTGGCCCGGTACGCGCCGGGCGCCACCAACAACCGGGTGCGGGCACGGCTGGCCCGCTTCCTGTTCCGGGGCGCCCGCGCCGACCAGCCGGCGGCGACACTGTCGGGCGGGGAACGCTTCCGGGCCGCCCTCGCCGCGCTGATGCTCGCCGAGCCCGCCCCGCAGCTGCTGCTGCTGGACGAGCCGACGAACAACCTGGACATGGCGAGTGTGCGACAGCTGACGACGGCGCTGGAGTCCTACGAGGGCGCGCTGATCGTGGCCAGCCACGACCTGCCGTTCCTGGAGTCCCTCGGCATCACCCGATGGCTGCTGCTGGAGGAGGGCGGCTTGCGCGACACCACACCGGAGGAACTCGGAACCACCGGCTGACCCCGACGGCCACGGGACGCCCGGTCCGCTGCGGGGTGCCTGGTACCGCTGCCGGGTGCCCGCCGCTGCCGCGTGCCCGGTCCGCTGCGGGGCGCCCGCTGCGGGGCGCCGCACCCCCTGCCTGGCGCCGGGTCCGCCGTTCGGCGGCCGGGCCGGCGAGGGATGCGCGTTGGGCGCGCCGGGTCCCGCCGTACCGCCGGGGGCAGGTGGGCGGTGGCGGGCAGGTGGGGGCTGGTCGCGCGGTTCCCCGCGCCCCTGAAGGGACGGGCCCGGTGCCCGGCCCCTCTCGTCCCGCCGCCTCCGCGCCCGGCTACCGCCGAGTATCTCAGGAGGGCCACAGCCTGGCTGCGGGGGTTTTGTCCTGGTGGGCCGGGGCTGCATGATGGCGGACCGGCGTCGCTTCACGGGCGCCGGAAAAACCTCGTTCGATTCGGAGTCCCACACGTGCCCAGCAAGAAGGCCCTCGTCCGTCGTCCCAGCCCCCGCCTGGCAGAAGGCCTCGTCACGCACATCGAACGGGCGAAGGTGGACGTCGACCTCGCGGTCGAGCAGTGGGAGGCGTACGGCGAGGCCCTGCGTACGCACGGCTGGGAGACCATCGAGGTGGACCCCGCCGACGACTGCCCGGACTCGGTGTTCGTCGAGGACACGGTCGTCGTGTACAAGAACGTGGCACTGATCGCGCGCCCCGGCGCCGAGTCCCGGCTGGAGGAGACCGCCGGGACCGAGGAGGCCGTGGCCGCGCTCGGCTGCTCGGTGAACTGGGTCTGGGCCCCGGGAACCCTGGAGGGCGGCGACGTCCTGAAGGTCGGCGACACCGTCTTCGTGGGCCGGGGCGGGCGTACCAACGCGGCCGGGGTCCAGCAGCTGCGGGCCGCGTTCGAGCCGCTCGGGGCACGGGTCGTCTCCGTACCGGTGAGCAAGGTGCTGCATCTGAAGTCGGCGGTCACCGCGCTGCCGGACGGAACGGTCGTCGGGCACATCCCGAAGATGGACGCGCCGTCGCTGTTCGGGCGCTTCCTGCCGGTGCCGGAGGAGGCCGGGGCGCACGTGGTGCTGCTCGGCGGCGACAAACTGCTGATGGCGGCGAGCGCGCCGAAGACCGCCGAGCTGTACGCGGATCTGGGCTACGAGCCCGTCGTCGTCGACATCAGCGAGTTCGAGAAGCTGGAGGGCTGTGTGACATGCCTCTCGGTACGGCTGCGGGAGCTGTACGCCTGACCCGGTGATCGCCTCGCCTTTCCAGCCCCTGGACCTGCGCGTCCGGGGGCTGTTCGGCATGTGCGCCCGAACCCGGCAAGGCCCTGCTGATCAGGGGCCTTTACCGCGCGCTTAACCTACGTCTTCGTAACCTACGGATTCGTAGCCTACGATTCCGTAGGTTCGGTCATCCGCGCGTGACCGCACATGTGTTCATCCCCCGGCCGTCCCCCTGGAGCCTCTGTGTCGATCACTTCCCCTCTTCTCGGCAGCCCGTCCTCCGACTGGACCGACGCGCGTCTGCTGTACGCGCTGGAGGAAGTGGTCGAGAAGGAACTGAACCGGCATCTGCAGGTCGCCAAGGACTGGATGCCGCACGAGTACGTGCCGTGGAGCGACGGCCGCAACTTCCCCGGCCTCTTCGAGGACGGCGAGGCCTGGGACAAGGAGCAGTCGAAGGTCACCGAGATCGGCCGTATCGCCCTCGTGGTGAACCTGCTGACCGAGGACAACCTGCCCAGCTACCACCACGAGATCGCCACGCTCTTCGGCCGGGACGGCGCCTGGGGCACCTGGGTGCACCGCTGGACCGCCGAGGAGGGCCGACACGGCATCGTGATGCGCGACTACCTGCTGGCCTCGCGCGCGGTGGACCCGGACAAGCTCGAAGAGTTCCGCATGGCCCACATGAGCGAGGGCTTCGAGCACGACCACCGGCACTCCATGCTGCACTCGGTCGCGTACGTCGCCTTCCAGGAGCTGGCCACCCGGATCTCGCACCGCAACACCGGCCACCAGTCCGGCGACCCGGTCTGCGACCGCATGCTGGCCCGTATCGCCACCGACGAGAACCTGCACATGGTCTTCTACCGGAACCTGCTGAAGGCCGCGTTCGAGATCGCCCCCGACCTCACCATGCAGGCGGTGCGCGATGTCGTCGTGAACTTCCGCATGCCCGGTCACGGCATGCCCGGCTTCGAGCGCGCCGCCGCGCAGATGGCGATCGGCGAGGTCTACAACCTCCGCATCCACCACGACGACGTCCTCCAGCCCGTCCTGCGCTTCCTCAAGGTCCTGGAGATCGACGGCCTCGGCCCCGAGGGCCTGAAGGCCCAGGAGGAACTCGGCCTCTACATGGACGGGCTCGACGCGGAGGCGCTCAAGTTCGACGAGAAGCTGGCGGCCCGCAAGGCGCGGATGGCGGCGCGCGCGAAGGCGTGACCGCCCGCCACGGGTGAGCGGAGGCCGGTCACCCCGCCTCCGTCCGCCCCGGAGAACCCGTGAGGCCGCTCCCGCCGGAGGGGCGCACCCGGGTCAGCCGCGTCCGGTGCGCCGGAGGCGGAGTCTCTCCTTCTCGGACAGGCCACCCCAGACGCCGAAGCGCTCGTCGTTGGCGAGGGCGTAGTCGAGGCAGGCGGTGCGCATCTCGCACATGCCGCAGATGCGCTTCGCCTCGCGAACCGAGCTGCCGGGGTCGGGAAAGAAGAAGTCGGCCCCCGTCTGTGCGCACAGCGCCTTCTCCTGCCAGGCGATGTCGACCGGGGTGATCGTGTCGATGTGCATGGACAGGATCGTGCCGGTGCGCGAAAAACGTTCGATCAACGCCGCATCAACACGGCGCTCCGAGCCCTCCATGTTCCCCGCCGGGAGCGTCCCGGCGCACGGCGGCGCGCGGAGGTGAACGCCCCCGGAAGCCGGTGGCCACCGCCACCGCCACCGCCACCGCCACCGCCACCGCCACCGGGAACACGGAATCGCGCCCCCACCCCACCCCCGCGGTTGACCCGCGTCCCGCGGCACCACCGCGACGGCCGCGCCCCGGCCGGCGTGGTCTGGCCGGCGTGGTCCGGCGGCGTGCCCCGGCGGTTGTCAGTGGGCGGTGCGAGACTCGACAGAAAGGCAGTGGGACCCCTCAAGGAGCTCTCGAAGGAGGGCCAGGATGCTCACCACCCGTTTTGTCACCGGCGCGCCGAACTGGATCGACCTCGGCACCCCCGACATCGAGGGGGCCGGCGCGTTCTACGCCCGTCTCTTCGGCTGGCGGTTCCGGTCGGCCGGCCCCGAGATGGGCGGCTACGGCTTCTTCCAGCTCGACGGCCGGACCGCGGCGGCCGGTATGCAGAACCCACCGGAGCAGGGCCCGCCGTCCTGGAACGTCTACTTCCAGTCACCGGACGCGGACGCCACGGCCAAGGCGGTCGAGCAGGCGCACGGCTCGGTGCTGATGCGGCCCATGGATGTGGCGGAGGAGGGCCGGATGGCCATCCTCGCCGACCGGGCGGGCGTCCCCTTCGGCATCTGGCAGCCCCGACGCACCACGGGGCTCGACGTCGTCATGGACCCCGGTTCGCTGTGCTGGCTGGAGCTCTACGCCCCCGACCTGCCCGCGGCCGCCGGGTTCTACAACGCGGTGTTCGGCTGGGAGACCTCGGCGATCGACGTCGAGGGCGGCAGCTACACCTGTGTGAACCCTGCCGGGAAGGAACCGGCGGACATGTTCGGCGGCATCGTCCCGCTGGACGAGGACCCCACCGAGACCGGGCCGTACTGGCTGCCGTACTTCGAGGTAGCGGACACCGACGAGACCGTGCGGAAGGCCCAGGAGGGCGGTGGCGGGGTCCGTATGCCCGCGACCGATCTGACCGGGGTGGGCCGCATCGCCAAGCTCACCGACCCGTACGGGGCACGTTTCGCGGTGATCAGGAGCACGCCGCCGCAGGGGTGAGGACCGGACCGGGAAGCCCGGCGCCGGTCGCGCTCGGTGAGCGCGGCACGGAGTGGCGGTGAGCGCGGCACCGGGCTGCTCCTACCTGTGCGGACAGCGGTGCCGGCTCCCCCGACGAGTCGTCGTCAAGTCCTGAACGCCGGAGATCAGTGAGAGCGCTCTCAGTCATAAGTCTTGACGGCTCAACATCCCCTGGGAACAGTGGGTGCACCACAGCAGGGCCCCCACCCCTGTGCCTCCACTCCCCACTCCCAGGAGGCCCCACCATGCTCTCCCGTCGTAGGTTCCTCGCCGGAACCGCCACCGTCATCGGCGCGTCCGCCGCTGGGAGCGCTCTCAGCTCCCCCGCCCGCGCCGCTGCTCCCACCACCTGCCAACTGGCCCTGCGCAACGCCTCGTTGCCGGGCACGGTCCGGGCGTACGTCACCGGGCACGAACAGTCGACCGGCGCCTGGGTGCTGTTGCGGGCCAACGGCAGCGTCTACCGGCCCGCCTCGCCCTCGGCACCGCACACACCGCTGCCGGTGGACTGCGCCATCCCGCTCGGCCCGGCGGGGTCCGCCCCCGTGGTGCTGACGCTCCCCCAGATGTTCGGAGCCCGCGTCTACTTCGTGCGGGACGACACCCTGGACTTCTTCCTCAACCCCGGCCCGGCGCTGGTCGAGCCCGCGTTCGCCACGGCCGCCGACCCCAACTTCGGCAGGACCTGGTCGTTCTGCGAGTTCACGTTCGACCCCACCCAGTTGTTCGCCAACATCAGCTACGTCGACCTGGTGACGGCCCTCCCCATCGGCCTGACCCTGGAGGGCGACGCCACGCACACCGTGGCCCCGCTGCCGAGCGGGGCGGTCGACCGTATCGCCGCGGACCTGGTGGCCCAGGCGGCGAGGGACGGACAGCCGTGGGACCGGCTCGTCGTCCGGGGCGGCGACGGCGGGGTCCTGCGGGTCATCTCGCCGCAGAACCTGATGGCGCCGTACTTCGACCGGCCGGACCGGATGCCGTTCCGCTCCTACTGGGACGCGTACGTCGACCAGGTGTGGGACAAGTACCGTTCGACGGATCTGAGAATCGACCTGCAGGGCGGGCGGGGCGTGCTCTCCGGCCGGGTCGTCGGCGACCGGCTCACCTTCGCCGGCGGCCACTCCTTCGCCCGGCCGGCCTCGAAGGACATCTTCACCTGCAACCACGGCCCGTTCGCCAACAACCCCGGTGACCCCGACGTCAAGAAGGCCCTCCTCGCCCGTATCGCCGCCGGGTTCAACCGCTCGCTCATGCTCACCCACCCCACGCAGCCGAACGGGTCCACGGCGAGCGCCTACTACCGGGGAACCGTGACCAACCACTGGTCCCGCGTGGTGCACGCCAACTCGCCGATCGGATACGCGTTCCCGTACGACGACGTACGGCCCGACGGTCAGCCGGACGTGTCCGGCGCGGCACACGACGGCAACCCGCGCCGGTTCACGGTGACGGTGGGCGCGTAGGCCTCACGGGCTCGGGTGAGGCGCCGCAGGCCCACGGGCTCACGCGGAGGCGCGTCGGACCAGTGTCGTCGGCAGCACGACACTGGACGGCGCGTCCCCCAGGCCCTTGCCGGGGCCCGGTCCCGGGTCCTCGTCCCGCCCTCGTCGTTCGAGACCGCGCAGCAGGAGACGGGTCATCAACCGCCCCATCCCCTCTATGTCCTGGCGGACCGTCGTCAGCGGCGGGTCGGAGCCCTCCGCCACCGGCAGCATGTCGTCGAAGCCGACCACGGCCACGTCCTGCGGCACCCGCCGTCCCCGTTCGCGCAGGACCCGGAGGGCGCCGGAGGCCGAGAGGTCGTTGGCGGCGAACACGGCGTCCACCTCGGGGCAGCGGTCCAGCAGGACGCGCATCGCGCGCTCGCCGCCGGCCGGGGTGAAGTCGCCCTCCACGATCAGCCGGGGGTCGGCGTCGACCATGACGTCCCGGTAGCCGTCGAGGCGGTCGACCGCGGAGGTCTGGTCGAGGGGGCCGGTGATGTGGGCGACCCGGCTGCGGCCGAGACCGACGAGATGCCGCACGGCGTCCCGGGCGCCGCCCCGGTTGTCACTGTCGACGTAGACGGTGGGACCGTCGCCGCGCGGACCGTCGCCCCAGCCTGGCCGGCCGCCGAACACGGTCGGCACACCGGCGCCCTTGATGAGTCCCGGCAGCGGGTCGTCGAGGTGCAGGGAGAAGACGAGGGCCCCGTCGACATGCCCGCCCGCGAGGTACCGGCCGACCCGCGCGTGGTCCTCGGGGCCCTCGGTGAGCAGCAGCACGAGCTGTGAGTCGTGCGCCGTCAGTTCCTTGCTGATGCCCCGGAGCTGGAGGGCGAAGAAGGGGTCCGCGAACACCCTGGTCTCCGGCTCGGCGATCACGACGGCGACGGCGTCGTGCCGCCGGGTGACCAGGCTGCGGGCCGCCTGGTTCGGGACGTAGCCGAGTTCCTCGACCGCCTTGCGCACCCGCTCCACCAGCGGCTCGCGGACGCCCTCGCCCCCGTTGACGACACGGGACACGGTCGCCCGTGACACACCGGCGCGCGCGGCCACGGCCTCCAGCGTGGGTCGCGACACTGCCTCGGTCACTTCAGGACTCCTCAAGAGCGGTTGCGGATCAGGATAACCATGGCCGGGCCGCCCCGAGAGCGCTCCCGGACCAGGTGGGGGGCGTCCGCCGGAATTCGGTTGCACCGGGCAGGGGGCAGCCGTGAAGATCACCGCATGACCATGAGAAAGGCCCATGACGCCTGACCGCCTGACCGGGTACGCCCGCCTTCCGCGCGCGTACCGCGATCTGCATCTCCTCCACAGCACGGTCGACGCCTTCGGCCGCGCCCACTGGCTGCTGCGGGCTCCGGCGGAGGCGCCGGGGCCGTACGACGCCGTGGTCGTCACCGTCGACGACGGCGCCTCGTACGAGACCTCGCTCGGTTCGGTGTCGGCCCGTCACCCCAAGGTCGACTCGCTTCCGGACGGCGGCTTCGTCGTCGCGGACGCGCGCAGCCGTGCGGGTGCCGAGCAGGTCCAGGTCTTCGACGCGCTGGGGCGTCCCACGTGGACGTTCCGCGTCGGCGACGGGATCGAGCATCTGCTGACCGACGAGTCCGGCGACCTGTGGATCGGGTACTTCGACGAGGGCGTGTACGGCGACGATCCCCTCAGCACTGCGGGCGCACGCCGCTGGAGCGCCACCGGTGACGCCCTGTGGGCGTACAGCCCGCCGCCCGGCGCCGACTGGATCGCCCACTGCTACGCGCTGAACGTGGACCGGAGGGCGGCCTGGGTGTATCCGTACACGCCCTACATGTCCTTCCCTCTGGTGGAGGTGGGGGACGGCCGACCGCTCCGGCTGCGCTCGACACAGGTCGAGGGCGCGTCCGGTGTGGCCGTGCACGGAGAGTTCGTCGCGTTCTTCGGCGGCTACGGGCAGGACCGCGACCGGCTCGTCGTGGCCTCCCTCGGCGAGACCTCGGTCGACACCGTGGTCACCTCGCGTCTTCTCCGCGCGGACGGCACCCCGGTGGACCGCCGGCGGCGTGTCGTGTCGCGGGGACCGCGCATCTACGTCCAGGAGGAGTCGTCACCCACATGGGACGTGCTGGACATCAGCGGGGGCTGAAGCGAGACGCGCGGACGGGCCTCAGTGCGCGTGCTCGTGCGGCTCGTATCCCGGGATCGTGCCGTCCGGCTTGCGGACCAGGAACAGGCCGACCATGCCCATGTCGGAGTGGCTCTGGACGTGGCAGTGGTACATCCAGGCGCCGGCTCCGACACCCTCACCGGCGATGATCTGGAAGCCGAAGGAGTCGGCGGGGCCGCAGATCTTGTTGTCGATGACCTGACTGGGGTCGTCGGGGCCGGTCAGCTGGCCCGTGCGGTTGTCGGCCCAGCGATGTCCGTGCAGATGGAAGGTGTGGTAGTACTCGCCGTGGGTGATGACCACGAACTCCACGCGGTCGCCCACGGTCGCGTCGAAGTCCGGTCCGGAGTGGGCGGGCTTGTTGTTGATGAGCATGTCGTTGAAGACGACGGTGACGGTCTTGTCGGGGAGGACGTCGCCCTTGCGGCGGACGATCACCGCCCCGTAGAGGCCCTTGCGGATGCCGACCGTGCCGTGTTCCGTGCCGACGACATGGTCGTGGTAGTGCCAGTAACCCGCGCTGCCGGCCCGCCAGGTGCCGTCCTTGCGCCGGCCGGGCGCGTGCGTCCGCCACGTGTACGTACGGGTGCCGCCGGGTTCGACGTCACTCCTGTTGAGCTTCGTGCCGTCGCTGGAGGTCTCGTAGTCCAGTCCGTGGACGTGCAGGCTGGCCGCCACGTCCATGGTGTTCTCGAACTCGATGTGCAGCGTGTCGCCTTCGTTCAGCTCGATCAGCGGGCCGGGCACGGACGCCTTGCCCTTCTCCAGGCCGTAGCCCATCTGACCGTCCGCCAGTTTCTCGGCGTACAGCCTGATGTGCCGGACCTCGCCGCCCGCCGGAGCCGTCCTCGCCGCCGTGTCGGCGCTCGCGGCCTCGGGCGCGCCGACCGTGTCGATGGCCACGGACAACGATGTCGCGGCGGCGGCGCCACCGAGGAGCAGCCGTCGGTTGAAGCCTCGTCTGTCCAGTCCGTCCATGCGGAACTCCCCATGCGGATACGGCATTCACGAAGGCACGCCGGTGTCTGTGGCGAACCTGTGAGACGGTAGCGGCACGACGGATGTTTATCCACACCCAGGACAAAGTTGGTGGCATTCCGGTCATAGGTATTGGCGTGCCGCGCAAAGGGGTTTAGCTTCCTTGGCGCTGTGGCTGTGACCGAGGAGGTGCCCATGTACTTACGAGGGTTGAGCGACACGAGAAGGCGGGGAAGACGGCCCTGGGCGGCCGCCGTGACCGCCTCGGTCCTGGCCGCCGGGCTGCTGTCGGGCCCCGCGGCCCACGCCCGCCCGGCGCCGGAGCCCGGACTGACAACGATGTCGATCACCTCGCCCCCGGGCGGCTCGGGCCCTCGGGTGCTGATCTTCCACGGGTCCGCGGCATCCGGCGAGGAGTCGCCGCTCGTCAACGCCGGGATCGAGGCCATCGAGCGGATCGGGCTCTCCGGGCCCGCGGCCGAGCGGTTCGAGGTCGTCGCCACCGATGACGCCTCCGTCTTCACCGACGGGGCCCGTCTCGGCGGCTTCAACGCGGTGGTCTTCCTCACCGGCGGCGGCGACGTCCTGGACCCCGAGCAGGAGGCGGGCCTGGAGGCCTACATGGAGGCGGGCGGTGGTTTCGTCGGCATCCATGACGCGGCACGCGCCGAGCCGTACTCGGACTGGTTCACGGGGCTGATCGGCGCCCGCCCGGCCGCGTCGAGCCCGACTGCCGTGCAGCGGGCCACGGTCGAGGTCGGGGACCGGCGGCACCCGGCCACCAAGGACCTGCCCGTGCAGTGGAAGCGGCCGGACAAGTGGTTCAACTGGGTGAAGAACCCGTCAGGTGCGGTGCACACCGTGGCGCGGGTGCGCGAGTCGACGTACCAGCCGGGCGCGAGCGCCAACGGCTGGGACCACCCGGTGAGCTGGTGCCGTGACTACGACGGCGGCCGTTCCTTCTACACCGGCATGGGCGGGACGGTGTCGGCGTACGACGAGAGCGACTTCCGTGCGCATCTGCGCGGCGCCCTGCTGTGGACGTCCCGGCTGACCCGGGCCGACTGCAAGGCGACGATCGACGCGAACTACAAGGCGGAGCGGCTGACCCGGCCCAACCAGCCAGGGCAGAACGACCAGATCGGCGAACCGCACGGCCTGGTCACCGCCCCCGACGGTCGTGTCCTCTACATCGGCCGCGGCGGCGCCGACTCCTCCCAGCCGGTGGTCACCGACTGGAACGACCCGGACATCGGCAAGGGCAGGGGCGAGGTCCATGTCTACGACCCGCGGACCCAGCAGGTCACCCTGGCCGGCGCCCTCACCGTTTTCGGCAACAAGGGCGGCGGTGACGAGCTGACCAAGGTCGAGGAGGGGCTGCTGGGCATCGAGCTGGACCCCGGGTTCCAGCAGAACGGCTGGGTGTACCTGCACTACACGCCCCACGCGCAGATCAACCGCGACACCCGGATGGCCGAGCGTCGCGTCTCCCGTTTCACGCTCGACCTCGCGACCAACAAGCTGGCCCCGGGCAGCGAGAAGGTGCTGCTCACGTGGCCGGTGCAGATCCACAGCTGCTGCCACGCGGGCGGCGGGATGGCCTGGGACTCGCGGGGCAACCTGTACATCGCGACCGGCGACAACAACTCCAGCGGCTTCAGCGCCGGTTACTCGGGCAACAACCCCCAGCCCAACTACAAGGGCGTGTCCTTCGCCGACGCGCGGCGCACCGCCGGCAACACCAACAACCTCAACGGCAAGATCCTGCGCATCCACCCGGAGCCGGACGGCACGTACACCCTGCCCGACGGCAACCTCTTCACCGGGCAGGAGACCGACGAGGGCGGTGGGAAGACACGCGGCGAGATCTATGTGATGGGTGTACGGAACCCCGCGCGGATCTTCGTCGACAAGAAGACGGACGTGCTCTACGCGGGCTGGGTCGGCCCGGACGCCTCGGCGCCGTCGACGACCTGGGGGCCGGCGAAGTACGACACGTTCGCCGTCATCACCGAGGCGGGCAACCGGGGCTGGCCGTACTGCATGGGCAACGAGCAGCCGTACCGGGACCGCAATCTGCCGGACCCGTCGAAGCCGCTGGGCTGGTACGACTGCGACCACCCGAAGAACGAGTCCCCCAACAACGACGGCCTCGTCAACCTGCCCCCGGTGACCGGCAACAACATCTGGTACTCACCGCAGGGCGGCGCCCCCGACTTCCCGCGGGACGCGAACGGCGTCCCCTCCTACAAGAACGAGGACGCCAAGTACCTGCTGCCCTGGCTGAAGGGCGGCGGACAGGCCGCGATGAACGGCCCGGTCTACCGCTACGACCCCGCCGCGACCGGCTCCGGCCGGTGGCCCGCGTACTGGGACGGCAAGTGGTTCGTCGGCGACTTCTACGACGCGGACCAGCCGCGGCACGCCGTGCTCACCGACCCGAGGAACCACGGCGGCGGCGGGCTCCCGATCCACGCCGAGACGCTGAAACGGATCATCCCGGTCGGCAACGACGGCATCAGGAACCTGATGGACTGGAAGTTCGGGCCGGACGGGGCCCTGTACCTCCTCGACTACGGACGCGGCTTCTTCACGTCCGACGCCAAGTCCGCCCTGTGGCGGGTGACCTACACGGGCGGCGGCCCCACGCCGGCCGCCGACCAGCTCGCGAGGAGGGCGCGGTGACGCGCGAGAGACGCTTGTGGGCGGTCCTGACGGCAGCCCTGCTGATGGTGCTCGGCCTCACGGCGACGCCCGCCACCGGGCGGGCGGAACCGGCCGCCGAGGCCGCTGCCCAGGTGCTCACCTGGACCGCCGGCGACGACATCACCAAGTACACGACGGCCCCGAGGACGGCGGTCGCGGGCGCGACGACCATCGTGTTCGAGAACAGCACCGCCACCGGCAACACGACGGGGATGCCGCACACGCTGACGTTCGACGTCTCCGACCCGGAGTACAACAACGACGTCCCGCTGAACATCCTGGCCAACCCGAACGACGACCGCGGCGGCCGGCACACCGCCGAGGTGACGCTCGCCCCCGGCCGGTACCGCTACTACTGCACCATCCCCGGCCACGGGCAGATGCAGGGCATCCTCGTGGTCACCGAGGGCACCGGCGAGGACACCACCGCGCCGGACACCTCGGCCTCGGTGAGCGGCACCCGGAACTCCGAGGGCGCGTACGTCGGCTCGGCGACGGTGACCGTCACCGCGACCGACACGGGCGGCTCCGGGGTGGAGCGGGTCGAGTACGCGACCGGCGACACGGGCGCATGGGCGCCGTACACCACCCCCGTGGTGATCGACCAGGTGGGCAACCACAAGGTCCGCTACCGGGCGGTCGACAAGGCGGGCAACACGGCCGCCGAGAAGAGCGTGGAGTTCACCGTCGTCGCGCCGCCGACCGACGACACCACCGCGCCGGAGACCTCGGCCACGGTGACCGGTGAACGCAACGCCCAGGGTCAGTACGTCGCCATGGCCACGGTCACCGTGTCCGCGTCGGACACCGGCTCCGGGGTCAACACCGTCGAGTACGCGCTCGGCGACTCGGGCGCCTGGCGGCCCTACACGGCTCCGGTGATGGTGCACGAGACCGGCACGCACGAGGTGCGGTACCGGGCGACGGACAGGGCGGGCAACGTCTCGGCGGCGAAGAGCGTCGGGTTCACGGTCGTGGCCCCGCCCGCCGCCGACACGACACCCCCGGTGACCGGGGTGACCGTCGAGGGCGAGCGGAACTCGGCCGGCGCCTACCTGAGGAGCGCGAAGGTCACCGTGAGCGCGACGGACCACGGCGGATCGGGTGTCGCCGCGGTCGAGTACTCGCTGGACGGCGGTCCCTACCTCGCCTACGCCGCCCCCGTGGTCGTCGACCGCGCGGGCACGCACACGGTGGCGTACCGGGCGAGCGACAAGGCGGGCAACACCGCCGCGGCGCGCTCGGTGACGTTCACGGTCGTCGCGGGCGGCGGCGTACCGGCCCCCACCTGCGCGGAGTACGACGAGCGGTTGACGGTGATCGTCGGCGCGGTCGACTCGGGTGTGCCGAACCGGGTGACCGACAACCGCTGCCGGATCAACGAGCTGATCGAGGACGAGAAGGAGTGGACGTCCCACGCGCTGTTCCTCAAGCACGTGGACACCGTCCTGAACAAGCTGCTGAAGGCCGGGGTGGTCGACCGGCGCGAGTACGACGCGGTGAAGGAGGCCGCGGCGGAGTCCGGCATCGGCAGGCCCGGTCAGACCGAGGGCTATCGGACGATCCTGGACGGGACGGCGGAGTCGTTCGCCAAGTGGCAGCAGGTGGGCGGCGGTTCGTTCGCCCGCAACGCCGACGGCTCGATCACGTCCGGGACGACGAAGGACGGGCTGGGCATGCTGTGGTTCCCGGAGCGGAAGTACGGCGACTTCTCGCTGCGCCTGCAGTGGCGTGACGACGCGCCCGGCACGTCCAACGCCAACTCCGGGGTCTTCGTGCGGTTCCCGTGGGTCCACGAGCACCCGGAGGAGTCACGGCCGGAGTGGGTCGCCATCAAGTACGGCCACGAGGTGCAGGTCCTGGACCGCCCCGACGGCGACATGTACAAGACGGGTTCGGTCTACGGCTTCGACCGGGTGGGGCTCGCGGGCGCGGGTGTCACCCAGAAGGGCACCTGGAACGACTACGAGATCCGCGTGGTCGACCAGCACTACTCCGTGTACCGCAACGGGGTGCTGATCAACGAGTTCGACAACACCGGCGGCCAGGACTTCGCCCCGCCCCGCGCGGACGACCCGGGCACGGACGGGCGGCGGTTCGCCTCCGGCTACCTCGGACTGCAGGTGCACGGCACGACGGACGTGGTCTCCTACCGCGACATCCGGATCAAGGAGCTGTAGCGCCGCCCGCACGGGGCGCGGCGAACTGCGCGGAAAGGGACGCCGAAGCGGCACTCGCACGACGGCACAGGGCGGCACCGGGCACCGGCCGACGACCGGTCAGCGCCTCTTCGCCCGACTCGGCTGCACCCGCTTCGGCTCCCCCGGCATCTTCGGATACTCCGGCGGATAGGGCAGATCACCCAGTCCGTGGTCGTGCTCATCACGCGCGGCCAGTTCCAGCAGTGCTTCCAGGGAGTACGCGTGGTCGTCCATGTCGGCGTGCACGTCGCCGCGTTCGGCGAAGCGCACCGGCATCGTGGCGAGATCGAAGTCGCGGGGCACGGCGGTGCCCACCTCGTCCCAGGTCAGGGGCGCGGAGACGGGGGCGTGCGGGCGGGGCCGTACCGAGTAGGCGGAGGCGATGGTGCGGTCGCGGGCGGTCTGGTTGTAGTCCACGAAGATCTTCTCGCCTCGCTCCTCCTTCCACCAGGCCGTGGTCACCTGGTCCGGCATCCGGCGCTCCAGTTCGCGGGCGGCGGCGATGGCGGCGCGTCTGACCTGGGTGAACGTCCAGTGCGGTGCGATCGGGACGAAGATGTGGAGGCCGCGTCCGCCGGAGGTCTTCGGCCAGCCGCGCAGGTCGCCGTAGTCATGGAGGACGGAGCGCAGCTCATGGGCGGCGCGGACGGCGTCGGCGTAGTCGGTGCCCGGCTGCGGGTCGAGGTCGAGCCGGAGTTCGTCGGGGCGGTCGACGTCGTCGCGGCGGACCGGCCACGGGTGGAAGGTGAGCGTGCCGAACTGGGCGGCCCACACGACGGCCCCGACCTCGGTCGGGCACATCTCGTCGGCGCTGCGTCCGCTGGGGAAGGTGATGTGGGCGGTGGGAATCCAGTCGGGCATGTTCTTCGGGGCCCGCTTCTGGAAGAAGTTCTCTCCGGTCACCCCGTCCGGGTAGCGCTCCAGGGTGGTGGGCCGGTTCCGCAGGGCCCGCAGGATGCCGGGGCCGACGGCGAGGTAGTACCGGGCGAGGTCCAGCTTGGTGAAACCGCGCTCCGGGAAGAACACCTTGTCCGGGCTGGACAGCCGTACCGTCCTGCCCGCAACCTCCAGTTCCACCGCATCACCCATGCGGCCACGGTAGGCGCAGGCGGTGAATGCCGCATACCGGGCGAATATCCTCGCGGGGCCGCAGAATCGGAGGATGGATCTGCCGGTGATGCCGCCCGTGAAGCCGATGCTCGCCAAGTCCGTGGCGAAGATCCCGCCGAACATGCACTACGAGGCGAAGTGGGACGGGTTCCGGGCGATCGTGTTCCGCGACGGCCCCGAGGTGGAGCTCGGCAGCCGTACCGGCAAGACGCTGACCAGGTACTTTCCCGAGCTGGTGCGGGCGCTCGCGGAGCGGTTGCCGGAGCGTTGTGTGATGGACGGCGAGATCGTGATCGTCCGCGGCGGCCGGCTCGACTTCGATGCGCTCACCGAGCGCATCCACCCGGCGGACTCCCGTGTCCGGATGCTGGCCGACACCCGGCCCGCCTCCTTCGTCGCCTTCGATCTGCTGGCCCTGAACGACGAGTCGCTGACCGATGTTCCGCTGACCGACCGGCGCAGGCTCCTCGAACGCGCCCTGGCCGGGGTCACGGCACCCGTCCATCTCGCCCCGGCGACCACGGACCGCGCGGTGGCCGAGCGGTGGTTCGAGCAGTACGAGGGCGCCGGGCTCGACGGGGTGATCGCCAAGCCGCTCGATCTGCGGTACCGGCAGGACGAGCGCGCCATGTTCAAGATCAAGCACGAGCGTACGGCGGACGTGGTGGTCGCGGGGTACCGGCTGCACAAGAGCGGGCCCGTGGTCGGGTCCCTGCTGCTCGGCCTGTACGACGACGGAGGAACCCTGCAGCACGTGGGAGTGTCGGCGGCGTTCCCCATGAAGCGCCGCGCCGAGCTGGTGACCGAGCTGGAGCCGTTGCGGATGGCGGACGCCCGGGAGCACCCCTGGGCGGCCTGGGCCGAGGAGGCGGCGCACGAGACGGCGCGGCTGCCGGGCGCGCCGAGCCGCTGGTCGGGGCAGAAGGACCTGTCGTGGGTTGCGCTGCGGCCCGACCGGGTGGCCGAGGTGGCGTACGACCACATGGAGAACGGCGTCCGCTTCCGTCACACGGCGCGCTTCCGCCGCTGGCGCCCGGACCGCACCCCCGAGAGCTGCACCTACGCGCAGCTGGAGGAGCCGGTGAACTACGACCTGGCGGAGATCCTCGGCCCCTAGTGGTCGGCCCCTGGCCAAGGGGTGTCCAAGGGGTCCGCTCACGGCTCCAGCAGCACCTTCACCGCCCCGTCGTCCTTGCGCTGGAACATCTCGTAGGCGTGCGGCGTCTCGCTGAGCGGCATGCGGTGGGTGGCGAAGGTGTCGACGCCCAGCGGGTCCTCGTCGGTGAGGAGCGGCAGGATGGCGTCGCTCCAGGTGCGGACGTTGGCCTGGCCCATGCGCAGCTGGATCTGCTTGTCGAACATGGTGAGCAGCGGCATGGGGTCGGCGGTGCCGCCGTACACGCCCGAGATGGAGATGGTGCCGCCGCGCCGTACCAGTTCGATGGCGGTGTGCAGGGCGGCGAGCCGGTCGACGCTGAGGTGTTCCGCGAACTTGGCGCCGATGGCGCGGGGCAGCATTCCGGCCGCGGTCTGGGCGAGTTTGGCGGCCGCGCTGCCGTGGGCCTCGGTGCCGACGGCGTCGATCACGGCGTCGGGGCCGCGTCCGGCCGTGCGGTCGCGGATGGCGGTCACGAGTTCCTTCTGGCTGTCGAAGTCCCTGAGGTCGAACGTCTCGACACCGCGGTCGCGGGCCCGGCGCAGCCGCTCGGGCACCAGGTCCACGCCGAACACCTGCTCGGCGCCGCGTACCTGGGCTACCCGGCAGGCCATGTCGCCGATGGGCCCCAGGCCGAGCACGGCGACACTGCCGCCGGGCGGGACGTGTGCGTACTCGACCGCCTGCCAGGCGGTGGGGAGCACGTCGGAGAGGTAGACGAACCGGTCGTCGGGCGGGCCTTCCGGCACCTTGATCGGTCCGAACTGGGCCTGCGGGACCCGCAGGTACTCGGCCTGCGCGCCCGGCACCGCGCCGTACAGCCGGGTGTAGCCGAAGAGGGCGGCGCCCATGCCCTCGCCGGTGCACTGGGTGGTCTCGCACTGGGTGGGCAGCCCGGTGAGGCACATCCAGCAGTTGCCGCAGGCGATCTGGAACGGCACCACGACCCGGTCGCCCGCCGCGAGGTCGGGTACCGCTGCGCCCACCTCCTCGACGATGCCCATGGGTTCATGGCCGAGGATGTCGCCCGGCGTCATGAACGGCGTGAGCACCTCGTACAGGTGCAGGTCGGAGCCGCACAGCCCGGTGGAGGTGATGCGGATGACCGCGTCCGTCGGCTCCTGGATCCCCGGGTCGGGCACCGTCTCGACGCGTACGTCCCGCTTGCCCTGCCATGTCACTGCCTTCATCGCGTCCCGCTCCGTCCCTCGACTCGGCCTCGCAGGTCCGGCACGAGTACCCGGAGCGCTGGTGCCGAACCACGCCGATGTCAGGCGAACCGGCCGATGCGGGCGGAAGTAAACAGGGATGGCCAACTATCACCTGATAAGCGCACAATCAAAGGCAAAACGCGGCGAAGGACGGGCACGGTGGGCATGGAACTGAAGACGCGGCGGACTCGGCGCCGGGGGACGACGGGCATGGTACTCGCCGCGCTCACGGCGGGCGCCCTCATGGCGGGCTGCTCCGGGAGCGGCTCGGACGACGGCCGCCAGGGCGAAAGCCCCGGGGACAGACCCGGCACCGCGGCGTCCGCCGGCTCGATACTCGCCGTGAAGATCGACAACGTGCGCGCCGCCAGACCCCAGACGGGGCTCGACGCCGCGGACATCGTCTACGCCGAGCAGGTCGAGGGCGGTCTGAGCCGGCTGATGGCGGTCTACGCGACGAGGTTCCCGGAGGCCGTCGGCCCCGTGCGCAGCGCCCGGGAGTCCGATCTGGAGCTGCTCCGCCAGTTCGACGAGCCGGCCCTGGCCTTCTCCGGGGCCCAGAGCAAGCTGCTCCCGTTGATCGACAGGGCGCCGCTGGACGCCAGGCCGCCGGGCGACGCCGGTTCCGCGTACTACCGGGGCACCGACAAGGCCGCCCCGCACAACCTCTATCTGCGCCCCGCGGAACTGGTCGGCTCCCCGCCCGGCGCCGACGCCCTGACCACCGGCTTCCGCTACGGCCGGGCGCCTGCCGGCGGCACCCCCGAGGACTCCCGCACGATCCGCTACCCGGCGGCCCGCTTCACCTTCACCTGGTCCGACAAGGAGCAGCGCTGGCCGGTCTCCATGGACGGGCGGGAAACCGTGCTGACCGACGGCACGCGCGTCGCGCCGGCCACCGTGGTCGTCCAGCACGTGACCGTCCGGAAGTCCCAGTTCCACGACTACCTCGGCAACAACACGCCGTACACGGAGACGGTGGGCTCCGGGAAGGCCGAGGTCCTGCGCGACGGCCGCGCCTTCGACGCCCGCTGGGAGCGGAGTAACCCTTCGGACGGCACCACCTTCACGACGCCGGACGGCGAACCCATGAACTTCGCGAAGGGCCAGGTCTGGGTGGTGTACGTCAAGAAGTGACCCGGGTCGCGCCACCCGAGCAGAAGCCCGGTGAACCGCGGGGGACCCACCGGCCGCCCACGGCCGGACGCTCCGCTCCCCCGAAGCCGCGTTCACCGCACCGCCTGCCGAGCGGATCAGACCCGCGGCTCCGGCCCGGGGCGCGCCGCCCGGGTCACGTCCGCGCCGCGTGCGTGGCACCCGGACCGGCGGCCCGAGGGGAGTCCACGGACACGGTCCGGCGCAAACCGTTCCGGTCACAGCACTAGCGGAGCGTCTCCGCCGGGCTGCGCAGTTCCTCCGCCGCGTCCGCCACCCGCCGTATCAGCTCGAAGAACACGCGCTGCTCGTCCTCCGACAGGGGGGCCAGGAACACCTGGTTCATCCGGGCGGTCCGCACGGTGAGCCTGCGGTGCGTCCGCTCGCCGTCCTCCGTGAGCCGCAGGAGGAAGCGCCGGCCGTCCTGGGGGTCGCGGACCTTGTCGAGCAGACCCCGGCGGCCGAGCCTGCTGATCACCTCGGACATCGTCGAGCGGTCGAGGCCGACCCGCTCCCCCACCGTGCGCTGGTCGAGCCCCGGCTCGGCGACGAGGGTGTTGAGGACCGCGAACTGCGGCGAGGTGATCTCCTCGGAGACCATCACGTTCCACAGCAGGTAGTGCGCCTGCTGCAGCCGTCGGGCCAGGTGCCCTGGATGGGTGGAGAGGTCCACCGCGGCCATGTGCGCTCCTCGGCTCGGTCGGTAAGGACAACGATTCGTTCGTACACTGAACGATGCGAACGATACCGGGATCCCAGCGGGGCGTGTCCAGCGCCGTGCACCCATCCGACCTGGCACGTATCGCAGGCCTTGACGGCGAACCCGGCGAGTGGCAGCGTGAAGGGAACTTCACCGAAATACTCAGTGCCCTGACTAATTGGTCACCGGGCACTCGGGACGAGATGGGGCTTCACGGATGGTCGAGGCGGTCGCCACAGCCCTGGAGGCAGTGGCCGATGTGCCGGACGGCGCGACGCTCGCGGTCGGCGGTTTCGGACCGAGCGGCGTGCCGGACGCGCCGATCCGGGCACCCCACGAGCGCGGCGTCCCGGGCCCTGTGGTCGCGTCGGACAACCGCGGGGCCATGGATCCGGCCTCGCGGTCCTTCGCACGGCCGGACGGATCGTCCGGGCGGCCGGCTCGCCCACCGGGACAGGCCGCCCGTCAGCCCGCCCGCAAGGGCTCCGGCACCGGCACCGCCCCCCTCTGCATCGGCGTGGGCCGGGGTCTCGCCCCTGCCTCGAGCGCTAAGGAACCCTCATGAGTCTCACCCAAGCGGACATCGACCTGGAGATCGCGGCCGAGCGCGCCGCGTACGAGAAGCGGATCGCCGACGGCGGGCCGGTCGAGCACCAGCCGCGTCGTGACTACGCGCCGTACCGGTCCTCGGTGCTGCGGCACCCGAAGCAGCCGCCGATCCCCATCGACGTCGGCAAGGACCCGGAGCTGGTGGAGCTGTCCTCCCCCGCCTTCGGCGAGCGGGACATCACCGAGATCGACAACGACCTCACCCGGCAGCACCACGGCGAGCCGATCGGTGAGCGCATCACCGTCTCCGGCCGCCTCCTGGACCGCGACGGGCGCCCGATCCGCGGCCAGCTGGTCGAGATCTGGCAGGCCAACTCGGCCGGCCGCTACGCCCACCAGCGCGAACAGCACGACGCCCCGCTCGACCCGAACTTCACCGGCGTCGGCCGCACCCTGACCGACGACGACGGGCACTACCACTTCACGACCATCCAGCCCGGCCCGTACCCGTGGCGCCAGCACCTCAACGCCTGGCGGCCCGCCCACATCCACTTCTCGCTCTTCGGCACGGCGTTCACCCAGCGGCTGGTCACCCAGATGTACTTCCCGAGCGACCCGCTGTTCCCGTACGACCCGATCATCCAGTCGGTGACGGACGACGCGGCCCGGCAGCGGCTCGTCGCCACGTACGACCACAACCTGTCCGTGCCGGAGTTCTCGATGGGGTACGTCTGGGACATCGTGCTCGACGGACCGAAGGCCACCTGGATCGAAGAAGGACGCTGACCTGCCATGACGAAGATCGACACGAGCCGTCCCGAGACGGTGCTCCCGACCCCGTCGCACACCGTCGGCCCCTTCTACGGTCACGCCCTGCCGTTCCCCGGCGGCGGCGACATCGCCCCCGCCGGCCACCCCGACACCATCGCGCTCCAGGGCTACGTCCTCGACGGTGAGGGCGATCCGCTGCCGGACGCCTTCGTGGAGCTGTGGGGCCCCGACCCGGACGGCGACGTCCCGCAGGTCGACGGCTCCATGCGGCGCGATCCCGCGAGCGGCGGCTTCCTCGGCCGCAACGGCGTCGAGTTCACCGGCTGGGGCCGCATCCAGACCGACGCCAACGGGCACTGGACCGCGCGCACGCTGCGGCCCGGCGCACGCGGACGGAACGCTCCCTACATCAGCGTGTGCGTCTTCGCGCGCGGTCTCCTCGTCCACCTGTTCACCCGCATCTATCTGCCGGACGACGAGGCGGCGCTGGCCGCCGACCCGCTGCTCTCCCGGGTGGAGGAGGCGCGTCGGCGCACGCTGATCGCGCAGGACCAGGGCAACGGCACCTACCGTTTCGACATCCGTCTGCAGGGCGAGGGCGAGACGGTCTTCCTGGAGTTCCGGTGACTCCCTCACCCCCCGGGCGGGAGGTGCCCCCGGCCGAATCCGACGCCGGTCTGCTCGCCCCCGGGTGGACCGGCTCCCCGGCGGCGGCCGAGACCGGCGACGGCGCCTACCTCCGGGCGCTGCTCGACGCCGAGGCCGCCCTGACCCGCGCCCAGGCCGCGCTGGGGCTCGCCCCGGCGGAGGCCGCGACAGCGGTGACCGAGGCGGCCCGCCACGGCACCGGCGCCGTCGTTGCGGCGTCGCTCGCGGAGCGCGCCCGCGGCGGCGGCAACCCGGTGATCCCACTGGTCGCGGACCTCACCGCGGCGGTCGGCGCCGAGTACGGACCGTACGTCCACCGGGGCGCGACCAGCCAGGACATCATGGACACGGCGACGATGCTGGTCGCCGCGCGGACCCTCGACCTGGTGCTGGCCGACCTCGGCCGGACGGAGACCGCGCTCGCCGGGCTGGCCGCCGAGCACCGGGACACGGCGATGCCCGGGCGGACCCTCACCCAGCACGCCGTGCCGACGACCTTCGGGCTGAAGGCGGCGGGATGGCGGTCGCTGGTGTTGGACGCCAGGGACCGGATCGCGGTCGTACGGGCCAGCCTGCCGGCCCAACTGGGCGGTGCGGCCGGTACGTTGGCGGCCTTCACCGTCTTCGCCCCGGCGACCGCGGCCGGGACACCGCACACGCCGGCCGGCGCCCGCGCCCTCGTCGCCGCATACGCCGGTGAACTGGGCCTTCGGGAGCCGGAGTTGCCGTGGCACACGCTGCGCACCCCGATCGCCGACCTCGCCGGGGCGCTCGCCTTCGCAGCCGGGGCCCTGGGGAAGGTCGCGGTGGACGTGCTCACGCTGGCCCGCACGGAGATCGCGGAGGTCGCCGAGGGCAGCGGGGGCGGTTCGTCCGCGATGCCGCACAAGGCGAACCCCGTGCGGTCCACGCTGATCGCGGCGGCGGCCCGGCGGGCGCCCCAGCTCGCCGCCACGCTGTACGGCGCACTGGCCGCCGAGGACGAGCGGCCCGCCGGGTCGTGGCACGCCGAGTGGGAGCCGTTGCGTGATCTGCTCCGGCTGGTGGGGGGCGCCGCGCGGGACGCGGTGGAGCTCACCCGGGGGCTCCGGGTGGACGCGGACGCCATGCGGCGCCATCTCGGTCTCACCCACGGGCTGATCGTCTCCGAGCGGCTGGCCGCCGAGCTGACGCCGGTGCTCGGCCGGGCCCGCGCCAAGGAGCTGCTCACCCGGACCGCCGGGCGCGTCCACGCCGAGGGTCGCCCCCTGGGCGAACTACTGGCCGAGGAACCGGAACTGAAGGATCTCGACCTGGCGGACCTCACCGATCCCGCCCGCTACACCGGCTGTGCCGGTGACCTCACCGACCGTGCCCTGGAGCGACCTTGACGGACACACTGCTCAACCACCGTGCGGAGGGCCCGGCCTCCGCTCCCCCGCTGCTGCTCGGCCCCTCCCTCGGCACCTCCACCAGGCTGTGGGACAAGGTGGCCCCCGAGCTGTCCATCACCCACCGCGTGATCCGCTGGGACCTGCCGGGCCATGGCGGTTCTCCGGCCGAGCTGATCACCGCCGGGGCGACGGTCGGCGACCTGGCCGCCCTGGTGCTGGCCCTGGCGGACGCGCTGGACATCGAGCGGTTCGCGTACGCGGGAGTGTCGCTCGGCGGAGCGGTGGGTCTGCATCTCGCCGCGCACCACCCGGAGCGGATCTCGTCCCTCGCGGTGATCTGCTCCTCGTCCCACTTCAACGGGGAGAAGCCGTGGCGGGACCGGGCCGAGCTGGTGCGCAGGGACGGGCTGGCCGGGCTCGCCGGGACCGCCGACGCCCGGTGGTTCACCCCCGGGTTCACCGTGCCGGAGCTGGTCGACGACCACCGGAGGGCCGACCCGGAGGCGTACGCCGCGTGCTGTGACGCGCTCGCCTCCTTCGACATCCGTGACGCGCTGCCCGGGATCACGGCTCCGACCCTGCTGATCGCCGGCCGCGAGGACCCGGCGACTCCGCCCGCCCATCTGCGGGAGATCGCGGACGCGGTGCCGGGCTCGTCGCTCACGGAAGTCCCAGGCGCGTCCCATCTCGCGCCCGCCGAACGCCCGGAGGCGGTGCTGGCCGCGCTGCGCACGCACTTCGACGGGTACCCCCGGCACGGCATGGAGGTGCGCCGCCAGGTGCTCGGCGATCCGCACGTGGACCGCGCCCAGTCCTATCAGTCGCCCTTCACCGCCCGTTTCCAGGACTTCATCTCCCGCTACGCCTGGGGCGAGATCTGGACCGACCCCACCCTCTCGCGGCGCGAACGCAGCATGATCACCCTGACCGCCCTGGTCGCCCACGGTCACTACGACGAACTGGCCATGCACATCCGAGCGGCCCGCCGCAACGGCCTCACCCCCGACGAGATCGGTGCCGTCCTCCTTCAGACGGCCGTCTACTGCGGCGTCCCGGCGGCCAACTCGGCCTTCGCGACGGCCCAGCGGGTACTCGCGGAGGAGGAGCACGACCAAGAAGGGTCCTAGCCGAGCGCGACGAGGGCCTCCCGGGCCTGCTCGGCGATACCGTCCGCGCCGCAGGACTCGGCGAGGGTGAGCCCCCGTCGGAGTTCCGTGGCGGAGCGGACGGCGATGCCGTACTCGACGCGGGCCGCGGCGTGTTCGTAGGCGGAGGGTGAGGCTTCGAGGTAGGTGACGGCCTTGGCGTAGAGGTTGGCGGCCTGCCTGCCGGTGGCGAGGGCGGCCTCGACACGCAGCGCCTCCCCGATGGCGGTGTCCGTGCCGTAGCGTTCGGCGCGGCGCCGCACGAGGCCGGCGATCTCCACGGCGCGTCGCGGGTCCACGCCCGCGAGGGCGCGGGCGAGGTCGCCGCCCCAGGGGACGAGGACGGTGTTGTGGTGTCCGCGGGCGTCCGCCGCCTTCTCCGCGGCCTCCAGTTCGTTGATGCCGTCCTCGGTGCGGCCGACGGCGAGGAGCAGCCTGCCCCGGACGGAACGCGGGTCGGGCAGCACGATGGGCGACGGGTACGGGGGCGCGAAGCCGTTCCTCTCGGCGACCTCCCATGCCTCCTGGACATGGCCGCGGGCGAGCAGCGTGTCGATGAGGTTGCAGGTCGACGTCCAGAACAGGGGAAGACCCCGCCCGACCCGCTCGGCGAACACCAGCGACTCGCGCAGGGACGCCTCGGCCTCCCTGAGGCGGCCCCGCCTGCGGTGGGCGAGCGCGACATAGGCGTGGGCCAGCGCCAGATGGCCGCCGCTCCATCCGGCGGACTCGTAGGTGCGCAGGGCCTCCGTGCACAGGCTCTCCGCACGGTCGAGGCGGTCGGCGTAGGCGTATGACGTGGTGAGCATCAGCAGCAGTTCCATGCCCCACTCGGTGTCGGTCCAGCCGAGTCCGGGTGCGAGCCTGCCGTTGACCAGGGCGCGGTCGCAGTGCTCGACGACCACCTCGGCGTTCTCGCCGCGGGCCATCGCGTCGAAGCTCCGCAGGATGAGCAGTGCGCGTTCGGAGTTGTCGCGGCCGGTGCAGGTCGCGGCGAGTTCCGCGAGTTCCCGGGAGCGGTTCGGGGACGCCTCCTCGCCCGCGTGGATGCCCTCCCACATGTAGCGCGCGGCCTGCAGCCGCATTCGGGCCGGCCCCGGTTCGAGCCGGGCGGCCTCCGCCTCGACCGTGCGGACGGCTTCGCCCAGTTGGTCGTTGTGGACGAGCGCCTGTGAGAGCCGGAACACCGCGTCCACCCGTTCCGTGCTGTCGAGGCCGGGTTCGGCGAGGGCCGAGCGGAGGTATTCGACGGTCCTGGCGGGGGCGGTGAGGAGGGTGGCGCAGCCGAGTTCGTACAGGACGCGTACGCGGACGTCGGGCCGGGGCGGTTCCTGGAGCGCGCGTTCCAGGCAGCGGCGGGCCGCTTCGGGGGCGCCGACGGCGAGGTGCTCGGTCGCGGCGGCCCGGAGTTGTTCGACGACTTCGGACTCGCCGTCCGGGAGGACCTCCAGGAGGTGGCGGGAGGCCGCCGCGGGGCCGCGCCCGGACTCGGTGAGGACGGTCGCGGCGACGCCGTGGAACGCGGTGCGGACGCTGGGCAGGATGGAGTCGTAGACGGCGGTGGCGATCAGGGGGTGGACGAACACCAGGTCGCCGTCGTCGGGCTGGCGGTTGGCCGGATCGGGCGCGGTGAGGATGCGGGCCTGGGTGAGCAGTTCGGCGCACTCCCGCGCCCGGTCCGCGGGCAGCCCGGCGAGGCGGGCGACGATCTCCACGGTGATGCCGGTGTGGAGGATGGCGGCCGCCCAGGCGAACCGGGTGGCTTCGACGCCGAGTTCCTCCAGGCGGGCGACGAGTCCGTGGCCGCGGGCCGCCCTGTTGAGGGCGCGCAGTTCGGCGGCGGAGTCCTCGACCGGGTGGAGCCGGCTGTCCTTGACCTTGGCGAGGAGTTCGACGGTGTCGTACGGGTTGCCCCCGGTGACCGCCCACACCTCGCGGCAGAACGCGTCGTCGGCGTGCTCGCCGACCGTGGTGCGGGTGAGCCCGGCGGTGGCGTCGGGCGTGAGCGCGCTGATCTTCGTCACGGGGCCGGCCGCGGCGGCGATCTCCCGCAGACACCGGGCTCGTTCCCCGGTGGCCTCACCGGGGCGGCGGGCGATCACGACGAGGACGCACATCTCGGCCAGCCGTCCGGTGAGCGCGGACAGCCAGTGCAGGGTCTCCTGGTCGGCCCAGTGGGCGTCGTCGATCAGCAGCACGAGCGGCCAGGTCCTGCGGGCGAGCCGGCTCACGGCGGCGACGAGGCCGTCGCACACGTGCCGGGGGTCGGCGGGTGCCTCGCCCGGTTCGGCGAGGCCGAGGGCGGGGCCCGCGATGTCGTACCAGTCGCACCGGTGGTCAGGGGTCTCGCCGTCCAGCAGCTCCAGCAGCGCGGGCTGGAGCAGCTGGCGCACGACGTTGAACGGGACGGAGGTGATGGTCTCGCCGCCGCGCGCGTACCAGGCCGTGCAGCCGCGTTCCTCGGCGATACGGCGCGCCTCGGTGAGGAGGGCGGTCTTGCCGATGCCCGCCTCGCCCCGGAAGACCAGGACCCTGCCGGGTGAGGTCGGGTCGGCGCAGAGTCCCTCGATCGCTTCCGTGATCGCGGCGATCTCCGCGTCGCGCTCCCACAGGGAAGCCGAGGCGGCCGTGTCGGGCCGTGCCTCCGTCATCCCGCTACCTCCCCAGGTCGCCCAAACGACGTACAGGTCATCGAGCGTAGCCGTCCGGCGGCAGAAGTGGAGGCTCGTCGGGGCTCCTCCCGCCGTCCGGGGTGACACGGGACGGCCGTCGGGCGACGCTTCCGGCCGCCCACCTGCCGTGGCCGACGTGACGGGCCGTCAACCTGTCGCGAGCGGGGACCGGTTTCGCGGGCGCGAGGTGCCGGTTCGTCAGGAGCCGCCGGCACCAGGGTGTTTCATGGGCGGGCGGGGCGGAGCGTGCCCGTGGTGGGCCTGTTCGACCCGGTGTGGCCGCGTGGGCGGCCGGGGACACCCGCGGCGCTGATCCTCGGGGCATCGTCAGGTCACCGCGTCCGACGGCACCGTCTTCGACACCGTGCCGTTGTGTGCGCCGATCGACGCGGTGGCGCGGGACGGCACGGGCGGGCGCGCGGCGTACGAGGTGAACGGCGCCCCGGCCGGGCGGGGCACGGTCCAGGAGATCCGGCCGCGTCGGCTGCTCGCGGGCGTCGCTCGGGGGTGCCGCCCCAAGGCCACCTTCGTTGCCATCGGCGCAAACCAGACCATCGCACGAAAGCTCACCAAGGGTTCAGAACGGCGCTCGGCGCGGCGAATTCCGGTCCCCTCTCATCCCCTTTTCACTCCGGCCTCATACGGTGGCGTCATGACGCAGGTGACTCCTCCCGGCTGGTACCCCGACCCCGGCCAGACGAATGACGCGCCGCCCACCGAGCGCTGGTGGGACGGCAGGGCGTGGACGGACCAGGTCCGGCCCGTGGGCTCGGCCGGAACGTTCGGGCCCCCGGCCTTCCCGCCGGGCGCGGGGCCGTATCCGCCCACCGCCGCACCGGCGTATCCCGGATACCCGGCCTACGGTCCCCCGGCCCCCAAGCGAGGGCTGCGCACGGGCATAGCCGTCGCCGTGGCCGTCGCGGTTCTGGCGTGCATCGGGATCGGCGCGTACGCCTTGGTCGGCAACGACGGCGGCAGCGACGGCAGCACGACGTCACAGGGCTCCGGAGGGCAGAACGGCCGGGGCGGCGACGGCGGGCCGGGGGGCGGCTCCGGCGGCCAGGACGGGCCCGGCGGCTCGGGGGGTTCCGGTGGCTCCGGCGGGCAGTCGCCGGCGCCGGACGGGTCGGGGCGGCCTCCGCAGACCGAGGACGGGTACGCCACCGACTCGGTCAGCGGCATCAGCATCCCCGTGCCCGAGGGGTGGATCGCCTCGTCGTTGCCGGTCGGCGCGCAGGTCGTGACGGAGGCGTCGTACAAGTGCCCCGCCGACCCATCCAAGACCTGTACGCGCGGCGGCGCCTACTCGATGCCCGCCGAGGAGCTGAACCTGAAGGCCACCACCGCCGAGGCGGCCGCCAAGGAGGACATCGCCAAGAACGCCGAGGACGCCTACGGCAGCGAGGGCTACGGCAAGATCAGCTCGCACAAGGAGCTGGCCTCCAAGGCGGTGACCGTGGCCGGCGAGAAGGGCTATCTGGTCCGCTGGAAGGTGGCCACCGGCAAGGGCGACGACGGTTATGTCGAGTCGCTCGCGTTCCCGTCCCCGGCCGACTCCTCGCGGCTCGTCGTGGTGCGCTTCGGCATCGACGTCAGCGACGAGGCGCCCGAGCAGTCGGTGATCGACGACATCACCAAGGGCATCAAGAAGGCGGCGATCACCGGCGGCGGCAGCGGCCAGGACGTGTGAGTCGGCCGGGCGGGGTTCCTCTCCGCTCAAGAGGAACCCCACCCGGCCGGGGGGGTGCGCGCCGCCCCCGTCCCCACGGTGCGGCGCGGTCGGGTCGCCGTCCGGTCATTCCATGAACGGCGGCCCGAGTCTCAGGTGAGGCCGAGCACCGGGAACACGGCCGCCTCCATGAATCGGATGATGTACGTCTCGTCCGCGTCCCGGCCCTCCAGCACCGGGCGGGCCCGCAGGACACCGAAGATCTGGGCGGGGACGAACTCCAGCGCCGGATGTCCGGCGGGGACCTCGCCCCGGGCGACACCACGGTCGATCATCGTCCTGAGGGCGTCGATCTCGGGCTCGATCAGGGCGTCGCGCAATGCCGCCCGCAGCTCCTCGTCCTGGACGACAGCCTGGCCGAGGGCCTGGTAGATCCGGCCCTCCAGGGCGAACCCCTCGCTCGCCTGCCGGGCCACTTCGCACATGTCGCCGCGGAGGGAGCCGGTGTCGATACCGCCGAACCGCACGCTGCGGCGGGCCCGCAGCGCCGCGGCCACGAACTGGGGCTTGTTCTTCCACTGCCGGTAGAGCGTGGACTTGCTGCACCGGGTGCTCGCGGCGACGCCCTCCATGGTCACCGAGTCATAGCCGCACTCACGGATCTGTTCGAGCACGGCGTCGAAGAACTCCTGCTCACGCTCAGGCGTGATCTTGGAGCGGCGCGAGGCGACGGCCGTGTCCGGCCCGTCCGCGGCCTGCGACGTCATGACTCTCGTCTCCTTCGGTCGGGTCACATCCCTGCGCCTGTCGATACGCCACTGTACCGGAACGCGAACGTATCGGTACAGCACCGTATCGATACCCTCCAGTTTCGGTACAGTGGCGTATCGGTACACTCGCGTATCGGAACCAAGTCGTATCGGAACAGGTCCGTATCGGAACAGGTCCGTGTCGGAACAGGTCCGTGTCGGTACGCGTCCGTGTCGATCGTTGTGCCGCCAAGGGAACCAGCGCCACCAGCGCCGTCAGTGAAAGGGCCGGGGGATGGAATGCCGCGCCGCGCCTTCGGAGGGGCCGGCCGCCGCGACACCGCGACCGCCCCTTGTCCGTGAGCTCCTGCTCGTCGCAGGTCTCTTCCTCCTCTACAAGTCGGGACGGCTGCTGACGAGCGCGCACACCGCCGAGGCCTTCCGCAACGCCGACCGCGTCCGGGAGTGGGAGCGCGCGCTCGGCCTGCCGGGCGAGGCGGCCGTGCAGGCCGCGCTGCTCCACGGCGACACGCTGGTCCACCTGGCGAACGTCTACTACGCGACCGTCCACTTCCCGGCCACCGCGGCCTTCCTGGTCTGGCTGTACCTGCGGCGCCCCGCGCACTACGTGTGGGCCCGCCGGGTTCTGGCGGCCCTCACCGCCGCCGCCCTGCTGCTCCATCTCGCGTTCCCGCTGGCACCACCCCGGATGCTGGAGGCGGCGGGTCTCGTCGACACCGGCCAGGTGTACGGGCCGACGGTGTACTCGGCCGGCCCGGCGACCGACTCCCTGGCGAACCAGTTCGCGGCGATGCCCTCGCTCCACTTCGGCTGGGCCCTCATGGTCGCGATCGGGCTGATCGCCGCGACCCGCTCCCGGTGGCGCGCGCTCTGGCTGCTGCACCCGCTGGTCACGCTGCTGGTGATCGTCGGCACCGCGAACCACTACTGGCTGGACGCGCTCGCGGCGGGCGTGCTGCTGGGCATCGTCCTGGCGGTGATCCGGGTCCCGCGGCACGTGGCCCCGACCGGCCCGCGACCGATGGGGATCGCCCCGGTCGAGGGACCCGTCCTGGTCGGAGCGGGGCGGTGAACGCCACGCTCGTGGCCGTCGCCCTCTCCCTGGTCTCGGCCGTCGCCTACGCGGGCGCCGCCGTGGCCCAGGAGCGGCTCGCGTCCCGCGGCGCCGGCACCGGAGTACGGCGGATGCTGGCCAGCGGCGCCTGGTGGGGTTCGGTCGCGCTCAACGGCGGCGCCGCACTGCTGCACGTGGTCGCCCTGAAGTACGGTCCGCTGACCGTGGTCCAGCCGCTGGGCGCGCTCACCCTCGTGGCGGCGGTGCCGCTGGGGGCCCGGCTGGCGGGGCGAGGGGTCGGCGCGGTGGAGTGGCGCGGTACGGCGCTCACGCTGGTGGGGCTCGCGGCGATCCTGGTCACCGCGTCCGGCTCCGCGCCGGACGACGTGCTGAGCGTGCCGGAGGCGGTCGCCGTCGCCGGGGCCACGGCCGCGCTGATCGGGCTGCTGTCCCGTCGCGGCGCCGAGCCGGGGCTGCGGCATGCGACCGCCTCCGGCGTGGCGTCCGGGGTCGCGTCGGCCCTGACCCAGACGGTGACGGTGGCCGCGACCGATCCCTCGGGTCCGCTGCTCAGCGTCGAGGTCGTCGTCGTGGCCCTGCTGGTCGCGGCCTTTGCCGTGGGCGGCCTGTTCCTCTCCCAGACGGCCTACCGGGGCGGTCTGGGCGCGCCGCTCGCGGTGGTGACCCTGGCGAATCCCGTCGCCGCCGCCGTGATCGGCCTGTCCCTGCTGGGCGAGGGCCTGCGGGGCGGCGCGGCGGGCATCCTCCTCGCCGTGGCCGGAGCCGTGGTGGCGGGCCGGGGCGTGGTCCTCCTGACCCGCGCGCCCCGCTCCGCCCCGCACCCGCACCCGGCCGACGGGCCCCACCCGGTGGCCGCGGTCCTGGCCCTGGAACCCCGGCAGGCCCCCACGGAACCGCCGCTGCTCCCGAAGCTGACCTCCCTCTGAGACCGGGGGCGGCGTACCGGCGCCGACAGGGTGTCGCCACGCCGCTCGACCACACCCGCGGCGCCGCCATCGCAGGACGGCGGGGCTCCGCACCTCGAGGAGGCGGGGAACCGCGCGAACGGCCACGACGTGCGCGCGGACGCTCGACCGCGGTTCCCCCGGGCTCAGCGGCGCCCTCCCGGAGGGGTCACGCCCCGGGCCGTCGACCCAGTGCCGGGTCGCTGACGCCGACGCGGCCGTTCTCCACATGGCCCGCGAACCGCCGCAGGAAGCCGGGTGCCGCCTCGGCGGTGACCGTGAGGTCGTACCAGCGGTGGCTCGCCCGGAGGTCCACGATGCGCCGGACGGTGGCGCCGGCCCGGACCCTGACCGTACGCCCCTGGCCGGCGCCGTAGCCGCTGCGGATCTTCAGCAGCACCGCGGCGGAACCCTTGTTGGCGAAGGTCAGCTCCACGTCGCCGCCGACGTGCCGCGCGGTGACCTCCAGGCCGGTCGCCTCCTTGCCCGGCCCCTTGAAGACGCGCAGGAAGCCGTTGGGGCCGTGGACCGTCAGATCGTACGAGCCGCCCGAGTGCGCCGAGTTCCAGGTGTCCGAGAGCGTCCTGCCCGCCTCGGTGGTGTACGTCCACGGTCCGTCCGTACGGTTGCCTGAGGTGACGAGGAACGCGGCGCCGGCCTTCGCCCCGGAGGCGAACGTGAGGGTGAAGGTCCCGGCTGCCGGATCGGCCGAACCGTCCACCCTGGGCGCGTACTTGAGCGGCCGGGCGGGACGCAGCCCCCGTTCCTGGCGCGGGACGCCGGAGGTGGCCGGGACGGTCGGCCGGTAGTCGGGGTGCCGTTCGCGGTCCGGTGGCTCGTACCCGTCCGTGTCGGGCAGCGCGGCCGGCCGGCCGTCCTTGCGGGAGAAGTCGAACGCGGAGGTCAGGTCACCGCAGACGGCTCGCCGCCACGGCGAGATGTTCGGCTCCCGCACCCCGAACCGGCGCTCCATGAAACGCAGGATCGACGTGTGGTCGAACGTCTCGGAGCACACGAACCCGCCCCTGCTCCAGGGTGACACCACCAGCATCGGCACCCGCGGGCCGAGCCCGTACGGCCCGGCCGCATGTGTGGCGCTCCCGGCGAAGAGGTCGGGGCCGACGTCGACGGTCGACCTGCCCTGCGCGGCCGAGCGCGGCGGCAGCGGCGGCACGACGTGGTCGAAGAACCCGTCGTTCTCGTCGTAGGTGATGAACAGCGCCGTCCGCGCCCACACGTCCGGGTCGGCGGTGAGCGCGTCCAGGACCTGCGCGATGTACCAGGCACCGTAGTTCGAGGGCCAGTTGGAGTGCTCGGAGAACGCCTCGGGCGCCGCGATCCAGGAGATCTGCGGCAACCGGCCCGCCTCGACGTCCGCCTTCAGCTGATCGAAGTAGCCGTCGCCGGCCTTGACGTTCGTACCCGTGCGGGCCTTGTCGTACCAGGGGTCACCGGGCTTGGCGTTGCGGTACCGGTTGAAGTAGAGCAGGGAGTTGTCGCCGTAGTTGCCGCGATAGGCGTCGGCTATCCAGCCCCAGGAGCCGGCCGCGTCCAGACCGTCGCCGATGTCCTGGTAGATCTTCCAGGAGATCCCGGCGGCTTCGAGGCGCTCGGGGTAGGTCGTCCAGCCGTAGCCGAGTTCGTCGTTGCCGAGGACGGGGCCGCCGCCGGTGCCGTCGTTGCCCGTGTGGCCGGACCACATGTAGTAGCGGTTCGGGTCGGTGGAGCCGATGAACGAGCAGTGGTAGGCGTCGCAGACGGTGAAGGTGTCGGCGAGGGCGTAGTGGAACGGGATGTCCTCGCGGGTCAGGTACGCCATCGTCGTGGTGCCCTTGGCGGGCACCCACTTGTCGTACTTGCCGCCGTTGTAGGCGGCGTGCCCGTCGGACCAGCCGTGCGGCAGGCCCTCCAGGAACTGCATGCCGAGGTCGTCGGCCTCGGGGTGGAACGGCAGGATGTCCCGGGTGCCGTCCGACTGGTGCCACACCGTCCTCCCGCTGTCCAGCGTGACCGGGTGCGGGTCACCGAAGCCGCGTACGCCTCTCAGTGAGCCGAAGTAGTGGTCGAACGACCGGTTCTCCTGCATGAGGACGACGATGTGCTCGACGTCCTCGATGGTGCCGGAGTCGTGGTGCGCGGGGAGTGCCGCGGCCCGTCGGATGCTGGCCGACAGAGCGGTGAACGCCGTGGTGGCGCCCGCCACCTGGAGGAATCGCCGCCGGTTGACTTCAGGCATGGGTGGGTGACCTCTTGTCCTGACGTGGTGCGTCGGATGTGACCTGCGCGCCGGGGGTGCTACGAGAGCCCCCGGGGAATGGTCCAAGAGGAACGAACGCCGGGGAAGGGGGCATGGCACAGGTGTGGCCGACCGGGGTCCGGGACGCGAACAGCGCCGGGCGGGAAGGTCACGCGGGCACCAAGGGCCGCGAGGCCGACGGGGCGCAGGACCGCAGGACCGCAGGGCGACGGCCCGTGACGCGCGGGGCACGTCACGAACCGTCAGCCCCCGCGGCCGCGTTCTCGGCGCGGGCCAGGGCGATGTGCAGGACCACCAGGAGCGCGTCCCTGACCGATCCCGTCTCCCGCGCGTCGAACACGAACAGCGGGACGTGCTCGGTCAGGTCCAGCGCCCACCGCACCTCTTCCAGCTCGTGCTCGACCTTCCCGTCGAACGCGTTGACGGCCACCGCGAACGGGATGTCCTTGTGCTCGAAGTAGTCCACGGCCGCGTGGCAGTCGTCCAGCCGGCGGGTGTCCACGATGACGAGGCCGCCGAGTGCTCCCTCGACCAGGTCGTCCCACATGAAGCCGAACCGTTCCTGTCCCGGCGTGCCGAAGAGGTACAGCTTCAGCGTCGGGTCGATGGTGATGCAGCCGAAGTCCATGGCGACGGTGGTGGTGGTCTTGCCCGGGGTGTGTGTGAGGTCGTCCACCCCGGCCGCGACCTCGGTGATCGCCGCCTCGGTGGTGAGCGGCCTGATCTCGGAGATCGCGCCCACGGCGGTGGTCTTGCCCACGCCGAAACCGCCGGCGACGACGAGCTTGACCGGCAGCGGCGGCTGTTCAACCGCTGTTGCGGAGTGTGCCCCGTGAGTCGGGTACGGCACGGAGACCATCGATGACCCTTCGCAGTACAGAGATGTCCTGGGTGGTCCTGGTGTTCGGTACGTAGACCGCCAGATGGCCGGCGGCGCACAGGTCCTCGGCCAGTACCCGGACGACGTTGAGGTGCAGCCGCAGGCGGGCGGCCAGTTCCGCCACCGACTGCGGCTGTTGGCAGCAGACGACGATGTCACGGTGCTCGAACGTGAGGGAGCGGAGGACGGACAGCCCGTCCGAGGTGGCCACGACCTGGCTCTCCAGCGGCAGCACGGTCCCGGTGCCGCCGCCCGAGACCCGGCCGGCGGTCAGCAGGAACGGCCGGATCGCGGGGGCGCGGCCCACGGGCTCGGGCGAGCCGTCCCCGTCCTCTGACATCTCGTGAGGTTGTGGTCCGCTGACGGCCATCACCATCCCTCCTCGGGGCTCAGCCGGCCGACGTGGCGCCGACGTTGTTCTTCAGTTCGAGCACCAGTTGAGGGGTGAGCGCGCCCCCGGCCCGGTTGGCGAAGAGAGCCATCTCGTAGGCGATGGTCCCGAGCTTCGCCTCCTTCGACGTGACCACTCCGAGGACGGCGCCGCTGCCCATCGCCGACACGAGCACATGGCCGCCCTCCAGGTCGATGATGACCTTGTTGAGGGCGCCCAGGCCGTAGTTCCCGGAGGCACCGGCGGCGAGGCTCGTGAGGCCGGAGACGATCGCCGCGAGCCGCTCGGAGTCGGCCTGGTCACGCAGTTGCGAGGCCGCGATCAGCAGCCCGTCGGACGACACCGCGATGGCGTCGACGACCCCGGCGGTCTCCGCGGCGAACCGGTCGAGCAGCCAGGTGAAGTCGGCCGCGGCGGCTCGCAGGTCCGTTGGTTCCTTCTGCTCGGAACGGCTGTCACCTGTCGACGTGGTCACTGGCCCGACTCCTTCTGGGATTGCTGTTCTGGCGTGGATGATCGTTCCTCCGCGGGGCGGGGCGGAGCGGTGCCGCTGTCCCGTTCCGCCCTGCGCACGGCGTCCTCGAACTCGTCGAGTTCCGAACGGACGGCCTCGGCGTCGACGGGGCGCAGCACCGTCGGGAGGGCCCGGTCGGGCGGCGGTGTGGTCATGGCGAGCGTGGCGCCCCGGACCCGCCGCCGCAGCGGGCTGGGGGACTCCTGCGACGGTTCGCCGGAGCCGCGGCCGCGGCCCGTTCCGGTACGCCGGGGCAGCCGGCCGTCCGGCGACGGGATCACCGGGCGGCGTTGCAGGAGGGGGACGGCGGTGGCGGACTTCGACGGGAGAGCGCCCGGCTCCGGTCCCCGCCTGCCCGGGGCGCCGGTCGCCGAGCGTTCCCGGGCCGGAGCGAAGGCCGGTTCGGAGGCGGGCGTCGGGGACACGGGGCTCATCGCGAGCAGGAGCGTGGAGGGGATCCAGACGGTACTGGTGACGCCGCCGCCCGGGGTGCGGCTGAGGGCCGCCCGGATGCCCCAGCGCCGGGCGAGGGCTCCGACCACGAAGAGGCCGAGCACCTTCGTCGGCACCAGGTCGAGGCGTTCCCGGCGGACCAGGCGGGCGTTCTCCTCGCTGAGCCGTTCCGCGCTCATGCCCATGCCGTGGTCGATGACCTCGATCAGCGCTCCGCCGTCCGCGGTGACATCGGTGCCGGGCCGGACGGTCACCTCCACCGCGGCGTCGGCCGGGGAGAACGCGACCGCGTTCTCCAGCAGTTCGGCGAGCATCAACGTCAGGTCGTCATGGAGGTCGGGCGCGATGGTGACCTCCGTCTCCGATCGCAGGGACACCCGCTGGTACCCCTCGATCTGGCCGAGCGCGGCCCGGATGACGTTGGCGAGGCCGGCCGGACGGGCCTTGACGGCGGTCTCCCGGAGGCCGGCCAGCAGCATCAGGCTGTCCGCGTTGCGCTGGAGGCGTACGGCGATGTGGTCGATGCGGTAGAGCTGCTCCAGGAGGTTCGGGTCGGTCTCCTCGCGCTCCACCGCGTCGATCAGCAGGAGCTGACGAGAGGTCAGGTTGCTGACGCGGCGCCCCACGTTGCCGAACATCTCGGCGACGTTGCGACGGCTCTGCACCTGGCGCTCCAGCAGTTGGGCGGCGGTGACCTGGACCTGGTTGAACGCCTCGGCCAGCTCACCGATCTCGTCGCGGACCGGGACCGGTATGGGCCGGGTCCGCAGCGGAGTGCCGTCGGCGGCGTCGTCGTCCGCGACCCGTGCGAGTTCCTCTCCCGCGACGTCGACGACCTGCTGGGCCGCGTCGGTCAGGGCCCGCACCGGGCGCAGGACCGAGCGCCGGACCAGGACGGAGAAGAGCAGCCAGACGGCGAAGCCCAGCACGGCCAGGCCGATCATGAGCAGCGCCTTGCGCAGGGCGCTCGCGGACGCGGCGTCGGCCCGCGCGGCGATCTGCTCGATCAGTGCCCCGGTGGTCTCCAGGCGGGTCTCCGCCTGCTTGCCCGCGGTGGTGATCCCCTCGCGCAGCTGCGCCGGAGTACGGCCCTGCAACGCCGCCGGATCGATCTGGAGCTCCGCGAACTGCGACTCGATGCCGTTCTGTTCCGCGGCGCGTTCGATGCCGTCGAGGAGCAGTACCTGCGCCGGGGTGGCGATGCGTTCGAAACGGGCCGCGTGGTGCCGGTAGAGCTCGTGGGCGCCGACCGCGCGGCTGTACTCGGTGAGCGCGTTGGCATCGCGGCTCTGGGCGGAGAACACGGCGCTCTCGAAGGCCGCGTGCGCGGCGTCGGCGCGCAGCACCGTGTCGAGCATGGTGATGACCGAGGAGGAGGAACTGCCGGAGAGGTCATCCAGCCCGATCCCGTCGAGCAGGTAGTCGACCGCCGCGGCGTAGGCGGGGTCGATGTCCGCTGCGGGAACGTATCCGCGTGCCAGTTTGTCCCGGAGTACGGCGAGGTCGCGGAGGTAGTCCAGGCCCTGCGCCTCCTCCTTCGGCAGGCTCGACCCGAACGCGGAGCGCACGGCCGCGATCTGCGCGTCGGTGTCGCGCTGTGCCTTGCGGTACTCGGCGGTCGAGGGGGGCTCGGCCCCGGGGCGGGCCGAGTCGTACCGGACGGACAGCACGAGCGCCAGCCTGTGCTCGGCCTGCACGTCGTTGATCAGCCGCGTGACCTGCTCGCTGTCCCGCACCAGGGCCTCGGTCCGGTCGGCCTCCCGGGCCTGCTCCACCTGGCCGCCGATGCCGACGCCGAGCAGTGCGCCGACGACCGCGACCGGTGCGATCACCAGGATGTTCAGCTTGCGCCGGAACGGCCAGCGGTCGAGGAGGGACACGGCGTGCCGCCGCAACCGGGGCGCGCCGCCCACGGGTTCGGGCGTGGCGAGTGCGGGCGATGGGTCCACGGTGTTCGCGGGCACCCGGGCCTCCTTCGACGGGCTTCTGAGCGGTGACCGGGTGCCGTTGTCTCCGGACCGCGCCGGCACCGGGGAGCGGACGCGCGCAGACGGAGTCCACTCCCGCCAGAGCAGACACATTCGGTCACATGTCCGGAACTGGCTGTGAGAGAGTACCGTCTGTGCGGGCGTTGACAAGGGGTCGTTCTATAACCGTTGATCACGAAATCGGATCATTTCCAGGTCACCGCGCGTAGATCACCTCTGCACCGTGGGTGGCCTGCAGCCGCACCGGGTGCCTGCTACATTCCCACCCCAGCACGCCCAGGGTGTCGCGTTCGGGTCACCTGACGTCAGGCCGTGCGCCGGGACCGTCGTCGCCCTCACGACCGTCCCCCTCCTCCCCCCATGCAGGTCCCGTTCGTGTCGTGTTCCGTGAGGAGATCCCGTGCACCACACCCGCAGGACGGCCGTGACGGCAGCCGTGCTTCTGGCAGTGACCGCCACCCTGTCGACCGGCTGCGAGCAGGGTTCGGGCAGCGCCGCGTCCGGCACCCACTCCCCGGCGCCCGCGGAGCCCGGCTGCCCTTCGGTCCTCGCCGCCGCCAAGCGCGTCGTCAAGAAGGCCGAGGACGTCGACGCCCCCTGGTCCGGCCCCACCACGGGTCCCGCGGCCGCCGCGGACAAGACCATCGTCTACATCGCCCAGACCCTGACCAACCCGGGCGTCGCCGGTGTCGCCAGGGGTGTCCAGGAGGCCGCCGAGGTCATCGGCTGGGACGTACGCACCATCAACGGGCAGGGCACGCCGGAGGGTCTGCGCGACGCCTTCGACGAGGCCCTCGCGCTCAGGCCGTCCGGCATCGTCATCGGAGGGTTCGACCCGAAGTCCACGCCCCGCCAGGTCGACCGGGCCAACGCCGCGGGCATCCCCCTGGTCGGCTGGCACGCGGTCACCGCTCCGGGGCCCAGCAGAAGCCCCGAACTCTTCACCAATGTCACCACCGAGGTGGAGGACGTCGCGAGGATCAGCGCCGACTGGATCATCGCCCGCTCCCGGGGCCGCGCCGGTGTCGTCCTGTTCACGGACGCGTCCATACCGTTCGCGAAGCGCAAGTCCGACCTGATCAGGAAGGAACTCTCCACCTGTTCCGACATCAGGCTGCTGAGCTACGAGGACATCCCCATCCCTCAGGCCAACAGCCGTACCCTCAAGGTGGTCTCGTCGCTCCTCGACCGCCACGGCGACGAGTGGACCCACTCCGTCGCCATCAACGACCTCTACTTCGACCACGCGGCCGCGGCCCTGCGCGCCAAGGGCAGGGACGGCGCCGGCGCCCCCTACAACATCGGTGCGGGCGACGGCGATCCGTCGGCCTTCGAGCGCATCAACGGCAGACGGTTCCAGGCCGCCACCGTGCCCGAACCGCTGTCCGAGCAGGGCTGGCAGATCATCGACGAGTTCAACCGGGCCTTCGCCGGGGAGCCGGCCAGCCGGTACGTGGCACCCGTTCACATCAGCACCGCCGCCAACAGCGGCGGCGCTCTGTCCTGGGACGGGGTGGGATACCGGGAGGCGTACCGCAAGATCTGGGACAAGTGACCGTTCGGCCGACGGTCGGTGACCGCTCCGCCTGCGATCCGCGGGACGGCGCGGCGGACATCGCGGCGATGATGCGTCACGCGGGCGACAAGCTCCAGCACGTGCACATCGCCGGCTCCCAGGGCGGCCGCCTGGTCGGCCTTGCGCGCGGACCGGCAGGGCGCGGAACCCTTTGCCCGGGCACGGGCAGGGGCACGGGCACGGGCACGGGCAGGTGATGATCGTCGGCGGCCTGTTTTCGGCACAAGGATTCGACACGATGGCCGAGAGCCATACTTCCCCATGCGGGGACCACCCCGCCACGGGGGTTGACAGGGGAGAGGCAGCGATCCGGTGAGCGGCGACAGCCAGGGCGTGGGGAAGGCCGAGGTACGGCTCAAGTGGGACCCGAGTCCCTGGAATCAGCCACCTCACCATCTCGACATCATCGCCACGACCTACTCGGCGAACGCGCCGTACGGGCCGCCGGTGTACGTCGTGCACTTCGACAGCCGCTCACCGGACGGCACCATCAACATGGGCCGGCACAGCCAGACCGGCCAGGGCTTCGGCTACGTGGAAGTGATGACCCTGGAACTCGATCGCCTCGCTCCCTCCTTCGCACGGGTCGTCGTGGGCGTGGCCATCCACCAGAACACCGGCCCCAAGACCTTCGGTGCCCTATCGAACGCCGGAGTGCTGGTCGTCGAGGGGTACCAGGAGCTTCTCAAGGACGACTTCGCGCAGGTCCCCGAAGCCACCGCGGCAACGATCGGGGAGTTCACCCGGCATTCCTCCGGAGCGTGGGAGTTCCACCACATGGTCCGCGGGTTCCACAGCGACCCCGAGGGCTTCACCGCCGAGATGGGCGGCGCCCGACGACCCTGATCATGGAGCCGATGGCCGCGCAGGCCGCCTTCTCCCGTGGCGTGGCCGTCCGCCGGAAATCCGCCGTTCACACGAGCACGGCATCGATCCATGGGTCCTGCTGCCTGACGTTCCGTCAGACTGCCGCGACCGCGCACGGCCACCCCCACTGAGCCCGCAGGGGTTGATCTCGTACACCGGTTGCCCGAGATCTGCTGGGTGGTCCATGCCTCGCGAGCGAGCTCACGACATGTCACCGCCCCGATGTCCATGGAGCCCAGCCGTGACGGTGACCTGCGGCTTCTCGGCGGCTATGGGGGTGGGGTCGGGGGCCGTGAAGTCCCCGTCCCGGGCCGCGTCCGGCTCCTGGCGCTCCGCCGTGGCGCGGTGGAGCTCCACGAGGGAGCGGCTGTCGACGCTCCATCGGCCGGTGAGGATCCAGCCGGTGGAGTCGGCCGCGCGCAGCAGGGCGGTCGTGCCGACGCGTGCCCAGGGGAAGGGGCGGCCGTGGCGGCCGTGGGCGTCCTCCACGCGGACGGTGAGACGCTGGTCCACGTCGTCGTCGGCCGTCTCGGCCAGGAGGCGGCCACCGGGGCGCAGGAGGTCGCGCAGGCGGGTGAGCAGGGCTGCCGGGTCGCCCCCGATACCGATGTTGCCGTCCATCAGCAGGACGGTGCCCCAGCGGCCCTCTCCCGGCAGGCGGTCGAAGACGGAGCGCCGTAGGGCGGCTCCGCCGTGGCGCCGGGTCCGGGCGACGGCGGCCGGGCTGACGTCCACGCCAAGGGCGGTGACGCCACGTGAGGTCAAGGCCGCTACCAGGCGCCCTGGACCGCAGCCGACGTCCAGGACGGGGCCGGTGCAACGGCCCAGCACATTGGTGTCGGCGGCGTCGGGGGCGGCGCACCAGCGCTCCACCTCCAGGGGAATCAGCTCGGCCTCCCCCGGGGTGAGGGGCCCCAGGCGGCGCAGGTACAGCGGGCCCCGGCCGGTGCGCAGGGCCTGGGCGTAAGGGTCGGCCGTCCAGGGCTCGCCCGGCGCCACGGACGTCACGAAGCGGTCGGCGGAAGGCTCGGGCACGGTGAGCCGCTCGGGCGGCTCAAGGCCGGTCTGCGGCGGGGACGCCGTGTCGCTTCGTTCGGCCGGCTCGACGACGGATTCCGTACCGACCGCTACGCCGCTCACCGGGTCACCTCCGCGAGCGAGTGCAGGACGGTGGCGAAGTGCGAGCCGGGTGGACACAGGCCGGCGACCGAGGCGGCGTCGGACGCGGTGTCGACGTCCCGCAGCAGTGGGAGGTCGCGGACCGTCAGCCCGGCCTCAACTAGTCTGCGTCGCTGGATCGCGCCGGTGCGGTCGGTGGACATGGGTACGCCCCGGACGAGAGCCCCGGCGCGGGAGGGGTCGGCGAGGCCGAGAGCCCAGAAGCCGCCGTCGGCGGCCGGGCCGAACCAGGCGTCGTGGCCGTCCCCGCCGGCATCGGCCAGCAGGTCGGCGGGGAGCTGCGGGGTGTCCATGCCGACCAGCAGGGCGGGCCCGTCGTCGCAGAGGGCGAAGGCGCCCGCGATCCGCTCGTCCAGCCCTCCCGGCACCTGCGGGACGACGTCGAAGCCCGGCGGCAGCCATGGGCCGGGCGTTCCGTCGAGGACGAGCACCCGGCGCCGGGCCGGGACCCGGAGCAGGGTGTGGAGGGTGTCGGTGAGGGCGGCCTCCGCCAGGGCTGCCGCCTCGTACGGCGTGTAGGGCGGCGTGAGCCTGGTCTTGACGCGGCCGGGGACCGGTTCCTTGGCGATGATCAGCAGTGTGGCCGCCGCCGTGACGGTGTTCATCGCGCGCCTCCTGCAACCGGCGTGTCCGGGCCGGTGGAGGTGTGACCGGGCCCGGCCGGCCGCTCGGCGAGAACGGCACGCATGTCACGGACCGCCTGCCAGGTGCCCCGCCAGGTTCCGGTGACCTTCGAGCGGCCCGTACGCGGGTGGTACGGCACGTCCGTCTCCTGAATGCGCCAGCCGGCGTCGGCGGCCCGGACCACCATCTGCAGCGGGTAGCCGGAGCGGCGATCGCTCAGGCCCAGGCCCAGCAGCGCTTCGCGGCGAGCCGCGCGCATCGGGCCCAGGTCGCGCAGGCGCAGGCCGGTACGACGGCGGATCAGCCGTGCCAGTTCGAGATTGGCGAGCCGGGCGTGCAGGGGCCAGGCCCCGGGAACGGTGGGCCGGCGTCGCCCCAGGGTCAGGTCGATGGAGCCGTTGAGGACGGGGCCGGCGACAGCCGGCAGCAGGCGGGGGTCGAGGGAGGCGTCGCAGTCGCAGAAGCAGACGACGTCGGCGGTGGCTGCGGTCAGTCCCGCGTGGCAGGCGGCGCCGAAGCCTCGGCGCGGCTCGTGGATCACATGTGCCCCGAGGTCGCGGGCGATGTCGGGGGATCCGTCGGTGGAGCCGTTGTCGACGACGATCGCGCGCCAGCCGGGCGGGATGCGGTGCAGCACCCAGGGCAGGGCTTCGGCCTCGTCGAGGCAGGGCAGCACGACGTCCACGGAGGGAGGGGTTGTCTCGATCACCCCACTGAGCCTACGAACGCAGAACGGGCATAAGGGATGTGACATCCTTACGGATCGCTGACATCGCCGGCCCTTACGGATCGCTCTGCCCGCCAGGGGCACGCGGCTGTGTCCGATGTGCCGGGCGGCTGCCGGTTCGAGGTCCATCTGCCCGCGGCGGTCTGAGGTCGGGGAAGAACGATCCGTGATCGTCCGGAAGGAGCGGACCGGCCGGCGGAAGCCCGGCCGGTCCCTTGGTCACTCCCCTTGGGCGACTCGGCGCCCGGCCGGGCTCATCCGGCTCGTAGGGGTGCCGCCGCGAACTCCGCCATCCCTTCCGCGAAGGCGATCTGCGGCTTCCACCCCAGTTCCTCGCGGAGACGTCGTGAGGAGGCCGTGATGTGGCGGACGTCGCCGAGCCGGAACTCCCCGGTGACGACCGGTACCCGGTCGCCGTACGACGCGGCCAGCGCGGTGGCCATCTCCCCCACGGTGTGCGGCTCCCCGCTGCCGACGTTGTACGCCCGCAGGCCGCCCTCCGGGAGGCCCCGCACACCGTCGAGCGCGGCGAGGTTGGCCCCGGCCACGTCCCGGACGTGCACGAAGTCCCGCCGCTGCCCGCCGTCCTCGAACACGCGCGGGACCTCCCCGCGCGCCAGCGCGGACCGGAACAGGGACGCGACCCCGGCGTACGGGGTGTCGCGCGGCATGCCGGGGCCGTAGACGTTGTGGTAGCGCAGGGCGGACACCCTGCCGCCCGTCGCCCGCGCCCACGCGGCGGCCAGGTGCTCCTGGGCGAGCTTCGTGGCGGCGTACACGTTGCGCGGGTCCGCGGGCGCCTCCTCGTCCACCAGCCCGCCGGTGAGCGGCTCACCGCAGTGCGGACACGGTGGTTCGAAGCGCCCCGCCTCCAGGTCCGCCACCAGGCGCGGCCCCGGCCGGACCACACCGTGCCGGGAGCATGTGTAGCGTCCCTCGCCGTACACCACCATCGAACTCGCCAGCACCAGACGCCTCACCCCGGCCTCCGCCATGCCGGCCAGCAGCACCGCGGTACCGAGATCGTTGCAGCCTACGTAGTCGGGCGCGTCGGCGAAGTCCTTGCCGAGGCCGACCATCGCGGCCTGGTGGCAGACGGCGTCCACGCCCCGCAAGGCGTCGGTGACGGCCGCCCTGTCACGGACGTCCGCGTGCCGCCAGTCCACCCCGGGAGGAATCCGCGGCGCGGTGCGGTGGGCGGAGGGCAGCAGTGCGTCGAGGACGCGCACCGCGTGCCCGGCGCCGACGAGGGCGGTGACGACGTGCGAGCCGATGAAACCCGCACCTCCGGTGACCAGGATCAACATGCTCCGACCGTAGGGCCGCCCATCCGCCCGCGGGCCGAGCGGCTCGGGGATGTCAGCGGTTCGTAAGCCTTTCAGTGGTTCGCAGGGCTTTCGGTCCGTGCCGGGTCCTTCGCCGGCCGGTACGTCGCCACCGTCAGCAGGGCGCCCCGGCCCGGTCTGTCCCACAACGGGACGACCGGGCCGAGCGCCAGGAAGGGGAAACTCTCGTCAGCCGCGGACAGGGCCGGGCGGTGGCTCAACTCGTCGGGGTCACTGGCACTTCCGGCCGGTGTTGATGCACTCGACCATCCGGTTCATCAACTTCTCGTCGAAGACGTTGACGAAGTCGCCGTGGTCGGTGACCGGCTTGTGCAACTGCTCCGGGAAGCCGTCCACGGAGAAGAAGGGGCGCGACCGGCCTCCGTCGTTCAGGCTCGGCGCGTCCACGTCGTACACCAGGCGCTGGACCAGCTGCGGAATGGCTCGGAAGCCGCTCGGGCAGGCACCGGTCCGCGGGTCGGCGAACGCGACGTGATCACGATGGTTGGCACTGTCGATGTTCCGGCCGTCCCAGCAGCTCTGGAACTTCGACGTACGGACGACGCTGCTGCCCTGGGGGCAGATCGGGTACTTGTCCGTCAGCTGCCGGTCCTCGAAGCCGGTGCAGCTCCACGCGGCGTTCGCATTGGCGGTTCCGTTGGTGAACGCCTTCGCGTCGCCGGTGATGATGCGCAGGAACTTCGGCATCGTCACGACCTTGCCGCTCGGGTTGCCCACGAAGTCCAGGGTCACCTGCGACGCGGTGAGGATCCTGCCCACGTTGCCCTCGGCGCCACCGCCCGGCCGGTCGGCGTCGAACTCCTGGGTGCCGTCCTGCAAGCGGAGGACCGGCCAGTAGTACGACGACTTGTCCCCCTGGTTCCGGCAGGTGGTCTCGCCGGCGGCGAAGTCCGCGTCGTCGGCGAAGGCGTCGTTCGCCTGGTTCCCGACGTAGTCGTGCGTGTGGTGCGCCCCGTTGGCCACGCCGGGGGCGACGATGATGTTGTCGGTGTTGTACAGCTTGTTCTCGTTCACTCCGCAGTCGGTGGTGAACTTGCCGAGCGAGGCGTTCTGTTGCCGCTGAGGGCTGGGGACGTTGGGCTGGACGGTGGTGATGTCCACGAAGTCCGCGGCGACCGGACCGTTACCGGCCTGTCCGCCGTTACCGGCGGGCTTTCCCTGCCCGTTCCCCTGGTCCTGGTTGCCGTTCCCCTGGTTCTGTCCCTGGCCTTCCTGCTCTTCGCCGCCCTGGCCCTCGCCCGCCTGGTTGCCGGAGGCGCGGAGCGTGCAGGCGGCGAGGGACTGAAGCCCCTGCGGCCGGTCGGCCACACGACCGATGGCGATCTCGATGCGGTCGATGGCCGCGGTGCGCTTGCCCTTCAGCGGACCCATGACCGCGTTGTCGGCGAAGGCGCTGTCCTGCTGTATGGCACGGACCGAGCTCTGCAACCGCTGGTATGCCTCCGCGACCTGCTGGTCCAGCAGCGCGAGCTCCCTGTCGACCTCGGCCCGGGCCTGATCGGGCACCTGCCGCAGTCGGGAGCCGACGTCGGGGCAGTCGATGGTGGCGGCCCCGGCCGCCATGGCCTGATCGATCCGGTCCTGGGGGGAACTCCTGGTCGTGTTCCCGGCTCCGCTCTCACCGGCCGAGGCATACACGTTGGCCACCAGCAGCCCCCCTGCTCCCAGCATCGCCGCGGCCAGTGCGGCGACGGTCCGGCGGGTCGTCTTCGATCGCTTGCGCGTGTTGCGTCGCATGGGACTCCTTGGAGAACTCTGGTCAGATGGCTTCGGATGCCGCTGTGGTGCCGCTCCGGAGTCGGAGCCGTTGGGGAAGCCGCAGTGACGCGTACCGCGTGATCACCTTCGGCTCCTCGAATTCCTCTCGCCGTCGCTCAGCTGCGACGTCGTGACCAGAGTTACGGGTGAGACGGGCACGTTGAGCAAGATCGGATACCTCGTCAGGGTCTCGTAAGGATTCGAGAAACCCGCCGCGCTGTGGGCGGCACGGCACCGCGTCCGTGAACCATGACGAAACACTGACGTCCGCGTCTGACACGGGCCCCGGCCGCCGCCGTCCGGCTTAACGTTCCCGCGTGAACCGTGATCTCCGCAGTGACCTGCGTGGCGATACCGGCCCCGGCCTTCGCCGCGATCTCCGCCGCGACCTGTACGCCGTCGCCGGCGCCGCACTGCTCGTCCTGACGGCCGCGCTGGTGGGTGTCGCCATCAAGCGGTCGAAGGACGTCCTCCACGTCGGCTGGCCACCCCTGTACGCCAACTGGCTCCCTCACTTCGGCCCCGGCACCCCGGCAGCGGTCACCGTCGCGGTCGTCGTCGTGGCGTACGGCCCCACCGTCGCCGCACGCCTGCCCTGGCGCGCCTTGTTGCTCGCCTCCTGGGCCACCGCCACGGCATGGATCTTCTCCCTCGCCCTCATCGACGGCTGGCACCGGGGCATCGCCCGACGACTGACCACCCGGTACGAGTACCTCCAGGTCATCGACCGCTTCCACGACATCCCCGCGACCCTGCGGGACTTCACGAACCACATCCTGCTCCACTCCCCGGACCACTGGCCCCCGCACGTCGCCGGACACCCCCCGGGCGCCACCCTCACCTTCGTCCTCCTGGACCGCATCGGGCTGGGCGGAGGCGCCTGGGCGGGGGTATGGGCCATCACCATCGGGGCCACCACGGCGGTCGCCGTCCTCGTCACCGCAAGGAGCCTGGCCGATGAGGCCCTGGCCCGCCGGGCGGCACCCTTCCTGGCGCTCGCGCCCGCCGCCGTGTGGATGGGGACGTCGGCCGACGGCTACTTCGCGGCCGTCGCCGCATGGTCCGTAGCCCTCGTCGCACTCGCGGCCACGGCCCGGACGACACGCCGGTCGTGGACCGCCGCGTTCGGCGCGGGCCTGCTGTTCGGCCTGGCCTGCTACCTCTCGTACGGGCTCACGCTGTTCGCGGTGGTCGGGGCGGGAGTGCTGGTCCTCGGGCGAAGGAGGCTCAGGACGCTGCCCTTCCTGCTCGCGGGAACCGCCGTCGTACCGCTGGCCTTCACACTCGTCGGCTTCGACTGGTGGGAGGCGTACCACCTGCTCGTCGAACGCTACTACCAGGGAGCGGGCGGGTTCAGACCCTACGGCTACTGGGTCTGGGCGAACCTCGCCTGCACCGCGCTGGTGGTCGGCCCGGCCACGGTGGCGGGGCTGCGGCGGACCGCCGCCGTACTCGTCCGGGAGCGCGAGCGGCTCCGGCCGGTCCGGGCACGCGTATGCCCCCTGCCCGTCGAGAACACGCCCCGGCACACTCCCGAAGTCCGCCTGGCCCTGCTGGTACTCCTCGCTCTTGCCGCACTCCTCGTCGCCGACCTGTCGGGTATGAGCAAAGCGGAGACCGAACGGATCTGGCTGCCCTTCGCCATGTGGCTGCTCGCGGCGGGCGCCCTGCTCCCCCGGCCCCGCGCCTGGCTGGCCGCACAGGCCGCACTCGCGCTGCTCATCAACCACCTGCTGCTCACCGGCTGGTGAAGATTCCGACCGACACGGGCGACAACGCTTCGCCGAGCGGGCGACAACGCTTCGTCGGGCGGGCTGATCGCCGACCTGGTCCGGGCCGGCCTGGCACCGACGGTCCCGGCGCAGGCGGACACCGGAGACCCGGGCGGCGAGCGGGGGCGGGCGCATGCGGTGGCTGCGGCCTTCGCCGACGCCCTTGCCCTCGTGCCCTCGGCACACTCCCTACGGCGCGGCGCCGCTCAGCCGAGCTCGGCGAACCTCTCCACCGCATGTGTCTTGCCGGTGACCACGATGACGTCACCCTTCTGCACGACCGTGTCGGCGGTCGCGTACGTGAAGTCCTCACCGGGGCGCTTGATGCCGACGACGGTGACGCCGTACCTGCTGCGGACGTGGCTCTGGCCGAGCGGGACGCCGGTGGCGATGCCCGGGGCGACGGTCTTCACCAGCGCGTAGTCGTCGTCGAACTCGATGAAGTCCAGCATCCGCCCGGTGACCAGGTGCGCGACCCGTTCGCCCATCTCGTGCTCGGGCAGGACGACGTGGTGGACGCCCAGACGTTCGAGGATCTGGCCGTGCTGGCGGCTGATGGCCTTGGCCCAGATGTTGGGGACCTCGGCCTCCAGCAGGTTGGAGCTGACCAGGATGGACGCCTCGATGTCGGTGCCGATGCCGACGACCGCGCTGGTGAACTCGTGCACGCCGAGCTGACGCAGCACCTCGGGGTCGGTGCAGTCGGCGACCGCCGAGTGGGTCAGTCCGTCGCTGTACTTCTGTACGAGACGGGTGTCGGTGTCGATGCCGAGGACGTCCCAGCCGCGGTGCATCAGCTCGTTGGCCAGCGAGCTGCCGAAGCGGCCGAGGCCGATGACCGCGACCCGCTGGTCCCCGGTGTGCTGTGTGTGCTGGTGGGCCAGCCGCTTACCGCGGCGCCGACGCAGGGAGTGCAGGTAGTTAACCAATGACGGGTCGCTCCTCGGGCAGTTCGTAACGGCGGACGCGCTCGCGCAGGGCCAGCGCCGAGACCAGGGTGACCGGACCGAGACGGCCGATGAACATCAGCAGGACGAGGATCAGCTGCCCGGCGTCGGGAAAGTCGGCCGTGATGCCGGTGGACAGCCCGACGGTGGCAAAGGCGGAGACGACCTCGAAGAGCACCCCCTCCAGCGGCAGCGAGGTCATGCTGAGCAAAGCCAGGGTGGCGGCCATGACCAGACCGACGCCGAGCAGTACCACGGTCAGCGCTTGGCGCAGGCTGTGCGGGGCGAGTCTGCGGCCCAGGACCGACGTCTTGGGTTCGCCGCGCACCTCGGCGATGATCGCGACGGCCAGCACCGCGAACGTGGTGACCTTGATTCCGCCTGCGGTCCCCGCGCTGCCGCCGCCGATGAACATCAGCATGCACGTCATCAAGAGCGTGGAGGCATGCATGGCCCCGATGTCGAGTGAGTTGAAGCCTGCCGTACGGGTCATCGCGGAGTGGAAGAACCCGTTCAGGAGCTTCTCCGGCCAGTCGTGCGACCCGAGAGTGGCCGGGTTGGTCCACTCCAGCAGACAGGTCAGCAGGGTGCCGGCGGCAAGCAGCACGACGGTGGTGACGAGCGTCAGCCTGATGTGCAGGGTCCAGTTGCGGCGGCCGGCGGTGCGGGGGCGGTTGCGGTTGCGGTGGCGGAGCAGTTCCAGGAGGACGGGGAAACCGAGCCCGCCGAGGATCACGGCCACGGCGATCGGCAGGGTGACCCACGGATCCCGGGCATAACGGGTCAGGCTGTCGGCGTGCAGGCCGAACCCGGCGTTGTTGAAGGCGGACACCGCGTGGAAGTAGCCCAGGTACACGGCCTCACCGATGGAGTTGCCGTACCCGAAGCGGAAACGCAGGGAGAGGATCGCGCCGACCGCGAGCTCCACGATCAGCGTCGTGCCGGCGACGCCGAGCAGCACCCGTCGTACGTCGCCGATGCCCAGGCTCTTGGTCTCCGCCTGGGCCGTGAGCTGCAGTCGCAGCCGCAGCTTCCCGGAGACCAGCAGGGCGAGCAGGGAGGCCATGGTCATGATGCCGAAGCCACCGACCTGGATCAGCGCGAGGATCACACCCTCGCCGAAGCCGCTCCAGTACGTGCCTGTGTCCACCACGGCCAGGCCCGTCACGCACACGGCGGAGGTGGAGGTGAACAGCGCGGTGACCAGCCCGGTGGCCGTACCGTCCTCGGCGGCGAGCGGCAGTGCCAGCAGCCCGGTCCCTAGCGCGATCACGGCGGCGAAGGCCAGCACGACCGTACGGGCCGGGTGCGCGGTCAACAGCGACCTGCGCGGATGCGCGGAACGTCCTCCCACGGCTCCCCTTCTGTGTACGCCCAGTCCGTCATGGCCAGGGATGGACCTCGTCGGAGCCCGTCACACCCCGCGCGGCCGTCACCCTACCCGGCGGCGGTGCTCCTCTGACCTCCAGCCCGGAGGTTCTGCGGCCGTCCCTCCGGAGCCAGGCATCAGGTGTCAGGTGTCAGGTGTCGTTGGCAGGGCGCGCCCCGGTCGACCGAGGAACGTCCGGTCGACGCGGTGGCTCGCTGTCCTGGTTCCGGCTGCTGCACCGGCGAAGGGCGCGAAGCAGGGGTGATCCACTGGACGTCCGCCGACGCCCGGGCTCCCGGCGACGACGGTGGCTCCTTCAGCCAGGGCCCCCCGCACCATCGCGCCCCAGGGCGGCACGCTGGTAGATGTCGGGGATGCCGTCGGCGTCCTCGTCCCGGTTCTCGGCCTCCCACAAACGGCGGTAGATGCCATTGCGGCGTCTGATCAGCACGGCCGCGACGGCGGCCGCGATCAGCGAGCCGAGAAGGACGGCCGCTTTGACGTGTTCGGCAGCGGCCGGATCGGTGAAGGCGAGTTCGCCGATGAGCAGGGCCACGGTGAAGCCGATGCCGGCCAGTACGGCCAGGGCGAACACGTCCGCCCAGGCCAGGTCGGGGTTGAGACGGGCCCGGGTGAAGCGGGCCGCGAGATAGGTGCCCGCGAAGATCCCCACCGTCTTGCCCAGCACCAGTCCGAGGACGACTCCCAGCGGCTCCGGACGCGTGAACACCTCGCCCAGCGCCTCGCCCGACACACTCACCCCGGCGGCGAACAGTGCGAACAACGGCACCGCCACCCCGGCGGAGATCGGCCGCAACAGGTGTTCGGCCCGCTCGCCCGGGGAGACGTCCTCGCCCTCGCCACGGCTCGTACGCAGGATCATCCCCATGGCCACACCGGCCACGGTGGCGTGAACTCCGCCGTTGTACATCAGCGCCCAGATCACCAGTCCCAGCGGCACGTACCACCACCAGCCGCGTACCCGGAACCGCTGCAGCAGGTAGAAGACCACCAGGCCCGCCGCGGCCCCGGCGAGGGCGGCCGGGTTCAGGTCGCTGGTGAAGAAGACCGCGATCACCAGGATCGCGCCCAGGTCGTCGACCACGGCCAGCGTCAGCAGGAACGCCCGCAGGGCGGACGGCAGGTGGGTGGAGAGCACCGCGAGCACGGCGAGCGCGAACGCGATGTCGGTGGCCATGGGCACCGCCCACCCCTGTGAGCTGCCTCCGCCGAGTCCGACGGTGGCCAGGTAGACGCCGGCGGGAACCGCCATACCGCACAGGGCGGCCACCACCGGGAGGGCGGCCGTGGCCGGTGTCCGCAGTTCACCGACGACCAGCTCGCGCTTCAGCTCGATACCGGCGACCAGGAAGAACACGGTCAGCAGCCCGTCCGCCGTCCAGTGCTCCACCGAGAGGTCCAGACCCAGCGCGGAGACCCCGAAGTGGGCGTCGCGCAGCTGTTCGTACGTACCGTTCCACGGGGTGTTCGCCCACACGAGTGCCACCACGGCCGCCGTCAGCAGCACCAGCCCGCCGACCGTCTCCGTACGCAGGGCGCGGGCCACCCGGACCCGCTCCGGCCAGGGCAGCAGGCCGAGGAAGACGGAACGCTCCCCACGAGGTGCACGCATCCGGGAAGACCTCCACAGCATCGAGCTCCGGGCACACGTGCCCCTTCGACGCCGACCAGACTTCCCGGCACACCCCGCGCCTTTGACGCGTTCTTTACACACTAACCGCCACGACTCGCGGCATGCGGACCGAGAGCTCCCGATGCAGGCGGGCCGATGCGATCATCATCACGTTTGGACGCCCCGCGTGGCCCAACGCAGACGAGTCGGTCGTTCCGGTGGTGAGGAGACCGTTCCGGTCGCCGAGACGGCCTCTCAGAGGACGCTCCACCCTCCGAGTAACGGGGCGCCTTCTTCGTGGGCGGCCGTGCCACGGCCCGCGGCGACCGGATGTTCGTACGCCGTCCGCGGACCGTGCCTTCCACGCGTCCGCGCGCTGCTGCCACTACGCCGCGTGAAGTCGGCCTGCCGCGGGCCCTCCTCCGTTCCCTGCCCGGCCCCGGGGCAGCGCATCCTCCTGACCCATGCCAGGAGCAGTGTCTGATGCCGGAACCCGGCAACGTACGAGGATCCGTGGCTGCGCACCAAAGGCCTGTCAACGCCGCATAAAGAACGTGTAGGGTTCCCCGCGGTGTGCCGGGAAGTCTGGTCGGCGGTCGAGAGAACTCTCTTCGCTGATCGGGGGTCCTGTTCATGGTGCTTGTCGTGGTCTTCGGGGTGGCGCTGCTGATAGCGGTGCTGCTGTCGGGTCTCGCCGCCCGCACGGTGCTGTCGACATCGCTGCTCTTCCTTGTCGGCGGCGCGCTCGTCAGCGACGGCTTCCTGGGCTGGATCCACATCACTCCGGACAGCGAGATCGTGTCGGTGACGGCGGATCTGGCGCTGTTCGCGGTGCTGTTCACCGACGGCATGCACGTCTCCTTCCCCAAGCTGCGCGCGAACTGGCGCAACCCTGCCCGCGCGCTGGGGCTCGGGATGCCGCTGGCGTTCATCGGCATGGCGCTGATCACGCACTACCTGGCAGGGCTGGACTGGACGACGTCCTTCCTGGTCGGCGCCGTGCTCGCGCCGACCGACCCGGTCTTCGCCTCCGCGATCGTCGGCCGCAAGGAGGTCCCGTCGAAGCTGCGGCAGTTGCTGAACGTGGAGAGCGGCATCAACGACGGGCTCGCCCTGCCGGTCGTCCTCATCCTGATCGCCGCGGCCGGCCCGACCTCCGGCAACGCCGAGGCGTCCCTGGGCAAGATCGCCCTGGAACTGGTCCTCGGGCTGGTTTTCGGCATCGTCCTGCCCTACGTCGTCATCGAACTCGTACGCTTCCGGCTGCTGGGCGCCGAGCCGAAACTGCAGCCGCTGCTGCCGCTGGCGATCGGCGTGATCCTGTACGCGGTCTGCCATCTCACACACGCCAACCCCTACCTCGCCGCGTTCTCCGCCGGCGCCGTGCTCACCGCACGCTCGCTGGAGGCGAAGGAGGCGTTCGAGCCGCTGGGCGAGGCGCTGGCGGAGCTGGCGAAGTTCGCGGCGCTGCTGGTGTTCGGCGCGTTGCTGACGCCGCAGTTGTTCGGTGACCTGTCCTTCGGCGGATACGTGGCCGTCGTCCTGGCCATCGTGCTGATCCGCCCGGCGTCGCTGCTGCTGTCGCTGCTCGGCACCCGGTTCACCCGCCAGGAGAAGCTGGTCGCGGCCTGGTTCGGGCCCAAGGGCTTCGCCTCGGTGGTCTACGGGCTGCTCGTGCTCCAGGCCGGGATCCCACAGGGCGAGGAGGCATTCACCCTCATCGCCGTGTGCATCGCCTTCTCGATCATCGCGCACAGCTCCACCGACGTACCGATCGCCCGGCTCTTCCACGTGGACGGCCTCACGGGCACACGCTCCGGTCCTGGCACGCCCCCCGCTGTCGAGGGAGCCGACCGTGTCGGCGCGTGACCTCGCCGAGCCCCACCCGTACGTCACCACCGACGAGGACGCCGCCCACGCCGTCCGCCTGCCGGCTCTGCGCCGGTTACCCGCGCTTCTGGTCGTCGACACCGACGCCGTGCCGTACGCCCTCGTGCCCTGCGCCCACCTCGTCGGACGGCTCGTGTCCGACGGGCGGGACCATGAGGAGGCCCCGACACGGATCGCCGGCCTCACGGTCGCGGACTGGCTGCCGCCCGGCAGTCCCAGCCCGCCGACGGTCGAGGAGAACGACGGCCTCGCACGGATCACGGACCTCATCGCGCGGACCCGCAGCCCGTTGGTCGCCGTCGTCGAACGCGACGACGACCAACGGTGGTTGGCGGGCGTGGTGACAGCCGGCCGGCTGATGGAACGACTTGTCGGAGGAGAAGCGTGAACGGCCGGAAGGGCCGGATGGGCGTCGCCACCGACGGGACGGAGCGGGGCCCGGTCCTCACCTCCGCCGCGCGCGGAGCGTCGGCCGTCGGACATGTGTATCGGCACGAACTCGTCCAGGCAGTCAGGGAGGGTCCGCATGACGGTGTTCCCGCAGCCCGCACGGCTCGTTCCTCAGGCGGGCCACATGATCGTGTGCGGTGACGACGCGCTCGCCGAGCGGCTGGCCGGCGAACTCACCGCGGTGTACCGGGAGCGGGTCACCCTCGTCGTACCACCGGCGTCCCGCACCGGCGCCATCGGGCCGCGAGCACGTACCTCGGCCCTGCTGGACCGGGTGCAGTCCGTGATCGGACGGACGGACACCGGCCCGGACGCTCAGCGCGTCCTCGAAGCCCCGGAGCTGGACGAGAGAGCGCTGGCCGAGGCCGGGGTGCGCGAGGCCGCCGCGCTGGCTCTGGTGCACGAGGACGACGAGACCAACATCCGCGCCGCGCTCGCGGCCCGCAGGCTCAACCCCCGGCTGCGCCTGGTCATCCGGCTCTACAACCGCAAACTCGGCCAGCACCTGGAGGAACTCCTCGACCAGGCCGCCGCCCTGGCCGTCCCCGACCTCGACCCGGCGGCCCTGGACACCTCCACCACCGTCCTGTCGGACGCGGACACCGCCGCGCCCGCCCTCGCGGCCACCGCCGTCGCCGGCACCAGCAAGGTCGTCCAGGCCGACGGGCTGCTGCTGCGGGCCGTGGAACGCACACCACCGGCCACCGGCGAGGTGGCCGACCCCGGCCTGTGCACACTCGCCCTGCTGTCGTCGACCACCGAAGACCCGTCCGGTGCGGAGGGCTCGGACGCCAGCGGCCGGGAAGGGCCGACGCTGCTGCCCGACGAAGAGACGGTGGCCGCCGCCACCGGACGCGGCACGGTCGTCCTGGAGACCATCACCCACACCGGCACCGCTCCCCCACCCCGCCGCCTGACGGAACGAGGGCTGCCGCTCGCCGCCCTGTTCCCCGCCCGGCTGCGCTGGTCGCTGGCCGGACTGGTGACCAGCGTGCTGGCTCTGGCCGTGGCCACCTCCCTGACCACCGACGGTCACCCGCTGCACGCCGCCTACCTCACCATGCTCGACCTGTTCGCCATCAACGACCCCGCCCTCGACGAACCCACGAGCCGTCAGGTCCTCCAACTCCTCGCCGGCCTGGCCGGGCTGCTGTTCCTGCCCGTGCTGCTCGCCGCCGCCCTGGAGGCGTTCGGCACCTTCCGCACCGCCTCCGCGCTGCGCCGACCGCCCCGGGCCCTGTCCGGCCACGTCGTCCTGCTCGGCCTGGGCAAGATCGGCACCCGCGTCCTCGCCCGGCTGCACGAACTCGGCATCCCCGTGGTGTGCGTCGAGGAGGACCCCGAGGCACGCGGCATCCCGCTCGCCCGCCGCCTGTGCGTTCCCACGGTCCTCGGCGACGTCACCCAGGAAGGCGTCCTGGAAGCGGCCGGGATCGACCGCGCCCACGCCCTGCTCGCCCTCACCAGCAGCGACACCACCAACCTCGAAGCCGCCCTCTACGCCCGCTCCGTCAAACCCGACCTGCGAACAGCGCTCCGCCTGTACGACGACCACTTCGCCACCGCCGTCCACCGCACCATGCGGGCCGCCCACCCCCAGGCCCTCACCCGCAGCCGCAGTGTCTCCACCCTCGCCGCGCCCGCCTTCGCCGGCGCGATGATGGGCCGCCAGATCCTCGGCGCCATCCCCGTCGAACGGCGCGTCCTGCTCTTCGCGGCACTGGACGTCGCCGGGCATCCGCAGTTGGAGGGACGCACCGTCGCCGAGTCCTTCCGGCCCGGCGCCTGGCGCGTCCTCGCCCTGGACACCGCCGCACCCGACGACCGCCTCCCCGACCTCGCCACCACCCCGGCCCACGACGACACCGAGCGGCCCGCCGGCCTCCTGTGGAAGCCGCACCCCGGGTACGTCCTGCGCCCGCAGGACCGGGTGGTCCTCGCCACCACCCGGCAGGGCCTGGCCGAACTCCTCGGACGACGGCCACAGGTTCGAACTCGGTCCTTCGGCCCGTGAAGCACCGCCATGTGGGGCACAGCGGAGAGACAGCCCCCGCATCGTGATCCGGGTGGTTCGCGCCCGCGTCGGCGGCGACTACCCGGGCACCCTCCGAGACAGGGGGTACAGCCTGAGTACGACAGGCCCGCCCCGTCCGGTACCTCCGGAGCCGGTGCATCACCGAGACCGTCGTCCTGGCGTCACTCCGGCTTCGTCGGCCAGTCCAGCAGGCGGGCGCCGATCACCGCGGTCTGCAGGGTGTAACGGTGAACGGGGTCAGAGGGGTCCGCGCCGGTGAGCTTGTGGATGCGCTCCAGGCGGTAGGTGAAGGCGCGCACGCTCAACGACAGCCGCCGCGCCGCCTCGGCGGCCACGCACCCGGCGTCGAAGTAGGCGGTGAGGGTGTCCAGCAGCGGCTGGGCTCCGCCGCGGGCTCGGCGCAGCGGGCCGAGGGCGTTGTCCACCAGATCGGCCATGGCCTGCCGGTCGCGGGTGAGCACCGGGTACACGAGAAAGTCCGCCGCATGCAGCACGGGATCGTCCAGTTCGAGGCGTTCGCCCAGGTCCAGGGCGTTCAGGGCCTCTTCGTAGGACTGGACGACACCTGCCGCGCCGGGCTGCGGGCGGCCGATGCCCACCTGACCGCCGCCGGTGGCGGCGAACGCCTGCTTGGCGAAGTGGGCGAGCACCTCGCCCTGGTCGCCGGGGGCGATGCACACCAGCCGGCCGTCCTTGGTGGTGAGCAGGATGCTGCGGTCGCCGAACCGGCCGATCAGCGCGTGTTCCACGTCCCGCAGCACCGTGTCGCCCTCCTCGTAGGCCACCGGGCCTCGTGCCACGGCGACCGCGTGCTCGTACGACAGTCGCAGCCCGTACCGCTCCGCGCGCTCGGCGAGGCGGCCCAGGTCACTGCGGCCGTACAGCAGGTCGTCGATGAACTCGCGGCGAGCGGCTTCCTCCTGGCGTACGGCGAGCCGCTGCGCCCGCTCGTAGCCTTCGGCGAACGCGTCGACGGCCTGTGCCACCGCGCCCAGCACGTCGTCCACGGAAACACGGTCCCCGGCCGGCCAGTGCGCCCGGGTGGCGGCCATGTGGGCGCCGACCAGAGCCCGCAGGCCGAGGCCCGCCTCCGCCGCCTGCTCGCCCAGCGCCCGCCGCGAATCCAGTTCGCTGCGGGTCAGCCGCCGCCCGGTCGCCGAGGCGTCCGCGAGGATGCGGGCGTATCCCTCCAAGTAGTCGTCGTGCTCCCCGGACGTGTCCCGAAAGGTCATGCGGCCCCCGTTGTTGCTTCCTTGTCGACGCCTTTCTAGCGCATGCCCCTGCACGTGGCTCCGCGCAGGTCGCTCGTTGCCCGTCTCCGGCAGTTGTCGAAGTCGCTTGCACATTCCAGACCGTTGCAGCGCCTTCACGCAGAAGCCCGGGCGGTTGGTTGCCGGACCGCCCGGGCGTTCTCTCTCGATGTCGGCGTCAGCCGGTGATCTCGACCTTTCCATTGGCCTCAGCCGGAGCCGTCGGCGCGGGCTGCGCTGCGCCGACCCGCCCGGTGATGCCCTTCAAGAGTTCGGCGAGGTCGACTCCGGTGGTGGATCCGAGGAGTTCAAGACCCTGGGCGACGTTGTCGGCGACCGTACGGGACAGCTGCGAGGCACCGTCGGTGGAGATCACCGTCATCTTGTCGATCGCGCTGAGCGGCTCGGACGCCTTGGCGACGACCTGCGGCAGCACCTCCACGAGCATCTGCAGCACGGCGGCATCGCCGTACTGGGCGAAGGCGTCGGCCTTCTTCCGCATCGCCTCGGCCTCGGCGGCCCCCTTCGCACCGATGGCGGCGGCCTCCGCCTCACCCTCGATACGCACCGCCGCGGCGAGCGCGGCGCGCTGCGCCTTCTCGCCCTCACCCGTCAGCCTGGCCCGCTCGGCGGTCGCCTCGGCCTCCTTGACCAGCGCGATCCGACGGGCCTCCGCCTCCTGCTCGGCCTGATAGCGGGCCGCGTCCGCGGGCTTGCGGACCTTGGTGTCCAGCTCGCGGTCGGTCAGGGCGGCCTGTCGTTCGGCGACCTTCTCCTGCTCGCCGAGCACCTCCTGCTGCCGAGCGGCCTCGGCCAGCGGACCGGCCGCGGCCGCACGAGCAGCGGCCTCGTCCGTCTCGGCCTTGATCTCGGCCTGCTTCAGCGCGAAGGTCCGCTGCGCGATCGCGATCTCTTCCTCGGCCTTCAGCCGTGCCTGCTCGGCCGCACGCCGGGCCACGGCCTCGGCGATGTCGGCCTCCTGCTTGGCTCGGGCGGCCTCGGGGCGCCCGAGGTCCTCCAGGTAGGAGCCCTCGGTGCTGATGTCCTGGATCTGGAAGGCGTCCAGTACCAGGCCCTGCCCGGACAGACTGGCCTCGGCCTCCTCGGCGACCTGGCCGGCGAACGCGGCCCGGTCGCGGATGATGTCCTCCACCGCCATCCGGCCCACGATCGCCCGCAGCGCGCCGGAGAGCACCTCCTGGGTGAAGCCGACGATGCCGTCCTGCTGCATCAGGAACCGCTGGGCGGCGGCCCGGATGGAGTCCTCGGTCCCGCCCACCTTGACGATGGCGACCCCCTCCAGGTGCGCCTTCACGCCTCGCAGGGTGACCGCGCCGCGCACCGCCACCGGGATGTGACGGGACGACAGGTCCAGAGTGAACTTCTGCTGCACGAACGGCACGACGAACACCCCGCCGCCGACCACGACCTTCTGCCCGCTGTTGTCGGTGAACACCCGACCCGTCTCCGGATCGGTGGACTGCTTGCCACGCCGCCCGGTGACGATGAAGGCCTCACTGGGGCCCGCCACCTTGTAGCGGGTCACCACGACGAGACCGATCAGTACAAGGAGTACGACGACTCCGATCACGGCGATGACGACTGGACTCATGATGTCCTTCCCCTCAGCCCTCCCAGGGGACGGCAGATCGATACGGGTTCATGTGGGTGGAGGAGCGCCGGGCGGCGCCCCGTCTGTGCGAAGCCGTGCGGCGGGTCAGCGTTCGACAGGGCGCACGGAGACCGCTGTCTGCGACAGCGCCTCCTCCACCCAGATCTCGGCTCCTCGCGCCACCGGGATCGGACTCTTCGCCGCGAGCTTCACGGGCTGCCCGGCCAGGTGGACCAGCACCTCGCCGTAGCCGTCGGCCGGAATGGCCGTCACCACGGAGCCGGCGGCGCCGATCAGCTCGCCCTCGCGCGGTGCGGCACCGGACCGGTCGCTCAGCAGCGCACGGCTGAGGCGGTACGCGAGCCAGCCCGTGGCGGCCCCGGCGGGCACTCCGATCGCGGTGGCACCGGCCGCGCCGAGTCCGGTGGTGCTCATGACGATCACGCCGGAGAAGCCGAGCATCGATACGAATCCGGCGATGACCGGGAGTGACAGCCAGCCTTCGAAGAGGCCGTCCAGCCCGTCGACGCCGCCGAAGAGACCCTCAAGGACACCGTCGAACACGAGGGACAAGAGGAGGAGTACGACTCCTACGATGCCGAGACCCAGAAACCAGGCCATGCCAGCTCACCGCCTCTCCCCCACTGTCACCGCGCCGGTGACCGCATACTCACACAGGGGCGACACCAAAACACTGCCTGGTCACGGCAATCTTCACGCTCCCTTGATGCCGGTCCCCTGCACACCTCGGAGCACCGAGCACGTCGCCCCCCCAGCGGCCGGCTCACGGAGCACGTCTGGAGTGGGGCACGGTCGACCGGCTGCTACGGCGCGGCGGGTGGTGGCCGAGGAACTCGGCGAGACCCCGCCAAGTGGTCGCCGGCACGCAGCGGTCTCGCAGGCACACAGCACGCGCCCCGCGAGCCGTGCCCGCACGACCGCACCGTCCGGAGAAGGGCCCTGTCAACGCCTTCGGTGGGTGCTCCCGGGGGCCGGCTCCACCATGTAGGCGGAACAGTCGCGGTTGTGGCAGGGGGCCGGGCCCCACACGGGCACGAACACCCCCAAGGTCTTGTGCCGTCTCCTGATGGTCATGTCCAGGGGCTGCCGGCAGACCGGGCACACCAGCGTTCCCTGAGGGCCGGTCTCATGCTCGGTTTTACTCATCCTTTAACCATAGATCGCCTGGCCGCGGAGAGCAGCAGGTCGGGTGCTCAACGATCGTCCTCACGGTCAGCCGGCCGCTCGTGGCCGACGGGTCGCTCGCCTTCGGTTCGCCGCGAGCCGGAAGGCCCCGGGTCATCGGCCGGCGTGTCCGCCCGTGTCCCCGCGTCAGGGGCCGGATGGGGCCCGGTGGGCCGTAGCAGACTGAGAACGACGGACCCGGCCAGCACAAGGACGACGACCGCGAGGCTGATCGGCGAGGGGATCTCCGGGATGCTGGGGCTGATCGTCTTGTGAGCCGCCTGGAGGACCAGTTTGACGCCGATGAAGCCGAGGATCACCGCCAGCCCCATGTTGAGGTAGTGGAAGCGGTCGAGCAGTCCCGCGAGCAGGAAATACAAGGCGCGCAGGCCCAGAATGGCGAAGGCGTTGCTGGTATAGACGATGAAGAGGTCGTCGCTGACCGCGAGAACGGCGGGCACGCTGTCGACCGCGAAGACCAGGTCGGCCGCCTCGATGGCGGCCACCACGGCGAGCAGCGGGGTGGCCACGCGCTTGCCGGCCTCCTTGACGGTGAACCTCATACCCGCGTACTCGTCCCGAACCGGGATGACCTTGCGGAGCAGTCGCAGCGTGAAGCTCTTGCCGGGGTCGAAGCCCTCGTCCTCGCCCTTGAGGAGTTTGTAGGTGCTGTAGAACAGCACTGCGGCGAAGACGAACAGCACCGCGGTGAAGCGGCTGACCACGGCCACGCCGAGGGTGAGGAAGATCCCGCGGAAGACCAGGGCTCCCATCACGCCGAAGAACAGGACACGATGCTGATAGGCACGGGGAACGCGAAAGTAGGCGAAGATCACGGCGAAGACGAAGAGATTGTCGACGGACAGACTCTTCTCCAGCAGCCACGCGGTGGTGTACTCGGTGCCGGCCGTCGTGCCGAGAACGACGAAGACGACCCCGCCGAAGACCAGTGCGAGGCCCACCCAGAGGGCGCTCCAGGCGGAGGCCTCCCTGAAGCCGATGACGTGTGCGGAACGGTGGGCAAGCAGGTCCACCGCCAGCGACACGACCACCGTCGCGGCGAACGCCACCCACAACCAGAGCGGGACCTCCAGCACGACGGTCACCCTCTCCGCGGCCCACACCGACGCGGGCCCTCCTCCTGAGTCTGTGGCATCTCGGCGCAGAGGGCGACCCGGAGGTGCCGCCGTCCGGGGGCGCTGACGGGGCGGGCCTCGCTGAGACGGAGGGGCAGCCCGGTATCCGGAGGAGACCGGTGCTTTGTCTACCGGCCGGAGCAGCGCGCCCGACGGCGAACCCCGCCCGCGTGGGGCCGCGTGGGGCGACTCCGCGGGCAGGGGCACAGGACGAGCGTGCGCCGTGTTAGAGCTCCGAACAAAAGTGGAGCCCGGCTCGCGACGCCTGGCACGCACGCTCGCCGCGTTGCCGAAAGCCCCTGGTAGCCCCGCTACAAGGAGCTTCCGGCGCCTTGCGATCGCACGCACCAGACGCCGCGAGCCGATCGGACTCCACTCTTGTTCGGAGCTCTTACTCCTCCCCTGCGGCTGCGGCCGGGCGGGCCGCGTGCCGGGCCGCCGGATTGGCCACCAGGTACCGCGGGTCGGCGGCACGGTTGATCGCCGTCTCCACGGCCGCGACGCGGTCGGCGAGCAGCCCCAGCGCGGCGATGGCTCGGGTGAGGGGGTCGTTGTCCGAGCCACCGAGGGTCTGGGTGCGGACGTACGCGGCCTTCAGCTCGGCCCAGCGCGCAAGCTGTTCGGGCGACAGCGTGCCCCGCAGCTCTCCCAGTTTCAGCAGGTTGGCCTCGGCGCCGGCGGTCAGGGTCTGGGCCTCGGCCCGGTAGTGGTCGTCGATCAGGGCCGCCAGCTCGCTGTGGTTCATGACCGGCTGGATGCGCTGGGCGATCTTGTTCATGTTGCGGTAGGAGCCCTGGAGCTGGAAGGGCGGCTCGGTGCGGGTGGCGTCGGACCGGGCCGCGGAGGCGATGTAGGCGGCGTTCACCGCCAGAACCGTCTCGCGGGCCGCGAGCAGGTGCCGCAGGACGGCCAGGACGCGCTCGAGCTCGGCGGGTGAGTACGGGTGGGCGAGCCGGTCGGCACGGGCCGTCGAGTCGCCCTCCGCGAGACGGATCAGCAGATCGAGGTCGGCGCGGTCACGGCCGGCGAGCGGGGCGAGGACCGGGTTGGCGGTGAGCGCGTTCTCGATGAAGCTGAGCGCGAAGGCGCCCTCCTTGCCGGTCAGGACGTCGCCGAGGTTCCACACGTCGGCGCGGTTGGCGAGCATGTCGGGCAAGCGGAAGCGGCTGCCGGACTCGGTGTACGGGTTGCCGGCCATGCAGACCGCGAAGCGCTTGCCGCGCAGGTCGTACGTGCGTGGCTCGCCGTCCCGCACGCCCTCGATGCGGCGCGTTGCGTCGCACAGCGGGATGAACTTCTGCAGCAGTTCGGGCGAGGTGTGCTGGATGTCGTCAAGGTAGAGGAGGGTGTTGTTGCCCGCCTCCAGCGCGAGGTTGATCTTCTCGACCTCCTGGCGCGCGGTGGCGTTAGGGGCTTCGGCCGGGTCGAGCGAGGTCACGGCGTGGCCGAGCGCCGGTCCGTTGACCTTGACCAGGATGAGGCCGATGCGGTCGGCGACGTACTCCATGAGCGTCGTCTTGCCGTAGCCGGGCGGGGAGATGAGCAGCAGCAGACCGCCGGTGTCGGTGCGCTTGGACTCCCCCGTGGTGCCGAGTTGCCTGGCGAGGCTGTCGCCGACCAGGGGCAGGTACACCTCGTCGATGAGCTTGCTCCGTACGAACGCGGACATCACCCGCGGCCGGTACTCGTCCAGGCGGATGCGCGATCGTTCGGCGGCCACCAGTGCCGTGCGGCGGCGCTGGTAGGCACGGTGTGCGGGGACCTCGTGGGTCCGGAACACCTGGGTGCGGGCGAGGAGTTCGTCGACGCGGACGGTGAGTGTGCGGTCGTGGATGCGCGGGTGGGTGCCGAGCAGTCCCTCGACCGTCTCGGTCAGGGTGGCGGCGGACTCGTAGCGGTCGAGCTCCGGGCAGAGCTCGGCGGTCACCGCCTCCGCCAGGTCGCCGGAGGCGATGTCCGTGCCGGTGGCCGCGGTGTACGACGTCAGCCACGCCTCGACCAGTTGCTTGCGGGCCGCCAGGTCACCGAGTGCGGCGAGGTCGTCGTCGTAGGCCGACGTGCCCACCGTACGGCGGAACTTGTCGAGCAGCGTGCGGGCGCCGGCACTGATGACGAAGCCGTCGGGGCCGCTCGTCAGCTCCTCGAAGAGGTACCCGGCGGCGGCATCCGCCGCCTCCCCGGCGATCGCCTCCGCCAGTTCCGCCCGGAGGTCGGTGATCGCCGGCGCCGGCCCGAACGTGTCCCGGGCGCGCCAGCGACACCGCACGCCGGGTCCAGCTCTCGCGCTTCCGGGGTGTCGTGCCGTGCGCCCAGAACAGCTGGGCGGCGGCACGGGCCGCGGGCTCGTGGCGGAGCAGGCCGGCGCCCTCGTGCAGGCGCAGGAGGGCGATGAGGACCAGGGTCGCGTCGTGGTCGTGGACGCCGCGCTCGTAGCCCTCGTCGTACGCCGCCTCCGCCGCCCGGCGTACGAGGGCGGGCAGGTCGGCCTCGGCGAGGGCCGTGGGGCCGTGCTCGTCAAGCAGCCGGGCGGCCAGGTGTTCGGCGCGGTAGACCTCGGGGGACTCCGACGGCAGCGGGCGGTCCCAGTACGGGCGGGTCGCGGCGAAGTCCGGGTCGGTGACCGGGGAGCGGTAGTCGGTGCCGGTGATCGCGAAGGCCAGGCCGCCGTCGCGCGGGACGAGGGTGAGGTCGAGCGGCTGGGTGTTCACGGCGAAGCGGTGGGTGCCCAGGCGGATCGTGCGGCCGTCGTCGGTGTACAGGTCGGTGCGGTCGCGCACAGCGCGCAGGGCTTCCTGGCGGGCGGCCTTGAGGTGTCCGTCCAGTTCCTCCGCCCGGACCTGGTCGCCGAGTCGCCGCAGGTCCTCGGCGATGCGGCGGACCTTGGCGGGCATCGGGTCGGAGGTGAAGTACGTGGCGACGACGTCCGCGTCGAGGAGCGCGGCGGCGCGGCGGGTGACCGTCCGCAGAACGCGGGTCGCGGAGTCGGCCAGGCGCTCGGCGCAGCGGGCACGGGCATCGGCGAGGTTCTGCTTGCGGGCGGAGAACGCCTCGTGGACCTCGTCGCGCTTCTCCGCCAGTTCGCCGAGGAAGTCGTCGAAATCGGCGGACTCGGAGAACTCGGAGAACCGCGCCTCCAGGTTCTCCACCCGCACCAGCATGCGGGCCAGCTGCTCGTCGCAGGCCTCCGGAGTGTCGGCAGCCGCGAGCGCGCCGATGACGGCCTGGCCGAGCAGTGCGAACTCGGCGGCGAACTCGGCCCGCCCCTCCCGGTCGAGGAGGGCGCGGCGGCGGCCGTCGAGGGTGGCGCGGGCGCGGTTGACGGCGCCGAGGAGCTCTGCGATCCGCTCCAGGATGGCGGTGCGGACGATGGCGTCGCCGATGTCGAGTCCCGCGACGACCTCGGTCACCGTGCGCAGTCCGTCGGCGAGTTCGTCGAGGCGGGCGGCGACGGGCGCGGCCTCGGCGACGGTGGTGATCGCCTCGGCGTGGGCGACGAGTTGCTCGATCTCGTCCTGGTGGCCGGCGAAGGCGTCCTCGCGGGCGAGATGGGCGACGGCCCGTCGGCCGAAGGAGGCGAGGTCGGCCTCGGCCGCGGCGGCGAGCTGGTCGATGCGGGCGGTGTCCGCATACCGCATGTCCTTGAGGGTGAGCAGATGTCCCTGGGCCTGCCGCAGTTCGGTCAGGCCCGTCACCCAGGCGGCGGCGCCGCGCGGGGCTTCGCCGCGCAGACGGCGTACGACTTGGGCGACGCGCGTGGCGGCTTCGGCGAGCGCGTCGGCGGCCTGCCGGGAGAGGGCCTGTACGGTCTCGAACTCGGCCAGCACCTGTTCGGCGGTGGCCCGGATCTGCGTGAGCGGCGTGTGCAGGTCTCCGAGTTCGGGCTCGCTCAGCCAGTGGTACGAGTCGATGGCTCGCATGCACGCGGCGGCCAGGGCCTCGTAGACCTCGCTCGTCGGGGTCGTCTCGGTGACGGCGCGCGCGAGGGACAGGCAGTCGGAGATGCCGCGTACGAGGTCGGCGTTGCCGACGCGGGCGATGAGGTCTCCCCTGCGCGAACCGAGTTGAGAGCCTGCAGAAGGGCCGGTGCCGACGGGCTGGGCGGCGGCGTGGGTGTCGGAGACGTACGGGGATCTCCAGACCTGGAGCTGATGGACACGCTGCGGCTCGTCGCTGTCCGCACGCAGGACGAGGAGGGTCCCGTCGTCGAACAGCGCCCAGCCATGGCAGGTCAGGGGGGTGGCTACCTCCTTGCGGATCAGGTTGTACGACAGCAGCAGACTGCGGCCCTCCACGCGCGCGTGGAAGGCGAACAGCACGTCCTCGCCGTTCGGCGAACGGACCGCGCGCTCGAACTCCAGGTCCGCCATGCCCGAGGAGGCGGCGATGCCGTCGAAGGTCTTGTACGTGCCGGTGGCGAGGCAGTAGCCGCCGGGGAAGACGATCCCCTGGTCCTCGGGCAGTGCCCGGCAGGCCCGGCCGATGCCGTCCAGGCGGACGACGCTCTTGGTGAGCGTGTTGAAGACCAGGTAGCGGTGGACGTCCTCCTTGTACGGCAGGACGTCCAGCAGGATGAGGGCGCCCACACGCGCGTACGCGATGTCGGCGTCGGCGAGGGACTGCAGCGGCTCGGCAACCGGCTCGGCGTAGATGCCCTCGCCGGTCTCGGTGTTGTCCTCGATCTTGACCGTGAGGGCGCCGCCGACGGTCTCGACGAAGACCTCGCCCTCGATGGAGACATGCGGGTGGCGGCCCAGAACGTGGTGCTCGCGGGTCGTCCGTGTCCAGGCGAAGTCGTGGGAGGGCGGGAATACGTTGTGGTGGTCGCCGCGCTCGCCCCGCGCGTCGAGGAAGGTGACCTGTCCGTCGTCGGTCAGTGCCCAGCGCAGGACACGGATGTCGCCCGTCTTCTCCCCCGTCTGGAAGACGGCGAGCAACTTGCCTTCGGCGCTGCGCAGTTGCAGGAGGTGGGCCTGGCGGTAGTAGCGGTAGAGAGCGGCGAACTCGCGGACGAAGGCGGGGTCGTCGAGCAGGCCCGGCACGGCGTCCTCGGGCAGCCGGTTCAGCGCGCGGTCGTACAGCGCGAAGACATCGCCCACCGCCGTCTCCGGTTTGAGGCCGAGGAAGACGTTGTGGCCGAAGAGCAGGGTGTCGCCGACGGAGACGATGTCGCGGGGCACGCAGTTGTGCTCGGTACGCAGCCGCTCGGTGCTCGTCAGCTCCAGCAGGGTGGAGCCGAACTCCTCGGTCCGGCGGGTGTTGAGCGCCTCGGCGCGCCGGGCGAGCTCCGCGGCCTGCGCGGTGAGCCGGTCGCGCAGCACCTCGTACGTGCCGGTGTCCAGACCGCTGGTCCCGGTGGTCATGGGGTCCCTCTCGGAGAGTCGGAGAGAAGTCGAAAGAAACGTGGTCCGGAGCTGCCGTCCCCTGTGCGGCGGCTCCGGACCACGGGCCGGGGGGCCGTGGTGACACGGTCGGGGCCCCGGCGTGCGGGGAGCCCCGGCGTGTGTCAGGCCCTGACGCTGCCGTTGAGCGCGGCCAGCGAGGTGTCGGCGAGGCCCAGTTCGCCGGCCTTGTCCAGGAGCTGCTGGAACTGTCCGGCGTTCGCGCCGCCATTGCTCATGAGCTTCATGAGCAGGGCGGACACGGTCAGATCCCGCACATCGGCCGTGGAGACCGATCCGAGGGCACGGGTGAGGTCGTCGGTGAAGCTCGCCGTGCCGTCCAGCCAGGGCCCCGCGAGTGCCTGGGCGGTCTCGGAGTGCTGGACGAAGCCGTCGACGCCCTTGCCGAGCGCGATCGCCCCGACCAGCCGGTCGAGGAAGACCGACTCCCCGCCGACGATGTTGATGTCGGCGTTCTCCAGCCCGGTGGCGAGCACCGTGGCCTGCGCCTCGGCGATCTGCCGCTGCACGTCCAGCCCGGCCAGGCGGATGTCCTTCTCCGCCTCCAGCCGCAACCGGTACTCCTCGTGCGTACGGGACGCCTCGTCGAGCGCGGCCATCGCGGCGGCCTTCTCGGTGAGACCGGCCGCCTCCGCCTTCAGCTTCTCGCCGATGGCCTCGGCCTCTGCGAGCGCCTGGGCCCGGGAGCCCTCCGCCTCGGCCCGCATGCGCGCCTCGGTGGCCTCGGCCTCCGCGCGGCCGGCCTTCTCGATGACCTCGGCCTCCTTGTCGCGGACCTGGACGGCGGCCAGGCCCTCGGCGGCGGACTCCGCCTGAACCCCCTCGGCGAGGCGGAGCTTGGCCCGCGCGTCGAGGTCAGCGGTCTTCAACCGGGCCTCGGCCAGGGTGATTTCCTCGGCGGCACGGTGAGTGGCTGCCTGCTCGGCCGCCTCGGCGGCCTTGATGTCCTTGACCAGCCGCTCCTGCGCCTGAGCCTCGGCCGCGATGATCACGGCCTGCCGCTGCCGCTCCGCCTCCTCCACGGCCCGCAGCTTCTTGATGGACTCCTCCTGTTCGGCGACCGTTCGGTCCACGGCGACCCGCTCGCGGATGACCTCGGCGATCTCCCGCTTCTCCGCCTCCACCTCCTTCTCGGCGGCGATCCGCGTCAGCTGGGTCTCCCGTTCACGGGCGATGACTTCGAGGAGGCGGTCCTTCTCGATGCGCTCGCTCTCCACGGCGATGACCCGCTCGCGGTTCTTCGCGGCGACGGCGACCTCACGGGCCTGGTTCTCCCGCTGGATGCCGAGCTGCTCCTCGGTCTTGAGGAAGGCGCCCTGCGCGCGGAGCCGCTCCTCCTCCACCACCCGCGCCGTCTCGGCCTCCTCCCTCGCCCGTACGGTGTCGATCTCCCGCCGCTGCTTGATCTCGGCGTCGGCCTGTCGGCGCTCCAGCTCCAGAATGGTCTCCCGGGCGTCGACGTTCTGCCGGGTGATCTCCTTCTCCTCGGTGCGCTGGGCCTCGTTGGTGCGCACGTGCTCCACGGCCGTCAGCTCGGTGATCTTCCGGATGCCCTGGGCGTCGAGGACGTTGGCCGGGTCGAGCTGGCTGAGCGGCGTCTGCTCCAGGTAGTCGATCGCCGCGTCCTCCAGGTGGTAGCCGTTCAGATCGACGCCGATGACCTCGATGATCCGGTACCGCAGTTCCTCGCGCTTGGTGTAGAGGTCGGTGAAGTCCATCTGCTTGCCGACGGTCTTCAGCGCCTCGGAGAACTTCGCGTGGAACAGTTCCTGCAGCGTGTTGCGGTCGCTCGCCCGTGCCGTACCGACCGCCTGGGCGACCTTGACGACGTCCTCGGCGGTCTTGTTGACCTTGACGAAGAACGAGATGCGGATGTCGGCCCGGATGTTGTCCCGGCAGATCAGCCCCTCCTTGCCGGCCCGGGTGATCTCGATGGTTTTCACCGAGATGTCCATCACCTCGGCCCTGTGGAGCACCGGCAGCACGACCTGCCCGGTGAAGGTCACATCGACCTTGCGCATCTTGGAGACGATCAGCGCCTTGCCCTGCTCCACCTTGCGGAAAAGTCGGGCGACGACGAGTACGAGGAGCAGGCAGACGGCGACGAGCACGCCGATGCCCACGATCATGACGACCATGGCATACGTCCTTCGGGCGTAAGGGAGTTGAGCGTGAAGCAGAGAGGCCGGAGGTGAGATCCGGCGGCGGTAAGGCTCAGGCGGCGCGGTCCCGCGGATGCAGCGCGGCGGCTCGCGGCGCGGTCCCGCGGGGATGCCCTCCGCGGGTGTGCGGCAGCGCGGCGGCACCGCCCGGGCCGGACCCGCTCCGCTCGGAGACCCCGGGTTCGTCCGGGGAGAGGCGGTGCAACGGCCGTACGATCAGGCAGGTCACGGCCCAGGCGACGGACAGCGCCCCCACACATGCGACGAGGCGCAGCATCCCGGCTACGGGTCCCGGGGGCACGTACACGGCCACGAGAACCGCCCCGCCAGTACTCAGGGGCCAGGCGATCACCGTCAGTAGCGACAAGGCGACCGTCACGGGCACGTCGCCCATCCGCCATGCCCGCAGATCCACGTCCGTGTCGAAGCTGTCCACGCGGGCGACACCCACGGCGGCGAGGAGCCAGAAACAGACGACCACGATGAGGGCGTTGGTCAGCAGGATCGTGGGCAGACCCGTGGCCGCTGCCAGGAATGTCCGCATCTCCCCGTCCCCCTCCGCTGTCTCCGCCCGCGGCGCGCACAAGTCGTCTCCGACGGTGCACGGTCGTTCCGGGCCTCCATGCCGGGCACCTGCCGGTGCCCGGCATGGATTCATCCGCCGTGCTCCCCACGAGCCATGCTGCACGATCCGATACCGACCCCGCATTGCCGGTTCCCGGCAGTGTTCGCTGGGTCATGTATGCCGGTGGCCGCTAAGAAGCCGTCACTGTCGCGTCAAGGATGCGTAGGGCGACGTGACAGGACGGGAACTCCCTGAGCGGTATCCGGACGGTTGCGCGGCGGCCTTTGGGGGCGACGCCGCACTCGGGGCGGGATTCCATGACTTCCGGCCAGGTCGGCGCCGGTGCGGTTGTGGGTGTCGAACAGCGCTGCCAGCTCGGAGCGGGCGGCGCCCCAACGGCCGAGGGCCCGCAGGGCGGACCGGTGGGCGCGCAGCGGGCCGGGCTTGTTCTCGAAGACGGTGACGGCGTGGGTCACGGACGGGTAGGTGACGCGGACGTGCTCGACCCGGGTCCGTACGGCAGCGGGGAGCGGCCCGAACCAGGCGCAGAGGTGCGCGAGGTCACCCCAGCGGGTCGGGGGCGGTGGGGTCGGAGGCCGGTCCAGGTGCCCGGTGACGGTCGGGGCGATCCTGCCCATGACGCCGTCGGGGGTCCAGGAGGCGACGGCCACGATCCCCCGGAGCGGCAGACCCGGAGCAGTTCCGCTGCGGCCCGGCGGGCGTCGGGGGCGAACATCACAACGAAGGTGGACAGGACGGCGTCTGAGAGCTCCGAACAAAACTGGAGTCCGATCAGCTCGCGGCGTCTGGTGCGTGCGATCGCAAGGCGCCGGAAGCTCCTTGTAGCGGGGCTACCAGGGGCTTTCGGCAACGCGGCGAGCGTGCGTGCCGGGCGTCGCGAGCCGGGCTCCACTCTTGTTCGGAGCCCTAAGGCGCCGGCCGGGAACGGGAGCCGGAGGGCGTCCCCGACGACGAAGCGTGCCCTCGCGGCGAGCCCGGCCGGCCTGACGCGTTCCCCGGCTGTCCGCAACAGTGCGGGCTCGTGGTCCAGGCCCACGGTCTCGGCCCCGGCGCGGGCGGCGGCGAGGACCGCGGGTCCGGTGCCGGTGGCCACGTCGAGCACGAGCGGTGCGGGCCCGGTCGCGGTACGGCCGAGGGCGGTCGGGGCCGCGGCGGTCACGTCGTCGGCGGCGTGTGCCCAGGCGTCGCAGAAGGCGGCGTAGTCGCCGCCGGTCCAGCCGCCGGTCACCGGCCGCGGCGCCGGCCCGGGGGAAGCGGGGCGTGCAGTGCGACGCCGTGCTCGGCGGCCAGGGTCTCCGGCAACCCGGCCAGCGCCGACAGCTGTTCGATGTGGTGCACCCCGCTCGCCGGAGTTCCGGTGAGCAGTTCACGGGTGACGTAAGCCGCGACCAGACCGGTGATCCTGCTCTGTCCGCGTCCGGTGAGAGCCCGGGCGGCGTGGCGGTCACCGCGCCGCGCGTCGGCGCGGATCGCGAAGCCGTCACCCCCGACGTGCACCCGGCGGAAGGCGCCGGTCAGCAGCCGTCGTACGCCTGGTCGGCGGGCGACGCGCAGCAGCCCGGTGCGGCGGGCCGCGAAGAGTGCGGCGGTCAGGGGGCGGGAGTCCAGGCACAGCCGGGTGGTCACCTCGGACACGCCGAGCGTGCTCGGCAGGGTGTGCTGGTCGGAGAAGGGAAAGGGGTGGGTGGTCCGGGTGCCGTACCCGGGAAGCGCCGTGCGCAGGGGGCGGGCCGTGACCGGCTCGGTCAGCCCCTCCACGGTCCAGCGGACCGCGTCCCCGCCGTGCCGCTCGCCGGAGCCGAGCAGCAGCGTGATGTCGAGGCGTTCCGCTCCGCCCACGGCCTCATGGGCGCGGCGGGCGAGCAGGTTCGTCAGGCCGGGCGCCACACCGACGCTGAGCACGGCCGTTGCGCCGGCGGTCACGGCCACGTCGTGCAGAGCGGCCACGGCGTCGAGCAGCCGGGGCGTGGCACCGACGTCGATCAGGTGGACGCCGCGCTCCAGACAGATGCGCGCGATGGCGGCGTCCGGGGGCTCGACGCACAGCACCACCACCGCCACGTCACCGAGTTCGTCCAGTGTCCGCGCGAACCCCTCGGGATCGGTCAGGTCGATCCGTGCCCCGCCCGGTCGGCGGGCCCGCACCGCGTCGCGCCCGCCGGAGACGACGCACCCCGGGAACCACTCGGCGAGCGTGGCGGTCACGACCGCGCCGACGGCCCCGTACCCGCCGACGACCAGGACTCGCCCGGCGGAGGCACCACCGGATTTCACTGTAGTCATACTCCAATGACTAACACTGTAGTCTCACTACAGTCAAAACCCGCCGACCGAGGAGGCAGCGTGGACGCGCCCCTGACCCGCGCCGAGAAGGCCCGCCGCACCCGGCGGCGGATGCTTGACGCCGCTGCCGGGCTGTTCACCGAACGCGGCTGGGCGGGCACGACCGTGGAGGACATCGCCCGCAGCGCAGAAGTCGGCGTGCAGACGGTGTACTTCACGTTCAGGAACAAGCGCGCCCTGCTCAAGGAACTGCTGGACACCGCGATCGCCGGAGATCTCGACGCGGTCGCGACCCTCGAACGCCCCTGGGCCCGCGAGGTCCTGGACGCCCCCGACCCGGCCACCCAGCTGGCCCTCCAGGCAGCCGGTGCCCGCCGTATCCTGCGGCGCGCCGCGCCGATCCTGGAGGTCGTGCGCGGCGCGGCCGCCGCCGACCCGGAGGTGGCCGAACTGTGGCGGGCCAACCAGGAGCAGCGCCATGCGGTCCAGCTCCGCTTCGCCGAGGCGCTGACGGCAAAGACCGGCGGCGTACTGCGGGACGGTCACGACGCCTCCTCCGCCGCCGACATCGCCCTGGCCGTCCTCGGCCCGGAGACCTATGGCCTGCTGGTCACCGGTCGCGGCTGGCCCCCGGCGCGCTGGGAACGGTGGGCGGCGGACGCGCTCGTACGCCAACTGCTGCCGTGAGCGTCGGCGGTCGGCGCTTCGCCCGCGCTCCTGGGCGAACTCGTCGGCAAGGGATCCCGCAGGTGACGAAACCCAGCCCGCAGGCGCGGGAGCGGATCGTGGTCGGCGCCGCCGGCATGGTCGGCAGGCGGGCTCTGAGCGCCACGAGCATCCGCGAGATGGCCAAGTACGCCAAGGCGCCGCTCGGCTCCACGCACCACTACTTCCCTGAGGGCAAGCAGCAGTTGCAGTGGGAGAGCCTGCTGGCCGACTCACTGCGGGCGCACGGCGCCGAAGCCCGGCAGGCCGCCCAGCTCTCGACGCTCATCGTCGCGGCCGTCGAGGGAACAGTTGCCCTGTGCCGCGCCCGGCGCAGCACGCGGCCACTCGACCACATCGCCGAACAGCTGCAGGCTCTCATCGCGACAGCCGTCAAGGACTGACTCTGACCAGCTCTTTCGTAGCAGCCGTCGAGACCGCCCACCGCTCCGCCCTGCGCTACACCGCCTCAGCCGACCTGCCGCCCCACCGCGTGCTGCGCCGACTCGACAAGACGGCCTCCAGCGAGCCGAGCCGAGCCGGACCGGCGCCCGGCCCCGGCCTGGTCACGTCCGGTGAGCCGTGTGCCGCCCCGCGTCCACTGCCGCGTAGAGGTCGCGCCACGCGGCCGCCAGTCCTTCGACGCTCTCGGCTTCCAGCTTCCTGGCGATCTCTTCGCCGTCGACGCCGAGGCCTTCCAGTCGTTTCCAGACCTCGAGAGCCGTACTGTGGCGACCCATCAACGTGTCTCCACACATGTCGAGTCGGCGGGTGGCCGCCTCCAGGGTGGGCAGGGTCATCAAGGTGATCGTGCCCCAGGTGACGAGTTGCTCGACGTAGCGGGTGAGTGACGACGAGGAGTCGGTCACGGTCGTGGCCGTCCACATCAGCCGTTGCGGATGGCCTCCCGCGGCGGCCAGGGCCCGCCAGTCGGCGCCGCCGAACCAATCGTCGTACATCCGGTAGAAGTGGCGGGCCCGTGCCACAGCGGCCTCGCCGCGCAGCGCCAGGGCGTCGGGGGTGCCCAGGTCCTCCAGCCGCGCGTCCACCTCGGCGTCCAGCAGGCCCACGGGCAGTGAGACAACCGAGGCCAGCGCCGAGAGTCGCCGACCGTCGGCCAGGGCGCGCCGGAGGCCCTCCGCATAGGCGTCGAGGGCTTCGCGGTAGCGCGAGGCCGAGAAGACCGCGGTGACATGGACGGGGAAGCCCGCACCGACGCACTCCCTGATCGCGGCGATCCCCTCCGTGGTGGCGGGCAGCTTGACCATCGCGTTCGGCCGGTTCACCGCGCGCAGCGCCTGCTCCGCCTCCGCCACGGCCGACTCGACGTCGTGGGCGAGGCGCGGGTCCAGGTCCATCGACACCAGGCCGTCCAGGCCGCGTGTGGCCTGGTACACCGGGCGGAGTTCGTCGCAGGCCCAGCGGACGTCGTACGCCGCCACCGCACGCACCGCGTCGGCGGCGCAGATGTCGTCGGAGGCCAGGCCCGCGAGTTGTTCGCGGTAGGCGTCGTCGCTCTCGACCGCCGCCGCCAGCGCGGCCGGGTCGGACGTGGCGCCCCGGACGCCGGTGCGCGCGATGAGCCGGTTCAGGCATCCGGAGGCGAGGTGACCGCGGGTGAGTCCGTCCAGCCAGGGCGAGACGCCCTCCGCGACCAGTTCGTCCAGCTCCAGCACGCCCGGTTGCCTCAGCCGGTCCGACATGGTGGGTCGTCACTCCTTGCTACTCCATGGCGAGTTCAAGCGTCACCGTCAGGCTATTCGCATGCACCCGAGATGAACTACGGGTGTCATGCCACATTGGCGCAAAGTGGTTCCGACATCGACTTGATGAAGTAGCGGCTATTTGACGAAGTGCGTCGATCGCCATTGGGCCTGCCTTCGCTTTCGATACAGGATCGGAGCGAACAGCCGGCTCAGGTCCGGCACGACCACTCCGTCTGCCGAGGGAGCACCGCATGCACGGCCCACATCGCCGTCCTCGAAGGCCCTGCACGGGACTTGTCCGCACTCCGGACGCCGACCGGCGCGCTCGTCACCTGGGCGAACGGCCTGTTTTCCCTGGCCGCGCCCCGTCGCGGCTCCCCCGGGGCCGACGCTCGAACGGCCCCTCGGATCCGGGCCGAGCCGCGCGCGGCCCCGTGACGGCCGCTCCGGTTCCCCGGCCCGGCACCGGAACCGGGTGAAGCGGAAAGCATCACCTCCGGGCCGGTAATGCATTTGCGGGGCAGCGGCATTGCGTGCCCCGGCTTCCGGATCCGGCGCAAAGCGAGCAATTCCCGGCCGCGGCGTTCCCGCCGCCTACCGCAGGATCGGAGCTATCACCAGAGCTATTACGCGTGCCGAACCAAAGCGGCGGTCGTCGCGCCTCCGACGCGCGGACGGGCACCTCCCGCACGGCCCGCGGCTCCACCCGCACGGCCCGCGGCACCACCCGCACGGCCCGCGGCACCACCCGCACGGCCCGCGGCGGCGCCGCTCGTGCGGCTTGCCCGATGACGGCGGCCCCGGCACACCCCGGTGCGCCCGGCCCCGCCGGCCCATGTCCGAGACCCGCACGGCCGCGCGGTCACGGGGTTTTCCCTGCCCCGGCGATGGCGCGCCGCAGTCACGCCCTTCGCCAAAGGAGACACCAGTGGACGACGCTCTGCTCGACATCAAGGACAAACCGGCCAGGCAGCAGCCCGAGTGGGGTGATGCGGCGCGGGTGCGGCAGGTCACGGACACCCTGGCCCACCGCCCGGCCCTCGTCGACGCGGCGGACGTCGACACGCTGCGTTCGCTGCTGGCCCGGGTCGCCTCGGGCGAGGCCCTGGTCGTCCAGTCCGGCGACTGCGCCGAGGACCCCGCCGAGTGCACGCCCGGCTATGTCGCCCGGAAGACCGCGGTGCTGGACCTGCTGGCCGGCGCGCTGAAGATGATCACGCACAAGCCGGTGATCCGCGTGGGCCGGATCGCGGGCCAGTTCGGCAAGCCCCGCTCCAGCCCGACCGAACTGGTCGGGGGTGTGGAACTGCCGTCCTACCGGGGCCACATGGTCAACGGCCCGGAGCCCGACCCGGAGAGCCGGCGCCCCGAGCCCGGGCGCATGCTGGCCTGCTACCAGGCGGCCCGCGAGATCATGACGCACCTCGGCTGGCAGGACGCCGGGCGGCGGCACGCCGTCGAGCCGCCGGTGTGGACCAGCCACGAGGCACTGATCCTGGACTACGAACTCCCCCTGGTCCGCCGCGACGACCGGGGCCGGCTCGTCCTCGCCTCCACGCACTGGCCCTGGATCGGCGAGCGCACCCGCCAGCTCGACGGCGCGCACGTCGCCCTGCTGTCCCGGGTCGCCAACCCGGTCGCCTGCAAGATCGGGCCCAAGGTGACGGCCGACGAACTCCTCGGGCTGTGCGAACGGCTCGACCCGGACCGGGAGAAGGGCCGGCTGACCCTCATCTCCCGCATGGGGGCCGCCACCGTCGGCGATCGCCTGCCGAAGCTCGTCGCCGCGGCCCGCGAGGCCGGCCATCCGGTGATCTGGCTGACCGACGCCATGCACGGCAACACCGTCACCCTGCCGGGCGGTCTCAAGACGCGCTTCCTGGAGACGATCGAGCGGGAGATCCAGGAGTTCCAGGAGGCCGTCCGCTCCGAGGGCGGCATCATCGGCGGGCTGCACCTGGAGACCACGCCGGACGACGTCACCGAGTGCGTCCCCAACGACGCCTGCGTCGAGCACGTCGCGGACAAGTACACGACCTACTGCGATCCGCGCCTCAACCCGAGCCAGGCCGTCGCCGTGGCCTCGGCCTGGCTCGGCTGACAGCTCCGCCACCCACCCCGACCGGCACGGGGCACGGCCGTCGGGCAGACACGCAGATGAGGAGGTCCTGACAATGGACGGAAAGGTCGCACTCGTCACCGGGGCGGCGGGCGGCATCGGCGAGGCGGTGGCCCGCGCCCTCGGTGAACGCGGCGCGGTGGTGGGAGCCGTGGACCGCGACGCCGACCGGCTGCGGCAGGTGGTGGACAAGCTGCGCGCGGACGGCCTGGAGGCGCGGGCCCTGCCCGCCGACGTCACCAGCGCCGCCGACGTCGACGCCGTGGTCCGCGCGGCCGAGGAGCGCCTCGGCCCGCTGGAGTACCTGGTCAACGGGGCCGGTGTGCTGCGTCTGGGCTCCGTGCGCAACCTCACCGACGAGGACTGGACGACGACGTTCGCCGTCAACGCCACCGGCGTCTTCCTGATGTCGCGGGCCGTCGTCAACCGCATGCTGCCGCGCCGGCGCGGCTCGATCGTCACCGTGGCGTCCAACGCCGCCGCCACCCCACGGGTGCAGATGGCCGCCTACGCCGCGTCCAAGGCAGCGGCGACCATGTTCACCAAGAGCCTGGGCCTGGAGGTCGCCCGGGACGGCATCCGCTGCAACGTGGTGGCGCCGGGCTCCACCAGCACCCCGATGCTCACCTCCATGTGGCACGACGAGTCCGGCCCGAAGCACACGATCGAGGGGCGGCTGGACGCGTTCCGGGTCGGCATCCCGCTGGGCAAGGTGGCCCGCCCCTCGGACGTCGCCGACGCCGTCGCCTTCCTGCTGTCCGACGAGGCCTCCCACATCACCCTGCACGAACTCACCGTCGACGGCGGCGCCGCGCTCGGCGCCTGAGCCCCGACCCCCACCGACCTGAGGCGACCAGGAGAGCAACTCATGGCAGGCATACCCGAGATCACCCCCTACCCGATGCCGACGGCCGGCGACCTGCCCGGCAACGTGGCCCAGTGGTCCGTCGACCCGGACCGCGCAGTCCTGCTGGTGCACGACATGCAGCGCTACTTCCTGCGGCCCCTGCCCGACGGCCTGCGCGAGGAACTCGCGGGCAACGCCCGGCAGCTGCGCGAGCACTGCGCAGGGCTCGGCATCCCGGTGGCGTACACGGCACAGCCCGGCGGCATGACCGACGAACAGCGGGGCCTGCTGAAGGACTTCTGGGGCCCGGGCATGCGCACCGCCCCCGCCGACCGGCAGGTCGTCGACGAACTCGCCCCGGCCCCCGGCGACTGGCAGCTCACCAAGTGGCGTTACAGCGCCTTCTTCCGCTCCGACCTGCTGCAGCGGATGCGCGCCGGCGGCCGGGACCAGCTGGTGCTGTGCGGCGTGTACGCCCACGTCGGCGTGCTGATGACCGCCGTCGAGGCGTTCACCCACGACATCCAGCCGTTCCTGGTGGCCGACGCCGTGGCCGACTTCTCCGAGTACCACCACCGGCTGGCCCTGGAGTACGCGGCGCAGCGCTGCGCCGTCGTCGTCACCACCAAGGAGGTCCTGGCATGACCGGCACCGCGAGCGGCGACCTGCTCGGCCGGATCCTGGGCGACCGGCCGCCGGCCGCGTACGCCCTCCTGCACCGCCCCGAGGCGACGGGCCCCGGCGTGCTGGACGTCGTCGTCGGCGAGGCGGCCGAGTCGCGCACCCTCGCCGAACTGCCCCTGCCCGACGCCGCGGAGACATCCGCCGGCCCCCGCCACGAGGTCCTGGCCCTCGTGCCCTACCGGCAGATCGCCGAGCGTGGATTCGACTGCCCCGACGACGGTACGCCGCTGCTGGCCATGACCGTCACCGGTCAGGCCACCGTGCCCGTCACCGAGGTGCTGACCCGGATCCCCGACCTGCCCGTGGAGCTGTCCGGCGGCCGCTTCGACGTCCCGGACGAGGAGTACGCCGCCACCGTCCGCCGGGTCGTCAAGGACGAGATCGGCACCGGGGAGGGCGCCAACTTCGTCATCAGGCGCACCTACACCGCCGACATCACCGGCTACACCCCGCGGCACGCGCTGGCGGTCTTCCGGCGCCTGCTGCAACGCGAGAGCGGCGCCTACTGGACGTTCCTGGTGCACACCGGCTCGCGCACGCTCGTCGGCGCCACTCCCGAGCGGCACATCAGCCTGCGCGAGGGCCTGGCGGTGATGAACCCGATCAGCGGCACCTACCGCTACCCGTCCACGGGCCCGGCGCTGCCGGAGGTGCTCGGCTTCCTCGCCGACCGCAAGGAGGCCGACGAGCTGTACATGGTCGTGGACGAGGAACTGAAGATGATGGCCCGGATCTGCGAGGAGGGCGGCCGGGTGGTCGGGCCGTACCTCAAGGAGATGGCCCGCCTCGCCCACACCGAGTACTTCATCGAGGGGCACAGCACACGCGACCCGCGCGACATCCTGCGCGAGACGCTCTTCGCCCCGACCGTCACCGGCAGCCCGCTGGAGAACGCCTGCCGGGTCATCAACCGGTACGAACCCGAGGGGCGCGGCTACTACAGCGGTGTCGTCGCGCTGATCGGCCGTGACGAGCACGGCGAGCGGGCCCTTGACTCCTCCATCCTGATCCGTACCGCCGACATCGACGCCTCCGGCCGGCTGCGGATCGGCGTCGGCGCCACGCTCGTACGGCACTCCGACCCGGAGAGCGAGGTCGCCGAGACGGCGGCGAAGGCGGCGGGTCTGCTCGCGGCCATCGAGGGCCACGGGCCGACCCGCTTCGCGGACCATCCGCGGGTCCGGTCGGCGCTGGAGCAGCGCAACGCCACCCTCGCCGGCTTCTGGCTGGCCGGTCACGGCTCCGGGGCGCGGCCCGTTCCGGAGCTGAGCGGACGCCGCGTGCTGGTCGTCGACGCCGAGGACACGTTCACGTCCATGCTCGACCACCAGCTGCGCTCCCTGGGGCTGCGGGTGACGGTCCGCCGCTTCGACGAGCCGTACTCCACGGACGGATACGACCTCGTGGTGATGGGGCCCGGTCCGGGCGATCCGCGTGACGTCGAGCACCCGAAGATCGCGCACCTGCGTGCCACGGTGCGCACCCTGCTCGACGAGCGGCGCCCGTTCCTCGCCGTCTGCCTCAGCCACCAGACGCTGTGCACGCTGCTCGGTTTCCCGCTGGTGCGCCGGGCGGTGCCCAACCAGGGCGTGCAGCGGGAGATCGACCTGTTCGGGGCGCGGGAACGGGTCGGGTTCTACAACACGTTCGCCGCCCGCGCCGAGGAGGACAAGGCCGAGTACGAGGGGGTGGGCGTGGTGGAGGTCAGCCGCGATCCCGACACCGGTGAGGTGCACGCGCTGCGCGGCCCGCACTTCGCGTCGATGCAGTTCCACGCCGAGTCGGTGCTCACCCAGGACGGCGTGCGCATCGTCGGCGACCTCATCAAGGAGGTTCTCCCCCACGCGACGGGAAAGGAGCGCGGCACCGTTGAGCAGGTTGCGCTGGCTGACCGCGGGTGAGTCCCACGGTCCCGCACTCGTGGCGACGCTGGAGGGTCTACCCGCCGGCGTGCCGATCACCACGGACATGGTGGCGGACCATCTCGCGAGGCGGCGGCTGGGCCATGGCCGCGGTGCCCGGATGAAGTTCGAGCGGGACGAGGTCACCTTCCTCGGCGGTGTGCGGCACGGCCTCACGCTCGGCTCGCCGGTGGCGATCATGGTGGGCAACACCGAGTGGCCCAGGTGGGAGCAGGTCATGGCGGCCGACCCGGTCGACCCCGAAATCCTCCAGGGACTGGCCCGCAACGCCCCGCTGACCCGCCCGCGCCCCGGTCACGCCGACCTCGCCGGTATGCAGAAGTACGGCTTCGACGAGGCACGGCCGATCCTGGAGCGGGCCTCCGCCCGGGAGACGGCGGCCCGGGTGGCGCTGGGCGCGGTGGCCCGGTCGTACCTGAGGGAGACCACCGGCGTCGAGATCGTCAGCCACGTCGTGGAGCTGGCCTCGGCCAGGGCGCCGAAGGGCGTGTACCCGACGCCGGCGGACGTGGAGCGGCTGGACGCGGACCCCGTGCGCTGTCTGGCCGCGGACGCCTCGAAGGCGATGGTCGCCGAGATCGACCAGGCCCACAGGGACGGCGACACCCTCGGGGGTGTGGTGGAGATCCTGGCCTACGGCGTGCCGGTCGGCCTCGGCTCGCATGTGCACTGGGATCGCAGGCTCGACGCCCGGCTCGCCGGCGCGCTGATGGGCATCCAGGCCATCAAGGGCGTCGAGGTGGGAGACGGTTTCGAGTTGGCGCGGGTGCCGGGTTCCGGGGCGCACGACGAGATCCTGGCGACCGAGGAGGGCGTCAGACGGGCCTCGGGCCGCTCCGGCGGCACGGAGGGCGGTCTGTCCACCGGTGAACTGCTGCGCGTGCGGGCCGCGATGAAGCCGATCGCGACCGTGCCCCGGGCGCTGCGGACGGTGGACGTCTCCACGGGCGAGGCCGCCCAGGCGCACCACCAGCGCTCGGACGTGTGCGCGGTCCCGGCGGCCGGGATCGTGGCCGAGGCGATGGTGGCGCTGGTGCTGGCGGACGCGGTGGCGGAGAAGTTCGGCGGCGACAGCGTTGCCGAGACCCGCCGCAACGTCACCTCGTACCTCGACCACCTCGCCGTCCGATGAGCGGGCCGCTGGTCGTGCTGGTCGGCCCGATGGGCGTGGGCAAGTCCACCGTCGGACAACTGCTGGCCGAGCGGCTCGGAGTCGCCTACCGGGACACCGACCGGGACATCGTCGCCGAGCAGGGCCGGACCATCGCCGAGATCTTCGTCGACGACGGCGAGTCCGCCTTCCGGGCGATCGAGGCACGGGCGGTGGCCCGGGCCCTGACCGGGCACCACGGCGTGCTCGCGCTGGGCGGCGGGGCGGTCCTCGATCCGCGGACCCGGGCGCTGCTGTCCGGGCTGCCGGTGGTCTTCCTCGACGCCGACGCCGGCGAGGCGGTGCGGCGGATCGGCCGGGACCCCGGCCGGCCGCTGCTGGCGGGTGATCCGCACCGGCGGTGGCGTGCGCTGGCCGCGGCACGCCGTCCGCTCTACACGGAGGTCGCCCGGGCGGTCGTCGACACCGGCGGGCGCACCCCGGAGTGGGTCGTGGAGGCCGTACTGGCGGCGCTGGCCCCGCGAGAGGTGAATGCCTGAAGCCCCATACGAGCACTCCCCGCCTTCCGGGCGGGGAGTGCTCGTACGGTCACGCGCCCGTCACCGCCGGGCGGCGAGGAAGTCGTGCAGCAGCCGTTCCTCCTCCGCGGTGAGCGGCAGCCCGAACGTGGTGCGCACGGCGTCCACGGTCTCGTGCGGGCGCAGGAGGCGCAGGCGCTGCTCGCCGCTGCGGTACTCGGTCATGAACTCGTTGTTCCTGAGCCGGTACCGCTCCTCGTCGTTGGCCCTCTGCACCACGAGCTGCCCGACGAAGGGCGAGCCGGGGCGGGTGGAGCTGACGTAGTGGGCGGCCTGGAAGTCGACGGCGTACTGGGGTTCGGTGCGGAAGGCGTAGATGTCGAACCAGCCTTCGGGCCGCCGGTACTGCAAGAGCCAGTGGCCGTCCTCGGTCGTCAGCCGCCACGACCAGCCGGCGACGGTGCTCTCCGCTTCGGGTCGCAGGGCGATGGGTTCGATGAGCGCGGCGTAGCCGTAGCCGGGGTCGGCCAGCCACACGGTGTCGTCCGCCCGCACCAGCAGGGCCGTGTGGGAGCGGAACCGGCGCTTGCCGCTGCCCTCGCGGATGCGGACCAGGAGCCGTGTGACGGGGAAGCCGAAGCGGTCCAGCGCGGCGGCGAACAGCAGGTTCGTCTCGTAGCAGTAGCCGCCGCGGCCCGCCTGGACGATCTTGCGCTGGACGGCGTCGATGTCGAGGGAGACCGTACGCCCCAGGGCGATGTCGACGTTCTCGAAGCAGACGGAGTCCCGGTGCGCGCGGTGCAGGGCGCGCAGCGCCGCGAGGGAGGTCTCGCGCGGCCCCCGGTAGCCGATGCGGGCGAGGTAGGCGTCGAGGTCGAGCCCTTTGCTCCCCCACTCCGGGGAGTCGTCGACCACGAGGGGCAGTCCTGAGGTGTCCATGAGCGTCCTTCCGGTGCGAGAGGTGGGTCGGGGCGCACGGCGGTGCGGCGCGCGGCCCGTCCGGGTGCCGCACGCCGCACGCCGCGCCGGTGGGAGTGTCACCACTCCACGCGGACGTCGTACTCCTTCACCCACGCGTCGAACTCGACCAGGCGCTCCATCACGGCCCGCATGCCCCACAGGCCGCCGAGACCGGCGTAGGACTCGACGGGCTTGTCCAGTAGCTTGCGGATGCCCTCCGCCGGCACGAGGTCGAGCACGGGGGAACCGTCCAGCAGGGCCTCGACCTTGGCGCGCAGGGCCCGCACGTACTCCACGTCCTGGGTGGACGGGTAGGGGCTCTTCTTGCGCTCCAGCACCGACTCGGGCAGGACGTGGCTCGCGGCGGCGCGCAGCAGGCTCTTCTCACGGCCGTCGAAGGTCTTCATGGCCCACGGCACGTTGAAGACGTACTCCACCAGCCGGTGGTCCGTGAACGGCACCCGCACCTCCAGGCTCGCCGCCATGCTGATGCGGTCCTTGCGGTCCAGCAGGAAGTTCTCCCAGCGGCTGATGTTGAGGTACGACAGCTCCCGCATCCGCGCCTCGTCGGCGGACTCGCCCTCCAGACGCGGCACTTCGGCGAGCGCCTCGGCGTACCGCTTGGCGACGTACTCGTCGAGGCCGAGCCGGTCCCAGAGACCGATCTCCTTCATGGTGTCCAGGCCGCCGAGCCGGCGCCAGGCGTCGTACCAGGGGAAGGTGTCGCCCTCCACGGCCTCCTTGTCGAAGAACCAGTTGTAGCCGCCGAAGAGTTCGTCCGCGGTCTCGCCGGACAGGGCGACCGTCACCTGCTCCTTGAGCGCCTTGCACAGGTGGTAGAGGGAGTGCTCCATGTCGCCGGTGGAGACGGGCAGGTCCTGGGCGCGCAGCACGCGCCTGCGCACGTCCTCGTCGAGGACGTGGTGGTTCTCCAGCTCGACGATGACGTGCTCGGCGCCGGAGCGGCGGGCGACGTCGATGGCGTACGGCGTGTCGGGGTCCATCCAGATGCCGTTGCCGCGGAAGTTCTCCTCGTTGTTCCTGAAGTCGATGGAGAATGCCTTGATGCGCTCCTGCTTGCCCTGGTCGCGGAAGACCTTGGCGGCGAGCGCGGTGATGGCGCTGGAGTCGAGGCCGCCGGAGAGCAGGGTGCCCACCTTGACGTCCGCGATGAGCTGGCGTTCGACGATGTCCTCGAGGAGCTCGCGGACGCGGGTGACGGTGGTGTCGAGGTCGTCGGTGTGCGGGCGGGCCTCCAGCTGCCAGTAGGTGCGGGTGGTGTGGCCGCCGCGGTGGAAGCGCACGACGGTGCCGGGCACCACCTCGTGCATGCCCTTGAAGACGGCGTGGCCGGGGGTGTTGATGATGGCGAAGATCTCCGCCAGGCCCTCGCGGTCGACGACCGCCTCGGCGTCGGGGTGCGCCAGGATGGCCTTGGCCTCGGAGCCGAACAGCACGCCGTCGGGCGTCGGGTGGTAGAAGAGGGGCTTGACGCCCATGCGGTCGCGGACGAGGAGGAGTTCCTCGGTGCGCGGGTCCCACAGGGCGAGGGCGTACATGCCGTTGAGGCGTTCGGCGAAGTGCTCGCCCCACTCCAGGTAGGCGTGCAGGACGACCTCCGTGTCGCTGGAGGTGCGGAACGCGTGGCCGAGACCGGCGAGTTCCTCCTTCAGCTCGCGGTAGTTGTACACCTCGCCGGTGTAGACGAGGACGGGGAGGCCGTCGCCCTCACCGGTGACGTGCATCGGCTGGCGGCCGCCCTCCAGGTCGATGATGGAGAGCCGGCGATGCCCGAGGACGGCGTGCGGTGACATCCACACACCGCGGTCGTCGGGGCCCCGGCACGCCAGCGTCTCCGTCATGGCCGACGCCGTCCCGCCGTGTACCGACAGATCGTGGTCGTAGGCGACCCAGCCTGCGAGTCCGCACATCGAAGTCCCAGTTCCTTTCGTTCCTGTGGTGGTGCAGGGGCGGGGGGATGGAGTGGTGCTCAGGGCCGCGGCACCCAGCCGGCGCGGTCCCAGTACGTCAGGTGGGGCTGGGCCGACACCGTGCCGACCCGTGCCACCCGCTCGCCGCCGAGGACCATCACGGTGGGCCGGTCCGGGCTGAACACCGGCCAGGCGGGCGCGTGTTCGCTGCTCGGTGTGCCGCCGCGGGCGAAGGCCGCCACCAGGTCGATCAGCGTGTCCGAGATCCGCCGCTCCAGTGGTCCGTCCCCGTAGGCGGGTGCGTTGACCGGCAGCGCGAACGTGCCGAAGAGGAACTTCGCGACGGCCTCGTGCGGGGTGGTGCCGGCGTACGGCGGCTTGAGCGGGTGGGCGAACTCCATCAGGTACTGCGGCGAGGCGGCGGGGTCGCGTTCGCGGGCGTGCCGTTCGGCCAGCCGCACGATCTGGTAGCGGAACAGCCCGTCGCCCCACACCTGTGTCCACACCGACACCGGGTCGTGGGGCAGGCCCTCCGCCTCGGACGCCCGCCGGTAGTGGGCGACGCAGTCGTCCACCTGCTCGTCGGTGACCTTGACGGCACCCTTTTCGAGGACCTCGCGGACGGCGGCGCGCAGTCCGGCGTCGTCGGCCGGGTGCGGGCCGGGGTAGGGGTATCCGGGTCCGGTGGTGAAGAAGGAGCCCTCGGTGCGGCAGTAGACGGGCATCATCGGGATGCGCGGGGTGGGCAGGGCGTGGTCGTGGCCGCGCATCCACCGCCCGTCGACGATCGGCCCGCGGTACTCGCGTGCGCCCTGCACGAACCGCTCGGTGGGGCTGCCCGCGTACACCTCGTCGAAGGCGTCCCTCAGTTCGGTGGCCGGTACGGCGCGCAGGCCGGGCACGGTGGTGCCGAAGCGGCGCGCCAGGTACCGGTAGACCTCGCGGGACTCCGTGGGCGTGGTGGAACTGGCCGGTTCCCACACGTGCTTGACGCTGATCGGGATGATCCTCTTGATGATGTCCCGCAGTTCGGGCAGCAGGGCGAGCTGCCAGGTGCTGGAGCCGCCCGCGGAGGTGCCGGAGACGGTGATGTTGTCCGGGTCGCCGCCGAACGCGGCGGCGTTGTCGCGGACCCAGCGCACCAGCGCGGCCTGGTCCTGCAGGCCCCAGTTCGCGCAGGAGCCCGTGCGCGGGTCGGTGAGGTCCTCGTGCAGGCCCCAGCCGAACACGCCGAGGCGGTAGTTGAAGTTGACGACGACCATGCGGCCGCGGACGGCGGTACGGGCACCGTCGTAGTCGGGCTCGCTGCCCGCGCCGAGCATCCAGCCGCCGCCGTGGATGTAGACGAGGACCGGCAGACGGCCCTCCACGTCCGGGGTCCACACGTTGGCGTAGAGGCTGTCCTCGCTGCTGTCGGGAAGGTAGTCGCCCTGCAGGGAGGGGGCCGCGAAGGCGGTGGCGTCCCGTACGCCCTGCCACGGCTCGGGCGGCCGGGGCGAGGAGAACCGCAGCGGGCCCACCGGTGGGGCCGCGTAGGGCACGCCCCGGAAGACGGTCAGCCCGTCGGCCCGCACTCCCGCCACTCGTCCCGCCGTCGTCCGGACGACCACTGTGCGACTGGGCATCTGGTGAACCTCATTTCCCGCCTCGGCGTTGTCGGGGCGGCGCGGCGCGCACCATGGGGCACAGTGATCGTCGCTCCGGTGCCGGGCCGGCCGCCAACCGCCGGTCACTACTCCGTCAAGTCAGGCCGCGTCCGCCGCGCGGTGCGGGGGCGGCGGGCCGCCGGGGCCCGGCGCGGACAGCAACCGGTCGGGCGGGGCGGTCAGTTCGCGGCCGGTCAGGGCGCGCAGGGTGCGGTAGGCGGTGGCGTCGCCGGCGAGGACGCCGCCGCGCAGGACCCGTCCCTCGGGGTCGAGGACGAGCTTGGCGTAGGTGCCGGCCGTGTCGTCGCGCAGGACGTACTCCACGGCGCCCTCGGTCTCGGCGTGGGCGTCGCCGAAGCTGGCCACGTCGACACCGAGGAGTTTGAGCTTGGCGGCCGTGTCGGGGTCGGCGAAGGGGGTCGTGGGGCGGTCGAGCAGCCGGTCGGCGACGAGTTCGGCCATCCGGTAGCCGGGGGCGACCAGCCCGTAGGTGCGGCCCCGGACGGCCGCGCACTCGCCGACGGCCCAGATGTGCGGGTCGTCGGTGCGGCACAGGTCGTCGACGAGGAAGCCGCCGCGCTCGCCGGTGGCGAGTCCGGCGGGTCCGGCCAGTTCGTCGCGGGGGCGTATGCCCGCGGAGAACACCACCAGCCGGGCGTCGAGCGCGGTGCCGTCGGTGAGGGCGACCCCGCCGACCCGGCCGTCGGCGGCCGGGTGGATCTCGCGGACGGCGGTGCCGCAGTGCACCCGCAGACCGAGACCGGTGACGAGCCGGGTGAGCACGTGTGCTCCCCCGTCGTCGAGCTGCACCGGCATCAGGCGCGGCGCGAGTTCCACGACGTGGGGGCGAACGCCGAGCAGCCGCAGCGCGTTGGCGGCCTCCAGGCCGAGCAGGCCGCCGCCGACCACGACACCGGGGAGGCCCTCGCGTGCCGCCTCGCGGAGGGCGTCGAGGTCGTCGAAGGTGCGGTAGACGAAGCAGCCGGGCAGGTCGCGCCCCGGCACGGGCGGCACGAACGGCCGGGACCCGGTGGCCAGTACGAGGGCGTCGTAGCGGGTGACCGTGCCGTCGGCGGTGGTGACCGTGCGGGCCCGCCGGTCGATGCCGGTCACCGGGGCGTCCGTACGCAGCTCCACCAGGGGGTCGGTGAGGAAGGCGCGGCCCGCGAGGGTGAGGTCGGCGGCGCTCCTGCCCTCCAGGTAGGACGACAGGGCGACCCGGTTGTAGGCGGGGCGGGGCTCCTCGGCCAGGACGACGGCACGCCAGGTGCCGTACCGGTCGTGGGCCCTCAGGTGCTCGACGAGGCGGTGGCCGGTCATGCCGTGCCCGACGACCACCAGGGTGCGCGGGGTGCGGGTCATGGGCTGTTCCCTCCGGTCGCCGAGGTTCCCGTCGCCGAGGTTCCGGTCGCCGAGGCGAGGACCAGGCGGACGTCGTCCGCGCAGCCGCCGCAGCCGGTGGTGGCGCGGGTCGCGGCGGCGATCCCCGTCAGGTCGCGGGCGCCGGCGCGCCAGGCGCGCAGCAGGTCGGCCTTGGTGACGTGGTTGCAGTGGCAGAGCACCGCCGCGTCCGGCAGTTCGACGCGGGCGGGGTGTGCGCCGGCCGCGGTGCCCAGCAGGAGAGCGAACCGGTCGGACGGCACCGGCAGGTCGCGCGCGTACAGCTGGGCGAGCGCGGCGGTGGCGCGCGGCAGGCCGATGAGGACCGCGCCCGCCACGCGGTCCCCGTCGAGGGCGAGCGCGGCGTGGCGGCCCCGGGCGGGGTCGGACAGCGTGATGTGCCGGGTGGCGCCCGGCGGGTCGGGCGAACCGAGGCAGGCCAGGTCGAGGCCGGGCGCCCTCAGCCGCAGCACGGGCCGGCCGGCGCGGTGGTGCGTGTCGTGCCCTGCGAGGATCCGGGCGAGGGTCTCCGCCTGTTCCCAGGCGGTGCCGACCAGTCCGGGGACCTCGCCGCCGAACTCGGCGCAGTCCCCGAGGGCGTGGATGCGCGGATCGGCGGTGCGCAGGTGCCGGTCGACGACGATGCCCGTGCGGACGGCCAGTCCGGCGCGCCTGGCGAGCGCGGTCTCGGGTTCGACCCCGGTGCACAGCGCGAGCGCGTCGGCCCGCAGGACCTCGCCGTCGTCGAGGGCCAGCTTGCCGGGCCGGTACTCCACGGCGGCGCGCCCGGTTCGCAGGCGGGCGCCGGCGGCGCGCAGCCGGCTCGCGAGCAGGGCGCCGGCCGCGCCGTCGAGCCGGTCGTGCATGGGGTGCGGCCCGGGGTGCACGAGGGTGACGTCGCGGCCGGCGCGCAGCAGCGCGAGGGTGGTCTCGGTGCCGAGCACGCCGCCGCCGAGCACCACCACGGGCCCGTCCGCGAGCCGTCCGGCGTCGTCGGGGGTGCGCAGGGTGGTGGCGCCCTCGGTGAGCCTGCCGTCCGCGGTGAGCACGCCGGGCAGGTGCGGGATCCTCGGCCGGGCGCCGGTGGCGAGCACCAGCCGGTCGTAGCGGAAGGTCTCGCCGGTGCCGGTGCGCACCAGGCGGCGGGCGCGGTCGACGGCGGTGGCGGTGACGCCGGGCCGGACGCGCACGCCGTCGGGTGGGGCGGGCAGTTCCAGATCCTGGGCGGTGAGGGTGCCGTCGAGGACGGAGGTGAGCAGGACCCGGTTGTAGGCCGGCCGCGGCTCCGCGCCGAGGACGGTGACCTGGCCCCGGTGGCCGTGCGCGCGCAGCCGCTCGACGAGCCGGTGCGCGGCGGGCCCGTGGCCGATGACGAGGACGTGGTGGGTGGCGGTCATGGCGGGCCTCACGGCGCGTCGGTGCCGGGTTCGATCCGCACGGCGCAGACCTTGAACTCGGGCATCCTGCTGCGGGGGTCGAGGGCGGTGCCGGTGATCAGGTTGGCCCGGCCGGCGCCGGGATGGTGGAACGGCAGGAACACCGTGTCCGTGCGCATGCTGCCGACCAGCCTGACCCGCGCGACCGTGGTGCCGCGGGCCGAGGTGACGCGGGCCGTGCCGCCCTCGCGCAGGCCCGCGCGTTCGGCGGTGTCGGGGTGGATCTCGACGTACGGCTCGGGGACGGCGTCGTTGAGTTCGGGCACGCGGCGGGTCTGCGCGCCGGACTGGTAGTGGGCGAGGACCCGGCCGGTGGTGGCGTACAGGGGGTGGCCGGCGTCGGGCGTCTCGGCCGGGTCGCGGTGGTCGACCTCGGCGAACCGGGCGCGGCCGTCCGGGGTGGCGAAGCCGTCGAGGAAGAGGCGGGGCGTGCCGGGGTGCGGCTGCCCGCCGGGGCGTTCCGGGCAGGGCCAGTGCAGGGCCTCCCCCGCGTCGAGGCGCTCGTAGGTGATGCCGGAGTAGTCGGCCGTACCGCCGCGGGAGGCGCGCCTCAGTTCGTCGAAGACCTGGCGCGGCGCCGTCGGGTAGCGGTGGGCCGGTTCACCGAGCCGGACCGCGAGGCCGTGCAGGACCTCCAGGTCGGTGCGCACGCCCTCCGGCGGGGGCAGCAGCCGGCGGCGCCGCAGCACCCTGCCCTCCAGATTCGTCAGGGTGCCCTCCTCCTCGGCCCACTGTGCGACCGGCAGGACGACGTCGGCGGTCCGCGCGGTCTCCGAGGGCACGAAGTCGGCCACCACCAGCAGGTCGAGGGCCGCCAGCCGGTCGGCGACATGGGCGGAGTGGGGCGCGGACACCAGGGGGTTGGAGCCGAACACCAGCAGGGCGCGCGGGCCGCCCTCGGTGCCGAGCGCGTCGAGCAGTTCGTAGGCGCTGCGGCCGGGGCCGGGCAGGGCGTCCGGTGTGGTGCCCCAGACCCGGGCGACGTGGGCCCGTGCCTCCGGGTCGGTGATCATGCGGTAGCCGGGGAGCTGGTCGGCCTTCTGCCCGTGCTCGCGGCCGCCCTGGCCGTTGCCCTGTCCGGTCAGGCAGCCGTAGCCGCTGCCGGCGACCCCGGGCAGGCCCAGGGCGAGGGCGAGGTTGATGAAGGCCGCGGCGGTGTCGGCGCCCTTGCTGTGCTGCTCGGCACCCCGTCCGGTCAGCACGTAGGCCCGGCGTGCCTCGCCCAGCAGCTCCACGGCGGCGCGCTGTTCGGCGACGGGCACGCCCGTGACCTGTTCGACGCGCTCGGGCCACCAGGTGACGGCGCGCCGCCAGGCCGCGTCGAAGCCGGTGGTGCGCTCCTGGACGTACTCCTTGTCGCACCAGCCGTCGCTCACGGCGATGTGCAGCAGCCCCAGCGCCAGCGCGAGGTCGGTGCCGGGCACCGGCTGCAGGTGCACGGCGGCCCGTTCGGCGGTCTTGGTGCGGCGCGGGTCGACGACGATCAGGTCGGCCTTGCGCAGATGCCGCATCAAGGGCGGCATGGTCTCGGCGGGGTTGGCGCCGGCGAGCAGGACGGTGTCGGCCGCGTCGAGGTCGGCGACGGGGAACGGCAGTCCGCGGTCCAGGCCGAAGGCGGCGTTGCCGGCCGCGGCGGCCGAGGACATGCAGAACCGGCCGTTGTAGTCGATCTGGCTGGTTCCGAGGGCGAGTCGGGCGAACTTGCCCAGCAGGTAGGCCTTCTCGTTGGTGAGGCCGCCCCCGCCGAACACGGCGAGCGCGTCCGGGCCGTGCGCGTCGCGGATGCGCCGCAGCCGCGCGGCGACCGTGTCGAGGGCGGTGTCCCAGTCGGCCGGGGCGAGACGGCCGTCCGGGCCCCGCAGCAGTGGCCGGCGCAGCCGGTCCGGGACGTCGAGCACCGCGGGCGCGGTCCAGCCCTTCTGGCACAGGCTGCCGTCGTTGACGGGGAAGTCGGAGGGTTCCACCACGGTTCCCGAGGCGCCGTGGCCGAGGCGGGTGCCGCACTGCAGGGCGCAGTACGGGCAGTGGGTGGCCACGCTCGTGCGCGGCGCGCTGTCAGGCACGGGTGACCTCCGAGGTCTCGGCGGCCCCGCGTCCGGCCCGCAGCGCCTGCCGCGCCTCGCCCGTCGGGGTGCCGTGCGGGGCGCGCAGGTAGACCAGCAGGGTGACGGCCACGCACACCGCGTAGAAGGCGAGGAAGAACCAGAAGGCCGGCTCGCCCGTGCCGCGGCTGCCGTAGGACGCCCGGAAGGCCAGGTTGACGACGACGCCGCCGAGCGCGCCGACGGCACCGGCGATGCCGATGACCGCGCCGGTCAGGCGGCGGGCCCGGGCGAAGGCCTCGGTCGCGTCGTGGCCGGCGGTGACGGCGGCCTCCGCCTGCCCGGCGAAGACGACCGGGATCAGCTTGTACGTGGAGCCGTTGCCCAGGCCGCTGAGCACGAACAGCACCGTGAACACGGCGACGAACAGCGCCAGCGAGTGGTGGGCCGAGGCCATCAGCAGCAGGAGTGTGCCGGCGCCCATGGCGAGGAAGTTCCAGAAGGTGACCCGGGCGCCTCCCCAGCGGTCGGCGAGCCGGCCGCCCAGCGGGCGGGACAGCGAGCCGAGCAGCGGCCCGAGGAAGGTGAACCCGACGGCCTCCAGCGGTGTCGAGCCGAACTGGTTCTGCAGCACGAGCCCGAAGGCGAAGCCGTACCCGATGAACGAGCCGAACGTGCCCAGGTACAGCAGCGAGATCCACCAGGTGTGCGGGTTGCCCACCGCCTCGCGCAGCGCGCCCGTCGAGGCCGGGCCGGTGTCGACGTTGTCCATGCCGAGCGCCGCGAGCACGGCGGCCAGGGCGATCAGCGGCAGGTAGGCGGCGATCACGTAGGCGGGGTGGGTGTCGCCCGCGGTGGCGATGACCAGCAGGCCGACGAGCTGGATGACGGCGACGCCCAGGTTGCCGCCGCCGGCGTTGAGACCGAGCGCCCAGCCCTGGTGACGCCGGGGGTAGAAGTGGGCGATGTTGGTGGTCGAGGAGGCGAAGTTGCCGCCGCCGACGCCCGCGGTCGCGGCGATGAGCAGGAACACCCACAGGGGTGTGCCGGGCCGCTGGACGAAGTACAGCGCCGGCAGCGCGGGCACGAACAGCAGGACCGAGCTGAACACGGTCCAGTTCCGCCCGCCGAACCGGGTCACGGCGTAGCTGTAGGGCAGTCGCAGCAGTGCCCCCACCAGGGTGGGGGTGACCACCAGCAGGAACTTCTCGCTCGGGGCGAAGCCCAGGCCGATGGCCGGGGACATGAACAGCACCAGGACCGACCACATGCTCCAGATCGAGAACCCGATGTGCTCGGAGAGGACGGACAGGACGAGGTTGCGTCGGGCGACGTGCTTGCCGGTGCGCTCCCAGAACTCCTCGTCCTCCGGATCCCAGTGCTCGATCCGGCGTCGGGAGGCGCGCAGTGCCGTCATCGGGGGCAACTCCTCGGCTGGGGACGGCGGCCCGGCGCGTGGCGCCGGGCCGTCGTGCGGGGGGTGACGGGGGCACGGGCCCACGGGGGGCGGGATGGGCCCGCGCCCCGAGGAGGTGGCGGTGCGGGATCCGGGACCTAGGCGTCCGTCCGCTCCGCCTTCAGCAGCCGGGCCAGCTCCAGCCGCTTGATCTTGGTGGTGGCGGTCTGCGGCAGGTCGTCGAGCTTCCACTGCACGGGCTCCGCCATCGCGGGCAGACCGGCCACCGCGGACTTCCAGGCCGCCAGGTCGAGCGGCTTGTCGTCGCGGGTGCACACCACGGGCAGGGGCCTGCCGTCCTCGTCCGGGACGATGATGACCTCGACGAGCTCCGGTATCCGGGCGAAGAGGGTGTCCTCGATCTCCAGGGTGCTGTCGATGCCCTTGATCTCGTCGACCTCCCGGTCGAGCAGGTGCAGGCAGCCCCACTTGGTGCGGTAGCCGAGGTCGCCCATGCGCCACCACTCGCCGTCGGCCTGCTTCTCCCAGCGCGCGTGCTCGCCGAGGTAGGTGACGATCCGTCCGTCGGAACGCACCTCGATGTAGCCCGGGTTGGACTTGGTGGGCCGCTTGCCGTCCCGGCTGACCACCCGCACGCCCGTCATACCGGGGAACGGGGAGCCCACGCAGCGGCCGTCGGCGTCCGCGCCGCGCTTCTTGGAGTAGGTGCGCCCGGCGATCGGGCCGACCTCGCTCTGCCCGTACATCTGGACGAACTGCGGCGACTCGCGGCGGGACGCGGTCAGCATCAGGTGCACGGTGCGCGGGTGGATGGCGTCGAAGGTGCTGCTGAAGTACTTCACGTTCGCCAGCGGCCGGCGCGGGTCGTCGACCAGCACCTCCCAGCGCAGGAACGTGTTGGGGTGTGCCTCGATCAGACCCGGCGGGGCCTGGCGGAACACCTCGGCCACGACCTCCGGGTCGTCGTCCCGGAGGATGATCAGCGGGTGCCCCTGGAGGATCGTGATGGGCATGGCGGTGAACATCCGCGAGTGCACGAACGACACGTGGATGGCCACCGGTTCGCTGCGGCCCACCAGGGAGGCCACCGTGCCCTGGGGGCGGTAGCGGGCCTGGAAGGTGCGCCCGGTGTGCACCGCCAGCTTGGGCGTTCCGGTGGTGCCGGAGGTGTGGGTGACCAGCGTCGGGTGGTCCGGGGGCATGGTGACCGGCGCGACCCGGGTCGAGCCGGCCAGCGAGGCGAGCGTGACGGCCTCGTCGTGGCTGCCGGAGGCCAGGAGCACCTGCCGGGTCAGGCCGAAGATCTCGGCGGGCAGGTGGTGGTCCAGCTTGTCCTGGTCGGTCACCAGGTAGGGCCGGTCCACGCGGCGCACCAGCTCGCACACGGTGGCGCCGTCGAGCTTCGGGGACAGCAGGACCGGGACGGCGCCGATCCTGGCCGTTGAGCAGGCCAGGAGCGTGATGTCGAACCCGTTGGTCTTGTGGACGACCACGCGCTCCCCGGGCCGGACGCCGGCCGCCCACAGCCGGGAGGCCAGGTCGTCGACGAGGTCGGCGACCTCCGTGAGCGTCATGCGGCGCCCGCGCTCCGGAGCGACGTCGAGATCATGGTCGAGAATCACGGGATTCGCCGGGTGCCGGGCCGCGGCCCGGTCGAAGAGCGTGCCCAGCCGAATTCCCTTGTTTCCGATGCGCTGGAGAAACATCTGCCCACCCTCTCATCCGCCGTGACTGTTCCTCAGCCGTGCGGCGGGCCGTTTGAATTCAGGCTCCCGTACGGATCACCGGGAATTGTCACCGCTTTTCGATGACGTCCTTGATGCGCTTCAGCGTGGCGTCGAGGTCCTGTTCGAGCTTGGCGGTCCAGTCGGCCACGAAGCGCTTGCGGTCGTCCTCGTCGAGGTCGGCGACGATCTTGTGGATGCCGGCGGTGGCCCGGCCCATGCGGAAGTGGTGGGTGAGCACGCAGCCGTCCTCGGCGGGCGCCATGTCGAAGCCCCAGATGCTCTCCTGGTCCTCGCGGGCGTGGGTGAGCATCATCCACCGGAAGGTGCGGCCGGGCTCGGCGGCGGTGATGCGGCACTCGGTGTGCCAGACGCCGCGCACCAGGGGCGCCCAGGCGACGACGTCCTCGCTGCGGAGGTTCTCGCCGCGGAAGACGGCGCCGACGGTGGACGGTTCGCCGGAGACCCATGTGCCGCCCCGGCATTCGGGGCTCCATTCGGCACTGCGCGGCAGATCACTGACGACGGAGTAGACCTCGAGCGGGGTCGCGGAAATGTGAATGTCGGCCTTGAGCTCGAAGAGCGGCGACGTGTCGATGATTGACTGAGTCATGTGCAGAATTCTGTCGAGGCTGCCCGGCGCCGGTCAAAGAGCGGCTTTCTCATTTGTCAGGTCTGAATTCCCGCATTTCACCGGCGCCGTGCGCCCCGTTCGCCTCAGGCGCCGTCGGTGACGCTCAGCACGAGTTTTCCGTGCACCTTGCCCTCCTCCAGCCGGCGGTGGGCCTCGGCGGCGTCGCTCAGGTTCAGCCGCTCGACGGCCCGGGGCCTGAGGCTGCCGTCGGCGACCAGCCGGTTGATGGCGCTGGCGGCCTCGGCGAGCTCCCCGGCGGTGGCGTGCGAGATGGCGAAGCCGTGGATGGAACGGTCCCTCAGGTACAGCGGCCCCACCGGCAGCACAGGCCGGGAGAGCAGTCCGGCGAGCAGCACGATCCGCCCCCGCCCGGCGAGCAGGTCCACCGCGGTCTCCAGGTCGTTGGTGCCCGACGCGTCGAGGTAGAGGTCGGCACCCGCCGGGGCGGCGGCACGGATGCGCCCGGGCACGTCGGGGTCCCGGTAGTCGACGACGTGGTCGGCGCCGAGGCCGCGGCAGTACCCGGCGTCCCGCGCGGAGGCGACGGCCACGACCCGGGCGCCCGCGGCGGCGGCCATCACCACCAGGGCGCTGCCGACGTTCCCGCCCGCGCCGACCACGACGACGGTCTCGCCGGAGCGGAGCCGCCCGTGGGTGAACAGGCCGAGGTAGGCGGTCGCGGCCGGATGGGCCAGCGCGACGGTCTCGTACGGGTCGGCGCGCTCCGGCAGGCGGTACAGCCGGTCGACGGGCACCACCACCCGCTCGGCGGCGGCCCCCTGACGGCCGTCGTGGCCGAGGCTGTTGCACCACACCCGGTCGCCGGGCCGGAACCGGTGGACTCCGGTGCCGACCGCGGCGACGGTGCCGGTGAGGTCCCGGCCTATGACGAAGGGGAAGGTGAGCGGGGTGCGCCAGGCGCCCGAGCGCACGAAGGTGTCGACGTGGTTGACCGAGACGGCCGTGACGTCCACCAGGACGTCGGTCGGCCCCGGTTCCGGCGTGGGCTGATCACCGTAACGGATGACGTCCGGAGATCCGAGCTGTTCAATGTAGGCAGCACGCATCATGGTCAGGGATTCTGGCAAAGAGGCCCCGGCCTCGTCCGCGAGCGGCCCGGACGCCGTCGCGGATCTGTCAGATCGGAACCATCTCTGTCAGATCCGCCTCGTTCTCCGTCAGATCCACGCCGTTCAGACCAGGTTGAGACGTGCCAGTTCCCGCCGGGAGCCGACGCCCAGCTTGGGATAGGCCTTGTACAGATGGTGCTCGACCGTCCTGCGGCTGAGGAACAGCTGCGCGGCGATCTCCCGGCTGCTGTTGCCGTCGGCCGCCAGCCGGACCACCTGCAGCTCCTGCGGGGTCAGCCGGTCGAGGACGTTCTCCGCGGTGGCCTTGGCGCCCGTCGTCGCGTCACCCGCCGCCCGCAGCTCCGCACGCGCGCGCTCCCCCCAGGGCACGGCGCGCAGCCGCTCGAAGTCCTCCAGGGCGGACCGGAGCGTGTCACGGGCCTCGCTGCGGCGCCGGGCCCTGCGCAGCCACTCCCCGTACAGCAGCGCGGTGCGGGCCCGCTCGAAGGGCCGCCGGCCCTGTCCGTGCAGCCGGACCGCCTCCCGGTAGTCCTCCTCGCGCCCGTCGACCAGCGCCCGGCACCGATGGGCCACCGCCAGTGCCCACGGCTGCCGGCCGGCCCGCGCCCAGGCCTCGAAGGCGCGCACCGGCCGCTCCGCCCGCTCGGACTGCCCGAGCCGTACGGCGGCCTCCACCTGATCGGCGACGGTGGCCATGGCCATCGCCGTGTGGCGCTGCGGCCCCGGGCCGACGGCGGTCTCCAGCCGGCCGAGGGCCGCCTCGTAGTCGCCGCGCGCCAGTTCCAGCAGGCTCAGGGCGCTCTCGCCGGCCACCCGGCCGACGTCGGGGACGTCCCGCGTGAGGTCGCGGCAGCGCTGCTCGTCGCCCTCGATCGCCGCGATCCGGGCGGGAACGCCGTTGAGCCAGGCGACGCGCTCGCGCAGCCCGGTGTCGCGGGCGATCTCCACGGCCTCGGCCACCGACGCCTCGGCGTCGCGGTGGGCCCCGGCCAGCACCTGGCGTTCCGCCAGCAGGTGCAGGGCCTGGGGCAGGGCCCCGATGAGGCCCCGCGCGCGGCAGCGGGCCACCTCGGCCGCGGCCAGTTCCATGGCCGTGGCGTCGTCGCCGAGCAGGATCGCGCTGTGCAGGGCGCGGGTGCGCGCCGCGTCCGAGCCGTCCTGGCCGGCGGCGACGGCGCGCTCCAGCAGGGGCAGTCCGCGGGCGTAGTCGTCGTCGACGAGGTGGGCCATGCCCTCCACCATCGGGTCGGCCTCCCCGAGGGACGCCAGCCGCTCGGCGGCCTCACGCACGGACTCCGCGTCGCCGGCGAACCAGCCGTACGTGGCGCCGGTGCGGAGCATGGCGGGGCCGAGGCCGGGGCCGGCCGCGTGCGTCCGCCGCAGCAGCAGGCGGGCGGCCTCCCGCTGGTCCCCCGACTCGAACATCACGGCGGCCCGCACGGGGGCGAGCCGGGCCAGGTCCTCCGGTTCGGGGGCCGACCGCTCGGCCTGCTCGGCCAGGTCCCGGGCCTGGCCGGCGTGTCCGGCGTTCAGGGCGCAGGTCGCGGCGTCGGTGAGCCGGTGGACCTGGGCGCGGCGGTCGGGGGTGAGCCGGGCGGCCTGCTGGTGCAGGAGCGAGGCGGCGGCGTAGGCGCTGCGGTCGGCGGCCCGCTCGGCGGCGGCGACCAGTTCGGCGGCGACCTCGTCGTCGGGTGAGGTGGTGGCCAGCGGCAGGTGGCGGGCCCGGCAGTCGGGGTCCTCCGCGGCGTCGGCCAGCGCCTGGTGGACGGCGATCCGCCGGGCCAGCACGGCTCCCTGGTAGGCGGCGGTCCCGATCAGCGGGTGGCGGAAGACGACGGTGCTCTCGGTCACCTGGATCAGCCCCGCCCGCTCCGCGTCCTCCAGGTCCACCAGACCCACGCCGAGCGTGCGGGCCGCCTTCATCTGCAGCGGCAGGTCGCCCCGCCCCTCGGCCGCGGCGAACAGCAGCGCCAGCCGCGTCTTCTCGGGGAGCGCGGCGATCTGGGTGCGGTACGACGACAGCACCCGGTCGGCGACGGTCACGGGCGTGAAGCTGCCGGGGTCGTCGCGGCGGGCGGCGCCGAACTCGATGAGCGCCAGCGGGTTCCCGGCGGACTCGGCGATGACCTGGTCCCGCAGGGCGGGGGGCAGCCCCAGGTCGGCGAGGAGGCTCACCGCGTCGCCGGTGTCCAGCCGGGACGGGCGCAGTTCGGTGAGCCCGGGGGCGGCGAACCCCTCGTCCCGGGTGGCGAACACCATGGCCACCTGCTCGGCGGCGAGCCGGCGGGCGGCGAAGAGGAGCGCGTCGGAGGTGGCCTGATCCAGCCACTGGGCGTCGTCCACCAGGCACAGCAGCGGCCCCTGCTCGGCCAGGTCCGCCAGGAGCGTGAGCACGGCCAGGCCGGTCAGGAACCTGTCCTGCGTCCGGGTGCGGCCCGTCCCCAGGACCGCCCGCAGGGCGTCCGCCTGGGGTTCGGGTAACCCGTCCAGCCGGTCCTGCACCGGCCACAGCAGCTGCACCAGCCCGCCGAAGGCCAGGTCCGCCTCCGGCTCGACCCCGGTGACCCGCAGGACCCGCATGTCCGACACAGACGCCGACTGCGCCGCCCGGTCGAGCAGGGCCGTCTTCCCGATGCCCGCCTCACCGCGCAGGACCAGGGCACCGCTGCGTCCCTCGCGGGCCCGGGCGGTGAGTTCCTCGAGGGCCGCAAGCTCGGTGGACCTGCCGTACAGCACGTAGGTGCCCCCACTCCCCGTGATGCGGCCCACCGGTAGGCAAGCCGTGCCGACGTACGTATCCGGTTTCAGAAATCTTACTGATTCGGCCTGACCTCCCCCCTTCCTACGGTGTGGAACAAGCCGGTTCCCCGATGGAGGAGATCGTGAGCCACTTCTTCGAACCGCTGCCCCTGGGCAAGCTGACGCTGCCCAACCGGCTCGTCATGGCGCCGATGACGCGCAGCCGGGCCAGGGACGGCGTACAGACCCCGCTGGCGGCCGACTACTACGGACAGCGCGCCGGAGCGGGCCTCATCATCACCGAGGGCACGCAGCCCTGCGTGATCGGGCAGGGATACATCGACACACCGGGCGTGCACACGCCCGAGCAGGTGGAGGCATGGCGTCGGGTGACCGACGCGGTGCACGAGCGGCAGGGCCGGATCTTCGTTCAGATCATGCACTCGGGCCGTATCGGGCACCCGAGCCTCTACCCCGACGGCGCGCTGCCGCTGGCCCCCTCGGCGGTGGCCTCGGGCGGCCGTATGTACACGCCGGAGGGCATGCTGGACCACCCCACGCCCAAGGCCATGGACCTGGAGGACATCGCCCGTGCGGTGGAGGACCACATCTCCGCCGCCAAGTACGCGATGGACGCCGGGTTCGACGGTGTGGAACTGCACGGCGCCAACGGCTACCTGATCCACCAGTTCCTCGCCGACAACACCAACCTGCGCACCGACGCCTACGGCGGCAGCATCGACAACCGCATCCGCTTCGCCGTCGAGGTCGCCCAGGCGGTCAGCGACGCGATCGGCCCCGAGCGGGTCGGTATCCGCCTCTCCCCCGCCAACACGACCAACGGCATCGAGGAGAGCGACTCCGCCGCGCTGTACGAGGCCCTGATCCGCGCCCTGGCGCCGCTCAGCCTGGCCTACGTCCACCTGATGGAGTTCGGCGGCCGTGACATCACGAAGCTGATCCGGCGCGAGTGGCCGGGCGTCCTCATCCTCAACCCGCACGCCACGGGCGAGGAGGCCGCGGTGACGCCCGAGGCCGCCGAGGCGGTCCTGGCCGAGGGCCTGTGCGACGCGGTGAGCATCGGCTCGCTGTGGCTCGCCAACCCCGACCTGCCCGCGCGGATCAAGGCCGGCGGCCCCTACAACACGCCCGACCCGGAGACCTTCTACGGAGGCGACCACCGGGGCTACACCGACTACCCGACGCTGGACGGCTGATCCCCCGGGCAGGCGGCAGCGGGGCTCCCGGTCGGCGCCCGGCCCGCCCCGCCCCGCTTCCCTCCTGCCCCGATCCCCGACTCCCTGGCCCGGCCGGCGCCTTCTCCCCCGAAGGGCTGCACGCCGGACCGGGCCAGGGTGGTCCAGCGACGACCGACCGCTCAGGGAGCACAGATGAGCAACTCACTCGCCGAGTCCGGCGCCCCGGGTCCCGCCGCGCCGGGCAGGAAACCTCACGCAACCACCACCACCCGCGGCCCGTTCCACGGACCCGCGGCCCTCTGGCTGGCCCTCATGGCCGGCCCGCTGTCCTTCGGCATCGCGGGCCCCGCCCTGGTCCTGGACGACGCCGCGAAGGACCTCGGCGTCACGACCGGGGCCGCCACCTGGACGGTGACCGCGTTCGGCTGGGGCATAGCCGTCGGAACACCCCTGCTGGCCGGGCTGCTGGACCGCCGCGGGGCGCGCAGCGCGCTCACCGTGTGCGGTCTGCTCGTCCTGCTGGGGGCGGGCCTGGTGGCCGGCATACCCGTCCTGCCGGTCCTCGTCCTGGGCACCGCCCTGATGGGTCTCGGCACGGCCGGCCTCACGGCGACGGCCATGAGCCTGGCCGGCTCGCCCCGCGCCATGGGACTGGTCACCGCCTCGCTCGCCGTGGTGGGTTCGACGGCCCCGCTGGCCGGTTCCCTCGTGAACGACGTGCTGTCCTGGCAGGCCGCCCTGGCGCTGCCGGTGCTGAGTGCGGTGGCCGTGCCCTTCGCGGCGGCCCGGTGCGGGCACGGCGCTCCCGCAGGGCGGGAACCGTTCGACCCCTTGGGCGCGGTGCTGCTGACCGCGCTGGTCACCGCGTTCGTGTTCGTGCCGCACACGCCGCTGGTGGCCGGCGTGTGCTCCGTCCTCGCGGCGGGAGCGCTGGCGGCCCGGGTGCGCGCGCGGCCGCGGGGTTTCGTCCCCGCCGTCCTGGTCCGCAACCCGGGCTTCCTGGTCTCGGCGGGCCTCGCGTTGTGCCTGGCGGTGGTCAACTTCGGCATGATGTACGCGATTCCGGAGCAGCTGGAGGATCACACGTCGTGGTCCACCAGTGAGATCGGCGTCGCCATGGTGTGGCCGCTGCTGCTGGGCGGTGCCCTTTCCTGGTTCGTCGTGGCGGTCTCGGCACGGACGGGACGCCGGGTCGTGATCACCGCGCTGGTGGGTCTCGCCCTCGCGGGAACGGTGCTGGCTGTCGTCGGCACCTCTGCCGCGGTACTGCTGGCCGCCCAGGCCCTGACGTCGATCGCGGCGGCCTCGGGCCAGGGAGCGTTCGCAGTGCGCGCCGCCTCGGCCGTCCCCGACGACCAACGCCCCCCGGCTATCGGCCTGTTCAACCTCGCCTATCTGCTCGGTGCCGCCTTCGGCCCTGCCATCGTCTCGCTCCTGTCGCTCTGACCGCCGGCGGCCTCGATCCGGATGTGCCGTCACACCCCGCGGGTGTGACGGCACACACCCGTTTCCCAGAGCCTCATTCCATACGTCAACTGGCATAATTCCCAAGGGGGTTCGTGAGGGACAGCGAGCCGTGAGCCTGCTTGGCGGCCATCGTGGCGGTCCGCAAGCCACCAGGTCACCACGTGGGAAGAGAGGTTGCGGCTCTCGGCTCGCGGAATGCACGCGGGTGTCCTCCCGTTGCACCGGTGGAGCTGCGGCCCATGCGACTCGGCCTCGTGCACCGTCACTGCCGGCGGTTGGGAATCGAGACACCGGAGGGCGTCGTGTCGGGGACGAAGGACGAAGCGGTGACGGCTGTGCTGGCCTTGCTGGACCTCCTGGCCGGTGAAGGGTCGGCGAACCGGTTCGAAGCCGTGGTCGAGGAGGCACGAAGACAGGGCGTGACCGGCGGCGACCTGCGCACGGTGGAACGCATCAAACGACTGGCTCTGGGCATCCAGGCCCGGCTTGAGCGTCGTCAGCAGCGGAGCGCTGCCCTCGCCACGCTCGTCGACACGGCCTCCGATCTGACGAGCCCGCACACGGTCGAGGACACCCTCAAGATCATCACCCGCCGGGCGCGGCTGCTGCTCGGCGTCGACGTCTCCTGGGTCACCCTGCCCGCCACCGACGACGGGGCGCTCCGGCTGCACTCGCTCGACGGTCACGTCACGATGCTCAACACGCGGCTGCGATTACCGGAGGGAGCCGGGCTCGCGGCCGCGGTACTGGCACACCGCGCGCCACTGTGGACCTCCGACTACCTGACGGACGACAGTTTCCGGCATTCCGCCGAGCTCGATCAGTGGATCGGCGCCGAGGGCCTGCACGCCGTGCTCGCGGTGCCGTTGAGCCGCGGCACCGCCTTCGCCGGCTCGCTGCACGTGGCGGACCGCAGCGTGCGCCACTTCTCCGCGGACGAGATAGCGCTGGCGAACATGCTCGCCGAGATCGGCGGTGTGGCGCTGTCACGGGCCGTTCACTGGGACGAGACGCTCGCGGAGACGTCGGCCCTGCGGGACCGGCTGTCGCGCGCCGAGGCGGACCTGGCCGACGCACGCGGGCTCGCCAAGGCCCAAGGGGAGTTGCTCTCCCTGGTGCTCGACGGCTGTGACCCGCAGCTGCTGGTGGAAGAGTGCCACTTCAGACTGGGTGCTCCGGTGCTGCTGTGCAGCCCGCACGGTACGACGATCGCCGCAGCCGGTGACCTGTCCGAGCGCGGCGAGGAGTTCGCTCGCGCCACGAAGGCCGCCGGTGTCCTGCTGGATCCCGCGCCCGCCCTCCTGCAGGACGGCATCTGGTCCGTGCCGGTCCTCGCCCGCAGTCACCACCTGGGCGCCTTGTACGTCCAGGCCGGTCCTGCCCTGACCGGCGACACCGCGGAACTACTGCGGTACGTGGCGCGCGTCGTCGCGGTGCTGCTGTCCCTCCAGGAGGGCCGAGGCGCGGCCGTGGAGGGGCAGCTCCGGGACGAACTGCTCGAAGACCTGCTGATCAGTGGGCCCCGCCCCCGGGATCTGCTGGAGCGGCGCGCCCGCCGGCTGGGCATCGGTCTCGATCAGCCGCACGTCGTCGTGATCGCCCGCCTCGAAGGGGGCGCGCAGGCACACGCGGTGACCCGGGCGTCGACCTGCGCACGCCGTCTGAACGGGCTCCGGACGACGCACGAAGGCGACATCGTGCTGCTGCTGCCGGGCACCGACCCGGGCACCGCCGCCCGGACGGTGCACGACGAGCTGTCGTCCCTGCCCGGCCCTCCGCCCACGGTCAGCGGCTCCGGACCCGTGTCGGACCCCGGTGCGGTCCTCCACGGGTACCGGGATGCGGCACGCTGCCTCGATGCGATGACCGCCCTGGGCGCCGCAGGAACCTCCGCCTCGACTCACCAGCTGGGGTTCCTGGGGCTGCTGCTGTCGGACCAGGTGGACGCCGACAGGTTCATCCAAGGCACCATAGGAGCAGTACTCGACTACGACGAGCAGCGGCTGACGGAACTGATCCGCACGCTGGACGCCTACTTCGACACCGGCGGCAGTCCCACGTACGCGGCCGAGCAGCTCCACGTCCACCCCAACACCGTCGCCCGCCGGCTGGAACGCATCGGTGAACTGATCGGCTCGGACTGGCAGAAGCCCGAACGCGCCCTGGAGATCCAGCTCGCGCTCCGGATGTCCCGGATACGGCGTGTGCTGCGGGAACGCGACGAGTCGGCCGGGGAAACAGCCGGGGATCAGGACGCATAGCCGAGTTCGGCGTCGTCGGTGTCGCCCAGGGCCGCCAGGATGTGCGCGGCGGACGCGAGGGTGACGTGGCGGTGCCAGCCGCGGTAGGAGCGTCCGGCGAAGTCGCGGATCCCCACCTGGCCGGCTCCGTGGGCAAGGTCCTGGTCGACCCGGGGGATCATCCCCCGCAGCCGCATCAGGAACGCGGGCGGAACCGACGTCAGGTCGGTCAGCCACACCTCCCGCGGCCGGCGCCGGTCGTTGTTCCCCAGCCCCAGCAGGAGCAGGTCACCGTGCCCGCGTGTGGCCGGCCGGCCCGCGGGGGCGGGCAGCGCCACTCGTACGGCAGTGACGAGCCCGGAGCACCTGCCCGTCCCCGCGCCGTCGCCCGGCCACACCACCGGCCGCTGCAGGCCCCGGCTCGCGCTCATGATCTGGCGCACCGGCCTGAAGGTGGTGCCGAAGCCCTTCAGCGCGGGGTCCCTCACCGAAAGCCGCAGGGAGTCGTCCACCCTGAGCATCATCGGCATGCCCCGGTCGAGGAGTTGCGACACCGTCGAGGTGATGTCAGCGCCGCGGGCGTCCATCACCAGGGGGCGGGACGGCAGCCGCCAGGCCACGGTCTCCAGATAGGCCCGGAGCGCGCATTCACCGAGGGTCTCCGCCGACGCGTCGTCCGGTATGGACGCGCGGCGCCGACGGTCCTCGGCGAGCCAGGCCGGGGAGAGCTGCAGCCGCCAGTTGACCGGCACGCTCGCATCCTCGCCGACCGCCCATACGCCCACGGCCTGCTGGGCGTTGAGCATCTGCCCGTGCTCCGGGAAGAAGCGCCGCTCCACTCCGACGGAGTGCCGCCCTGCCTTGGGGATGACCATGGGCCGTACCACCCAAGCCTGTGGTGGGACCGCGCTCACCGTGTACCGGGCCAGTGCCCGGCGCACCGGACCCCATTCCCAGCTCGAGTCGCTGATGAAGTGGTGCAGACTCTGTTCCGTCGCCTCTCCACCGACAAGCGCGGCGATGTTGCGTATCGACTTGCGTCCCCTCACCTCCAGCAAACCACGTATGTACTCCATGCCCTTGCGACGTTGGTCGCTGCGGGGCAGGGAGGCGAAAAGCAGTGAACACATCTCCGTCAGCGACACCTTGCACGGAGTTGCGTACGACGGCTCGTGCGTGATCGGACTCTGCGCTTGGTCAGGGCTCAGCGCGACCACACTCATGAACGGACCCTCCATCGGGAGTAGACGAAGACGATCCGAAGGGCTGCCCGTTCAATGTGCGGCAGGCGAAGTGCCCTTCCCAGGTACGCAGAGCACAGGACTTGTGGCGGACGGCGGTGGCCGGGCCACCACCGCCTGGCTCTCCTCCGGAAATCCCTGTCCGGAACGCACGGTTCGGACGGTGTCCGGACCACCGTCCCGGTCGGCGGGAATCTCCGCGGAGCCCGCTGCGGGGCGACTTGACGAAGTAGCGCCGGCATCGGGCGCCGGGCACCGCAAGCGCGTCACCATGGGATTCCACGACGCGACACACACGTCGAGGACCCCGGTGTGGTCCCGCCACCAAGGAGGACACCATGAGCACTGCCCCGGCACCACGATCCGTCACCGTCTGGTCCGATCCGGGGTGCCCGTGGGCCACCCTCGCCCTGCACACGCTGCGCACTGCCGCCCGGGCACGGGAGCAGGACCTCCTGATCGACCACCGGGCCTTCCCGCTGGAGTTGTTCAACCACCAGCCCACGCCCAAGTTCATCGTGGAGCCCGAGATCGTGGTGATCTCCGCTCACCGACCCGACCTCGGCTGGCGTCTGTGGGCCGGGCGGGAGTACGACTACCCCTCGACGATGCTGCCCGTGATGGAAGCCGTCCAGGCCGCGAAGGACCCGTCCGTCGGTGGCCTGCGCGGCAGCGACGAACTGGACGCAGGACTGCGCCACGCGTTCTACGTCGAGAGCCGGTGCGTCAGCATTCTCCCTGAGATCCTCGACGTCGCCGCGGGGTGTGAGCACGTCGACGAACGGGCCCTGGCCCGCGCTCTCGAGCGCGGTGCCGGCCGCGCGGAGGTCTACGAGCAGTTCCGCGTCGCCCAGGGGCCTCACATCCAGGGCAGCCCTCACCTGTTCGCGCCCGGCGGGTACGCGGTCCACAACCCCGGCGCCCACGTCCGGTGGACCGGCGATCCCGACAAGGGGGGCCTGCCCCGCCTCGACCGCTACGACCCGTCGTGGGCGGAGGAACTGCTCGACCTGCTGGCCGAGGGGAGGCAGCCGACCGATGCCTGAGAGGGACCTTCGTGTCTCGACCGCCACGTACGACCGCCTGGCGGCGGCAGCCGCTGCGGAGGGCGTGACGGTGCGGGCCTACCTTGAGAGGTTGACGGAATGGATCGCGCCTGGGCAGCCCGGACACCATGTCTCCGTGGCGAGGCCCGAAGCCGACCTGCGGTTGGTGTCGCTGGGCGTCGACGGACCGGGTACAGACGGACGCGAGTCCCCCACAACCACGACACCTGGCTCCCCTTCCTGATCGACGAACGAACCTCGACCGCCCCCGCGTGTCGGCCGGACACCCGGAGTGAACGCGAGTGGCGGCGACAACAGGAAGCCACCCCGCAGTCCGTCCGGCCATCCCGAGCGCGAACCTCACAGCAGCACCACCCGGCCCTCCACTCTGGCGGCTGGGGGCTACCAGAACAGGGCTCTGACCAGCCTCTTCACAGAAGTTCTTCCGCCTGGCAGAAGCCGCCTTGCCGAGCCGGCGCACGTCTCACGACCCTGGTTCCAACCACGGCACGCGGGGCACCGACGCCCCGCCGACAGGGACGGGAAGCCCATGCCTCACATGACCGCCTTCGCCAGGAACCAGTGGTACGTAGCCGCCTATGCCCATGAGGTCGGGCGGGAGCTGCTCGGCCGGACGATCCTCGGCGAGTCGCTCGTCCTCTACCGGACGGAGGAGGAGGGCACGCCCGTCGCGCTGCACGACCGGTGTGTGCACCGCCGGTATCCGCTGTCCGAGGCCCCCACCCGGCTCGACGGCGACCGGATCGTGTGCGGCTACCACGGCTTCACGTACGACACGACGGGCACCTGTGTGTACGTGCCGGGGCAGAAGCGCGTCCCGCGGACCGCGCGGGTCGCCTCGTACCCGGTGGTCGAGCAGGACTCGTTGATCTGGGTGTGGATAGGCGACCCGGCGCTCGCCGACCCGCAGACGATCCCCCGGGCGAAGCACCTCGACTCGCCCGGCTGGGTGACGGTGCGCGGCATGGAGCCGATCGACGCCGACTACGGGCTCCTCGTCGACAACCTGCTCGACCTGTCCCACGAGACGTATCTGCACGGCGGCTACATCGGCACCCCGGAGGTGGCCGAGACACCGATCACCACCGAGGTCGACGAGGGCGCCGGCATCGTCCGGGTGAGCCGCCACATGGACGACGCCGAGTGCCCGCCGTTCTACGCCAGGTCGACCGGCATCACCGGCCGCATCACCCGCTGGCAGGACATCGAGTACTTCGCCCCCTGCCTGTACCTCCTGCACAGCCGGGTCGCCCCGGTCGGCGTGGTCCCCGAGGCGGACGGCAGCGACCCGAACGGCTTCCACACCGAGGTCACGTACGCGATCACCCCGTCGACCGACGGCAAGGTGTACGACTTCTGGATGGTCTCGCGCGACTGGGCGACCGAGGACGACGAGGTCACCGAGTTCCTGCGGAACAACAACCACACCGTCGTGATGCAGGACGTCGACGCCCTCAACCTGCTCCAGAGGACACTCGGCACCGAGCGCACCGGCTACCAGGAGCTGAGCATCAACATCGACACCGGCGGTCTGGCCGCCCGCCGTATCCTCGCCCGGCTGGTCGAGGAGGGCGCGAAGCCCGTGGAGAAGGTCCAGTGAGCACATCCCCCACCGCCCCTTTCCGCACCGGTGAGATCTACCGCATCGACTGGCTGCCGGGCACCGACGTCCTGCACGGCACCTGTCACTGCGGACGCGAGCACACCTCGCAGGACCCGATCGAGATGTGGGAGTGGATGCTCTCCCATCCGCAGGGACACGAGCCGCACGGAAACGAGCCGCAAGGAATCAGCTCATGACCTCGTCACCGCCCTCGCCCTCGCCCTCGCCCTCGTTCGCGTCCTCGCCCTCGCCCTCGTCCTCGTATGAGGCGGAACTCGTCGTCGAGAAGCGGGAGTTCGCCGCCGACGGCGTTGTCGCCCTCACCCTGCGCCACCCACTGGGCGAGGAACTGCCCGGGTGGGAGCCCGGGGCACACATCGATGTGCTGCTCGGGCCCGGTCTGGAGCGGCAGTACTCGCTGTGCGGCGACCGGGCGGACCGGTACACCTGGCGGATCGGGGTCCTGCGGGAGCCCGCCGGGCGGGGTGGGTCGGCCTTCGTGCACACGGAGTTGAGTCAGGGTGACAAGGTGCGGGTGCGCGGGCCGCGCAACAACTTCGCCCTGGAGCGGGCGCCGCGCTACCGGTTCGTGGCCGGCGGTATCGGCATCACGCCGATCCTGCCGATGCTGGCCGCGGCCGAGGCGGCGGGCGCCGACTGGTCGCTGCTGTACGGCGGGCGCAGCCGCCGCTCGATGGCGTTCCGGGCGGAGTTGGCCGCGTACGGGGACAAGGTGACCGTCGCCCCGCAGGACGAGACGGGCCTCCTCGACCTGGGCTCGGTCCTCGACGGACTGCCCGAGGACACCCTCGTCTACTGCTGCGGCCCAGGCCCGCTGCTCGACGCGGTCGAGGAACGCTGTCCGGGGCGCGCGCTGCGGGTGGAGCGGTTCCAGCCGAAGGAGCAGGAGACCGGCCCGGACAGCGAGTTCGAGGTCGTGCTGGAGCGGTCGGCGAAGACGGTGACCGTGCCGGTCGGGGTCTCGGTGCTCGACACCGTGCGGGCCGCGGGGGTCGAGGTGCTCTACTCGTGCACGGAGGGCACGTGCGGGACGTGTGAGACGGACGTGCTGGACGGCACCCCCGATCACCGGGACTCGGTGCTGAGCGACGAGGAGCGCGAGGCCGGGGAGACCATGCTTATCTGTGTGTCCCGCTGCCGGGGCCCGCGGCTCGTGCTCGACCTCTAGAACCACCGCCGCGGGCGGCGTACCGCCTCGACGGAGATACCGGCTCGCGTGAACGGGGATGTTCACGGCGGCGGCCAGCACCTCCCCGTCCCGGTCCCGGCCGGGATGTTCACGGCGGCCACCGCCCCGTCCCGGTCCCGGACCGGGGCGGCGACCGACCTGAGCCCCTCCTCCGGTGCCCGGTCGACGATGGCGCACCCGTGCCGCCGTACCCCGCGCGGCTCGGCACGCTTCGCCGAACCGCGCCCGCGGGTGTACGAGCAGATCCGGGCGGACGAGCGCGACGTCCCGCCGGACGCGGCCAGGTGGGACGTCGCGCCGGAGAAGGATTGACCTCCGGTGCCGTCGGCGACCTGAACGCCGGCGGCACCGGAGGGGGTGCGGCTCACCGGGCGGGTGAGGGCACCACGCTGAGGTGGCCCGCGGAGGTCCGGCGGGAGCGGCGTGGCCTGCGGGGGATGTCGGACTGGCGGCCGGCCTCGCGCAGTACGAGGGTCATCCTGGTGTAGCCCAGGTCGCGGAGGGTGTCCGGGGTCTCGTCGACGACCCGGCAGTCCGTGACGCCCCAGCGGGGGTCTGGGTGGACCAGCGGGCGGACCGCGCCGTCGTGCCGCGCGGCGCCGGGGCCGACCGTGCGCAGCCAGTGCGGCAGACCGTGGCGGTAGGCGGCGTCCATGATGGGGTCCTGGGCGATGTCCCGGCGGATCGACTGAAGGCCACGGTCCTGGGCGTGGCGCTCCACGGCGGTGGCGAAGTGGGCGAGCATCGGCAGGCACCAGCTGGACTCGTGCTCGCCGAGGACCGTGGCGGCGTCGGGGTGGAAGAGCACGAAGCGAAGGAAGTTGTCGCCCGGCATGGCCGTCGGGTGCGGCCCCACGCCGCTGAACAGCTTCCGGAAAGCGGAGTTGGCGAGGACGACGTCCCAGCCGTGGTCGAGGACGACGGAGGGGAAGGTGACGGACTCCAGCAGCGCGGCGTAGTCCAGCAGATATGCCTGCGCTTCCCGGGCTTCGAGACTGTCGGGGACGGGCCGCGGTACCGACCGCCGCCCTCCTGCCTGATGTGCCATCGGGAGGTCACCCCTCTTGCCTATGCGGCCTTCACGCGGCCTCTTGATCCTCGTGCCCCCGGCGGAGTCATGTCAACTATCGTGGCATTCGGCGACAGTTGACGGCTGAATCTCGCCACAGTTGTGGCGAGACCTGGATGTGAGTTCGACGAAGCGGCTAGTCTCCCCGCAGTTCACGGTGTACTTGCCGGGACCAGGGTCTCGCGCCAGGCTTGGTTCCACGGATTCCGCAGTACCGCGAAATTGGCCTGAGAGAGACGTAGGAGACCTGTCGGTGACGGATGGCTTCGAGGTTCCGGACGCCGCGGCGACGGTTCTGCTGCCGGCCGTCGTGGCCCGCGTCACCGCCTTGGCGGACAAGCTGGGCGCGGCGCCCTCGGAGGTCTTCGACCCCCGTCGGCTCTCGGTCGCCTCCGGTGTCCCCGAGGCGGTGGTGAAGGCCCTGCTGAGCGGTCAGGCCGCGGGTGAGCCGGACATCCAAGCGCGCTTTCTGCAGCGCCTGGACCTGCTGCGCCGCACCCGGCTGAAGCCCAACGGCCGCAAGTACACCCAGCAGGAGATCGCCGACGGGGCGGGCATGTCGCGCCAGCAGGCCGGCGCCCTGATCAACGGCGACCGGCGGCCCACGATGGAGCACTGCGACGCCATCCAGCGCTTCTTCCGGGTGCACGCCGGTTTCCTCACGGCCGAGGACCCCGAGGCCCTGGCGAGCGCCCTGATGCGCACCGAGCAGGAGCTCCTGCAGCAGCTCGCCGACCGTGAGCGTGCGGCGGCCGAGGCCGCCGACGACCCGCTGCAGCGGCTGCTGCAGAACCACGGGGTGCGCTCCATCGCCTGGCGGGCGGCCCAGCTGCCCACCGACCAGCACCGCGACAAGGTGGCGGAGTGGCTGGACATGCTGCTGGAGAGCGTCAAGCGGCCCGAGTCCTGACCGGGGGAAGATCTGTGGGCATCGGAAGGGAAATGCGCCGTCTGTGCGGCGAGTTGGTCGGCGAGCTTACGCTGCCGGCGCCGGCGGACCCCGCCGACCTCTACAGCGCCCTGTGCGACGCCATGAGCAGACGCCGCGGCCGCCCCGTCCACTACCGTACGGCCGCATTCCCGCCCGGCACGGCCAGTGGGCTGTGGCTGGACATGGCTGAGCAGGACCTCGTCGTCATCGAGGAACGCACGGCTCCCGACCACCAGTTGGTGATCCTCGGCCACGAGCTGTGGCACATGCAGGCCGGGCACTGCGGCCACCATGTCGAGGTCGCGGAGGGCGCCGCGGTCGCCGCGCGCTTACTGAACGTGGACGCCGACCTCCAGGCGACGGTCCTGAAGGTGGCCGCGCGGACCCGTTTCGACCTGACCGACGAACAGGACGCCGAGAGCTTCGGTCTGCTGCTCGCCAGCAAGTGCCGTACGTGGCTTCCCGGTTCCGCGCTGCGCGGGCCCGTGCGGCGTGATCACCTGGCCGGCCGGATCGGAGCCTCGCTGGGCTACCGCGGCCCGCAGGGCTGAGGCAGCCGCCGACACCATGGACGGGCACAGCTACTACATACCGGCCGCGGCGATGGCGGTCGCCCTCGCCCTGAAGACGCCCGCGCTGCTGCGGAACTGGGGCGATCCCCTGATCAGGTCCGTGTGCGCCCTGATGACACTGGCTTCCCTGGTGTTCTTCTTCGCCGCGCCCCCGACGATCAACGAGGTCAACCGCCTCAGCGGCGTCACCAACCTGTCGGCGGTCCTGGTGTACGTCCTGCTGAGCGCGTTCAGCGGCTCCTGTCTGGTGCTGATCACCAACTGGCGCGGCGGCTCCCCCGAGGTCACCCGCCGGCTCTCGCGCCGCTGGATCGCCGGGTACGCCGGGGTCTGCGTGGCGATCGTGGTGCTGTTCGTGCTCGGGAACGCTCCGGTGGAGCGGGTGCGGGACTTCGACACGTACTACGCCAACACGCCGTTCCTGCGCGAGATGATCGTGCTGTACCTCGCCGGACTCACCGTCGCGGGCGTCGCCATGCACGTCATGTGCTGGCGCTGGGCGCTCCAGGTGGGCGGCTGGCTGCGCGCCGGCCTGCTGGTCATCGCGTTCGGCTATCTCGTCAACGTCTCCTTCTCGGCCGCCAAGTCGGTCGCCGTCGCGGCCCGCTGGCAGGGCGCCGACCTGGACGGTCTGAGCACGTATCTCGCCCCCACGCTGGCGTCGATCGGCACCCAGGTCAGCGCGGTCGGCTTCTGTCTGCCGCTCGCCGGACAGCGCATCGGCGACTCCTGGACCACCTGGTCCACCTATCGCAGGCTCGGCCCGCTGTGGCGGGAGCTGCGGCCGGTGTGGGCCCAGGCCGGCCACGAGGTGCGGATCTCCTGGTGGGCGCCCGCGCAGCTGCAGATGACGCAGCGGGAGTCCGACATCCACGACGGCATGCTCAGCCTGTACCCGTACTTCGACTCCGAGGTGCGCGCGAGGGCCTACGCGGCGGCCGTCGCGGCGGGCTCGGAGCCGGTACAGGCGCGGGCCGAGGCCGACGCCGCGATGCTCACGGCGGCGGTGCGGGCCCGGCAGGACGATCCGGAGGGCCGCGTCCTCAGCTCGGCGGTCGCCGACACCCCCACGCTGCCCGCCGAGAACCCCCGTGACCTGGTGCGGATGTCCATCGCCCTGCGTCAGTCCCCCGTCGTAGCGGCCGCCCGCGCATGGGCCGCCGCGACCAGGCCAGAGAGCGACTTCCATGAGCGAACCCGTTAGCGGTCCACACGACACCGCGGTCACCCCCGGGCGGCGTGCCGTCGTCGTCGGCGCGGGCCTGGCCGGCCTGCTGGCCGCCGCCGCGCTGCGCGACCACGCCGAGGTCACCGTCGTCGAGCGTGACACGCTGCCCGAGGGGCCCGAGGCCCGCAAGGGTGTTCCGCAGGCCCGGCACGCCCATCTGCTGTGGTCCGGCGGAGCCCGCGCGATGGAGGAGCTGCTGCCCGGGGTGACGGAGGCGTGGCTGGCCGCCGGGGCCCGGCGCGTGCCGCTGCCGACGGGGCTGGTGTCGCTGTCGGCGCAGGGCTGGGTCCGGCGCTGGCCCGAGATGGAGTTCATGATCGCGTGCAGCCGGGATCTGCTGGAGTCGGTGGTGCGCTCCCTGCTGCTGGCCGGTCCCCGGGTCACCGTCCTGGAACGCACCGAGATCCTGGGACTGGCGGGCGACGCGTCCCGGGTGACCGGCGTTCGGGTGCGGATGGCCGACGGTGAGGAGCGGGTGCTGCCCGCCGACCTGGTGGTGGACGCCGCCGGGCGGGGGTCGCGGGGCACCGCCTGGCTCGACGCGCTGGGGGTGCCGCCCGCGCCGATGGAGGAGGTCGACTCCGGACTGGTGTACGCCAGCCGGATCTTCCGGGCGCCCGAAGGGACCGAGGAGTACCCGGTGGTGAACGTCCAGCCGAACGCGGCGGATCCCGTGCCGGCGCAGAGCGCGACGCTGGTGCCCGTCGAGGGGGGACGCTGGCTGGTGACCCTGTCGGGCACCCGCGGCGGTCAACCCACCGGCAGGGCAGAGGAGTTCGAGGAGTTCGCGCGCAACGTCAGGCATCCCGTCGTGGGCGAGCTGATAGCCCGCGCCGAGCCGCTGACCGATGTGGTGGTCACCCGCAGCACGATCAACAGACGGCGCTACTTCGAGAAGGTGTCCCGCTGGCCGGACGGGTTCGTGGCGATCGGCGACGCGGTGGCGACGTACAACCCGATCTACGGGCACGGGATGTCGGTCGCCGCCCAGTGCGCCCTCGGGCTGCGCGAGAAGGTCGCCGAGCACGGGATCACCGCGCCGGGGCTGGCGCGCCGCATCCAGCGGGCCGTCGCCGTACCGGTGGCGCTCGCGTGGGAGCTGGCCACCGGCACGGACATCCGCTACCCGGAGGCCATCGGCAAGCGGCCGAACGTCGTGCAGCGGCTCTTCGGGCTGTATGTGCAGCGGCTGATGCGTACGGCGGTGGGGCGGCCCCTGGTCTTCCGGGCCTTCCTCGGGGTGATCACGCTCTCCGCGCCGGGCGCCGCCCTGATCAAGCCGGAGATCGTGCTTGCGGTGCTGCGCGGCCCGGTCAAGGACCCGCTGACAGGACCACCGCTGACGGACCGTGAGCGGGACACGGTGCTGAGGGCGGCGCGGTAGGGCGGTTCTCCCGTCCGCTGACCGAGCGAACCGGCGTGCGGGAGAACGGGATTGTCAGTGCCGGGCGGCAAGCTGGGGGCGTGTCACTCATCCAACGAGGGGAGCGCCGTCCGATGCACACCGCCGTACTGACCGACCGCGAGCGGACCGCCGTCCAGGCCTATCTGCGGCTGCTGGGGACCGTGCGAGCAGCGTTCGACGGGCCGCCGGAGGGCCGCCGACCAGCCGTGGTGCCGACCGCCGCGCTCGCCGAGGCCGAGCAGGCGCTGGCGCAGGCGGGTCTGGCGGGCAACGAGGAGGAGTTCTTCCGGCTGCTGCGGAGCTGGTGCCCGGGGCTCTGACCCGCTCGCCCGCACGGTCCGCCGGGCCTGCCGGCGGACCGTGCGGGGCCCGCGGCACCGGCTACGTCAGATGCATCCCGGCGGACCCGTCCACCAGCCGGCGCAGGGCCGAGACATGGGGTTCGTGGCCACCGAGCCGGTCGAGGACGTGGTACGCCTCGTCACGGTGGGTGCCGAGGTCCTTCTCGTAGCGGTGGAGGACGTCGGGGGCGAGCAGACGCTCCCGCAGTTCCCGCCGCGCGGGCTCGGACTTCCGTGCGGCGGAGCTCAGTTCGACAAGGCGGTCCCGTGTCCCGGGGGACGCCTCGTCCAGGGCGCAGGCGAGCAGATAGGTGACGGTGCCGTTGCGCAGGTCCTCGTCGCGGCCGGAGAGGAGGTCCTCCTGGTCGTTGAAGAGCTGCCAGAGGATGCCGAAGGCGTCGCCGAACTCCCGCCACAGTTCGGTGCGGTCGGGGCCGGCGCCGGCGAGGATCGCCGCCATCGCCGTGATCATCCCGAAGGGGGCCCCGGACTTCCCGCGGTACGCCTCGAGGACGAAATCCGGGGAGGCCGCGTCGAGGTCACCGCGGAGGTCCCGCAGCTGCCCTTCCGCGGCGCCGATCCCACAGTCGACGATCTCGCGGGTGAGGGCGTTGCGCAGGGCGTCGGAGACGGGCTGCGCCTGGACGATCCGGATGGGGAGGGCCTGGCCGCTGAGGACGGCGGCCAGCAGTGCCTCGTCCGCGCCGAGTCCCTGCGGCAGGTTCGCGCCGTGGCCGTCGGCCAGGTCGTCCAGATAGCACGCGGAGGTCCACCACAGCACGTGCACGGCCGCCAGGGGAACGGCCGGTTCGGGGGCACCCGTCTCGGCACCGTGCACGAGCAGCGGGAGCACCGACAGGGGGTACTTCATGCGCTGGTGTCCGAGCAGCCCGGATATCGATCTTCGTACCGCCGTGGCGGCGGGGCCGAGCTCCTCCAGGGCGTGCTCTATCTCCGCGGCCACCTCCGCGGCCATCTGTCCGTGCAGGTCTGCGTACGCAAGGGAAGTCAACGGCGAGCCTCGTTCTCCAGAGGGAAGGGAACCGACACCGACGTCACCACCAGCCCGCGCCCGACGCTCCAGCGTCCGGCGAAAGCCGTGATGCGCCGGCCGTCCACCACCGGTCCGGGAACGAGGAGTTCGGCGCGCAGACCGCCCGAGGGGGCGCCGGGGTCGACGGACACCTCGATGTCGGCCTCGGAGAAGTCCAGCCAGCGGCCGGTGAGCGGGAACCACGCCTTGTAGACGGACTCCTTGGCGCTGAACAGCAGCCGGTCCCAGTGGACCGAGGGGTGGTCGGCGGTGAGTCGGCGCAGTCGGGCTTCCTCGGCGGGGAGCGCGATGGCCTCAAGGACGCCCTCGGGCAGGGCGTCGTGGGGTTCGGCGTCGATGCCGAGGGAGGCGAGGTCGGCGGCGCGGACCAGTGCGGCGGCGGCGTATCCGTCGCAGTGGGTCATGCTGCCGTTCAGGCCCTCCGGCCAGCCGGGGGCGCCGCGCTCACCGGGCAGGATGGGCCGCGGCGGGACGCCGAGCTTCTCCATGGCCCGCCGGGCGCAGGCGCGTACGACGGTGAACTCGCGGCGCCGCTTCGGCACCGCGCGGGCGATGATCGCCTCCTCCTCCGGGTACAGCTCGATCCCGTCGGCTCCCCCGGTCGTGTCATCGGCGAACGCCTCCACGGCCACGACCGACTCCGGGAGCAGCTCCTCGATCAACGGTTCCGACCTCCATCGGCAGAATCCGGCGCAGCCTTCCCGGGGGTTCCGGGCGCGGGCGCCACTCGCGGGGGTAACCCACGGACACCTCTTCGAAGCGGACCCCGTCCAGCCAGGTGGTCCGGGGGATGTGCAGATGGCCGTAGACCATGACCTCGACGCGGAAGCGCCGGTGCCAGTCGGCCGTCAGGCCGGTGCCGCACCACATGGCGAACTCGGGGTAGCGCAGGACGTTCGTCGGGTGCCGGTCGAGGGGGTAGTGGTTGACCAGCACCGTGGGCAGGTCGGCGGGGATCTCGGTGAGCCGGCGCTCGGTCTCGGCGACCCGGGCGCGGCACCAGGCGTCGCGGCTCGGATAGGGGTCGGGGTGCAGGACGTGCTCGTCGGTGCAGACCACGCCGGTGCCGTGCGCGTACTCCAGCCCCTCGGCCTTCGTCGCGCAGCCCGGGGGCAGGAAGGAGTAGTCGTACAGCAGGAAGAGCGGCGCGACGACGACGGGGCCGCCCCCTCCCTCCCACACGGGGTACGGGTCCTCGGGTGTGACGACGCCCAACTCCCGGCAGAGCGCGACGAGATGCTCGTACCGCTCGACGCCGCGGTAGGGGACGGTCTCGCTGGGGTGGGTCCACAGCTCGTGGTTGCCCGGCGCCCACACCACCTTGGCGAAGCGTCCGGCGAGGGTCTGAAGGGCCCAGCGGATGTCGGCCACCTTCTCGGAGACGTCACCGGCGACGAGGAGCCAGTCGTGGTCCGTCTCGGGGCGCATCCGCTCGACCAGCGCGCGGTTCTCGGGATAGCCGATGTGCAGATCGCTGATGGCCAGCAGGTTCCCGGGCCGGCCCACCGTCGACTCCACCCTCACTCCCTCCACGACTTCGATCAACAACACGAGAACACACGTGCGCACCGGGGGACAAGAGCGACTGGCTGAACGCCCTTGGCGACTCCGGCGCGCCCACCCCACAAGGCTTAACACGCGCGTGACAGAAACATCGGTCCCGGTGGCCTTATGATCGCCCCAACACCACCGTCACGCCCGTCGTTCGCGTCGGCGGTTCGGCGTACCTCCATCCCCCCTGGCCGGGCACGGCCTGCTCCGCCGTGCCCGCGAACCGTAGAAAGGCGGCCTGCATGGTCTCTCGCGTACGCGTCTGGCTCAACCGCACGTACGCGGAGAACGTCTTCTTCATGGATCAGCTGCGGAATAATCCGCACGCTCGTCCGGTGGACATCCATGCCACCCACGGTGACGCCGACTCCCCCGTGCTGGCCGCCGCCGACACCGCCGATCTGGAGCCCGAGGGCCTCTCCCCCGCCGCGTACGTCGAGTACGCGCTCGACCAGTGCGTCAGGCGCGGTGTCGACGTGTTCGTGCCGCGGCTGCACCAGGCGGCGATCGCCGCCCACCGCGAGGAGTTCACGGCCGTCGGCACGGCGCTGCTGGCGCCGCCCGCCGAGGCGATCGAGGTCTTCGAGGACAAGGTCACCGCGTACGAGGCGGTCGAGGCGTACGGGGTTCCCGTGCCGCCGTGGTTCCGGGTGACGAACGCCGATGAACTGGTCGCCGCTGTCGACGAGTTGGAGGCCCAGGGGCACCGGGCGTGCTTCAAGCCCGCTTCGGGGGCGGGCGGTGTGGGCTTCCGCGTGGTGACCCGCGCCCCCTTCTCGCTGGATCATCTCAGCGGATTCCCGGGCCCGTACGTGCCGCTGGACATGGTGGTCGCCGCCGTGCGTGAGGCCGGGGAGCCCGTCGACTGGCTGGTGATGCCCCGTCTCGAACAGCCGGAGGTGTCCGTCGACTGCCTCACCGGGACCGACGGGCGGGTGCGGATGGCGGTGGGCCGCACGAAGAACGGGCGGCGGCGGGGCTTCTCCCTGAACCCCGCCTGGATCGAGCCGGCCCGGCGGCTCGCCGAGTCGTTCGAACTGCACTACCTGGCCAACATCCAGTTCCGGATGTTCGGGGACCGGCCGGTGCTGATGGACGTGAACACGCGGCCGGCCGGCGGGCTGCACCAGCTGTCGCTGTGCGGGATCAACGCCCCCTGGGCGGCGGTGCGGCTGGCGCTCGGCGAGGAGACCGGTGACGTGCTGCCCACCCGGGTGGGCCAGGACTACACCGTGGTGTCGGGGACACGGCCCGTGCGCCCGGTGACGCTGCCCCAGCAGGCCGACGACGCGGTGGCCGCGAACGCGGCGGGTGCGGCCGTGGGCCAGGGCGCGGGCCCGGGTGCGGTGGTGGCGGTGGACGCGCCGGCCGCCGCGGACGTCCACAGGACCGTCGAGGTGCCGGGAGCCGTGAGCACGCCGATGGTGGTCGAGGTGCCCGTGGGCGCGGTGGAGGCCGTGGAGGCCCGGTCGCTCGCCGTGCCCCCGGAGGCTCCCACACGCGCCCCGTCGCCGACCGCCTGCACCTCGGCCGCCGACCGCCCCCTGGCGGTCTGAGGCCGGCCCCGAGGCCGTACGACAGGGGAGGGTGGCTGGACCCGCCGGCCGCCCTCCGGTACCCCGCCCCCAAGCGGGGCGCCATGGCCGAGCACGGTCGATGAAGCGCCCCGGGAGGCTCAGGTCGCACGGTCTTCGTGCCCGTCACCCCCCTCGCGGCCGGCGGGTGGGGCTGGTGCGCGGCAAGCGGACCGGGGATGCCGCGCCCGTCGGCGGCCCCTCCGCAGGACTTCGGTGAACAGGGCGACGACGGCGGTGGTGAACCCCAGGACGTTGCCAATGAGAGCCAGCCAGGACTGCATTCTGTGTGCTCCCTTCTTCGTGGACGGCACCAAGAGTGCCCGCCGGCTGGCTAGGCTGCGTGTCCTGCCGCGTCCTGTCTGTGTCCTCCGCCCCGGCCGCCGTCGCTGACTTGGGGCATGTCGTCAAGGGGCGGTGGGGAGCACAGGACAGTGACAGAACACCGAACGGAGGCCGATGGGCAGGGGTCAGCCGGTCAATCCCGAGCGGTGGCCTGCCGAGGGACCGTTCCGGCGCTTGCTGGAACACCTCGACAAGGTCCGCACCGACAACGGCACGAAGTCCCTTCAGGTGATCGCCGAGGAGATGGGCCTGGCGCGTAGCCGGGTTCACGTCATCCTGCGCGGCGACAGCCGGCCGGCGGACCGGGACCAGCTCGACCGTCTGGTCAAGGCGATGGGCGGGAGCCAAGAGGACATCCGGGAGGCCCGTCGGTGGTACGCAGCAGACGAGAAAGAGCGCGTTGCCCGCCGCAGGATCAGCATGGACGAGGAGGTGCGCGGTTACCTTGCGGCCGCCCTGAAGGCCGGCGAGAAGCACCCGTACCTGAGCATTCCCGAACCGCCTTCCCTGGATAAGGTCTACGTGCGCCAGCACAGCCGTCCTGCGGCCCGGGACGGGCACACCGGGTCCGGCGACGGCTCTTCCGCGGGAGGGAGCGGTGTCGACCTGGCCGTTCCCTCCGAGCCGGCCGAAGCGGTCTTCCGGAAGGCCGACCGGGTGTGCGTGCTCATCGCCGGTCCCGGCACCGGCAAGTCCACGCTGTTGCACGCGCGGCTACGCGAGGCTGCCGGTGAATTGCTCGACAACGCGCACAACGTCGCGAAGTGTGATGGAGCCGTCCCGGTATGGGTGAGCGCACACGCGTTCACCGGCGAGGAGGTGCAAGTACCTGACGTGCTCGCCGGCGCCACCAGGCTAAGCCGGTTCGGGCAGCTCCAGAAGCTGACCCGAGACCGCTTCCTGCAGCGGCCTTGGACGGGGGCGCACTGGCAGCTCCTCGTCGACGACCTCGACGAACTCCCCAACGCGCACGAGCGTCGCGTGGTCTTGGAGAAGATAGCCAACGCCGTCGTGGCGCAACCATCGCTGTACCGGTGCGTCGTGGCAACCCGCCCTCTCGCAGAGGGCGAACTCGACGTCCTCGACCACGTCCTCGGCCGCAGGGCGCCGCACTATGAACTGCAGCCGTTCACACCGCACGATCTGCACGCCTATGTGAAGAAGTACTTCCGCACCCGCTGGCGGCAAGAAGAGGAGGCCACCCACCACGCTCACCGTTTCGCCGGTGCGCTCCGCAGCGTCTCCCTGGACGAGCTGGCTCGTACCCCGCTGATGGCCTTCATGCTGTGCCAGCTGTACCTCGCCAAGCCCGAGCACCAGCTGCCGGACGGCCGCGCCGCGGTGTATGAAGCCTTCACCGACCTGCTCTACGCGACCAACGAGAGCAAGCACGTCGCGGAAAGCCACAATGAAGCGATCAAGCAGCTCGTGGAAAGCGTCCAGAGTCCGGGGGCACGCAAGGAAGCCGAAGCCGCCGCACGGCATGTCCACGAACGGCTGCCCGAGCTGATCGGCTATCTGGCGCACCGGAGGCTTTCGGGCCACAGGACCCCGGTCACCGAGGCACTGGCCTCACACGAGGCCGTGCGGCGCCCCAGCAAAATCCGCCCAGAGCGCTGGGATGCCTTCCTGGAGAACCTTCTCCGGCACACCGGACTGCTGGTCCAGCAGGTCGACGGCCTCGGTTTCCCCCACCGGACCTTCCTCGAATATCACGCCGCGGCAGACATCCACCGGCGGCTGACCGTTGAGCGCAGTCTGACGGAGGATGCCCTCGTCCACCAGGTGTACGGCAAGCACTGGGCCGACTCCACCTGGCATGAAACCCTCGTCCTTCTCGCAGGGATGGTCGAACCCCGCCTCGCAGGACACATCGTCGAGCACCTCCTTGCGGCCGATCCGCTGTGGTTCATTCGGCGGCCCGGGACGTCTTCGGACGAGACGCCACAGCACATCGTGCTCGCTGCCAGGTGCCTCGGCGAGGTCGACCCCGGCCTGTTGAGTGCCCAGTGTTCCGCCGTCCTCAACGCGGTGATCGCGCTGATCGAGCACATGGTCGAGAAGCGGGCGCCCCTCGATTCCCGCGCGGTCACGGAGACGCTGCCGCGCGTGCTCGGCCGGCTCGGCGCAAGCGAATCCGCCATCGGTCGGCGGTACCACGACTGGTACCGGGCGCACGGCCAGTTCCTCAGGGTCATGAGGGAGGGCGAGGACTTCGTCTGGTTCGAGGCACCGCCGGCCGCGCGGGTCGGTGCCTCGCTGCTACGCGACAACAGCGAGTTCCGCAGCAGCCTGGTCGGTCAGGCAGTCTTCGGCCCTGATCCCTCCGGCAGGTGGGAGGCGCTACTCGCGCTTGTCCAGGAATGGCCGGACGATCCGCAGGTTGCTGAACTGCTCCGTGAGTTCGCCGAGACAGACCCTGATGGAGGCTTCAGGAGCGGTTCGCTCCAGCTACTCGCAAGGACCCGTCGCCAGGATCAGTCCATCAGGATGTTGCTGCACAGATGTCTTGCCGACCACGATCGACACCTACGGCAGGGGGCGCTGGCCGCGCTCGCCGACAGCTGGCGCGACGAGCCTGAGACCTTCCCCCTGCTACGCCTGTCTGCGACCGATGACCCGGACGACTCGGTCCGCCTCACCGCGGTGCGATCCATCGCGGACGGCTGGCCGCGCAACCCGGACGCGGCAGTCGTACTACACGACCGCGCCGCCCGCGATCCGGACCCGCATCTGCGGTGCCGGGTGTTCCGCATCCTCGTCACGTGCCGGCCCGACGATCCGCAGACCCTGACGCTGCTGCGTGCGATCGCCGCCGACGCCGGCAGCGAGCCATGGGTACGGGACAATGCGAAATGGGCGCTGGCCCGCGCCGAGACCCCACCCACCGGCCCTGCCCCAGCCCGACCGACGCCTCCGCCCGCCGCAGGGAATCCGCAGTACGCCGCGCTGAAGCCCCTCGTAGTCGACCGGCGCGCCGACGCGGAGACCCCCGTGCTGCTGCACGAACTGGCCACGGCCCACCCGAACAAGGAGGTCCGGGTTGCCGCGGTGCGGCTGCTGGCCACGGAATGGCGCACCCATCCGCGGACGCTGCCGTGGCTGTGCGAGCTCGCCGCCTCCGGCGCGTGTACGCCGGAGCGGCAGGCCGCACTGCAGGCCGTCGGCTCCGCCTGGCCCGGCCATCCCGACGCTGAGGCACTGCTGCGCAGCGTCGCCAACGGCAACGCCCCGTCGCAAGCCCGCGAGTCGGCCGTCCTCGCCCTCGCCGCCGGATGGCACAACAACCCGGCGACCGGGACGCTGCTTCGCAGGCTCGCGGTTGACGACAACGACAACGAGGGCGTACGCGCGGCGGCGGTACGGACTTTGGGAGCCATCTGGCGAGACCACCCGCACACCGTCGCGCTGTTGCACGACAGGGCCGAGAACGACCCCAAACCCTACGTCCGCCGGACCGCCGTCCAGGCTCTCGTCAGGAACTCCCGCACCTTGCAGACCGCCGTCCTGCTTCGCCGGCTCGCCATCGACGACCCCGATGAACACCTGCGCTCCGCCGCCATACACGCCCTGGCGGCGGGCTGGCGGGACACGGAGACCGGCGAGCTGCTCCGACGGATTGCCACCGGCCGAAGCGACCCGATCAGCCGCAGCGCGGCAATCCGAGCACTGGCCGGCGGCTGGCGCGACGACCCCGTGACCGAGGAACTGCTGACCGAGCTGGCCGCCGACTCCTCCGACTGGCACACGCAGCGAGCGGCCGTGATGGCACTCGCCGATCGCTGGCCCCATGACCCGCGGATTCAGGTGCTCGCCGACCACCTCTCCGACGAGTTGTAGCGGTCAGGACCGGCGGGCTGTCGGTTCGGCGCACCGGAGGAGTGCGCGGCCGCCGGGCCCGCGTCCGCCACTCGACCGAGACCGGCCTGCAGCCGGCTGGGCCGTACGGCCGACGCCATTGAGGTCGCGAGGAGCGGTCATGAGCGGCGTCGGCCTGGCCCAGGCCTTGGAATTCCCGGGCCGCAGGCCCTTCCCGGGGGCCGGTGGGAGGCCATCGCCCCCACCTCGCCAGGCACGTCGCCGCGGCCGAGTACGAACACGAACACGACCGGTGGTGACAACGGGGATGGACAAGCTGCGCACCTCCCCTCTCCGGGCCCTCCCGACGGGGCAGGACGGACGACTGCCGACACCGGCCGGGCCCGGTTCCCCGCTCATGCGGTGGGTGCGCGCTCCGCGCACGACGCGGCAGGCCGCCACCGGGCGTCCACCGGCTCAGGGGGCGCGGAGCAACCCCGTCAGCGCCTCCCCACCACGAGCCGCAGGGTCTGCACCTCGAACGGGCGCAGCGTGACGGGGACGCCGTCGCCGTCCGTGGCCGCCTCGGACAGGGGCCGCTCCAGCAGGTCGGTGATGTGGGCCCCCGCGAGCGGGAAGCCGGTGCGCAGGACACCCCGGGCACGGCCGCCGCCGGACTCGTAGAGCCGGACCACCACGTCGCCGGAGGCGTCGTCGGCTAGCTTGACCGCCTCGACCGTGACGCCCGCGCCGTCGACGGAGACGACCGGCTCGGGTGCGCCCGCCGCGTCGGCGACCCGCAACGGCAGGTTGAGGGCGTAGCCCTCGGCCACCGCGTCCTCGATGGTCGCGCCGGGCAGCAGCGCGTACGTGAGGCGGTGCTTGCCCTGGTCGGCCTCGGGGTCCGGGATACGGGGGGCGCGGACCAGGCTGAGGCGGACCGTGGTGGTCGTGCCGCCGTCCTCGCGGACGGTGCGGGAGACGTCGTGGCCGTACGTGGAGTCGTTGATCACCGCGACGCCGTAACCGGGCTCGGCCACGTGCACCCAGCGGTGGCCGGAGACCTCGAAGCGGGCCGCCTCCCAGCTGGTGTTGGTGTGGGTGGGGCGCTGGATGTGGCCGAACTGGATCTCGGCGGAGGAGTGCGGTGCCCGGATGTCGATCGGGAAGCCTGCCTTGAGGAACTTCTCCGCCTCGTGCCAGTCGATGTCCGTCTCGAAGTCGATCCGGCGGCTGCCGGCCCGGACGGTGATCGTCTGGGTGATGCGGGAGCCCTTGCCGAACGAGCGCTCGACGCGGATGGCGCCGATGAGGGGGCCGGCCTCGACGACGGTGACGGACTCGGCGTCCAGGAGGTCGGTGTAGCGGTTCCGGTAGTGCTTGTCGACGTCCCAGGCGTCCCAGTAGTTGGGGAGGTCGGTGTGCAGGCGGAGGAGGTTGCCCCTCTCGCCGAGGACCTCGCGGTCGGCGACCAGGTCGTGCACGGAGGCCAGGGTGCCGTCCTCGGCGACCGCCACCCGGACCAGGCCGTTGTCGAGGGTGAGGCCGTCGACGGTGACAGGGTGCGGGGGCTGTGCGGGGGCGAGGGGCGCGCTGCCGTTCGCGGGGACCGTCACGTACATCGGGGCGCCCTCGGACGTACGGATGACCTCGGCCCGGTCGCGGGGGCTGGTGTTGAAGACACGGGTGTCCCCGCCGCCGAGCGCCGTGATCGCCTCCGCCGTCAGCTGCTCCAGCTCCCCGGCGACCCGCGCGTACTCGGCCTCCGCCTCACGGTGGACCCAGGCGATGGAGGAGCCGGGCAGGATGTCGTGGAACTGGTGGAGGAGGACCGTCTTCCAGAGGCGGTCGAGCCTCTCGTACGGGTAGGCGTAGCCGGGCGCGTGGAGCGCGGCCGTCGTGGCCCACAGTTCGGCCTCGCGCAGCTTGTGCTCGCTGCGGCGGTTGCCCTGCTTGGTGCGGGCCTGGGAGGTGTACGTCGCCCGGTGCAGCTCCAGGTAGAGCTCGCCGTTCCAGACGGGGGCGTCCTCGTACTCGGCGCGGGCCTTGGCGAAGAACTCGTCGGGGTGCTCGATGACGACCTTCGGGGAGCCTTCGAGGTCGGCGAGGCGCCGGGCACGCTCCATGATCTCTCGGGTGGGGCCACCGCCGCCGTCGCCCCAGCCGAAGGGGGCGAGGGAGCGGGTGCCGGCGCCCTTCTCCTGGTAGTTGCGGACGGCGCGGTCCATCTCCTCCCCGCTGAAGCGGGCGTTGTAGGTGTCGATGGGCGGGAAGTGGGTGAAGATGCGGGTGCCGTCGATGCCCTCCCACCAGAAGGTGTGGTGGGGGAACCTGTTGGTCTGGTTCCAGGAGATCTTCTGGGTGAGGAACCACTCGTTGCCGGCGAGCTTGGCGAGCTGCGGGTAGGCGGCGTTGTAGCCGAAGGAGTCCGGCAGCCAGACGCCCTTGGTCTCGATGCCGAAGTTCTCGATGAAGAACCGCTTGCCGTGGACGAACTGGCGGGCGACGGCCTCGCCGCCGGGCAGGTTGCCGTCGGCCTCGACCCACATGCCGCCGACGGGCGCCCACTGGCCCTTCTCGACGGCCTTCTTGATGCGCTCCCACACCTGCGGGTAGTTGTCCCGCACCCACTCGTACTGCTGGGCCTGGGAGCAGGCGAAGATGAAGTCCTCGTACTCGTCGGCCAGCGCGGTCACGTTGGAGAAGGTGCGGGACGTCTTGCGCTTGGTCTCGCGGATGGGCCACAGCCAGGCCGAGTCGATGTGGGCGTGGCCGACGCCGGAGACGGTGTGGGCGCTGGCGTGGGCGGGCCGGGCGAGGACGGGGGCGAGGATCTCTCGGACCGCCGTGGCGCTGCCGGAGACGTCGTCCAGGTCGACGGCGTCCATCGCCCGGTCCAGGGCGTGCAGGATCTCGTGGCGGCGGGGCTCGTGCTCACCGAGGTGGACCATGAGTCCGCGCAGCACCTGGAGGTCCAGGTCGAGGTGGAAGACCTCCTCGTCGAGGACGGCGAGGTCGGCGCGCCGGAAGGTGTAGAGCGGCTTGTCGCCGGCGGTCAGGACGTCACCGAGCGGGGTGATCCTGGAGAAGTTGTCGGCGAGGATGTCGGGGTTGGAGGCCGCCTCGACCAGGTAGTCGATCACCTCGCCGCCGCGGACCGGGTTGCCCACGGGTACGTACTGGTTGAGCGGGTTGACCGCCTTCAGCGGGGTGCCGTCGGTGAGGTGGACGAGGGCCTCGGCCTGGTTGCCGGGCCAGTCGCCGACGAAGCCGAGGTCGATGACGGCCTCCACCCGGCGCCCGGCCCACTCGGCGGGCACCCGGCCGTGCATCCGGAACCAGGTCGTGCCCCAGGGCGGCCCCCAGGGGGTGTCCATCGCGAAGGGGCTGTACGAGGCGGCCGCGGCCTCCTCGAAGGGGACGGGCTCCCCCGGCGCCTGCCACGCCTCGACCGCGAAGGGAACGGAGGCCGCGTAGATCGCGGGCTTGACGCGCTGGGTGTGGACGCGCTCTACGCGTTCCTCGATCCGGCGGCGTTCGTCATGCATGAAAGGTCTCCAGGAAGACGGCGGAGCGGGGGGAGATACGGAGGAGGCAAGGGGCGAGGACGTACGGAAAGCGCTTTCCCGAGGGAGCCTACTTCAGGTAGTCCAACCCAGGGTGCACCGCCTTGTAGCCCTCCACCAGGCGCCGGGCCACGTTGACCGAGTCGACCAGGGGATGCAGGGCGAAGGCCTTCACCGCGGTCGTGCGGGAGCCCGACTCGGCGGCGGCGAGGACCTCGCGCTCGACGGCCTTGACCGCGCAGACCAGGCCGGTGGCGTGGTCGGGCAGCGGGTCGACGGCGACCGGGTGGGCGCCGTTGGCGTCGACCAGACAGGGCACCTCGATGACGGCCTCGGTGTCGAGGACGGAGAGGGTGGCCCGGTTGCGGACGTTGAGGATGAGGGTGGTGCGCTCGTCGCGGGCGATGGCCCGCATCAGGGCGAGGGCGACCTTCTCGTAGCCGCCGGAGAGGTCGTCGGCGTCGCGTTCGCCGGCGCCCGCCGTCTCGCGGTTCTCCGCCATGTAGGTGGCCTCGCGTTCGGCGCGGGTGCGGTCCCATGCCTTGAGGGCGTGGGCGTCGGGGCGGCGCATCTCCTCGTAGAAGTGGGCCTGCTGGTCCTTGAGGAAGGCGCCGCGGGTCTTCTCGGCGGCCTGGTAGGCGCGTACGGCCTCGCGGTTGAAGTAGTAGTAGTGCAGGTACTCGTTGGGGACGGCGCCCAGGGACTGGAGCCAGTCGACGCCGAAGAGCTTGCCCTCCTCGAAGGAGCCGAGCAGATCGCGGTCGGCGAGCAGCCGCGGGAGTTCGTCGCGGCCTGCCACGCGCAGACCGCGGACCCAGCCGAGGTGGTTGAGGCCGACGTAGTCGATCCAGGCCTCGCGGGGATCGGCTCCGAGCACCCGGGCGATACGGCGGCCGAGGCCGACGGGTGAGTCGCAGATGCCGATGACGCGGTCCCCGAGATGGCGGGACATGGCCTCGGTGACCAGGCCCGCCGGGTTGGTGAAGTTGATGACCCAGGCGTCGGGGGCGAGCCGGGCCACGCGCCGGGCGATGTCGACCGCGACGGGGACCGTGCGCAGACCGTAGGCGATGCCGCCGGCGCCGACGGTCTCCTGGCCGAGGACACCTTCGGCGAGGGCCACCCGCTCGTCGTGGGCCCGGCCCTCCAGGCCGCCGACGCGGATCGCGGAGAAGACGAAGTCGGCGCCGGTCAGGGCCTCGTCGAGGTCGGTGGTGGCGGTCACCTCGGGGGCGTCGGGGACGCCGGCGGCCTGCTCGGCGAGGACCCGCGTGACGGCGGAGAGCCGCTCGGCGTCCAGGTCGTGCAGGACGACACGGGTGACCCGGCCCTCGGCGCGGTCTCCGAGGAGCGCCCCGTACACGAGGGGCACCCGGAATCCTCCGCCGCCCAGAATCGTCAGCTTCACGCAACTACCACCTTTGCCGATCGTGCATGTGTGCGGGCAGGCGCGGGGTCCGCCGGCCGGCCCGGGGACCGGCCGGCGAAGCGGACCTGCGCCGTGGCGCGCGGTGGGTGCCGGCCGCCCGGACACGTGTCAGTCGGCCGGCCCCCGCCGCCGTGGACGCGACCACGGCGGCGGACGCGGACCGGGCCGCCGTCGTGGACCACACCGCCGCCCCGGTGGAGCATGCCGCCGGGGCGGGGGATCATGCCTCCGGCGCCGCGATTCATGCCCGGTGCGCGGTTCATGTCGTCACGACCTCGACGCCCGCCTCCTCCAGGGAGGTGCGGGTCGCCTGGTCCACGGGCGCGTTGGTGACCACCACGTCGAGTTCCCGCGGGCCGCAGACCCGCGCCATCCCCGTGCCGGGGAACTTCGCGGAGTCGGCGAGCAGCACCACCTTGTCGCTCGCCTTGATCATGGCGCGCTTGACGGGGACCTCGACGACGGTGGTGTCCATCACCTGGCCGCCGGGCCGCACCCCGCTGGTGCCGAGGAACAGCCAGTCCGCGTGCAGCTGACGGAGGTTGTCCTCGGTGAGGAAGCCCACCAGGGAGCGGTACTCGCGGCGGACCATGCCGCCGAGCAGCACCAGTTCGATGCCCTCGTCGTCCGCGAGTTCCTCGTAGACCACCAGATTGCTGGTGATCACGGTGAGCCTGCGGCCGTGCAACTGCCGGGCCAGGCGGTAGGCGGTGGTCCCTATGTCGAGCAGGACGGACTGGCCGTCGCGGACCATGGAGGCGGCCCGCGCCGCTATCGCGTCCTTCTCGGCCACCCGGACCTCGGCGACCTCGGCGAAGGGCTGGTCGCCCTCCTCCACGACCGCCCCGCCGTGCACCCGGGTCAGCAGCCCTTCCTCCTCCAGCTTGACGAGGTCTCGCCGGACGGTGGCCGGGCTCACCCCGAGCTGTTCGGACAGGTCGGTCACGGCCGCGGGGCCACCTGATCGCAGGGCCCGCAGGATGAGTTGGTGTCGTCTCTCTGCCAGCACACTCTGAACAGTACTCGTCATCCTCAATCATTTCCATGCTCAGTTCTGCTCGGGTATTGACCAATCTCTCGGATCGGCGCACGATTCCCGGCATTGAATTTGAAGAGTTCTGACGAGAGGTGCACGCGTGGACGACGACCGGCCCGATGTGCTGCTGACCGGGCTGCTCTTCTACGACCTCGTGCTCACGGGGCTCGGAAGCCCGCCGGCCCCCGGCGAGGAGATCTGGACCGGCGGCATGGGCTGCGGTCCCGGCGGTATCGCCAACCTGGCGGTGGCCGCCGCCCGCTTCGGCCTGCGGACGTCCCTCGCCACGGTCTTCGGCGACGACTACTACGGCGCGTACTGCCGTGAGGTCCTCGCCGGACAGGAACACGTGGACCTCTCCCTCTCACGCACCGCGGACGGCTGGCACACCCCCGTCACCGTCTCGCTGGCCCAGGGCCACGACCGGGCCCTCGTCACCCACGGCCAGGAGCCGCCGTACTCGCAGGACGCGCTGATGGGCGACCCGCCCGAGTCGCGCACCGCGCTCGTGCACATCGAGGCCGAGCCCCGCGAGTGGCTCGCCACGGCGGCCGCGAACGGCACGCACATCTACGCGGACGTCGGCTGGGACCCCACCCGGCAGTGGTCGCGTGAACTGCTCGGCCAACTCGCCCTGTGCCACGCCTTCCTCCCCAACGAGACCGAGGCGATGGCCTACACCCGTACCGACAGCGCGGTGGCCGCGCTCGGCACGCTCTTCGAGCTGGTGCCGGTCGCGGTCGTCACCCGCGGCGGGGCAGGCGCGGTCGGCGTCGACCAGACGACCGGCGAGTACGCCGAGGTCCCGGCCCTCGACGTCGACGTCCTCGACACGACCGGCGCCGGGGACGTGTTCGGCGCGAGCTTCGTCGCGGCCTCCCTCGGCGGCTGGCCGCTGGCGGAGCGGCTGCGGTTCGCCGTTCTCGCCGCGGGCCTGTCGGTACGGCACCACGGCGGGGCGCTCGCCGCCCCGGGCTGGTACGGCGTCGAGCGCTGGTGGCGCTCGCTGACCGACCCCGGCCTGAAGAGGGCCTACGGCTTCCTCGCGGACCGCATCCCCGCGGACACCGGCCCGCCGGTGCGCCACGCTCCGGTCACCCCGCCCGCACCGCTGCCCCGAGCCCCCCGGAAACACCGCCCCTCAGCACCACGAACAGGAACAACAGGAGTGTCCCGTGGACCTTTCTCGTAGAGGCTTCCTCCAGGCCGCCGTCCTCACCGCGGCAGCCTCCGGCCTGACCGTCGCCTGTGGCGGCGGCGCGGAGTCCGGCGGTACCAAGAACGGCAAGAACCTGACCATGTGGTACTGGGGCGGCGCCCTCAGCGACAAGGTGGTCGCCGAGGCCAAGACGCACTTCAAGGGCCAGGTCAAGCTGACCAGCGCCTCCATCGGCGGCGACTTCAAGCAGAAGCTGACCACCACCCTCGCGGCGGGCGGCTCCTCCGTGCCGGACATCACCGGCATCAAGGGCGAGGACATCGCGTCCTTCCTGCCCAACGCCGACCGCTTCCTCGACCTGAACGAGCTGGGCTTCAAGCAGCTCTCGTCGCAGTACCTGGAGTGGAAGACCAAGCTCGCCCGGACCGAGGACGGCAAGCAGATCGGCTTCCCGATCGACATAGGCCCCACCGCCCTCTTCTACCGCGCGGACCAGTTCGACAAGGCCGGACTGCCCAGCGAGCCGGACAAGGTCGCCGCCGAGGCCAAGACCTGGGAGGACTACTTCGCGCTCGGCACCGAGCTGAAGAAGGCGCTGCCCGGCACCTTCCTGATCAACAACATGGGCTCGGTGTTCAGCATCGCCGTCGGCCAGGGCACCAAGCGGTTCATCGACCAGGACAACCACTTCATCGGCGACCAGGACCACATCCGCGCCGCCTGGGACACGGCGGTGCGCGCCTACCGGCTCGGCCTCGACGCCAAGATCAACGACCAGAGCTGGAACTCCGCCGTCGGCAAGACCCTGACCACCGAAGTGGGCGCCGCCTGGCACGCGTTGGACATCGAGTCGGCGGCACCCGGCACCAAGGGCAAGTGGCGGGTCTGCGCGACTCCGGGCGGGCCGGCCAACCAGGGCGGCTCCTACCTGACTCTGCCCAAGCAGTGCCGGAACCCCGAAGAGGCGTTCAAGATCATCAGCTGGATCCTCAGCCCGGAGAACAACGCCAAGAGCTTCGCCGACGCCACCATCTTCCCCGCCTCCCCGGCCACCTACGCGATGGACGCCATGACCGGCCCCGACGCCTTCTTCGGCGGACAGAAGATCATCGAGGTGTTCGGTCCGGCCGCCGAGGCCATCCCCGTCAGCTACGAGGCGCCCGCCGACTCCGCGGTCATGGCGCCCTTCATGGCCGAGCTGACCAGCGTCGAGGCCAAGGGCAAGAAGCCCGACGACGCCTGGAAGGACGCGCTCTCCCAGGCCAGGCAGATCGCCCGGCGACAGGGGGTGAGCTGAGGTGTCGTCACCTCCGGTCACCGGCCCCGCCGCGGTGCGCGAGCACCGCGGCGGGCCGGGCCCGGCCCGCTTCCGCCCGCGGCGCACCCCGCCCGCGGGCGTCGCGCGGCCCGCACGCCGCGGGGTGCTGTCGTTCTGGCGGCAGTACCTGGCCATCTCACCCTTCTATCTGGTCTTCACGGTCTTCTCCTTCGGCCCCGTCTTCTACTCGCTCTATCTGGCGTTCCAGCGCTACGACGGCCTGGGCACCAAGCAGTTCGTGGGACTCCAGCAGTTCGAGTTCCTGTGGAACGACCCGGTCTTCTGGCTGTCGGTCCGCAACACGCTGGTGATCTGGGTGCTGTCGACCGTCCCCACGCTCTTCGGCGCCCTCGTCCTCGCGACGCTGCTGCACTCGGTGCGGCGCTTCAAGGGCTTCTACCGCATCGCCCTGTACGTACCGAACGTCACGTCGATCGTCGCCGTGGCGATCTTCTTCGCTGCGGTGTTCAGCAATGACTTCGGTCTGGTCAACGCGATCCTCGGCATGGCCGGCATCGATCCCGTGCCGTGGCTGAGCGATCCCTGGCTGATCAAGGTGGTCATCGCGCTGCTGATGACCTGGATGTGGACCGGCTACAACATGATCATCTACCTGGCCGGGCTCCAGGCCATCCCGCAGTCGGTCTACGAGGCCGCCAGGATGGACGGCGCCGGTCCCGTCCGCACGTTCTTCCAGATCACCATTCCGATCATGCGGCCGATCATCCTGTTCACCGTCGTCATCTCGACCATCAACGGTCTGCAGAGCTTCAGCGAACCCCAGGTGCTCTTCGCCAGCAACGCCGCCAACCAGAACCTCGGCGGCCCGGGCCAGGCCGGCCTGACCACGCTGCTGTACTTCTACCAGTCGGCCTTCCTCGACAACGACTACGGCTACGGCGCGGCCATCGTGTGGGCCTTCTTCGTACTGGTCATCGTGCTCGTCGCCGTCAACTGGCGCATTGTGCAACGAGGGAGGAAGCCATGACGACAGCCGTCACGCCGCGGCCGGCCACCGGCGCGAAGCGGCCGCGTCGCCCCAAGGGCCTGTCCGCCCACGTGTTCCTGGTCCTGGCCGTCGCGATCTCCGTCTTCCCGTTCCTGTGGACGATCGTGATGGCGACCAACACCACCCGTGACATCTACCAGAGCCCCCCGAAGATGACCTTCGGCTCCCATCTGCTGGAGAACATCCGGGGCGTGCTCGACACCGTCGACTTCTTCGGGTCGATGCTCAACACGATCGTCGTCGCCTGTGTCACCACCGTCCTGGTGCTGTTCGTCGACTCCCTGGCGGCCTTCGCCTTCGCCAAGTTCGACTTCCCCGGGCGCAGGATCCTCTTCGCCACGCTGCTGGTGTTCATGATGCTGCCGCTCCAGCTGGCGGTCCTGCCGCAGTTCATCCTGATGTCGGAGGTCGGCTGGGTCGGCATGCTCAAGGCACTGGTGTGGCCCGCCCTGTCCAACGCCTTCGGCATCTTCTGGCTGCGCCAGTACATCGAGAACGGCGTGCCCGACGAACTGCTCGACGCGGCGCGCATCGACGGCGCCGGGTTCTTCCGCCAGTACTGGAACGTCGCACTGCCGATGATCAGACCCGCGATGTCGTTCCTCGCCATCTACGCCTTCGTCGGCGCCTGGAACGACTACGTCTGGCCGCTGATCGTGCTCACCAACCCCGACCACGTCACGCTCCAGGTGGAACTCGCCCAGCTCAACGTCGGCCACAACACCGACTACAGCATGGTCATGGCCGGTGTGCTCATGGCCTCCCTCCCGCTGGTCGTCGTGTTCTCCGTCTTCGCCCGCGGATTCATCGCGGGCGCCACCGAGGGTGCGGTACAAGGCACCTGAAGCGTTGACGAGAGAGAGGTGCACCGTGGTGGATGTCGTCGGAGCGGGACGGCCGGAGCGGGGCAAGGTGCTCCTGGTGGGCATGGACGGACTGCGCTTCGACCGGCTGATGCGGTCGCCGTCCACCGCGCCCGTGCTGCACGGCCTGATGGCCGCGGGCGCCTACGGCAGCAGTCTGCTGCCCTACGGCGAGACGGACGGCCAGGCCGGGCACGGGCCGTCCACCAGCATGGCCTACACCGACTCGGGACCCGGCTGGTCGAGCATCCTGACCGGCGTGTGGCCCGACCGGCACGGGGTGACCGGCAACGACTTCGCCGGCGCCGACTACGCCCGCTACCCCGACTTCCTCAGCCGCGCCGCCGCCGTGCGGCCGGGACTGCGCACGGCGGCGGCCGTGTCGTGGCCGACCCTGGTCCGCCGCGGCACCCTCGGCCGCGGCATCGGCCGGCGGGTGCGCTTCAACGGGGAACGCCGCGGCTACCGAACCGCGGACCGTCTCGTCACCCGCAGGGCCGTGCGCTGGCTCACCAGGAAGGACCCGGACGCCCTGTTCGTGTATCTGGGCGCCACCGACGAGGCCGGCCACGGCACCGGCCCGCTCGGCCCCGCCTACGACCAGGCCCTCCTCGACCAGGACGCCCACCTCGGGCGGCTGCTGGACGCGATCGCCGCCCGGCGCTCCGACCCCGCCCGCGCGGACGAGCGGTGGACGGTGCTGGTCACCACGGACCACGGGCACCGCGACGGCGGCGGCCACGGCGGCGACACCCATGCCGAGCGCGAGGTGTTCGTCGTCCTCGCCGAGCCCGGCATGCCCGGCGGCGCCCTCCTCGACGAACCCCGGCTCGTCGACATCGCCCCCACCGCCCTGGACCGGCTCGGCATCCCCGTCGACCCGGACTGGAACCTGGCGGGCCGTGTCCTGCCCCGGCCGACCGGCCGCCCCATATCACCCCCGAACCCGGAGCGGTCATGACCGACGTACTCCTCGTCCCCGCCCTCCCCCCGGCCGGCCCGGCCGCCCGCGATCTCGGTACGGAGGACGCCCGCCGATGGTCGTCCCGTCGAACCCCGCGCCCCGCGCCGCCGATCCCCCGATCGCCCTGCGCCCATGGGAGTCACCGCGCCGGGGCGCGGTCGCTCGACGGGCGCCGGCGGTTCCAGCTGCTGCCGACCCCCGGGGCCGAGCCGGGACCGGCCTGGTCCCGGGCCGAACTGCCGGGTCCCTGGGCGCTGCACGCGGGCGATGCGGCGGGCCGGCTGCGGCGGCACGATCCGACCCGGCCGGTGCAGACGAGGGCGCCGCGAAGCTCGACCGGGCGGCCACGGACGACGTCTCATACATCGCCTGCCCGATGTGCGCGCCGATCGAGGACTGCGTGGCGCTCGCGCTCTCAGACGAGCAGACCCGGCCGCTGATCCCGTGCGAGTACTCGCACGCCATGGGCAACGGCAACGGCACCCTCTCCGACACGTGGGCGGCCATCGAGGCGACCCCGGGTCTTCAGGGCGGATTCATCCGGGAGTCCCGGGACCACGGCATCCTCCAGCGTGTGAACGACGGACGACCGGCCGGACGTGGGGGCGCCGGGCTGTATGACAACGGTGTCGCCGCCCCCGGGCAGCGCTGGGCGTACGGCGGTGACTTCGGCGAGGCGATCCACGACGGCGCGTTCATCGCCGACGGGGTGGTCTTCCCCGACCTCATCCCCAAGCCGGTGAGCGACGCGGCGCACCGGGGGCTCGGCACGGCGTCGTGCGGGCCCGACGCCTCGCCCTCGTATCTCGTCCCGCCGGGTGTCCACCACTGGTCGCGGACGCTGCGCGTGCTCTGAACACCACCCCCTCCCCTCTCTTCGCGCAGCCCTTTCCACGGACCTTCCCACGGAGCACAGGTGTGTACTTCGCATGATCACGAGCAGGGCGAGGCGGCCCCGCAGGCCGGCGCCGGCAGACGGAACTTCCTGCGGGCGACCGCGCTGATGGGTGCGGCGGCAGCGGTGCTCCCGGCGGCCGGAACCGCCTCGGCCGCCGCCGAGTCGCCCGCGTCGGCGGCGGGTTGGCGGCCCGATCCCGGCAGCCGCCGGTTCACACTGGCGGTGATGCCGGACACGCAGTACCTCTTCGACGGGCCGAGCATCGACCGTGCGCCCGTCGAGGCGTCCCTGCGGTATCTGCTGGAGCACGGGCGGGACGAGAACATCGTCTTCCTCTCCCATCTGGGCGACCTCACCCAGAACGGCACGCGGCAGGAGTGCGCGGCGATCGGCGAGGCGTTCCGGCTGCTCGACCGGAAGGGCGTCGGCTACAGCGTCCTCGCGGGCAACCACGACGTCCGCTCGTCCACCGACGACCAGCGGGGCCCCACCCCCTACCTGGACGTGTTCGGCCCCGACCGGTTCGAGGGCTCCCGGACGTTCGGCGGCGCCTCCCCGGACGGCTACAACTCCTTCCACCTCTTCGAGGCCGGCGGGCGGCAGTGGATGGTGCTCGCCCTGGACTGGAGGCTGTCGGCGCAGGGCTACGCGTGGGCCGAGGAGGTCCTGGCGACGCACCCGAGGACGCCGGTCGTGGTCACCACGCACGAGCTGGTCGACGAGGACGACTCCCTCTCCCCGTACGGGCAGCGGCTGTGGGACCGGCTGATCGCGGACCACGACCAGATCTTCCTCACCCTCAACGGGCACTACTGGCCCGCGGCCCGCGCCGTCCGGAGGAACGGGGCGGGCAACGACGTCCATCTGCACCTCACGAACTACCAGAACCGGTACTTCGGCGGCGCCGCGATGATCCGCCTCTACCGCTTCGACCTCGACCGGAACGCCATCGACGTGGAGACGGTCTCCCCGTGGATCCTGGGCCGGGCGGCCGACGGACTCAACGAGCTGGAGCGGCAGGAGGCGGAACTCTCCGGCGACGCCGACCGGTTCACCGTCGACATCGACTTCGAGAAGCGGTTCGCGGGCTTCGCGCCGGTGCCGGCGCGTCCCGCACGGCCCGCGTCGAGGATGCTGGTGCGCGGCACCCTCGCGTACTGGCGGTTCGACGGCCAGAAGGACGGGGCACGGGTCGACGGCCTCGTGCGCGACCGCTCCGGACACGGCAACGACCTCACCCCGGTCACGGTCGGCGGAGGCGCCCTCACCTACTGCGCCGACCACCACCCGGACCAGCCGGGCCACGGCAGCCTGGAGTTCCACGGCCGGAAGCCGCCCCTGAAGGGCGCGTATCTGCGGACGGTCGACGGGGCGCCCCTCAACTCGGCGACGTTCGAGGACGGTTACACCATCGAGGCGTTCTACCGGCTGCCCGCCGACTGGGACCCGGCGCACCACGCGTGGGCCGGCATCCTCGGCCGTACCGGCACGGGCGGCGCCGCGGGCAGGACCGAGGACGACCCGGACGAGCCGCTCGCCACGCTGTCGCTGTCGAACGACCGCGAGCCGCAGTGGGCGGTGCGCCCGCTCAACCAGCAGGGCATCGCGACCAACTGGGGCCAGGAGACCCCCTTGGAGACGTGGTGGCACCTGGCGGTCGTCAACGACGGCCGGCACACCACCCTGTACGTCCAGGGCTGCCCGGTCGTACGCAATCCCAGGGCCGCGGCCGTCGGCCTCACCTCAGTCGGACTGCCGTGGCTCCTCGGCGGCTACGCGTACGCGGGGAAGATCGACCAGATCCTGCACGGACGGCTCGGTGACGTCCGCGTCGTCGGACGGGCGCTGCCCGTCACCTCGTTCATGAACCACTGACCCCCACCCGGAAGGGTTCGTACGACCATGCCAGAGCAGCGACTGCCCGTCTGGGCCGATCCGTCCGTCTCCCCCGCCGACCTCGACGCCCAGGGCCTGTCGCGGCGTGGCCTCCTGCGCGCCTCGGGCCTCTTCGGCGCGGCCTTCGCCCTGAGCTCCCCGGCCATGCCCGCGGCCGCCGCCTCCGGGCGCGACGGGGGCGACGACCCCCGCCTCGCCTATCTCGTCGGCGACCACCACGTCCACTCCGTGTACAGCCACGACGCGAAGTACACGTTCTCCCAGCTGGCCGCGGCGGGCGCGACGTACGGCCTCGACTGGATGGTGTTCACCGAGCACGCCAACCTCGGGCACGCCGACTTCGGGGCCGCGCTGGAGCACGAGGAGATCCTCCGGGCACGTGCCGAGAACCCGCGTCAGCTGATCTTCCAGGGCCTGGAGTGGTACATCCCGGCCGCCGAGCACTGCACGGTCTTCACCTCCCCCGGCCCGAACGAGGCCGACGTCCTCGCCCGGTTCGAGAGGGCCTACGACGGAAAGCTGCTCGGGTACACCGACGGCTCGGTGGGCGGTCCGGACACGGCCCGCAACGAGGCGCACGCCGTCAAGGCCGTCAAGTGGCTCGCGGAGCAGCGCCGTTCGGGCTACGTCGACGACGTGCTGGTCCTCGCCAACCACCCGCTGCGGCTCGGCATCGACTCCCCGCACGAGCTGCGCGCCTGGCGGGACGCGGCCCCCGAGATCATGATCGGCATGGAGGGCGCGCCCGGCGCCCAGGGCGCCGCCATCCCCGGCCGGCGGGGCGCGACCTCGATCCGGGGCGAGTACGAGAACAAGCCGTCCGCCCAGTCCTGGCCCGGCTACCCGGCGGAGGCGTACCTCACCTACGGCGGTTTCGACTGGTCGACGGCGACCGTGGGCGGCCTGTGGGACTCCCTGCTGGCGGAGGGCAGGCTGTTCTCCATCACCACGAACTCGGACGCCCACCGGATCGTGTTCGACACCTGGAAGAACGGCGACTGGCCGGCCGGGCAGAACTTCGACACCACCGGCAGGCTGCCCGACCCGGTGAACACCGACACCCCGCAGCCCGGCAGCGACTTCTGGCCCGGCCAGTTCAGCCGCACCCACGTCGGCGTCACCCGGTACGGCTACCGTGCCGTGATGGCGGGCCTGCGGGCGGGCCGGGTCTGGCTCGACCACGGCCATCTGCTGGACGGCCTGGAGGTCCGCGTGAAGCGGGACCGGGCCCCCGGCCGGGGCGTCACCCTCGGCGGACGGGTCCACGCCCGCAGGGGCGAGAAGCTCACCCTGACGGTGACCGTGACCACGGCGTCCCGCCCCAACCCGCAGGGCATCCTGCCGGCACCGGCCCATGTGGACGTCATCCGGGGCGCGGTGAAGGGCCCGGTGACCGACCGGGACTCCTGGCGGGCCCCGGACACCAGGGTGGTCCACACCGAGGACGTGAGCGGCCGCAGTGGCACGTACACCCTGCGCGTCCCGATCACGGTCGGCGACGAGCCCTTCTACCTCCGTCTGCGCGGCAGCGACGGCCACCGCAACGGAGCCGGTTACCTGGGTGCCGCCATCGACCCGCACGGCCCGGTCCCCCATGAGCCGGGCAACGGCGATCCGTGGAAGGACACCTGGTTCTACACGAACCCGGTGTTCGTGGACGTGCGGTGAGTGCCGCGTCCGGTTGAGGGGCGCGGGGGCCGTACGACCGCCGGTCCTCCGGTCGTACGGCCCCCCCGCCCCTCGGTGCGCCGGACCTACCGGGAGGGTGACGGACTCGGTTTGAACGCCCGGTCGCAGTGGGGCCAGTCGCCGAAGTCCCGGTGCCGGCTCCACAGCCGCTTGGCCGCGCGGATGTTCCACTCGGGGTCGAGTGCCTTGCGCGGGGTGCCCTTCAACTCCCTCAGCCGGGCGTCGGAAATCTGGAACAGCCCCCAGTTCCTGGTGCCGTTGGTGTTGGGGAGGATGTGCAGCGGGTCGAGGAAGGACTGGCAGTCGGCGATCGCGACCGCGCGGTCCGGTGCCTCGGTGAACACCTCGCGGATGCGCCGCCGCACCTCGTCCGGCGTCCAGGTGTCCATGCGCGCCCCGGACTCGTACAGCGCCCGCTTGGTCCTGTCGCCGACCACGCCGTTGGGCGGTTCGATCCCCGCGATCACCTGGAAGGCGGTCACACGGCGCAGCGTCTGCGGTCCGAAGTCGCCGTCCACGCCGATGACCGCGCCCTTGGCTTCGAGGAGGCGCTGCACCTCGCGGACGCACGCGTCGTGCTGGCCCATGGCCACCACCTCCCGGCAGGCGGGGGTGAAGAGGGTGCGGCCGTCCGTCTTCTGCCGTGCCGAGGTGCTCTTGTCGGGGCCGCCGCCGTCTCCGTCCGCCGGGCCGAGCGACGGCAGGGTCCAGGCCATCCCGCCGAGGAGCAGCACCGCCAGGCCGACGGTCATGCCGGCGCGGGTCCGCCGGCGCCGGGACCGTAGGGCCCCGGCGCGGTGCCCTGCCTCCGACGCGTCTGCACCCGGGGCGGGCCGGACTGCCTCCGGCTGGACTGCCTCCGGCTCACGCCCGGACCCCGCTCGGGCGCTACCGGGCTCCGGCTCACTCCCCGGCTCCGACCCGGCGGCATCCGGCTCGGCCTCCGGCTGGACTCCATCCGGCTCAGGCCCCGCTTCGGCGGCTCCCCGTTCCGGCCGCGCCGCTTCCGGCTCCGGGCGAGCGGCGAGCGGTTCCGGCCGCCCCGATCCCGGCTCCGGCCGAGCGGTCTCCGGTTCGGGCCGCGCGGCCCTCGCTTCTGTCGGAGAGGTCCGTGGTCCGGTGGGAGGGGTATCCGGCCCCGTCGTCGCCGTGGGATCGGGCTCCCGGGCGGCGTCCGCCAGGGCCCACAGGCGGTGCAGCGTCCGCAGCTCCTCCGGGGTGGCTCCGCAGGCCACGGCCAGGCGGTGGACGGTGCCGTAGTCCTGCGGTACCGAACTGCCCAGGCAGTAGCGGTGCACGCTGGACCCACTGGTTCCGGCCTTCGTGGCGAGGGCCGCGTAACTGAGTCCCGACCGCTCCTTGAGCGAGCGCAGAAAGGCGGCGAACCGCTCGGACTCCGTGCACTCGGACACGGGCGTCCCCCCTTTTCCCCTTGCTGCCGCGCGTGACGGCGGCGCCGCACGTGGGTCGGACGGCGGCGCGATGTGTCCATGGATGAGAGGCGCCCCCTGGATCCCCCGATGCCACGCGCCCGAGCACACTGTGCCAGAAACAGACCGCCGGAACCCGGCGAACTCCAGCCACTTCCGGGCGGACGACCGGCATCCGTTCGCGTCGCGTCCCAGCGCCGTCCCAGCGGCCGGCAGACGTCGCAGGCCGGTCGCGGGACGGCCGTCCCAGCGTCCCACCAGCGCGGAACCCCTTGTACCGGCGTCACGGCGAGTGCCAGCCTCGGGTCGTCCCGGAACGCACCGCCCCCGCCTCAGGGAGATGTCAGTGGCCCGTTTCCCGCCCCGGATTTCGCGCAGCCGGAACCGCGCCGGCTGATCCTATGCCCGTAGGGCGGAGCACCCATGGGGGAGTGCTCCGCCCTGCGGCGTTCTCGGGGCGCCCCGGTCCGGGACGGCCCTCTCAGGCGTAGAACCGGGACAGGCTCTGCAGCACCGCGGCCGGCTTGGGGGCGCCCTCGATCTCGATCGTGCCGTCGACGGTGATCTGCACGCCGCCCGGGACGTCCTCCACCGAGGTCAGCGTGCCCACCAGGCGGATCTTGGAGCCGACCTTCACCGGGGAGGGGAAACGCACCTTGTTCAGGCCGTAGTTGACCTTCGTCGACACTCCCTCGACGTCCAGCAGCTCGGTGAACAGCGGGATGAACAGCGACAGGGTCAGGTAGCCGTGGGCGATGGGGGCGCCGAAGGGGCCCTCGGCCGCCTTCTCCGGGTCGACGTGGATCCACTGGTGGTCCCCGGTCGCGTCGGCGAAGGTGTTGATGCGCTCCTGGGTGACCTCGATCCACTCACTGGCTCCGAGGTCGCTGCCGGCGAGCTTCTTGAGCTCGTCGATGCCGTTCACGGTGATGCTCATGTTCCCTGCTTTCCAAAAGAATTGATGATGAGTCAGCTGTTGCCGTAGCGCTTGCGCACCCGGGCCTTAAGCAACTTGCCGGAGGCCGTGCGGGGCAACTCCTCGGCGATCACGACCGACTTGGGGATCTTGTACTTGGCGAGCCGCCCGGCCAGCGAGGCCAGCACCTCGTCGGCGTCCAGGGCGGAACCCTCCCGCGGGACCACCACCGCGCGCGGCACCTCGCCCCACTTGTCGTCGGGTACGCCGATGACCGCGCACTCGACGATGTCGGGGTGGGCGAGGAGCTGGTCCTCGATCTCGGCGGGGTAGATGTTCTCGCCCCCGGAGATGATCATGTCCTTGATGCGGTCGACGATGAAGACGTACCCGTCCTCGTCGACGCGTGCGGCGTCCCCGCTGCGGAACCAGCCGTCGGCGAAGACCGCGGCGGTCTCCTCCGGCAGTCCCCAGTACCCGGGCATGACGTGCGGGCCGCGGACGACGACCTCGCCGGGTTCGTCCACGTCGACCGGTGTCATGTCCGGCCGTACCACCCGCACATCGCTGAAGAAGTGCGGGACGCCCGCGGAACCGGCCTTGCTCACGGCGTGCTCCGCGTCGAGGAAGAGGGTGCCGGGGGCGGCCTCCGTCATGCCGTAGCCCTGGAGGAAGGTGAGACCGCGCTCCTGGAACTTCGCGATGAGCGGGGTCGGCACCGGGGACCCGCCGCAGGACAGCATCCGGAGCGACGACAGGTCCGCGTCGGCCCAGCGCGGATGCCGGGCCACCTGGTCGAACATGGTGGGGACACCGAACATGAACGTGATCCGGTGCCGTTCGATCAGGTCGAAGGTGGCCTCCGGCACGAACGACTCGACCAGGACGCAGGTGCCGCCCTTGAGCAGCACGGGCAGGGTGAGCATGTTCAGCCCTGCGGTGTGGAACAGCGGAGCGGAGACCAGGGCGCGTTCGTCGGCGATGACGTCCTGGTCGACGAGGACGTTGACGGCGTTCCAGATGATGTTGCCGTGTGTGAGCATCGCACCCTTGGGACGGCCGGTCGTCCCCGAGGTGTACATGATGATGCAGGTGTCGTCGGCCGTGACCGGCTGGTCGATGGGGTCGGCGTCGGCCCGGGCCAGCAGCGCCTCGTACTCCGGGCCGGTCTCGACGTACGTGCGGACGTCGGTGTCGCCCGGCAGCCCCGCGACGAGTCCGGTGAAGCCGGGCGCGTAGACGAGGGCCTTGGCGCCGGAGTCCGCGAGCTGGTAGGCGATCTCGGGTCCGGCGAGGCGGGTGTTGAGCGGGACGAACACCGCGCCGAGCGTGCCGGCCGCGAACAGCGTCTCCAGGTACGAGGGGTGGTTGGGCCCCAGGTAGGCGATGCGGTCGCCGCGGCGTACGCCACAGGCGCGCAGGGCGTGGGCGAGACGCGTGGTGCGCTCGTACAGCTTCGCGTAGGTGATGCTCGTGTCGCCGTGGATCAGCGCGGTGCGCTGCGGGGTCTTGCGGGCCCGCCGGGCGGGCCACGATCCCAGTCCCTCATTGCGCATGTCTGTGCCCCTGTCCGTCCTTGCACATGGGGGTGTCCCTCACGGTGTGGTCATGGCTTCGTCAGCCCGAGCAGCCGGGCGGCGTTCTCCTTGAGGATCCTCGGCTTGACCTCGTCCTTGATCGTCAGCTTGTCGAAGTCGGCGAGCCAGCGGTCGGGGGTGAGGACGGGGTAGTCGGAGCCGAAGAGGACCTTGTCCTTGAGCAGGGTGTTCGCGTACTGCACCAGCTGGGGCGGGAAGTACTTCGGGGACCAGCCGGACAGGTCGATGTGCACGCCCGGCTTGTGCGTGGCCACCGCCAGCGCCTCGTCCTGCCAGGGGAAGGACGGGTGCGCCAGGATGATCTTCAGATGGGGGAAGTCGGCGGCGACGTCGTCCACGTGCAGCGGGTTGGAGTACTTCAGCCGGATGCCGCCGCCCCCGGGGACGCCCGCGCCGATGCCCGTCTGCCCGGTGTGGAAGAGGGCTATGGTGCCGGTCTCCTCGATGACCTCGTAGAGGTCGTACGCCACCGAGCGGTCGTTGGGGAAGAAGCCCTGGATGCTGGGGTGGAACTTGAAGCCCTTCACCCCGTACTCCTCGACGAGGCGGCGGGCCTGCTTGACGCCGGCCTTGCCGCGGAAGGGGTCGATGGAGGCGAAGGGGATCAGCACGTCCGCGTTGGCGGCGGCCGCCTCGGCGACCTCCTCGTTGGGGACGGGCTCGGTGCCGGTCGCGGACTCGGCGTCCACCGTGAAGATCACGGCGGCCATCTTCCGCTCGCGGTAGTAGGCGGCCGTCTCCTCCAGGGTGGGCTTCCGCTTGCCCTCGACCTTGAAGTAGGCGGAGGAGGCGTCGTGGAGGTCGTCGTCCAGCGACGACGTGCCCTTCTTCGACGACACCTCGGCGTGGGTGTGGACGTCGATCGCGACCAGCTCGTCCACGTTCATGGCGGGACCTGCGGTGCTCATCACGCCTCCGGGATCTTCGGGGCGGGGATGCCCACGGTCTGCGGTTCGGCGCCCAGCGAGGCCGGCCAGACGTCGGCGAGCGCCTCGGGGGTCCAGCCGCCGTTCGCGTACGCGGTCTTGATCTCCTGCGGATGCGACCAGAGTGCCACCTTGTCGCCGCCGATGCCGATGGCCTGGCCGGTGACACCGCGGGCGGCCTCGGAGGCGAGGAACGGGATCAGGGCGGCGCAGTCCTCGGGGGTGCCGAAGCCCTCGCCCTTGCGCAGGAAGTCCGGGAACGGCTTGCCCTCGCGCAGGGCCTCCACATACGGGGCGAAGACCGGGATGGTCTCGGTCATCGCGGTGGCGGCGACCGGGATGATCGCGTTGACCGTGATGTTCGCGCGGCCCAGCTCCATCGCCCAGGTGCGGGCGAAGGCCGCGATGCCGGCCTTGGCGGCGGCGTAGTTCGTCTGGCCGAAGTTGCCGCGCTGGCCGGCCGGGGAGCCGACGAGGATCAGGGAGCCGCCCTCGCCCTGCTCGCGCATGCGGATCGCGGCGGCGCGGGCGCAGGTGAAGGTGCCCTTGAGATGGGTGGTGATCACCGCGTCGAAGTCGTCGTCGGACATCTTCCAGAGCACCTTGTCGCGGAGGATGCCGGCGTTGGTGACCAGGATGTCGAGCCGCCCGAACTCCTCCACGGCGCGGCCCACCAGCCGATCGGCGGCCTCGGTGGTGCCGACCGGGACGACCTCGGCCACGGCCGAGCCGCCCGCCTCGGTGATGGACTTCACGGCCGCTTCGGCCACGGCCTCGTCGATGTCGTTGACGACCACGGAGGCGCCGGCGGCGGCGAGGGCCTGGGCGTAGGCCAGTCCGAGGCCACGGCCACTGCCGGTGACGACGGCGACCTTGCCGGTGAGATCGATGCTGGGCACGAGTGGGGTCCCTTCGGAGTGACAGCGCGGATGGCTGCGCGGCTTCGAAATCGAAGTTAAGAGCAATAGTTGTTGACGTCAATAGTTGTTGAGCCGAGGTCTTTGGGGCATCCTGGGGAGCAGCACCACAAGCGCCGCCCCGCAGGGGGCCTCGACCAGGGAGCCCGCCATCGCCGGCCAGCAGACTCAGAACTCCGCCTCGATCGACGCGCGTGAGCCGTGGATGCGCGGGCTGCACGCGGACACGGGGTATCTGCTGTACCGCCTGGGGCAGCGCTCGGGGCAGCTGTTCAACGCCTCGCTGCAGGAGTCGGGGCTCCGGCTGCGCCACTACGCGCTGCTGCGCTTCCTGACCACCACGCCGGGCGCGCTCCAGCGGGAGCTGAGCTCCTCCCTCGGGTACGACCCGAGCGCCATCGTCGGCCTGGTCGACGACCTGGAGAAGCTGGGCTTCGCCGAGCGGCGCCCCTCGCCCGACGACCGCCGCAGCCGGATCGTGGTGCTGACCGAGGACGGCCGCTCCTTCCTCCGGGACACCGACGAGGCCGGCCGACGCGTCACCGACGAACTGCTGGGGCCGCTGGACGCCGCCGAGCGCGACGCGCTCCACGTCCTGCTCCAGAAGGTCGCCGAGGCCGGGCTGGGGTGACCCGGTGCCGATGACCGCCGGCGCGCCGCCGGAGCCGGGGGCCGCGCGGTCCGCCCCGGACCGGCTGCTCGCCGTGCTCGCCGCCTTCGACCACGACCATCCGGCGCTGTCCCTGACCGACATCAGCCGCCGGGCCGGGCTCACCCTCAGCACGGCGCACCGGCTGGTGGGCGCGCTCACGAAGTGGGGCGCCCTGGAACGGGACGGGGACGGGATCTACCACGTGGGGCTCCGGCTGTGGGAGGTCGCGGCCCTGGCCCCGCGCGGACTCGCCCTGCGGCAGATCGCGCTGCCGTACCTGGAGGACCTGTACGAGGCGACGCACGAGAACGTGCAGCTCGCCGTCCGCGACGGCGACGAGGTCGTCTACATCGAGTGGCTCTCCGGGCGCTCGGCCGTCGGCGTCCACATCCGGGTCGGCGCCCGCTGGCCGCTGCACGCCACGGGCGTGGGGCTGGCGCTGCTGGCCTACGGCGACCACACGTCGCAAGAGACCTATTGTCAGGGGGAGTTGGCGGCCTTCACTCCGTACACCATCACCGACGGAGCCCGGTTGCGGCGGGTACTCGCCGAAGTCCGGCGTGCGGGCGTGGCGGTGAGCAGCCGTCAGGTGACCGAGGACGCGCTGTCGGTGGCGGCCCCGATACGCGGGCCGGGCGGGGCTGTGGTCGCCGCCGTGTCGGTGGTCGTGCCCCAGGCCGGTGCCCAGGTGCCCGTGCTGACCCCCGCGGTGCGGGTCGCGGCCCGGGGCATCTCGCGGGCGCTGGGCTGGCAGCCCGACGAACCGCGCGGCCGGGGGGCGCCGATACCGGGCCGGTCCGCCGTGTCCGCGTCCCGGCCGGCGCCCTCACCCCTCTCGCCCTCCTGACCGGCGCCCTCTCCGCGCAGGCCGGCCAGCCACAGAGGTCCTCCAGCGTGGTCGGCGCGTCGAAGACGGGCGGCCCGGCCGTGCGGGTGCACAGATGACTCACCCGCACGGTCTCCTTGCCCGCCGCGCCGAACTCGGGCCAGTACGCGGCCACCGGGGCGTCCAGGCCCAGGGCGCCGCGGTCGGCGAGGATCAGGGCGCACAGCGCGGTCATCGTCTTGGTGCCGGACCGTGCCTCCCGTAGTCGCTGTGGCGCTTCTGGAAGTCGAACGTCCTCAGCTCCCGATCACCGATGTCCCTCACCCGGTCGGCGCCGGGCGGCCCCGCCGCCTCCCCCGTGGCCGGACACCGCCCGAGAACTGCCGATCTTCACAGGGTGAACTCGCCCTTCGCGCACGGACTTTCTCTGCTTTAACTCTTGACGACCGCAGCGTTGAAGCGCACATTATCCGCACGCTCTTCCCTGAGAGCGCTCTCAAGGAACGGGACCGAGCAGAGCGTTCTCCGCCCGCGCACTTCACTCCGTACTCCCCACCCCAAAGAGGCCGCCATGAGTGAACCCCCCGGCACACCCATCGGACGTCGTCGCCCGCTCCGTCGCGTGCTCCTCGCCGTCGTCAGCGCGGTGGCGCTGGCCGCGGCGGGGGCGACCACCGCGCAGGGGGCCGCCCCCGCGCCGCCCACCGGCTGGACCCAGGTCTTCCTCGACGACTTCAACGGCACGGCCGGCACCGGTGTCAACACCTCCCACTGGCAGTACGCGACCGGGACCTCGTACCCCGGCGGGCCCGCCAACTGGGGCACCGGCGAGGTCGAGACGATGACGAACAGCACCGCCAACGTCTCGCTCGACGGCAACGGCAATCTGCGCATCACCCCGCTGCGCGACTCGGCGGGCCGTTGGACCTCGGGCCGTATCGAGACCAACCGCACCGACTTCCAGCCGCCGGCGGGCGGCAAGCTGAGGGTCGAGTCCCGGCTCCAGATGCCGAATGTGACCGGCACGGCCGCCGAGGGCTACTGGCCGGCGTTCTGGATGCTGGGCGCGCCCTACCGGGGCAACTACCAGAACTGGCCGGGCGTCGGCGAGCTGGACATCATGGAGAACGTCCAGGGCCGCAACCAGGTGTGGGCCACCATGCACTGCGGCATCACCCCCGGCGGCCCGTGCAACGAGACGACCGGCATCGGCAACTCCACCGCCTGCCCGGGCACCACCTGCCAGTCCGGCTTCCACACCTACACCATGGAGTGGGACCGCTCGGTGACCCCGGAGACGATCCGGTTCTTCGTCGACGGCACCCGGTTCCACTCGGTCAGCGCCGACCAGATGGACGCCACGACCTGGAAGAACGCCACCGACCACGGCTTCTTCATCATCCTGAACGTGGCGATGGGCGGCGCCTTCCCCGACGCGTTCGGCGGCGGTCTGGACGGCGACACCCGCTCCGGTGTCCCCATGGTCGTGGACTACGTGCAGGTGCTGTCGGCCGGCGGCGGCACGACCACTCCCCCGCCGTCGGGCACCCGGGACGCGTACAGCGCGATCCAGGCCGAGTCGTTCAACGGGCAGAGCGGGGTCAGTACGGAGACCACGACGGACAGCGGCGGCGGCCAGAACATCGGCTCCCTCGCCAACGGCGACTGGGCGCTGTTCCAGAACGTCGACTTCGGTTCCACGGGGGCCACCCAGTTCGTGGCCCGGGTGGCCAGCGGGGCGAACGCCGGGGTGAGCGGACTGGTCGAGGTCCGCCTCGACAGCCGCTCGAACGCCCCGATCGGAAGTTTCTCCCTCGCCAACACCGGGGGCTGGCAGTCCTGGCGGACGGTGCCGGCGAACATCGGCCGCGTCACCGGGACGCACGACGTGTATCTGACCTTCACGAGCGGTCAGCCTCAGGACTTCGTCAACGTGAACTGGTTCAACTTCTCTCGCTGAGAGGACTGTTGACCTCATCGGGAGGGGCTTCGCCCGCGGGCGGAGCCCCTCTCCCGTGTGCGGGAGCCGCCCGGCGCGGTCAGCGCAGCTCCGCCCGGAACGCCACCGGCGTCGTCCCGGTGTGCAGGTGGAAGAACTTGGAGAAGTCGGCCGAGTCGGGGAAGCCGACCGCCACGCCGACGCGGCCGGTCGGCAGGTCGGTGTGGGCAAGCAGCCGTTTCGCCTCCAGGACCACCCGCTTGTCGATGAAGCCCTTGGGGGTCTCCCCTGTGGCGGCGCGGACCGCCCGGACGAGGGTGCGGCGCGAGCAGCCCAGGGCGTCGGCGTACGCGCCGACGCTGTGGTTGGTGGTGAACTCGCGCTCCACGGCGTCCCGGAACCGGGTGAAGGTCGTGTCGTGGTGGCCGAGGGCCGCCTCGGCCGAGCCGGCCGCGAGATGGGCGAGGCGCAGCAGAAATGCCGTCAGGGAGTGCCGCAGGACGGCGGTGTGCAGGCTGGGCGGCAGGGTGGCCGTGTCGACGTACTCGCGCTCCAGGTGCGCCAACGAGGCGCGCAGGCCCGCGAGTCGGGCCTCGTCGGGGCGGAGCAGCGGGGGCCGGTCGTAACGGCAGAGGCCGGTCGCCTCGACCGTGGCCCGGGGCAGGAATCCCGGTTGCATGGTGAGGACGGTCCCGCGGTACCCGGTGGTGTGTGAGAAGCGATGCACCTGTCCGGGGCGGATCCACAGCAGATCGCCCGCGTCCGCCTCGTACTCGGTGAAGTCGACCATGTGGGTGACGGGACCGTGGTCGAACAGCATGACCACGTGGAAGTCGATGCGGTGCACCCGTTCCAGGGGGCGTCCGCGCGCCAGGTGCGGCGGTCGTCCACCGGGCCGACCTGCCTGCCGACACCGGAGAGGCCCAGGTCGGCCGGGAACGGGAACGTCCGGATGCGGCCGCTCCCCTGCGAGTCGCCGCCGTCCCGGATGCCCCTGTCCCACATGGCCTCGCCCGTCCCCCTGGTCGGTGTCCCAGTTTCACCGAAGGCCGGCACACGGCAACCTTCCCTCATAGAAGTCAGACTTTTGGTTTCGAAGGCGACCGAGTGAATCCGCCGCACTCGAGGGAATCCCTGGCCGCCGTCCGCGGTTGACGCAAACGCCTGAAGGAAGATGATCACTGTGCCCACCGAACCGACCGCGGCGGCCGCCGCCACGGACCCCGTGCGACGCCTCTGCGAGGAGGGCGTCCCCGTCCGGCTCGACGGCATCTCCCGCGAGCGCGTCACCTCCGGCGACCCGGCGCCCGGCTCGTCGCGTCCGGGCGCGTCGTCGGCGTGACCACCGTCCCGTCCACAGTCTCCGAACAGCAAGGGAGTTGATGGGGAATGACCTCGACCTCCGAGGCGACCGCCCTGGCGGCGGCCGACTGGACCAACCCGCTGCGGGACGCGCGCGACCGCCGGCTTCCCCGGATCGCGGGACCGTCCGGGCTCGTCATCTTCGGGGTGACCGGTGACCTGTCACGCAAGAAGCTGATGCCGGCCGTGTACGACCTGGCCAACCGCGGCCTGCTCCCGCCGGGCTTCTCGCTGGTGGGCTTCGCCCGCCGGGACTGGGAGGACCAGGACTTCGCGCAGGTGGTGCACGACGCGGTGCGCGAGCACGCGCGCACCGAGTTCCGCGAGGAGGTCTGGCAGCAGCTCGCCGAGGGCATGCGCTTCGTCCCCGGCGACTTCGACGACGACGAGGCGTTCCGGCAACTCCGCTCAGCAGTCGAGGAGTTGAACGCCTCTCGCGGCACCAGCGGCAACTTCGCCTTCTACCTCTCGGTACCGCCGAAGTTCTTCCCGAAGGTCGTCCAGCAGCTGAAGAAGCACGGGCTGGCCGACGCGCCCGAGGGCTCCTGGCGGCGCGCGGTCATCGAGAAGCCGTTCGGCCACGACCTGGCCAGCGCCCGCGACCTGAACGCGGTCGTGCACGAGGTGTTCGACCCGGAGCAGGTCTTCCGCATCGACCACTACCTCGGCAAGGAGACCGTCCAGAACCTGCTGGCGCTCCGCTTCGCCAACCAGATGTACGAGCCCGTCTGGAACCGGTCGTACGTCGACCACGTCCAGATCACCATGGCCGAGGACATCGGCATCGGCGGCCGGGCGGGCTACTACGACGGCATCGGCGCCGCCCGCGACGTCATCCAGAACCACCTTCTGCAGCTGATGGCGCTCACCGCCATGGAGGAGCCGATCGCCTTCGACGCCGAGGCGCTGCTCACCGAGAAGCTGAAGGTCCTCAAGTCGGTGCGGCTCCCCGCCGACCTGGGCGCCCACACCGTGCGCGGCCAGTACACCGGGGCGTGGCAGGGCGGCGAGAAGGTGGTGGGCTACCTCCAGGAGGACGGCATCGACCCGGGTTCCAGGACCGACACGTACGCGGCCGTGAAGCTGGAGATCGACAACCGCCGCTGGGCCGGTGTCCCGTTCTATCTGCGCACCGGCAAGCGGCTCGGCCGCCGGGTCACCGAGATCGCGGTCGTCTTCCAGGGCGCCCCGCACTCCCCGTTCGACTCCACGGCCACCGAGGAGCTGGGGAAGAACGCGATCGTCATCCGGGTGCAGCCGGACGAGGGAATGACCGTGCGCTTCGGTTCGAAGGTGCCGGGTACCTCGATGGAGATCCGGGACGTCACCATGGACTTCGCGTACGGCGAGTCGTTCACGGAGTCCAGCCCGGAGGCGTACGAACGGCTGATCCTGGACGTGCTGCTCGGCGACGCCAATCTCTTCCCCCGCCACCAGGAGGTGGAGGAGTCCTGGAAGATCCTCGACCCGATCGAGGAGCACTGGGCGAGGCACGGCAGCCCCGCGCAGTACCCCTCGGGCAGTTGGGGACCCGAGGAAGCCGACGAGATGCTCGCACGAGACGGACGGAGCTGGCGCAGGCCATGAAACTCGACCTGACGGACACCACGGCAAGCAAGATCAACAAGGCCCTGGTGCGGGGACGCCGGGCCATCGGCACGCCCGCCGTGGGCATGGTCCTCACGATGGTGATCGTGACGGACGAGGAGAACGCCTACGACTCGATCAGGGCGGCCGAGGAGGCATCGCACGAGCACCCCTCGCGCACGCTGGTCGTCATCAGGCGGCACGCCCGCACTCCCCGTGACCGCACCCGGTCGCACCTGGACGCCGAGGTGCGCGTGGGCGCCGACGCGGGCACCGGCGAGACCGTCGTGCTGCGGACGTACGGCGAGGTGTCCGACCACGCCGACTCCGTGGTCCTGCCGCTGCTGCTGCCGGACGCGCCGGTCGTGGTGTGGTGGCCGGTGGACGCGCCGGAGCACCCGGCGAAGGACCCGCTGGGGGCGCTGGCGCAGCGCCGGATCACCGACATGTACGCCGTCGAGTCCCCGCTCGCCGCGCTGGAGCAGCGGGTGGCCTCCTACACCCCCGGCGACACGGACCTGGCCTGGACCCGGCTGACGCCATGGCGGTCCATGCTCGCCGCCGCCCTCGACCAGGCCCGCACGAAGATCACCTCGGCGGCCGTGGACAGCGAGGCCGACAACCCGAGCGCCGAACTGCTGGCCCGCTGGCTGGAGGCCCGTCTCGGAGTCACCGTCGAGCGTGTCACCACCGCCGGGCCGGTCGTGACGGGCGTACGGCTCGGCACCGAGAACGGTGAGATCGTCATCGACCGTCCCGAGGGCCCGCTCGCCACGCTCACCCTGCCGGACCAGCCGTCCCGCACCCTCGCCCTGAAGGTGCGCCCCACCTCCGAGCTGATCGCCGAGGAACTGCGCCGCCTCGACGCGGACGAGATGTACGCCATCGCCCTGCGCGGCGGTGAGCACACCGAGGAGGCCGCCGGCCATGAGTGACACCCTCCGGCCCAACCGGCGCCCGGAGTGGGCCGAGTGGGCGAACCACCGCGCGGGCCCGATGCCCCACCCCCCGCCGCTGCGCGACGGCGGTCACTCCCGCGACCGCGACACCCGCGACATCCATGACACCCGCGGCACCCGCGGCACCCGCGGCACCCGCGGCACCCGCGACACCCGCGGCACCCGCGGCACCCGCGACATCCATGACACCCATGACACCCCTGGCACCCGTGACGCTCAGGAAGAAGTGAACTGACATGCAGCTCGGTCTCATCGGTCTCGGCAAGATGGGCGGCAACATGCGCGAGCGGATCCGCCGCGCCGGCCACACCGTCATCGGGTACGACCGCAACCCCGACGTCTCCGACGTGGGCACTCTGGCCGAGCTGGTCGAGCGGCTCGACGCGCCGCGCACGGTCTGGGTGATGGTCCCCGCCGGCGCTCCCACGCAGTCCGTCGTGGACGAGCTGGCGGACCTGCTGTCGCCCGGCGACACCGTCGTCGACGGCGGCAACTCCCGCTGGACGGACGACGAGAAGCACGCGGAGGAGCTGGGCGCCAAGGGCATCGGCTTCGTGGACGCGGGCGTCTCGGGCGGAGTATGGGGACTTGAGAACGGCTACGCGCTGATGGTCGGCGGCGACAAGGAGCACGTCGACCGGCTCCAGCCCCTCTTCGACGCCCTCAAGCCGGAGGGGCCGTACGGGTACGTCCACGCCGGCAAGGTCGGCGCCGGGCACTTCTCCAAGATGGTCCACAACGGCATCGAGTACGCCATGATGCAGGCCTACGCCGAGGGGTGGGAGCTGCTGGAGGCCGTGGACTCGGTGACGGACGTCCGCGAGGTGTTCCGGTCCTGGCAGGAGGGGACGGTCATCCGCTCCTGGCTGCTGGACCTCGCGGTCAACGCGCTGGACACGGACGAGCACCTGGAGAAACTGCGCGGCTACGCCGCCGACTCCGGGGAGGGCCGGTGGACGGTCGAGGCGGCCATCGACAACGCGGTGCCGCTGCCGGCGATCACCGCGTCCCTGTTCGCCCGCTTCGCGTCCCGCCAGGACGACTCCCCGCAGATGAAGATGGTGGCGGCTCTGCGGAACCAGTTCGGGGGGCATGCGGTGGAGTCGACGAAGCGTTAGCCGCCGGGTGCGTGGGCCGCGGGGGTGCGTTGGCGGGTGCGGGTGGGTGGGGGTGGGTGGGGGCCCCCTCGTCACCCCGCGCCTGCGCCCCGCCGACCTCTGGCGCCGGCTGATCCCCCGAGCCCCGCGACCTGTTCTTCGTGAACGGTCTGACGGACGCGCACCGCGCACACGGCCGGGTATGGGGCCACCGAGCGGCCGAAAAGCGGTGGTTGACAGGTACACGCGTCTCGGGTGAGAGTCCCGTTGATGATGATCGACGACCTCACCCCGGCCGAGCGACGTGTCTGGGAAGCCTTTCCCCGGGGTGCCTCGGTGGACTTCGGTGCCGTCGAGCCCGGCGCGTCCGCCGAGGACGAGGACGAGGACGAGGGCGAGGAGGCTTCCCGGCGGACCCTGCGGGCGGCGGTCCTGCGGACACTGCTCCTCACGGCACCCCGCGAGGAGGGCGAGGTCGCCGCGCTCAAGATCGCGGGGGCTCGGATCACCGGCACGCTGGACCTGAAGTACGCGACGGTCGAGAGCGTCGTACGGCTCAGCGACTGCCACTTCGAGGAGACCCCGGACCTGTCGGGCGCGCAGCTCACCTATCTCAACCTCACCGGGTCCGCACTGCCGGGCCTGCGTTCGGCGCGGGTCCGGATCGACGGGGGGATGAGGCTGACGGGCTGCCGCTTCCGGGGGCCGGTGAAGCTCACGGGGGCGCAGATCTCCGGGACCCTGTTCATGGAAGGGTCGGAGTTCGCCGCGCCGGACGACGAGGAACCGGCGTTGCGGCTGAACCAGGCGGAGATCGGTGAGGAGTTGTGCGCTCCCGGACTGCGGGCGCGGGGCGAGGTCAGGCTCGCCGGCGCCCGGGTCGCCGGGTCGGTCAACCTCAACGACGTGTGCCTGGAGCGGCCGGACGGTGTCGCGCTCACCGCGGAGACGCTCACTGCGGAGGCCGACGTCGAACTGCGCCGCGCGCGGGTGCGGGGGCGGGTCGAGATGCGCGGCGCCCGGGTGTCGGGGCGCCTGGACCTGTCGTACGCGCGGCTGGCGCACCCGGGCGGTACGGCGTTACGGGCCAGCAGTTGCGTCATCGGTGAGCTGTGGCTGCGCGGCGGTCCCCGGATGGAGGGCATCCTCAACCTCCGCCGCTCGCAGATCGAGGTCCTTTTGATGGAACCCGATGTGGTTCCCGAGCGGGTGCTGCTCAACGACCTGACCTACACCTCGCTCCTCTCGCATCTCCCGGCCCCGCTGCGGCTGCCGATGCTGGCGCGGGACGGGGACGGGTTCATCCCCCACTCCTACGAGCAGCTGACCGCCGCGTACCGCCGTATCGGCGACGACGACGCGGCCCGGCTGGTCCAGCTCGCCAGGCAGCGCCGGCGCCGGGCCACGCTCCCGTGGTACGGGCGGCTGTGGGGCCTGGTCCAGGAGGCCACCGTCGGCTACGGGTTCCGTCCGCTGCGCGCGGCGGTCTGGCTGCTGTCGTTGCTGGCGGTGGGCTCGGTGGCGTACGCGCTGGACCGGCCGCGGCCGCTGAAGGCCGACGAGGCCCCGGAGTTCAACCCGGTCTTCTACACCCTCGATCTGCTGCTGCCGATCATCGACTTCGGCCAGGAGCGGGCGTACGCGCCCGAGGGCTGGGGGCAGTGGCTGTCGTATGTCCTCGTCATCACGGGGTGGATCCTGGCGACGACGGTGGTCACGGGTGTGACCCGCACCGTCAGCCGCCAGTGACTCCACCGGTGCGCGGCGAGCCCGGGGCCTCCCGATGGGCCCCGGTCGCCGATGACTCCTCCTACTTCACCGGGCGTTGGGCGTGCTGGGCGGCGAGGCGTACCGGGGCGTTCGGGGCTCCGTAGCCCCGGTAGCCGCCGTCGCGCTGGACGAGTTCGAAGAAGACGCGGCCCACGGTCTCGGTGTAGCAGTGGCGGAACTCGCCGTCCTGGTCCCGGTCGTAGAGGATGCCCAGCTCACGGTAGGTCTCCAGCTCGCCGTCGGCGAACTCGAAGCGGGCGGCCAGGTCGTCGTGGTAGTTCCCGGGGACGGCCAGCAGCCGGCCTCCGGCGTCGCGGAAGGCGCGGGCCGCGGCGACCACGTCGTCGGTGGCGAGGGCGATGTGCTGGGCGCGGGCGGTGTGGTCCGTGGGAGCGGGGCCGACGCCGAGGGCGATCCGTACGCTGCCGTCGGCGTTGCCGACCGGTCGGCTGCGGAACAGGCCGTAGGGGTCGGCCACGTCCACGCTCTCGCGGGCGGGCAGGCCGAGCACGGTCCGGTGGAAGAGGGCCGCCTCGTCGAACTGGTGCCACGGCTGGGTGAGGGCGAGATGGTCCACACGGTGGACGTACCGGGCGGGCTCCGCGTGCGGCACGGGCTGGAAGTCGTTGGTCCAGCTGGGGAGTTCGGGCCGGTCGGTGGCGCAGAAGAAGAGTGCGGTGCCGTCGGGGGCGGCGACCGCGTCCAGGGCGACGTCCTCCGGGGCGCGGCGACGGGGCAGGACCGGTGCCTGCAGGGCCTCGGCTCGGCGGGCGGCGCCTGCCGGGTCCGGTGACTCCAGGCCGATCGCGGCGAGCTGGGTGCCGTCGCGGCGCGCCGCCGGGCCGGTGTTGACCAGGACCCTCGCCTCGCCCTGCCGCCACAGGTCCACCGGCTTGCTGCGGTGGCGGGCGGTGCGGGCGAAGCCGAGGGCGCCGAGTACCGCGCCCACGGGTTCGGCGTCGGGGGTGACGAGTTCCGTGAACGCGACCCCGGTGGGGACGACGGGCTGCGGCAGCGTGGCCAGGCCCGCCGCCTCCTGGAGCATCAGCAGGGAGCGGTGGGCGTCGACGGCGGTGGGGCCCGCCTCGGCCTGCCGGAAGACGTCGTTGAAGACCTCCAGTGACAGGGGTCCCTGGTATCCGGCCGCCTTCACATGCCACACGAGGCCCACGACGTCGAGGCCGCCCTGTCCGGGGAAGCAGCGGTAGTGGCGGCTCCACTGGAGTACGTCCATCGCCATCAGCGGGGCGTCGGCCAGCTGGAGGAAGAAGATCCTGTCGCCGGGGATGTCCTCGATGCCCTTCGGGTCCGATCCGCGGGCGAGGATGTGGAAGCTGTCCAGGCAGGTGCCGAGCGCGGGGTGGTCCGCGGCCTCGACGATGCGCCAGGCGTGGTCGTACGTGCTGACGTGCCGTCCCCAGGCCAGCGCCTCGTAGGCGACGCGGATCCCGAAGTCCTGCGCGAGGTCGGCGAGCCGGCGGAGCTGAGCGGCGGCGAGGGCGTCGTCGTCGACCGCGAGCGGATGGACGCTGGAGCACACCAGGACCGTGTCGGCGCCGAGCCGCCGCATCAGCTCGAACTTGTGCCGGGCCCGACGCAGGTTCCGGTCGAACTCGTCGGCCGGCACCGCCTCGATGTCCCGCATCGGCTGGTACAGATCGATGCTCAGCCCCAGGTCCGCGCACCGGGCCCGGATCTCCTCCGGGGCGAGCGGGCTGGCCAGCAGATCGTTCTCGAAGATCTCCACCCCGTCGAACCCGGCCCGCGCGGCGGCGGTGAGCTTCTCGGTGAGCGACCCGCTGAGGGACACGGTGGCGATGGACGTACGCATGGTGGTGCTCCTTCGGTTCCAGCTGTGCGGCCGACGACCGGGACGGCCCCCGCGACCCGGTGGCGATGTCATCGGAAGCGCCCCAGGCCCGCCGGGCATGACGGGACAACGCCTAGCGAGGCACCCCCGCGGCCCCCGCCAACTCCGCGATGTCGGCCAGCATCCGGGGCGCGTCCGCCTCCCTCCCCGTGAACAACCGGAACGCGTCCGCCGCCTGGAACACCGCCATCCCTCCCCCGTCCAACGTGGCGCACCCCAGCGCGCGGGCCGTCCGCAGCAGCTCCGTCTCCAGCGGCCGGTACACCACCTCGGCCACCCACAGCCCCGGGTGCAGCAGCTCCGCGGCGAAGGGCAGCCCCGGGTGCGCGGCCATCCCGGTCGGTGTCGCGTGCACCACCCCGTCGGCCTCCCCCAGCAGCTCCGGCAACGCCTCCGGCGCCGCCGCGGCCGCGCGTCCCGCGCCGAAGTGCCGGTCCAGGGCGGAGGCGAGGCCGGCCGCGCGGTCGGGCATCGCGTCGACGACGGTGACATGCTCGGCGCCGAGGGTGAGCGTGGCGTGCGCGACGGCCGCGCCCGCGCCCCCGGCCCCCAGCTGCACGACCTTCTCCAGCGGCACGTCGGGCAGTCCGCGGGCGAAGGACGCGGCGAAGCCGGTGACGTCCGTGTTGTGGCCGACGGCTCGGCCGTCCTCGAAGACGACGGTGTTGACGGCGCCGAGCGCCGCGGCCTGCGGGGCGAGGGCGTCGAGGTGCTCGATGACGAGCTGCTTGCAGGGATGGGTGATGTTCAGCCCGTCGAAGCCCAGGTCCCGGGCGGCGCGCACCAGGTCGCCCACCGCCTCGGGGCCGACCCCGAGCCGGTCGATGTCGATCAGCCGGTACACATACCGCAGCCCCAGCCGGTCGGCCTCCCGCTCGTGCAGCGCGGGGCTGAGCGAGGGCCCGATGCCGGAGCCGACGAGGCCGACGAGATACGAGTCCCGCTTCGGGACGGGGTTCGAGACCTGGGGCACGGCGGGGCCTCCCTGAGGCTCACTAATGTACGAACTAGTACGTTAGTCATAGCAGCCCCGGCCGAACAGGGGAAGCCCTCTTCTACAATCGCGGTCATTGGCCCCTCGCCCGAAGGAACCCGATGACCAGCGTCGAAGAGCCGGCACGACCGAACGGGCGCACCCGTGACGCCGCCCGCACCAAGGCCGAGATCCTCGACGTCGCGACCCAGGAGTTCGCCCGCTCCGGTTTCGCGGGGGCCCGGGTCGACGAGATCGCCGCCCGCACCCGCACCACCAAGCGGATGATCTACTACTACTTCGGCGGCAAGGAGCAACTGTTCACGGCCGTGCTGGAGCGGGCGTACTCGGTGATCCGGCAGGCGGAGCAGGAGCTGGACGTCGAGCACCTGGACCCGGTCGCCGCCATCCGGCGCCTGGCCGAGGTCACCTTCGACCACCACGAGCGCCACCCGGACTTCATCCGCCTGGTCAGCATCGAGAACATCCACGAGGCCGAGCACATCACCGCCTCCGAGAAGCTGGGCAGGATCGGCTCGCCGGCGCTGGACGTGATCCGCCGCATCCTGGAGTCGGGGCAGAAGTCCGGTCTGTTCACGGCCGATGTCGACGCCGTCGACCTGCACGCGATGATCAGCGCCTTCTGCTTCTTCCGGGTCGCCAACCGGCACACCTTCGGTGCCCTCTTCGGCCGCGACCTGGTCGCCCCCGAGCAGCGCGAGCACTACCGCAAGATGCTCGGCGACATGGTGATCGCGTATCTGACGGCGGACCGCGCGACGGACTGACGGCGCCACCACGCTCGAACAGACCACGGACCGGCGGCGGACCGCGCGTCGCTCCGGCGGCGACACCCTCGGCCGCCCGGGAGCCGCGGGTTTCGTCCGGCGCCCCCCTTGACACCCGGGAAACCTGGGCGCAACATCCGTAGCCAACCGCTACTAACTATCCAGTGCGTTAATTAGCCGGGTAGCGCCCGGCACGGCCGCCCCAGCACCCCCGGGGATCCGGCTCCCCTCCCCCCGCATCGCCCGTCCTGCCTTGCCTTCCTCCGCTCACTCCCCCTCAATGGGGGGATTCCTCGAAGGAGCACGCCGTGTCCGTCCCCGCCGCACCTCCCGGCCAGCCCAGGAAGGCCGCCACGGCCGCCTGGGTGGGCAGCGCCCTGGAGTACTACGACTTCTTCATCTACGGCAGCGCCGCCGCCCTGATCTTCCCGACGGTCTTCTTCGACGAGTCGGACCCGGCGACGGCGACCCTGCTGTCGCTGGGCACCTTCGGTGTCGCGTACGCGGCGCGGCCGATCGGCGCGCTCTTCCTCGGTCACTTCGGCGACCGGCTGGGCCGTAAGAAGATCATGGTCTTCACGCTGATCCTGATGGGCCTGTCGACGTTCCTCATCGGCTGCCTGCCCACCCGTGACCAGGTCGGTACCCTCGCCCCGGTCCTCCTGGTGATCTGCCGCGTCCTCCAGGGCATCTCGGCGGCGGGTGAGCAGGCCAGCGCCAACTCCATGACGCTGGAACACGCGCCGGAGGACCGCCGCGGCTTCTTCACCAGCTTCACGCTGAGCGGCACCCAGGGCGGCCAGTTGCTCGCGACCCTGGTCTTCATCCCGATCGCCGCGCTCCCCGAGGACCAGCTGCTGTCATGGGGCTGGCGTGTCCCGTTCTGGATGAGCATCGCGGTCGCCGTCGTCGGCTACGTCATCCGCCGCACCCTGGAGGAGACCCCCGCGTTCACCCGGCAGCAGACCGCTTCCGACGGCGTCGCGAAGCTGCCGCTCGCGGTGCTGCTGCGCGAGCACTGGGCGGATGTGCTGCGGGTGATCGCGGGCGCGCTGGTCGCCTCGGTCTCCACGATCTTCACCGTGTGGGCGCTGGCGTACGGCACGAGCGAGTCGGTCGGCCTGTCGCGCTCCTCGATGCTGTGGGTGGGCGCGCTGGCCAACCTGGTCGCGCTGGGCGCGATCCCGCTGTGGGCCACGCTCTCCGACCGCATCGGCCGACGCCCGGTGTTCCTGATCGGCGCGGCCGGCAGCGCGGTGATGATGTTCGTCTACCTGTGGGCGATCTCCACCGGCGCCTACCCGCTGGTCCTCGTCCTCGGCATCGTCACCTTCGGCGTCGTCTACAGCGCGGCGAACGGCATATGGCCCTCCTTCTACGGCGAGATGTTCTCCACCAAGGTGCGGCTGTCCGGCATGGCCATCGGCACCCAGATCGGCTTCGCGATCGCCGGGTTCGCCGTCACCTTCGCCGCGCAGATCGCCGGCCCCGACGGGGACGACTGGTTCGCGGTGGCCCTGTTCACCACTGCCCTGTGCGTGCCGCCGGTCATCGCGGCCCTCACCGCCCGGGAGACCCACAAGGTCCCGACCGAACTCCTCGGGGTCCGCGCGGCCGACGCGACGAGGGACCGGGAGCGGGTCGCGGCCTGACCCCCGCCCCCGATCGCCGGCGTCCGGTCGGCGGGGCCCCGGGCACCCAAGGTGTTCGGGGCCCCGCCGTGCGTCCCGACTGGTCGGCGTACCTCCGCCGGGGACCCCGATGCACACATGCCCGCAGGTCGGAGGGATGATGGGCGCGGGCGCCGGCCAGGGCTCGGGGTGATCAACGGGGTGGGTCGTGGAGCGGTCGGAAAACGGCAACGGTGTACTGATCGGCGTGTTGATCGTGCTGGGGTGCCTGCTGACCGCTCCGGTGCTGCTGCTCGGCGGCACGTTCCTGCTCATGGTCGTGGGCAGGACACTCTTCCCGACGCAGGTCCCGGAGGGCGAACCCCTCGTCATGCGGCAGGAGCAGATCGCCGGCACCTGGCGGGACGACTCCGGCGGCAGCCTGGTCCTGCGCAGGGACGGCACGTTCGCCTCGGACGGGGTGTGCGGCGACTTCAGGGCCGACGCCCTCTGGGGGGCCGAGGCCCCGGATCCCGGCTCCGGCGGCTGGGGACACCTCGAGTCGGAGGACACCGAGACGGACGAGCCGATGTCGGCGGTCCGGCTCACCTTCGCGCCCGGTGGGGTGTGGACGCAGTACGAGGCGAGGGGAACGGCCGAGAGGGCCGTCCTGTGGACGTACGTCGGCGACCCCGACGGCGGGGAGCCGTGCGTCCTCGAAAGGGCCGCCGAGTAGCGTCTCAGCGCCTCGGGATGCCGTACGCCCTCTCCACCCTCAGCCGCAGCACGAGCCGGCGGTCGCGGACCATCGCCGCGCGGTAGTCGTCCCAGTCGGGGTGCTCGCCCCGCACGTCCCGGTACAGGCGGACCAGTTCCTCGACCGTCTCGTCGTACGGGTCCCCGGCCACCGGGGTGAGGTCTGCCGTGCCCTCGACGACCGTGTACGCCCAGCGGTCGGCGCTGGTCACGTGGTACGAGACGCGGGGGTCGCGGCGCATGTTGCGGGTCTTGGCGCGGTCGTCGGTGACGGACACGCGGATCGTCCGCTCGCCGGGGTGGTAGGCGTGATTGACGTTCGAGAGCTGGGGGCGGCCGTCCGCCTTGAGCGTGACCAGCACTCCGCCGTCGTATTCGGAGAGCAGGGCGAGCAGGGCGTTCTGTGTGGCGTCCGCGTCGTTCGTGTCCCAGGGCATGACACGTCAACGTGCCGGCGGCGGCCGCAATTCCCCGCGCCCCGGGGCCCGCGGCCCCCCGGGGGGCCGGCCGATGAGTTCACCGTCCTCGAACGGTCTGTCCGGCCACAGGAACGTTCTCGGCGGGAATGCCGTGTCCACCATCCGGCCAGCCTTGGTAGACACTGTCTACTCTTCTGCGGTAGACAGTGTCCATGAGTGAGCGGAGCGCCGGGCTCAGGACCCGGCTCGTCGATGTCGGGGTCGAGCTGGTGACGACCGAGGGGGTGCAGGCACTGTCGCTGCGGGAGATCGCGCGGCGGGCGGGGGTCTCGCACGGGGCGCCGCGCCGGTACTTCCCGACGCATCTGGAGCTGCTGTCGGCCATCGCGCGCCGGGGATTCGAGGACCTCGCGGCCAGGGGGGCCGCGGCCCTCGGCGACGGCACGGCGAGCCCTCGGCGGCAGGTGGCGACGCTGGGCCGGGTGTACCTCGACTTCGCGCTCACCCACCGGGGCATGCACGAGCTGATGTTCCGTCACGATCTGCTGGAGAGCAACACGTTGGGGCTGCGGGACGCCAGCCTGCCGGTGTTCGGCCTGCTGGTGGACCTCGTCGGCCGCGCCCGGCCCGATGCCGACGCGAGGCTCGTCGCCGGGGCACTCCTGGCGAACCTGTACGGCATCGCCCAGCTGTGGACCTGGGGCAGCCTCCAACTCACCACGGGAGCAGATGACTTCACCCCGTTGCTCAACGCGGCTCTCGACGCCCACCTCGGGAGCGAGGACCGGTGACGGAGGTCGTACGGGAGGCGGACGCGGGTGCACCGTCGGCCCCTTCCGTGCCGCACCGTCGGCTGACGCTCGCGAACAGTGTGCTCGGTGCGGTGGTCGTCGCCCTCGACGGGACCGTGCTGACCATCGCCCAGCCCACCCTGCGCCGGGACCTCGACGCCTCCTACGCCGAGGTGCAGTGGACCAGCACCGGATATCTGATCGCCGTGGCGAGTCTGCTGGTCTTCGCGGGGCGGCTGGGTGACCGGTACGGGCATCAGCGGGTGTTCGCGTGGGGCGTCCTGGGCTTCGGCGCGGCGTCGGCGGGCATCGGCTTCGCGCCCGGTGTGGGCTGGGTGATCGCGCTGCGGGTCGTACAGGGGGTGTTCGGGGCGCTGCTGCAGCCGGCCACCCTCGGGATGCTGCGGGCCGCGTTCCCACCCGACCGGCTGGGGATGCCCGTCGCGCTGCGGACCAGCGCCATCGGGGTGGCCGCCGCGGCCGGTCCGCTGGTGGGCGGGGTACTGGTGGCGGAGCTGGGCTGGCGGGCGGTGTTCTTCCTGAACGTGATACCGGCGCTGGTCATGGGCCTGCTGGCCCTGGCGGTACGCGCGCCGCGGGCCCGGAGTGCACCCGCCGGCCGCCTCGACGCCCCGGGCGCGGCCCTGCTCGCCGTGGCGCTCGCGGCGCTCGTGCACACCCTGGTCGGGATACCTGGGCACGGCTGGACGGTGACCGCTGTACTCGGTCTGCTCGTGGCCGCGGTCGCGGCCGGCGCCCTCGTACGCCGTGAACGGCGCACGCCCGACCCGCTGTTGCCGCCCGCCCTGCTCGGCTCGGTGACGGCGGGCGCGGCGCTCGGGGTGCTGGTGACCGCGTCGGCGGCGATGATGGGCGCGCTGTTCGCCGGCAGCCACGTCCTCCAGGACGTGCTCGGCATGGACCCGCTGCGCACGAGCCTCGTCGCGCTGCCCGGCGGCGTGATGATGGTCCTCGGTGCCCCGGTCTCGGCCGTGCTGCTGCGCCGATGGGGCGCCCGCCCGACGGCCCTGACCGGGACACTGCTGCTCACCGCCGGGGTGCTGGCGCTGTCGGGAGTGGGTCCGGGTTCCCCCACGGCGGTGATCGGCGGCGGATTCCTGCTGCTGGGCGCCGGGTTCGGCGCGGTGATGGTGACGGCCACCGCGGTCGTCGTACGGGACGCGCCGCCGGAGTCGGCGGGGGTGGTGGGCGGGCTCCAGCAGACCGCGATGAACGTCGGGCCGACGCTCGGAGTGGCCGCCGCGGCGACCCTGTTGCCCCTTGCCGCGGAGCCCGCGTTCCTGCTGCTGGCGGGCCTGTCGGCGCTCGGTGCGCCACTTGCCGGACGAATGCCCCGACCCGCCCGTCCTCCGAGGGATGGATCGCGGTCGGTACGGAACGATGAAGGCAAGGACGTATGTGAGCCGTAACCCGGGCCGCCGGAGGAGAACCACCATGGAACGACTGCGCCGAGAGACCGAGCCGCGCGAGGCCGGCCTCGACCCGAAGACCCTGGCCCGCCTCGACGAGTACCTCGCCCGCCAGGTCGACGACGGCCGGCTGCCCGGCTATCTGCTCTCCCTCGCCAGGCACGGCCGCGTCGCCCACCTCACGACGTACGGACAGCGCGACGTCGACGCGCGGCTGCCCGTGGAGACCGACACGTTGTGGCGGATCTACTCGATGACGAAGCCGGTCACATCGGTGGCGGCGCTGATACTGGTCGAGGAGGGACGGCTGTCCCTCACGGACCCGGTCTCCCGCTACCTCCCGGAGTTCGCCGAGCCCCGGGTGTACGAGTCCGGCGAGGGCGCAGGCACCCGGACCCGGCCGGCACGGCAGCCGATCCTCGTCCGGCACCTGATGACCCACACCTCGGGCCTGACCTTCGGCTTCTACTACGACCACCCGGTGGACGCCCTCTACCGGGAGGCGGGCCTGGAGCATTCGGTCCGGCCGGGCGCCGACCTCGCCCGGACCTGCGCGGAGTACGCGCGCCTGCCCCTGCAGTTCGAGCCGGGCACGCAGTGGAACTACTCCGTCGCCAGCAACGTCCTCGGCCGGATCATCGAGGTGGTGTCGGGGCAGGCCCTGGACGAGTTCCTCGGCGAGCGGATCCTCGGCCCGCTGGGCATGACCGACGCGGGTTTCCAGGTCTCCCCCGAACAGGCGGGGCGGCTGGCCCAGCTCTACGGCGAGCAGGAGGACGGCTCGATCGCCCCGGTGCCGGGCCTGCCCCTGCACGGCCGCCCGCGCTTCCTGTCCGGCAGCGGCGGCATGGTCGCCACCGCCCGCGACTACCACCGCTTCGCCGAGTTCCTCCGCCGCCGCGGCGAACTCGACGGCGTCCGCCTGCTGACTCCCGAGTCGGTCGGCGCGATGGCCTCCAACCAGCTGCCGGGCGGCGTCGACATCCACACCTACGGCAGCGGCTTCCACCGGCAGCCCGGCAACGTGGGCGTCGGCTTCGGCCTCGGCGTCTCCGTCGTCATCGACCCCGAGGCCACGGAGAGCCCGTCCTCCCTCGGCACCTTCGGCTGGACCGGCGCCGCCACCACGATCTTCTGGGTGGATCCCCGCCGCGATCTGACCGTCCAGTTCATGACCCAGGTACGGCGCCGCTCGTCGTTCTCGGTCTACCCGGAACTGAAGCGGCTGGTCCACGAGGCCGTCGTGGACCGAGGGGTCCTACCTTTCAAGGGTGGTTGCTCCGGTCATTCGTAAGATCGGAGGGCCCAGGGGTTCTGGGTATGGCTGTCAGAGGGAAGCCCTTTCACCCTGAGCACCCGCGTCGCCGTCGTCCCGGGGCCGCCACCGGCGCGGGACAGACCTCATCCGACCCCCGGGGTGCCCCCCCACCCGCTTCAGCTCTCGACGCGCAGCGCGAACTCCAGCCCGTCCTCGGCCAGTTCGGTGAGCCACACCTCCGACCGCTCCCCCGTCTCCGCCGCGCGGAGCAGGCCCGGGGGCAGGGAACCGTCGAGGATGTGGGCGATGCCGAGGGCCAGGGGGCGGGAGACGCAGCGGGCCATGGCGCTCTCCTCGGCCGTGCCGGTCAGGTCGAGGAGACAGCGGCCGGACCAGCGGTCGCCGGAAGCGGCGCGGACGTCGAGGGTGACGGCCAGGACGACACGGTCCCGGTCGGCCTCGGTCATCGGGTGCCGGGCGGCGAGTTCGCGGGCCAGGGCGGCGATGCGCCGGTCGTCGTCGCGTTCGAGTTCCGCGAAGACCGGCGCCCAGGCGGTGAGCCAGCCGTCGAGGCGGAGGGTGCCGCGGACGAAGGTGCGCGGTTTCCAGGCGGGCGGGAGGCCGTACTGGGCGACGAAGGGGACACTGTCGCGGTTGGGGTAGGCCTCGAAGGTCTCGCCGTCGACGACGTACGGACGGGTCGCCCGCCAGGGGCGTGCGACCGTCGTCTCCGTACCGTCCTCGATGCAGCGGGCCGGTGCGCGCAGTGCGTTCAGGACGCCGGCCGGGGCCCAGCTGAAGCGGTACCTGAAGTCGTTGGGGACGGCCGGGACGCCGCCGCAGTACGAGGTCAGGGTGTACGAGGCGGCCGTCTCCGGCCCGATCGCCCCGCACGCCCGGGCGATCAGGCTGTGGGCGAAGAGATGGTCGACGCCCGGATCGAGGCCCGCCTCGGTGAGGACGGTGACCCCCGCCGCCTCGGCCGCCGGCGCCAGCTCCAGGACCGCGTCCGAGACATAGCTGGAGCAGGCGAAGTGCGCCCGCGCCTCGACGCACGCCCCGAGCAGCGGCGCGTGCTCGGTGGCCGGGAGCATGGAGACGACCACGTCACCGGGGGTCAGCTCGGCCGCGAGCGCCGCCGGGGTGTACGCGCGGGGCTCGGCCCGTCCGGTGAGGCCCAGTGCGGCCAGGGCCCGCTCGGCGCGCTCCTCGGTGCGGTGCCACAGCCGTACCCGGGCGGCGGTGTCGCACACCTTCGCCAGGCCGCTGCCCGTGGAGAGGCCGGCACCGACCCAGTGGACGGTGCCGCTCGCGGGGACCGCGTCATCAGCCATCCGGTGACTCCCTCGTCGTCAGACCCAGTTCGTGGGACGCCCGGCGGAACCGGTCCAGGCAGCGGCCCCACGCGCCGCCCGTGCCGAGGTCCAGCAGCTGCGGCAGCAGCGCGGCGGAGAAGTCGGTGCTCGCCTCGCGGGGCAGCAGGGAGGGCAGGTTGTCGATCGCGATCAGGTCGAGCGGCGGGCGCTCGCGCAGGCGCCGCACCGGGTGGTCCCAGTCGGTGGTGGTGTCGTAGAACGGCAGGACGTTCATGGGCGAGCCGACGTCGACGGTGACATCGGCGAGGGTGCGCAGCCGGCGGTCCGGTTCGTCGAGGTCCTTGTCCGTCAGGAAGGGCGGGACCGGGCTCGTCGTCAGCACGGTGTTGACCATCAGGTCGTGGGCGAGCAGGGCGCCCCTGTCGAGGTCGCGGGTCTCGGCCACGTCCCAGCAGGTGGGCTCGATACCGGCCTCGGCGAGCGCGGTACGCGCACCGCGCCCGCTGCGGCCCAGGGCGCCGATGACCAGCGCGGTCAGGTCGCCCTCGGAGGCGCGGAGCCGGGCCTCCATCTCCTCCTTGGCCGTGGGCACCAGCGGGCTCTCCAGACCGCCCCGGTGGTGCAGCACCGCGAGGGCCGCGCCCAGATAGCCCGCCCAGAAGCCGAACGCGGCGAGCCTGCGGCCCTGGTCGTCCACCAGGTACTCCAGGTCGAGCAGCGCCCCGCCCCCGGCGGCGAACCTGCGCAGCAGCGCCTCGGCGCCGGGCTGCCCCTTGTAGGCGTGCCCGAAGAAGATGTGCCGGTGCGTCAGTTCAGCCGGTCCGTCGGGGAGTTCCTTCAGCCCGACGATCACCGCGTCCCGCGGTGCCGACGGCCACCGGCCCGGCTCGGCGACCTCGCAGCCCGCCTCCGCGTACGCCTGAGTCGGGAAGATCCGCTGCGGGGAGTCCTCGACGGTGATCCGTACTCCGCTCTCGACGAGCCGCCGGGCGTCGGACGGGACGATCGGGGTGCGGCGTTCGGTGGTGCGGGTCTCGTGGCGGAGCCACAAGTGGCGATCGGTCATACGAGGTTGGCCTCCGGGCGCAACGCGTCGGCCGTGAAGCGGTCGACGCTCAAGGGGCTGATGTCGACGAAGGGTACGCGGCCGAGGTACAGGTCGCGGACCACCTCGCCGACCGCGGGGCCCTGGAGGAAACCATGGCCGGAGAAGCCCGTCGCGTAGAGGAAGCGGGAGCATGAACCGGCCTCGCCGATCAGGGCGTTGTGGTCCGGAGTGATCTCGTACAGGCCCGCCCAGCCGCCCGTCCGGCGCAGGTCGAGCAGGGCGGGCGCCCGGTGCTCCATGGCCGCGCAGAGGCGGGGGATCCAGCGGTCGTGGGCGTCGGTGGCGAAGCCGGGCCGTTCGTCGGGGTCGGACATGCCGACGAGGAGGCCGGGGCCCTCGGTGTGGAAGTAGAGGCTGCTGGTGAAGTCGATCGTCATGGGCAGGCCGGGCGGCAGGCCGGGAACCGGTTCGGTGACCGCGATCTGGCGGCGCAGCGGCTCCACCGGGAGGTCCACGCCGACCATGGCGCCGATGGACCGGGACCAGGCGCCGGCCGCGCACACCACGGTGTCCGTGACGATCCGGCCCTTGCTGGTGACCACCGCCGTGATCGTGTCCCGCCAGGTCTCGATGCCGAGGACCTCGCAGTTGCGCAGGACGGTCGCGCCGCGGCGGCGGGCCCCGGCCGCGTAGCCGTGGACCACGGACTCGGGGGTGCAGTGGCCGTCGTCGGGCGAGAACGCGGCGGCCAGCAGGCCGTCCGTGCTGATCAGCGGGGAGAGCCGCTGCGCCTCGGCGGGGTCGATCATGCGGCTGGGTACGCCCAGGTCGTTCTGCAGCTGGACACCGGCCTCGAACCGGTCGACGTCGTCGGGCGTGGACAGCAGGAAGAGGTAGCCGACCCGGTGGAGTCCGATGTCGTGGCCCGGTTCCTGTCCGAAGCGGCCGAACGCCTCCAGGCTGCGGGCGCCGAGCTGGATGTTGAGTTCGTCGGAGAACTGGGCGCGTACGCCGCCGGCGGCCCGTGCGGTGGAGCCGGAGGCGAGTTCGTCGCGTTCGACGAGGACGACGTCGTCCACGCCCGCGGAGGCCAGATGGTAGGCGATGCTCGTGCCGATGACACCGCCGCCTATGACGACGACCCGTGCGCTGCGGATCACGTACGCGGCTCCCTTCGTCCGGTCGTGGTCGGTTCGCCCGACGGAGTCAGGTCTTCCACCACAGGCGAACGTTCATGCGGTGCGGCAGCGGAGTCGGCCGAAGGGCATGCCGTGCGAACCGGCCTGCCGGAACGTTCCGGCAGGCGCGGCGGCCGGTGGCGGGTGACCCCGGTGACGGCCGCCGCGCGGCCCCGTGCGGCGGGCGGGAACTCGCGTGTTGCGGCGCTCAGGAGGAGTGGACCACCGCGTCCAGGTGGGGGAGGTAGTGGTCCAGCCGCTCGCGCTTGGTGCGCAGGTAGGTGATGTTGTCCTCGCAGGGCGTGATCAGCAGGGGCACCTGCTCGGAGACCTGGATGCCGTGGCGCAGCAGCGCCTCCCGCTTGCGCGGGTTGTTCGACATCAGCCGCACCGACCGTACGCCGAGGTCGTGCAGCATCTCGGCGGCCACCCGGTAGTCGCGGGCGTCCACCGGCAGACCGAGGGCGAGGTTCGCCTCGACCGTGTCCAGGCCCTCGGCCTGGAGCTTCATCGCCTGGAGCTTGGCGAGCAGCCCGATCCCGCGCCCCTCGTGGCCGCGGAGGTAGACGAGGATGCCTCGGCCCTCCGCGACGATGGCGCGCAGTGCGCTGTCGAGCTGCTCCCCGCACTCGCAGTGCTGGGAGCCGAACGCGTCACCGGTCAGGCACTCGGAGTGCAGCCGGATGAGTATCTTCTCACCGCCGCTGATGTCGCCGTACACCAGCGCCACTTGTTCCTCGCCGCGGTCCTGGTCGAGATAACCTACGGCCTCGAAGTCGCCGTACGTCGTGGGCAGCGGTGCATTGACCACGCGGACGGCACCGGAGGACTGGGCATTAGCGCCGAGTACGCCAACATTTTCTGTCATGATCTGGTTCCTATCTGGTGAGTCCTGACGTCATGCGAAAATGACGGAGCATCAGCAGAGACGAAAGGCCGGGAAAAGATGAGCAGTTCGGGAACGGAGTCGGGGGCGCGGCAGGAGGGACGGGGACAGCAGCCGACGGTATACGGTCTGCTGCCCGCCGACACCACCGCGGACGTCCGCGAGCGCGGTGCGGGAACCGGCCGGCAGGTCGCGGTGCTTCCGGTCGGCAGCTTCGAGCAGCACGGCCCGTATCTGCCGCTGGCCACGGACACCCTGGTGGCGTGTGCCATAGCGCGGGAGATAGCCGCCGCCTATCCGGTGCACCTCCTGCCGCCCGTGACCATCGCCTGCTCCCACGAGCACGCCGGCTGGCCGGGCACGGTGAGCATCTCCGCGACGACGCTGCACGCGATGGTCCGCGACATCGCCGACTCCCTGCGCCGGTCGGGCGTCGAGGCGCTGGTCGTGGTGAACGGTCACGGCGGGAATTACGTCCTGGGCAATGTCGTCCAGGAATCCACCGCGGCGGGACATCAAATGGCGCTTTTCCCGGCGATGGAGGACTGGGAGGCCGCCCGTGAACGGGCGGGTGTAGAGACCTCGTTGCTCAGTGATATGCATGCGGGAGAAATTGAGACCTCCATACTTCTGCATTGCCATCCGGAATTGGTCCGGCCCGGTCACGAGACCACCGATTTCCTTGCCGACGACCGCCGTCATCTCCTCTCCCTCGGTATGTCGGCCTACACCGATTCCGGTGTGATCGGCCGTCCGTCCCTGGCGTCCGCCGCGAAGGGGAAGGAGTTGCTGGCGGGGTTCGTCCAGGCCTTCGGTGCGCACTTCTCCGTGGTCACCTCGGACGCCTGGGACAAGGGGGCGGTTCCGTCCGAGGCTCGGTCGGCACCGGGTCCGGTGGTCGACGCGGTGCCCGCCCCGGCGGTCGACTGACGGCGGGCCCTCAGCGAGCCGTACCAGCGTCCGACGAGGACCAGGGCCCCCGGCAGCGCCGCCGCGAAGCTCAGCACGCCGTAGACGACGGCCACGGTCAGGCCCTGGGAGGCGCCCAGACCCGCCGCGCCGAACGACCAGGCGGTGACACCCTCCCGGGGGCCCCAGCCGCCGACGTTCAGCGGCAGGCTCATGGCGATCAGGGCCAGCAGAGCGAGCGGCACCACCGTCGCCGGGGTCGCCGCGGAGCCGGCGACGCGTGCGGCGAGCAGGAACATCGCCACGTACCCGGCCAGCACCACCACGGAGGAGATCAGCACGGCCGGGCCGCTGTCGCGGTTCAGCAGCGCGCCGCGCGCCTCGGTGAGCGCGGCGCGCACCCGACCGCCCCGGCCGCCGCCCGCGGGGACCGGCTTGCGGCCCATCCGCAGTGCCGCCCAGATGGCGGTCGCGCCCAGGGCGACGAGCGCCAGCACGCCCGCCGCGCGACGGGTCTGCTCCAGCACCGGGGAGGGCATGGCCAGCAGGACCGCCACGCCCACGGCGGCCAGCACCAGCTGACCCGCCGTCCGCTCGATCACCACCGCTCGTACGCCGCGTCCCATGTCCCCGGAGCTCTGCCCGTGCCGGACGGCCCGGTGCACATCTCCGAGGACACCGCCGGGGAGCGCCGCGTTGAGGAACAGCGCCCGGTAGTAGTCCGCGACGGCCGGGCCGAGGGGCAGCCGGATGCCCAGCGCCCTCGTGACCGCGCACCAGCGCCAGGCGCTGAACACGGTCGTCACCACGCCGATCCCGACGGCCGCGACCAGCGTTCCGGCGTCGATCCGCCGCAGTCCGTCCACGAACACACCGGTCCCGAGCCGCCACACGACGACCGCGAGGATGATCGTTCCCGCGATGCTCCCGAAGTGGGCGCGCAGTGCGCGGAGCACCCTGGCGCCGAGGCGGGGCCCGGACTCGGCCGGGGCGTCCACCGGGACCTCGCCCTTCACCGGGCGGGCCGGCTCCGGAGCGCCGGAGGGGCCGTCGCCCGGCAGCGCCCGCGATGCCGTACGCGGGGGCACCGCGGCGGCCTCCGCCCGGTGGCCGTCGAAGGCCTCGGCGGACGTCGACGCCTTGAGCGCGGGGCCGGGCAGCGGGGCCGAGGACGCCCGGGGAGCGCGGACCGGCACCGCCGAGGGGCGGCGGGCGGCCGGGGTCACCACGGTCGGGGCCGCAGTCAGGCCGGGGCGTGTGGCGGGCCGGCTCGTTTCCGCGCGGTCCTCGCCCGGTACCACCACGGTGTTCCGGGGTGCGGCCTGCGGGTGCCGGCGCGGGGTCGTGACCGGCGCGGTCGTGCGCATGCGCGCGCGGGGCGAGGGAGCACTCGCCCTCACACGCGCCCGGACGCCCCTCGGCCGTACGCCGACCCGTCGCTCGCCCACCTGTGTGTACGCGTCCACGGGCGCCGTCACGGGGTGCCGCCCGTCGGCCGGGGAAGGGCCAGCAGGTCGCTGTGGTGGAGGGTGACGCGCAACTCGCCCGCCGCGCAGGCCGCCAGGCGGTCGCGGAGGTAGGCTTCGGCGCGCTCGGTGAGTTCGGGGCGCTGTTCGCACGCGGCGCCGACCCAGCCGCGCAACCACTCCTCGGTGAGCGCGATGTGCCGGTCGTCGAGTTGCCAGGGGCTCGGGTTGACCCGGACCGTGGCGCCCCGCTGGGCGAACGCCTCGCAGGCCACGGTGATCGCGTCGGGGCCGAGCAGATCGCTCGCGCGCTGGTGGGCGTTGAACGCCTCGGCCACCTCCTCGTCCATGGGGTGGGCCGGTACGAGGTCGGCGCGGCCGACGACGGAGAGCGTCAGCAGCGCGGGGACGCCGGCGCCCGCGCAGGCCCCGGCGAGCGTCTCGATCTCCTCGCGGGTGAGGACGTCGAGCAGCGCGGACGCCGTGACCAGCGAGGCGCCGGCCAGGTCCTCGGCCCTGAGCCGCCCGATGTCGCCGCGCCGGGTGGTGACCGTGACGGGGCTGCCGTCGGCGGCCGCGCGCGGGGCCCGCTCGACGGCCAGCCGCAGCAGGGCGGGGTCCTGGTCGTGCAGGACCCACTGCTGGGCGCCGTCGAGCCGGGGCGCGAGCCAGCGGCCCATCGAGCCCGTACCGCAGCCGAGGTCGTGGATGACGAGTCCGGTGGCCCGTCGGGGCAGGTTCGCCAGACGGATGCGCAGCGGGTCGAGCAGATCCGCGGCACGGGCGGCGGCGTCGGCGCTCTCCCGCAACTCCAGCCACTGCGGCGCGTACTGATGCCCCTCGGCCGCCGGGGTGTCGCCGCCCCGCCCCGCCATGCTGAGCGCGGTACCGGTGGCGGAAGCCGCCGCGGCCGTGGGTGCGGGCGTACCCGCGGAAGGCGCGGAACCCGGTCCCGGGCTCACGGAACCACCACTGTCCCCGCCCGCCGGTGTCCCCGCGGACGCGGTCGTCGTGGTGGCCGTTTCGGCTGAAGTGGTCATGCCGCCCTCCGGGGTTCGTGGCGCAGTCGCCCCAGGACGTGGGCGAGGCTGCGGGCCGTGGTGGCCCAGCCGTCGAGCGCGGCGCGGCGCCCGCGCGCCGCGGCCTTCAGCCGGCGCCGCACGTCGGCCTCCCCGAACCAGCCGCGCAGCTCCGACGCGATGGCCGCGGGGTTCTCCGGCGGGACCAGGATGCCGGGCACACCGCCGTCGGGGGCGCGGCCGACGGCCTCCGGGAGACCGCCGACGTCCGTGGCCAGCACGGGGATTCCTCTGGCGAGGGCCTCGGTGACCGCCATGCCGTAGGTCTCCGCGTAGGAGGTGAGGACCATCAGGTCGGCGGAGGCGTAGCTGGCGTCGAGTTCGGCGCCCGTCTGCGGTCCGGCGAGGTGCAGCCGGTCCTCCAGACCGAACTTGGCGACGAGGCCGCGGATGTGGTCGACGTACTCGGGGTCCTGGTCGACACCGCCGACCAGGACGCAGCTCCACGGCAGGTCGGTGACGGTCGCGAGGGCCTCGACCAGCCGGTGCTGGCCCTTGCGCGGGGTGACCGCGGCGACGCACAGCAGCCGGGAGACACCGTCGGTGCCGGAGGCGAGCGGGGCGATGTCGGCGCCGGGGGCGGCGACATGGACCCGCTCGGGGGCGAGGCCGTGGTGGGACACCAGTCGGCGGACCGCCCAGTCGCTGGTCGCGATCACGGCCGGCACGCCCCGCAGGGTCTCGCGTTCCTTGGCGTCGAGTTCGGCGGCCACGTCCGGTTCCAGGCCGGTCTCGTCGCCGAGCGGCAGGTGCACCAGGACGGCCAGGCAGAGGCGTTCGGCCTCGGGGATGATGATCTCGGGGACACCGCAGGCGACCAGCCCGTCCAGGAGGACGACCGTGCCGTCGGGGAATTCCCGCAGCGTACGGGCGAGTTCGGCGCGGGCCTCGGCGCCGGGACGCGGCCAGCTGCCGTGCAGCGCGTGCTGGTGCACCTGCCAGCCGAAGCCGGGCAGGTCGAGGCAGATCCGGCGGTCGTAGGCGTTGCCGCCGCTGGGGCGGGCCAGGTCGTCGACGCCGCCCGGCAGCACGAAGTGCACGGAGCGCAGCGACATGGGCACGATCGCGGCGTTCTTCAGCGCCGCGTTCTGCACGGGCACGTAGCCGAGCCTCATCTGCTCTCCCCCGTTCGCCTGGGCGGCACCGCCGGCCTGCGCGGCGGTGCCGAGGTCCGCCCGGTCGATGGTCGTGTCGGTCACAGGGCACGCTCGTAACTCGCCCAGGCGATGTGCGATTCGTGCAGGGTGACCGTGATGCCCGCGATGCCCTTGGCGTTCTCGCCCATCGCGCCCTTGTGGATCCGCTCGGCGAGCCGGTCCGCGATCACCTTGGCCAGGAACTCCGTCGAGGTGTTGGTGTTCGCGAAGTCGGGCTCGTTGTCGAGGTTGCGGTAGTTCAACTCGCTCACCACGGCACCCAGCTCCTGCGTGGCCAGCCCGATGTCTACGACGATGTTGTCGTCGTCCAGCTCGGCGCGCCGGAAGGTGGCGTCCACGAGGAAGGTGGCGCCGTGCAGGCGCTGCGCGGGTCCGAAGACCTCCCCGCGGAAGCTGTGGGCGATCATGATGTGATCGCGGACGGTGATGCTGAACAACGGACGACCCTCCAGTGCGGTACGTCTGCCCCCGGGCCGGGGCATGCCGTGTAGTACGGCTGCTCCCTACCCGTTGTTCAGCCGAGTCTTGCGGATTCTTCGGAGGTCAGCGTTCCGTCGGGGCAGTTCAGGGGCGGGTGGGGCGGAAGCGCTGACCGGTCAGTGGGTCACTCGGCGGCGTACCGTACCCGATGGCAGAGGCCCGGCAGTTCCCCGCTCGCGAGCCTCGGCATCACGTCCGGGAGTTCCTCGAAGGCACACTCCCCCGTGACGAGCGCGTCGAAGCGTGCGTCGGCGAGGAGTTCGAGGGCGAGCGCCAGCCGGTCGGCGTAGGTGCGGCCGGGGCGCCCGGCCGGGGAGACGGTGCCGACCTGGCTGCTGCGGATGGTGAGCCGGCGTGAGTGGAAGGCCTCGCCGAGCGGCAGCGCGATCCGGCGGTCCCCGTACCAGCTCAGCTCGATGACGGTGCCCTCGGCGGCGAGGAGTCCGAGCGAGGTGACGAGGCCCTGTTCGCTGGCGCTGGCGTGCACGACGAGGTCGCACTCGCCGAGCGCGTCGCCGGGCAGGGCGAAGTCCACGCCGAGGGCGCGGGCGAGGTCGGCGCGGGCGGGGTCGGCGTCGACGAGCTGGACCCGTACGCCGGGGTAGCGGGCGAGCAGGGCGGCCACCGAGCAGCCGACCATGCCGCCGCCGACGACGGCGATCCGGTCGCCGACGAGGGGAGCCGCGTCCCACAGCGCGTTGACGGCGGTCTCGACGGTTCCGGCGAGGACGGCGCGGGCCGCGGGGACGAACTCCGGCACGACGGTGACGGCGCTCGTCGGCACGACGTAGCGGCTCTGGTGCGGATACAGGCAGAAGACGTTCCGGCCGACCAGTGCGTCCGGCCCCTCTTCGACCCGGCCGACGCTGAGATAGCCGTACTTCACCGGTGCCGGGAACTCTCCTTCCTGGAAGGGCGCGCGCATCGTCGCGTGCTGGTTCCGGGGTACGCGACCGCCGAACACGAGGGTCTCCGTGCCACGGCTGACACCGGAGTACAGCGCGCGGACGAGCACCTCGCCGTCGGCCGGGGCGGCGAGGTGCTCCTCGCGGATCTCGCCCCGTCCCGGGGAGCTGAGCCAGAAGGCGCGGGCTGTGTGTTTCATATGTGTCTCCGTGAACGGTCGGGCGGTTCTCCACGTACGCAGCAGTGGAAGTCGCGGAACGGTACGCGGCGATGATCGACTCTTCCACACACGTTCGGAAGGTTTGCGGTGGCCCTGAACAACACTTACGACGGCCGGCTGGTGCTCTCTGAGACGGCGGTGGGCGCCGGCGCCCAGGTGCTGCTCCTCGCCTTCCTGGGCACGGCGATCGGACTGGGTCCTGCGGGCTGGCTGACCGGGCTGGCGTTCGCGTTCGCCACGTGGGCGGTCCTCAACCGGGCGCTGCTGCGCAGCCGGCCCCGTTCCTTCGGCCCCGCGAACCGGGTCACGCTCGGCCGGGCGGTCCTCGTCGGCGCCGTCACCGCGCTGGTCGCCGACTCCTTCCAGAGCTCGCCGCCGGTCTCCCTCTTCGTCGGTCTGACCGCCGTGGCCCTGATCCTCGACGGCGTCGACGGCAAGGTGGCCCGGCGCACCGGCACGTCGACCGCGCTGGGCGCCCGCTTCGACATGGAGGTCGACGCGTTCCTGATCCTCGTGCTGAGCGTGTACGTGTCGATGTCGCTCGGCCCGTGGGTGCTGCTGATCGGCCTGATGCGGTACGGCTTCGTCGCCGCCGCCAAGGTCATGCCGTGGCTGAACGGTTCCCTCCCGCACAGCATGGCCCGTAAGACGGTGGCCGCGATCCAGGGGGTCTTCCTGCTGGTGGCCGCCTCCGAACTGCTGCCCTACGCGGCGAACTTCGCCGTCGCCGCCGTGGCGCTGGGCTCGCTGGTCTGGTCGTTCGGCCGGGACATCGGCTGGCTGTACCGCAACCGCGAGGGCCGGGACACGGCGACGGCCACGGTGACCGTGCCGGAGCCGGTGACCGTGGCCGTGGCCGTGGAGGCCGGCGCGGAGCGCCGCGCGGCCGAGCTGGTGTCGAGCTGACGTACGGATCGGCGTACCGGTCGACCCGCGGGTTGCCGTACGAGACGGCGTGCGCGAGGCGCGCGGCGAGCCGGGCACGGCCCGGCGCCGGCCTCAGCGCACGGTGAGGACGATCTTCCCCGTGGTCCGGTCGGTCTCCCCGTGGGCGTGTGCCTTCCCCGCCTCGGCGAGCGGGAAGACGGCGTCGACACGGGCGCGCAGCTTCCCCTCCGCGACGAGGCCGGCGATGGCCCGCATCCCCGCCCGGTCGGCCTCGACCAGCAGCGCTTCGAGCCGTACCCCCAGTTCGGCGGCCTTCCTCGCGTCGTCCTCCAGGCCGATCGGCAGGATCGTGACGAGGGTGCCGCCCGGACGCAGGACGTCCAGGGAACGGGTGCGGACGTCCCCGGCCAGGGTGTCCAGGACCACGTCCACGTCCTTCACCCGCTCGGCGAAGTCCTCGGTCCGGTAGTCGATCAGTTCGTCGGCGCCCAGTTCGCGCAGCAGTTCGTGCTTGCCGGCGCTGGCCGTACCGATGACGTACGCACCCCTCGCCTTGGCGATCTGCACGGCGAGGTGCCCCACTCCCCCGGCGGCCGCGTGGATCAGCACCCGCCGGCCGGGCCGCACGTCGGCGGTGTCCACGAGCGCCTGGTACGCGGTGAGCGCGGCCAGCGGCAGGGCGCCCGCCTCGACATGGCCGATGTTCGAGGGCTTGTGGGCGAAGGCCCGGGCCGGCCCCTTGGCGTACTCGGCGTAGGCGCCCGCCCCGTGCGGGTAGGGCAGCATGCCGAAGACCTCGTCGCCCGGCTTGAACAGGGTGACCCCGAGGCCCACCGCCTCGACGACCCCGGAGACGTCCCAGCCCAGTACGGGCAGGGGGTCCGGTACCCACAGTCCATGGGCGCGGTTCTTCCAGTCCGTCGGGTTCACGCCGGCCGCGTGGACCCGGACGAGGATCTCGCCGAGGCCGGGCACGGGGCGCGGCCGTTCGACCTCCTTCAGTACCTCCGGCCCGCCGAAGTCGTCCTGGCTGACGGCACGCATGGTGCCGGGGTTCGTGTTCGCTTCCGTCATGGCGTCCAGCCTGCGCCGGGGACGGGCACCCCAGCAATGGCACGATGGCCATCATTCGATGGGATCGTGCCACGATCCGTGCCAGACTGTCCGGCATGACGTCCGCGCACCGTGTGGTGGTCCTCGCCCCCGACGGGGTCTACCCCTTCGAACTCGGCATACCGAGCCGGGTCTTCGGCTCCACCGACGGCCTGTACGAGGTCCTGACCTGCACGGCCGACGGCCGGCCGGTGCGCTCTGCCGCCGACTTCACGGTCTCCGTGGAGCACGGCCCCGAGGTCCTGGCCACGGCCGACACCGTGGTCATCGCCTCGTTCGGGCCCTTCCCGGCCGCCCTCGGGCTGCTGCCGACCGAGCTTCCCGACCCCTTGGCGGCGGCGCTCGCGCGTATCCGCCCAGGCACCCGGCTGGTCTCCATCTGCACCGGCGCCTTCGTGCTCGCCGCGGCCGGACTGCTGGACGGCCGGCCCGCGACCACGCACTGGGCGCTCGCCGAGACCTTCCGCCGGAGCTTCCCGAGGGTCGACCTGGACCCGGACGTCCTGTTCGTGGACGACGGGGACATCCTCACCTCGGCGGGCGCCGCGTCCGGCATCGACATGTGTCTGCATCTCGTGCGCAAGGACCACGGCAGCGAGGTCGCCAACCGGGTGGCCCGCCGGTGCGTGGTGCCGCCGTGGCGGGAGGGCGGCCAGGCCCAGTACATCGAGCAGCCGGTCCCCCAGGACCCGGCCAACGGCACGGCCGCCACCCGCCAGTGGGCCCTCGAACACCTGGACTCACCACTGACGCTGACCGACCTCGCCGGGCACGCCCGGATGAGCCTGCGCACCTTCGCCCGCCGCTTCAACGACGAGGTGGGGATGAGCCCGGGCCGCTGGCTCGTCCAGCAGCGGGTGACCCGCGCCCGGCACCTCCTGGAGTCCACGGACCTGCCGGTCGACGAGATCGCCGGCCATGTCGGCTTCGCCACCGGCACGTCCCTGCGCCAGCATCTGCACGCGGCGATCGGGGTGTCCCCGCTGGCCTACCGGCGCACGTTCCGGACGAGGGCCTGAGGTGTCCTCGCACCATGAGCGACCCGGGCGGTCTCGGCGCGAGGACACCTGAACGGCCCCTCGGCTACCCGTTCCCCGGCGGCATGTTGTACGGCGTGACCACCTGGATCGCCGAGGGCAGGGAGGGACCCTCCTCCGGGAGGGCCTGCTGGACGCGCATGATGGTCTGGCAGGCGCGGCGCAGGTCCTGGCGGAGGTCGTGGTGGAGCACGGCGGACAGCCTGCCGGCCCGCAGCAGCCGGGTGTTGTCGTGGTCCAGGTCGTGCGCGACGAAGACGTGCGGCGCCCGGCCCGCCGCGGCGAAGGCGTCGAGCGTCGCGGTGTTGCCGCCGCCGATCGAGTAGACGGCGGCGAGGTCCGGCTCCCGCTCCAGCGCGTCCCGGACCAGGTCCCGCTGGGTGGCGTCGAGGCCGTCGCTGTCGGTGACCTCGACGAGCCTGCGGCCCGGCTCGGCGGCCCGCATCGCCGCCCGGAACCCCATCTCGCGCTCCTCCTCGTTGCGGTAGAAGCCCCGGCTGATGGTGACCAGCACGGCGCCGGGCCGGTCACCGAGCCACTGCCGGACCAGATACGCGGCGGTCGCCCCGGCTGCCCGGTTGTCGATGCCGACGTACGCGCTGCGCGGGCTGCTCGGCAGATCGGTCGCGAGGGTGACGACGGGGATGCCTGCCGCGACCAGCCGTTCGATCGCGCCGGTGACCTCGGGGACGTCGGGGGCCTTGAGGATCACGCCCTGTGAGCCGCGCCGGCCGATCCGGTCGAGCATCCGGACCATCTCCGAGGCGGGCCCGGTCTCCCGGAAGTGGAAGCGGGAACGCACGACCGCCGGGTGCAGGGACGGCAGTTCGGCCTCCAGGGCCTCCCGGACGGCGGTCGAGAACCGGTCCGGCGACTGCATCACGATGTCGACCATGAACGTACGGCCGCCGATGCGCACCTGGGTCCGCTGCCGGTCCAGGTCCTTGATCGCCTGTTCGACCTCGCGGGCGGTGCTCTCCCGCACCCCGCCGCGACCGTTGAGGACCCGGTCGACCGTGGCCAGGCTCAGCCCGGCCTGACGGGCGATCTCACGGATCGTGTAAGGGTGTCCCATGACTGCGTTCCCGGCTGCGAATGAGGGTTTTTTGAGGGGCTGCTGAGGGTTGAATGAGGGTGGTCCGGGCCCAAGACTGACAGAGACGGCGACGCGGGGAAAGCCCGGCCTGCCGGGCTTCGCGTGCCGGGGACCCACCCGGCCGGCCCGGAAGCCGACGACCGACCAGACCAGTGAAAGGACCCGGCATGGCCCTCACCGCCGCGGGCTCGGCGACCTGGCCGTCCGAGGGGGACTGCGACCTCGACGCGTTCCGGGCCCTGGTCGAGCGCACCACCGATGCCGGCGACCACCCGTACGCGGAGGGCGTCGAGCGGAACGTACCCGTCTACGACAGCGAGCGCCTGCGGGCGGCGGCGGACCGTCGCGCGGTGCAGGTGGAGCTCGTCCGGGCGATGCTCGACGGTCCCGGTGTCGTGGTCCTCAAGCGGGCCTTCCCCGACCCGCGGGTCGTGGACGCGGCCACCGCCGCCTTCACCGCGCTGATCGAGGAGGAACGGGCCTCGGGCGCGGCCCGCGGCGACCATTTCGCGAAGCCCGGCGCCAACGACCGCGTGTGGAACGCCCTGGAGAAGACGGCCGTACGGGCCCCGGAGGCGTTCGCCGACTACTACGCCAACGACATGCTGGCGCTGGTCTCCGAGGCCTGGCTCGGCCCCGGCTACCAGATGACGTCGCAGATCAACGTGGTCAACCCGGGCGGCGCCGCGCAGAGCCCGCACCGCGACTACCACCTCGGCTTCCTCGGCCCGGAGCAGGCCGCCGCGTATCCGGCGCACGTCCACCGCCTCTCCCCCGTGCTGACCCTGCAGGGCGCGGTGGCCCACTGCGACATGCCCGTCGAGTCCGGCCCGACCCTGTACCTGCCGCACTCCCAGAAGTACGAGCCCGGCTACCTGGCCTGGCGGCTGCCCGAGTTCGTCGCGTACTTCGACGCCCACCACGTGCAGCTCCCGCTGGAGAAGGGGGACGCGGTCTTCTTCAACCCAGCGCTGTTCCACGCCGCCGGGCACAACCGCTCGACGGACGTCCGGCGGATGGCGAACCTGCTCCAGGTCTCCTCCGCCTTCGGCCGGGCGATGGAGACGGTGGACCGCGAGGCCATGGCGAACGCGGTGTTCCCCGCCCTGCTCGCCCGCAAGGCAGGGGGCGCCGCCGAGGACTGGCTGCGCCGCGTGGTGGCGGCCACCGCCGAGGGCTACGCCTTCCCCACGAACCTGGACCGGGACCCGCCGGTCGACGGACTCGCCCCGCCGTCCCAGGCGGACACGCTGTGGCGGGCCGTGGCCGAGGACTGGAGCCCGGCGCGGCTGCGCGGGGAACTGCGAGCGGGCGCCGAACGGCGCCGCACCTGACCCGACACCGCGGCCGACTGGCGGCACCGCCGGTGCGCGGCGTCGGAGCCGAACGAAAGGAAACACCCCGGATGGCACTCCTGGAGGACAAGGTCGTCCTCGTCAACGGCGGCAGCCAGGGCGTCGGCGCGGGCATCGTCCGCGCCGCCCTGCGCGAGGGCGCGACCGTCGCCTTCACGGGCCGCCGCGCCGAGGTCGGCGAGAAACTGGCGGCGGAGACAGGCGCCTTGTTCGTCCGCGCGGACCTCGCGGACCCGGCGCGGGTGCGCGGCGGCGTGGACGAGGTGATCGCGGCCCACGGCCGGATCGACAGCCTGGTGAACGCGGCGGGGCTGACCTCACGCGGGTCGCTGCTCGACACCTCGCCGGAGCTGTTCGACGCGCACATCGCGATCAACCTGCGCGCCCCCTTCTTCGCGATGCAGGCGGTGGTGGCGCATCTGGTGGCCCGCGGGGCGCCCGGCACGATCGTCAACATCGGCTCCAACTGCGCGCACGGCGGCCCTCCGTTCCTCGCGCCGTACTCCGCCGCAAAGGCCGGCCTGGCGGGCCTCACCCGCAACGCCGCCCACGCCCACCGCTGGGACCGGATCCGGATCAACGACCTCAACATCGGCTGGACGGAGACCGAGGGCGAGGACGCGATCCAGCGGGAGTTCCACGACGCGGGCGACGACTGGCGGGAGCGGGCAGCGGAACGGCTGCCGATGGGAAAGCTCGGCCAGGTCGACGAGATCGCCGACTTCGTCGTCTTCCTGCTGTCCGACCGCAGTGGTGTGGTGACGGGCTCGGTGATCGACTGGGACCAGAACGTCCTGGGCGCCTCCGACTGACAGCCCTGACCTGCTCTAATCCCTGCTTTCTACCTTCCCCCGCACATCTGAAAGGGACACTCGATCATGCGCATTGGCATCCTGGGGCTGGGCCGCATCGGCGCCTTCCACGCCGGGACACTGTCCGGGCTGGACGTCGTGGAGGAGCTGGTGGTCTCCGACCCGGTGGCCGCGGCGGCTGCCGCGGCGGCGGAGAAGTTCGGCGCCACGGTGGCCGACTCCCCCGAGGCGGTGTTCGCCTCCGGGATCGACGGAGTCGTGATCACGGCGGCGACGGACGCGCACCCCGGACTGATCCTCGCCGCCGTCGAGGCGGGCATCCCGGTGTTCTGCGAGAAGCCGGTGGCGAAGACGGTCGAGGACAGCCTCACCGTGCTGCGCGCCGTCCGGGACAGCGGCATCGAGGTCCAGATCGGCTACAACCGCCGCTTCGACGCGGGCTGCATGACCGCCCGCGAGGCGGTCCTCAGCGGTGAACTGGGCGCGCTGCACACCGTGCGGTCGACGACCCTGGACCCGGCCCCGCCGCCGGCCGCGTACGTGGCGGTGTCGGGCGGCATCTTCCGGGACTGCGCGGTGCACGACTTCGACATCGTGCGCTGGGTGACGGGCCGCGAGGTCGTCGAGGTGTACGCGACGGGCGGCAACAAGGGCGCGGAGTACATCAAGGAGGCCGGTGACGTCGACACGGCGTCCTCGCTGCTCACCTTCGACGACGGCACCATCGGCGTCATCTCCAACACCCGCCACAACGCCCGCGGGTACGACGTGCGCCTTGAGGTGCACGGCATGAAGGACAGCATCGCGGCGGGCCTCGACGGCCGGCTCCCCCTCCGCTCCGCCGAGCCGGGCGTGACCTTCCCCGCCGGTCCACCGCACAACTTCTTCATGGACCGCTTCACCCCCGCCTACCGCGCCGAACTGACCGCGTTCACCGAGGTCGTCGCCGGCACCCGCCCTTCCCCTTGCACGGTCGCCGACGCCATCGAGGCCAGCTGGATCGCCGAGGCGTGCACGCTGTCGGTGGCCGAGCGCCGCCCGGTACGGCTGGAGGAGGTACGCAAGGACGCCGCCTGAGCGTCCTGAGTCCCGGCAGGGGCGGGGCCGCGCCGCCGCCGTGACCTGCGGTGCCGGCATCGGCCCGGCCACCCGGCACGGGCGCCGGCCACATCAGCCGAGCGGCGCCCCGCCGGGTCGGCCGAGCACTCCGCCGGCCCGAGGCAGTCCCGCCGCCCGCCCGGACCGTCCCGGCGGTCCGGGCGAGCGCGCCCCCCCAACACGCGCCCCCCGTCGGGCCGGGCAGTCCAGCCGCCCGACCGAACAGCCCCGCCGGCCCGGAGGAACACTCCGCACAGCGCCACGACCCCGCCCACCCGATCACACAACCCCGCCCGCCCAGAAGAGCACGCCCCCCGATCGCAACGCGGCCCCGACCACCCGGCTGAGCCACCCCGCAGGCCTGGACGCGCGCCGCCCGGACAAGCACGCCCCCGGACAAGCACCCGCCCGGTCGAGTGGTCGCTCGGCCGGGCGCGCGGCCCGGCCGGGCCGCCGCAGGGTCAGGCGCTGGAGCGGGTGACCAGGCGGGTGGGCAGGATCAGCGGGGTGGGGTCCTGCCCGTTGACCAGCGCGACGAGCATGCGCGCCATCTCCCGTCCGAGGGCCGTTATGGGCTGGTGGACGGTGGTGAGCGGCGGATCGGCGATCCGGGCCACGGCCAGGTCGTCGAACCCGACGACGGCGACGTCCTCGGGGACGCGGCGCCCGGCCTCCCGCAGGGTGCGCAGCGCCCCCACCCCCATGTTGTCATTGGCGGCGAACACACCGTCCAGGTAGGGGCGTTCCGCCAGCAGCCCGGCCATGACGGCGGCTCCGCTGGGCTCGGTGAAGTCCCCCTCGTCCGGCGGGAACGGATCGAGGCCGGCGGCCAGCATGGCGTCCCGGTAGCCGCGGTACCGGGCGCGGCCCGCCTCGGTGTCCAGCCGCCCGCAGATCGCGGCCACCCGGGTCCGGCCGCGGGAGAGCAGATACTCGGTCGCCTCGCGCGCTCCGCCGGTGTTGTCGACGTCCACGTACCAGCGGGGAGCCGACCCGACGGGGCGTCCACCGAACACCACCGGCATCTCCGCCTCCTCGGCCACACGGGCGAGCGGATCGTTCTCGCGCAGGGCCATCAGCATGACGCCGTCGGCACCCTTTCCGCGGAGCAGTTCCTCAACCCGTTCGCGACCCCGGTCGGTCGCGGCCAGACACAGCATCAGATGCAGGTCGGCCTCCTCAAGAGCGGCCGACGCCCCCACGATCACCTGGGCGAAGAACGGATCGGCGAAGATCGACGGATCCTCTCCCGAGACGACCAGGGCGGCCGCTCCCGTCTGACGGGTGGCCAGCGCGCGGGCGGTCGGATTGGGCACGTAGCCGAGTTGCCGGACGGCCCGCTCGACCGCCTCGCGTTTCCCCCGGCTGACGTGCGGCGCGTTGTTGAGGACACGGGAGGCCACGGAGCGGGAGACGCCCGCGAGTGCGGCCACGGCGTCGAGCGTGGGATGCCGACGCGGCGGATCCTCTGCCATGACCATATGTCTCTCCCCCGGGCCGAAAACTGGGACCGCTTCCGGTGACAAGGACCGTAGAGCCTGCAACTCACCCTGTACAGAGGGAGGTTCACACCTCGACTATTGACAGTTCTACCAGCCAGCCACACGATACCGACCATACCCCTAAGGTTCTCGGCACCACTGGAAGCGCTTCCAATGGGAGCGCTCCCACCTCATCGGGGTACGCCGTACCACCGCACTTCCTCAGCGCGTCGCACGCTCGGGACGAGAGCGCGCGACGCATCCTTGCCAGGAAACCGAGGTGATGTCATGCGCCGCAGGCTCCGCGTCCTGATGGCAGCGCTCTGTGCTCTGCCGCTCGCTCTCGCCGCCGCTCCGTCCGCCCATGCCGCCGACCCGACCAGCATGACCAGCGGGTTCTATGTGGACCCCGACTCCAGCGCGAAGCGGTGGGTCGCGGCCAACCCCGGTGACGGCCGGGCGTCCGCGATCAACGCCTCCATCGCGAACACCCCGATGGCCCGCTGGTTCGGCTCGTGGAGCGGCTCGATCGGCTCCGCCACGGGCTCGTTCACGGGCGCCGCGGACAGCAGGGACAAGCTGCCCATCCTCGTCGCGTACAACATCTACAACCGCGACTACTGCGGTGGGCACTCCGCGGGCGGGGCCGCCTCACCGTCGGCGTACGCGAACTGGATCTCCCAGTTCGCCGGCGGGATCGGCAGCCGTCCCGCCCTGGTGATCCTGGAGCCGGACTCCCTCGGGGACTACGGCTGCATGAACCAGGCGCAGATCACCGAACGCCAGGGCATGCTCAGCGGTGCCCTCACGCAGTTCAGCCGCCAGGCTCCCAACACCTGGGTGTACATGGATGCCGGCAACCCCGCGTGGACGGACGCGGCAACGATGGCGCGGCGTCTGCACGAGGCCGGCCTCCGCCAGGCCCACGGCTTCTCGCTCAACGTCTCCAACTACCTGACCACCGCCGAGAACACCGCCTACGGCAACGCCGTGAACAGCCAGCTCAGCGCGCGCTACGGCTACACCAAGCCGTTCGTCGTGGACACCAGCCGCAACGGCAACGGCTCCAACGGCCAGTGGTGCAACCCCTCGGGCCGCCGCATCGGCCCCGCCACCCAGATGGGCGGCGGCGCCGAGATGCTGCTGTGGATCAAGGCGCCGGGCGAGTCGGACGGCAACTGCGGCGTCGGATCAGGCTCGTCGGCCGGGCAGTTCCTCCCCGAGGTCGCCTACAAGATGATCTACGGCTACTGATCGCGGCCGGCGAGCGCGGCCACGGCCCGCCGCCGCCGGTCGAGGACTCCCGTGACCCGGTTCGCTCGCCCCGCGACCGGGCCACGGGGCCCGGCTTCAGCGGGGAGAGGTCTCCTCCAGCTTCTCGAAGTAGAGGCGGCGAGGGTCGGACCGGCCAGGCAGAGGGCGGCCAGGCAGAGGGCGGCCACAGCGCCGACGGCAAGGATGACGCGCCGAGATCGGTGGGGTGTCCGCGTCATCGGGCGTCCCCGTTACGTCCCGGATCGGTGCGCGTCCCGACTCGCCCCGGGGCCTCGGGGCCGGAAGACTGCCGCTGGAACGCAGGTCATGGTGTTGCACCGATCCGCTGCCTCGCATGCCGAACTCTCTGCCCAGACCCGTGGTGTGCAGCCGGGCCATGTCGGCGTCGGTCACGTCGGTCGGTCCGATGGGGGCTTCTTGCCGGGGTCCCAGTTGTACCGGTCCCACACGTTCACCTGGTAGTCGAGACTGACCTCGGGCTCGCCGTTCCCACCCGCACGAAGTCGCATCGCCGGGCGGGTTCGAGCTCGTCGTCGGCCCGGCCCGCCGAGGTCGGCGCGCCGGCCACGGCGGGTACCGGGCGGCGCCCTGCATCCTGGGTCCGGTCGGTCGGCATGAACGGCACACTGCGCCCCCGGGTGGTGGGGGGCGCAGCGGTGCCGTGCCCGGTGGGCCTGGCCGGTGTGTGCGCGAGTCCCACCGGACCGGGCCTGGCCGGGTGCCCTCGGGCCCGCCGTCCGGGCACGGCTCGCGCCGGTGGCCGCCCCCCGACGGCCACCGGCGCGGTGGGTCACGGGCCGGGGGGCGCGGGCACGTCCTTGCAGTCGGGCACCCCGGGGAGCCATGCCGGGCCCTGGATGTAGATGTTGGTCACCCAGGCGTCGTAGTCCGGGAGATAGGACCAGGCGTCGTTCTCGTAGCCCTCGGCATTCACCAGCTGGGCGTGCTTCTGGCACTTCACGCGGATGGTGGTGGGGCCGGGGAACGGGTAGACGCGGGCGGCGTCCAGGCGGGGCAGCTTCTTGGTCCAGACGTCGGTGCCCCAGGTCCGGTGGATGTGGCCGGTGACCTCGCCGGTGTTGACGCGGACGGCGCCGTAGTAGCCGCTCGTCCGGACGTCGCTCACCATCAGCTTGGTGCCGGACTGCCGGGCCTCGACCATCTTGCCGGCGCCGAGGTAGATGGCGATGTGGTGGATGTTGCCCGAGTCCGTGCCGTAGGCCAGGAGGTCGCCCGGCAGCAGCGGGGCGAGGCCCTGGGCGGCGGTGAAGCGGGCGGCGGCGCGGTGGGTGTAGTACTGCTGGCTGGCCACGCCGTTGAGGATGTCGGAGCCGGCGGCCTGGGCGTACGCGTACCGGACGAGGCCGGAGCAGTCGAAGCCGCGCCGCTCGGGGTCGTGTTCGCTGGCCGGGTCGGTGGGGTCCACCTGCCCGTACGTCGGGCCGGGCTGGGCGCCGTGGCCGCCGCCCCACGTGTACCAGGTGCCCGCGGCGACCTCGGCGCAGGCCGCGGCGATCGCCCGCTGCGCGGCGGGCGAGGCGCCCGGGGCGAGGACGCCGCAGTCGGCGGCCGGGGCGGCCGGTGCCGCGGAGGCCGTGGACAGCGGCGCGCACAGCAGCAGGGCCATGAGTGCGATCAGTGTGCGGATGAGATTGGTCCGGCTCACCATGCCGGAACCCCCGTTTCCTGTTGGTCTCGATGAACTGGTGTGAACGCGTGCACGAAGCCGGGCCGGTCGCGGGCGCTCGGTGGCGCGAGGCGCCGACCCGTGGCGAACGTGCCCGAAGTGGTGGTCGGCAGCAGCCTGCTCGTCCTGGGCCCCGCGCGTCGAGATCCGGGTGTCGCCCCATCCCATCGGGCAACGGGAAACATCCGGGAAACCCCGTCCGAGCAGGGCGGTTGCCGACCGGCGGCGGATCGTCCCGGCGGGTCCGTCAACGGCTTCCGCAGGCCCCCGGGTCCGTCGCGACGGGCACCCCCGGCAGCAGCGTGGCCCGCTCCTCGGGGCCGATCCCCGCGCGCAGCCGGCAGATGTCCGTCAGCCGTGCGTCCGGGTCGAGATCCCACAGCCGTACGGTCCCGTCGGTGCTGCTGCTGGCCACGGTCCGCCCGTCGGGGGCGAAGTCGACGCCCCAGACCGCGTTGGTGTGGCCGGTGAGCGTCGCCCACGGCTGCCGTCGGGCGACGTCCCAGAGGCGTACCGTGCGGTCGTTGCCGCTGCTGGCGAGGGTGCGGCCGTCCGGGCTGAAGGCCACACCGCGGACCGCGCCCGAGTGGCCGGTGAGCGCGGTCTCGATGCGGCGGTGCCGGACGTCCCACAGGCGTACGGTGCCGTCGTTGCCGCTGCTGGCGAGGGTGCGGCCGTCCGGGCTGAAGGCCACACCGCGGACCGCGCCCGAGTGCCCGGTCAGCGTGCCCAGTTCGCGGTGCGAGGCGACGTCCCACAGTCGTACGGTCAGATCGTCGCCCGCGCCGGCGAGGGTGCGGCCGTCGGGGCTGAACGCGACATCGTTGACGAAGTCCTTGTGGCCGCCGAGCACGGTCAGCTGCCTGCGCCGGGCCACGTCCCACAGGCGCACGGTGTGGTCGGAGCCCGCCGACGCAAGGGTGCGCCCGTCGGGCGAGAAGGCGACTGCGAAGACCTGTCCGCTGTGCCCGGTCAGCTTCTTCAGCGCCGAGTGCTCCGCGACGTCCCACAGGCGTACCGTGCCGTCGGAACCCGCCGACGCGAGGGTCCGCCCGTCGGGTGAGAAGGCCACCGAGAAGACGGTCTCGGCGTGACCCTCCAGCGCCGCCAGGAGGGTGTGCGTCCGCGCGTCCCACAGCCGTACGGCGTGGTCGGCGTCGGCGGTGGCCAGCAGTCTCCCGTCGGGGCTGTACACGGTCTGCCAGACCTCCGTGAACGGACGGGACGTCAGGACCGGCCCGGCCAGGTCCCACAGGACGACGGACTGGTCGAAGCCGGCCGTGGCCAGCAGGGCACCGTCGGAGGTCACGGCCACCCCGAGGACGTAGTCGGTGTGTCCGGCGAGCACCGAGGTCTGGCGGCCGCTGCGCACGTCCCACAGCCGGGTCGTCCCGTCCCCGACGGCGCCGACGACCGTCATCCCGTCCGGGGTGAAGACGACCGCGTTGATGTCGTCGCTGCTCCCGGTGAACGTGGCGGTCGACCGCCGGTCGCGCACGTCCCACAGCCGTACGGTCCGGTCGACGCCGGCGGAGGCCACGGTGCTCCCGTCCGGGGAGAAGGCGACGCCCAGCACGTCGTCGGTGTGCCCCTTGAGGACGTTGAGGAAGCGGTCCCGGTCGGTGTCCCAGAGCCGGACGGCGCGGTCGGTGCCGGCGGAGACGAGCATCCGCCCGTCGGGGGCGTAGGCCAGCGCGTTGAGGGTGCCCTTGTGTCCGGGGAGGGTGGCGACGGGCCGGGGCCGGGACCCGGTGTCCCACAGCCGGACGGTGCCGTCGACGGCCGCTACGGCGAGCCTGCCCCCGCGGGGGTCGAAGGCGATCGACCGCGCGCCCTTCGTGGCGTCGGAGAGCACGCCGGTCCTGCGGTGGCCGGTGGTGCTCCACAGGGTCACCGGTCCGTCGGCCGACGTCACCGCGACCGTGCGGCCGTCGGGGCTGAAGGCGACCGCGCGCACCCGGCCGGGCACGGTGAACCGGGCGAGGGTCCGGTGGCCGCCGGCCGTGCTGCGCAGGGCCACCGTGCCGTCGGAGCTGGCCGTGGCGAGAGTACGGTCGTCGGGGGCGAAGGCCACGGCGTTGACGGGTCCGCGGTGGCCGTCGAGCCGGGCGGTGAAGGGCTGCGACTGGGTGCTGAGCAGGGCGCCGCGGGCCTCGGCGGTGGTCGCGGTCCGGTAGGCCTCCTCCGCGAGGAGCATCGACGCCTCCGGCCGGCCCCCCGCGAGGGACGCCGACCGCTCGGCGAGGGCCTGGGAACGGGCGACGCGCTCCTGGCCGAGGGCGCCCTCGCGCTGCTGGTACGCGAGTCCTCCGGCCGTGACGGCGAGGCCCAGCAGTACGGCGAGCGTGGCGAGCATGGACTGCCGCAGCCGTACCTGTCGCCGGGCCTGCCTGCGGCGGCCGTCCTCCTCTGCCTGACTGGCCCTCAGGAACGCCCGCTCGTCGGGCCCGAGCCTGCTCCAGCCGTCCGACTCGTCGGCCCACGTCCGTACGGTGTCGAGGCGGGTGCCCCGGTAGAGGGCGGACGGGTCGCGGTTCTCACGTTCCCATTCGCCGGCGGCGTGGGCGAGTTGCTGGTGGAGGAGGAGGCCGGCCCGGTCGGCGTGGATCCAGTCGCGGAGCCGGGGCCAGGCGTGCAGCAGTGCCTCGTGGGTGATCTCGACGGTGTCGCTGTCCAGGGTGATGAGGCGGGCGCGGACGAAGGCGTCGAGCGCGGCGGCGGCCCCGTCCGCGTCGCCGAGCTGCGCCATCAGCGCGTCCCGGCTCATCCGGCGGCGGGTCGCCCCGGCTCCGTCCATGACGAGGACCAGCCGGGACAGGATGCGGCGGATCGTCTTCTGCTCGGCGGGATACAGCCGGGCGAACACGTTCTCGGCGGTGCGGGCGACCGCCCCCTGGATGCCGCCGGCCCGCTCGTACCCGTCGACGGTCAGCGCGGAGTCGCGGCGCCGCTGCCAGGTGGCGAGCAGCGCGTGGGAGACCAGGGGGAGGGCGCCGGAGGGTGTCTCGTCGGAGCCGATCGCCGAGGCCCCGGGGCCGGTGTCCGGCTCGTCGCGGAGTCCCGCGTCCCGCAGCAGCAGGGGGACCAGGCCGGGTTCGAGGGTGACGCCGGCGAGTTCCGCGGGGCGCGTGATGGACTCCCGCAGTTCCGCGACGGTCATCGGGGACAGGACGAACAGCCCGTCGGTGAAGACCCGGCCCAGTTCGGGCAGGTCCAGACAGCGGCCGGTGAAGTCGGCGCGCACGCCGAGCACCACGACGGCCGCGGGGTGCGACTGTTCGGCGGGCCGGGAGGTCGCGAGGGCGCACAGCACGCGGACGTAGGAGCGGCGTTCGTCCTCGTCCGCGCAGAGGGTGAAGAGCTCTTCGAACTGGTCGACGATCAACACCGGTCGGGGTGGCGGGGGGCGCCGTGTCCCCTCGGCCCGCGGCGAGTGGTCCGAGCGGGCCCGTACGGCGCCGAGCAGGGCGCCCGGGTTGTCCCGCACCTCGTCGGCGGTGATGCCGAGGTCGCTGCCCAGCGCCTTCGCGAAGCGCTCCAGCAGTTCGTCCAGGGGGCGCGAGGTGGGGGTGAGCAGCACCACCGGCCAGCGGTCGGCGCCCGGCATGGGGAGGTCGCCGCGTCGAAGCGCCGGTACGAGACCGGCGTTGAGCAGCGACGACTTGCCCGCGCCGGACGGTGCGACGAGCATCAGCGGTCCGGTGTCGATCCGTTCGAAGATCCGCTCCACCAGCGCGGCCGTCGCGCGGTCCCGGCCGAAGAACATCTCCGCGTCCCGGGGGGTGAACGCCGCCAGGCCGCGGTAGGGACAGGTCTCGTCGGACTGCCGCCCCCCGGTGTCGGTGCCGGTGCCGGGGTCGTCCCCACGGGGCGGCGCCTGCTGCACCAGCCTCAGCAACTCCCCCTCGGCGCCGAGTACTTGGTCGCACAGCCGGGCCACGTCGACGGTGGCGCGCTTGGTGCCGGTCTCGATCTTGCTGAGGTAGCCCTTGCTGTAGTGGGTCTGTCGGGCCAGGTCGGTGAGCGACAGTCCGCGTTCCCGTCTCAGCCGTCTCAGTTGTGCCGGGAAGGACAGCGTGGTCAGCGCGTCCCGGTCCCGTCCGTGATGAGGGTCTGAGTCCTGTCCGTGCTGCGGGTCCCCCAAGGTGTCCCCCAAGGCAGTGCGGCCGTGAGACGGCGAGTGCCCAGGTTACTGCCGGGTCCAGGGGGGCGGCCAAGTCTTTCACTCGGAGTGGCGAAAACACGAACATCCGGAACCGCGGGCAGACGGTTCCGGATGTAATTCTCCCTCAGACCTGCGACATCAGCGGAGGAAGGCCGCGCAGGCAGTCCTGTTCACCCACCGGTGCGCACTGATGTTGTTGTCGACGACGGCGCCATTGCCGAAGCGGTTGTGGGTCAGGTCGGCGGCGTACAGTTCGCCCGGCGAGAGACAGGCGTGTCCGCCGGAGAAGGTCGCGTTCTCGTAGAAGGCGACGTGGTCGTGGCCGCCGACGAAGGGGTTGCGGTACATCACGGAAGAGGCCCTGTCACCGGCGGCGCCCCAGTCCCCGCCCCCCGAGGGGATGGGCAGAGGTTCTCCGGTGCAGTTCGGGCCGTCCCAGGCCAGGACGGCGGTGCCGGACGGAGGCCGTACGCCCTCGCAGTTCGAGGCGGCACCCTGCGCCGCCTGCGCGGCGGCGGTGGGCGCGGCGAGTCCGAGCGCGGCGAGCCCGAGGACCGCCGCTGTGACCGTCAGCTTGCGCATCATGCCGTTCCCTCCCCGTGTCGATGAGTGATGTGTCCTCCGAAGGCGGCCGGTGCGGCCCGGGTCGGTCGGTCCCGGGCCGCACCCGCCGATCGGGAGGACTACTTCACGAAGGCGCCGCAGGCGCTCCCGTTGACCCAGCGGTGCGAGGTGATCTGGTCGTTCACGATGACGCCGTTGTTGAACCGGTCGTCGGTCAGGTTGTCGGCGTAGAGCTCGTTCGGGGCCAGGCAGGCGTGGCCGCCGCGGTGCTGGTCGTGCTCGTAGAAGGCGACGTGGTCGAGGCCGCCGACGAAGCCGCGGTTCATGACGGAGGTGGCCTTGTCGTTGGCGGCCGTGCCCCAGTTGGAGCTGTTTCCGGCGGCTGTGATCAGCAGGGGACCCGAGCAGTCCAGGTCCTGCCAGGCGTACATGTTGCCGTTGCGCGGACCCCACTTGCTGTCGCAGCCGGGGCCGGCGACGGCGTTGTCGGCCGCCTGGGAGGCAGTCGCGGGTACGACGACGCCCAGGGCGGTGAGTCCGACGAGCGCTGCCGCGACGGTGAACTTGCGCATGGTGTTTCCCCTCGTTTCGCTTGGTGTGCGTGGGTGGTGCAGAGCGGTGCCCGTGTCCGGAGCGGAGATGGTCAGTCCCGCTCCGGGACGATGCGCACCGCCCGGTCGTGGGCCTGCTGAGCGAGACGTCGGTAGGTGTCGATGTCCTTGCCGTACCGGTCGCGCAGGCGGTCTTCGTAGTACGTCTCCCGGGCCCAGGCCACGGACCGCAGGGACGTCCGGCGGGCGCAGGTCGCGTCCGCGACGGCGGTCCTCCGCTCGTCGGCGAACGCCTCGTCGGCGCGGGCCTCGCCCAGGCGGACGGTGTTGACCCGGACGGCTTCGCGGGCCGCCTGGGAGTCCTTGTAGGGGTGCCCGGCCTTCTTCATGCACCGGGACCAGGCCGCGATCGCCGCGGTGAGCCGGCGATCCTTCATCAGGTCCTCGCCGTAGAGCCCACTGAGGCCCTTCGCGACCTTGCCGGTGCGGAACCATTCGGCCGGATCGCCGAACAGCTTGCGTTCGGCCTCCTCCGTGCAGCCGCCGGTCCTCTTGCGGACCTCGCCCTTGAGCCCCGGCACTGGTGCGGTGAGGATGCGTGCGTCGTCGCCCCCGTCGAGCGCGGTGTCGAAGGCGGCACGCCGGGACGCGGAGAGGCCCTCGCGGTAGGTACCGATGGGGTTGCGTTCGTGAACGCGCCGGCTCTTCGCGTCGATCCGGCCTCCGTACCCGTGTACTCGGGCCCACTCCACGTCGTCCTGGACGAAGCGCACCGGGCGGCTCTCACTCAGGGTCAGGGTGCGGTCCTCCCAGTAGTCGAAGCCCTTGCGGTTCATGCACTGCTTCATCAGGCGCTGCTGGGCGTCGCCGACGCGCAGCTCCTGCCGCCAGGTCAGCGGTTGGGGCCGGGCCTGGCGGGCGGCCGTGGTGGCCGAGCCCGGCCTGTCCGCCTCGGCGTCCGCCGTGCATCCGGTCGCGGCGGTCGCCACGACCGTCACGACTGCCCACAGAGACATGAGCGTGCGTCTCATCGGGTCCCCCTCGGCCTCGCTGGTCCGTCTCGCTGCGTGCTGACGGATCCAGACTTGCCCCCTTGCCCACAGGCGGTCGACGGGTTTCCTGTTGCCCGCCGGGAGGGTGGTCAGGAAACACGGGGTGAGCTGGGGAAACGCGGGGCCGGAGGCAACGCCGGGGTCACCCGCGGGGGTGAGCGGGAGGCGCAGCGGAGTCACCGCGGGCGCAAAGCGGAATGACGCCTCGCAGAAACTCCTGCGCAAGTCATTGACGTGCACATACCTCCCTCTTATCTTCTGACCGAAGTTCCGCACGAGGTGCGACATTTCGAACAACATCCCGACGCCTCAGGGCAGTTCACGCAGAAATGGGACGAGCGTTGAACAGAACCCTCAGGGCGGTCCTCGCCCTGCTGACCTCGGTGGCCGCCCTGCTGGGCCTCACCACCGCCTTCGCCGGACCGGCCGGAGCCGCTCATCCACCGGCGGGGCAGGCGACGCGGTACACGATGACCGCGTTCACCAACTCCAGCGAGTCGAACATGTACGTCTACGACTCACCGGACGCGACCGGCTTCACCCTCCGCAAGGGCCCGGCCTACACCCCACCCTCCGGGCTGATCCGTGACCCCAGCGTCTTCAGGCACACGGACGGCTTCTACTACATCACCTACACCACCAACTGGACCGGCAACACGATCGGTTTCGCCCGGAGCACCGACCGGGTGAACTGGACGTTCCTGTACAACTACACGATCCCGATCAGCGGGCTGACCCGCACCTGGGCACCCGAGTGGTTCATCGACACCGACGGCAGCGTCAGCATCATCGTGTCCCTGACGACGGCGAGCACGGCCACCCACTTCACGCCCTACAAGATCACGGCGACCAACTCCGCGCTGACCACCTGGTCCGCGCCCACCCAGCTGGCCGGCATCGCGCCGAACTACATCGACACCTTCGTCGTCAAGGTCGGCTCCACCTACCACGCGATCATCAAGAACGAGACCACCAAGTACCTCGAGTACGCCACCGCCTCCAGCCTCACCGGCCCCTACACCATCCGGAAGACCGGAGACTGGGCGGGCTGGGGATCCTGGAACGAGGGCCCGGCCCTGGTCCCGCTCGACAACGGAGGCTGGCGCATCTTCTTCGACGCCTACCGCGACGGCAAGTACTGGTACAGCGACAGCTACGACAACTTCGCCACCTGGACCCCGCGGACCGAGCTGCCGGGCCTCAGCGGCTTCGTCCGCCATCTGACCGTCCTGAAGGAGACGGTGTCCGGCGGCGCGACCCTGCCGGCCAACACCACCCGGTCCTTGCAGTCCGTCAACTACCCGGGCCGCTATGCCGCGGTCCGCTCCGACAGCCTCGGCTACATCGACCCGGTGACCTCCTCCAGCACCACCGCCGTCAAGCAGAGCGCCACCCTCACGATCGTGCCCGGCCTCGCGGACGCCAACTGCTACTCCTTCCGCGACTCCTCCGGCCGCTATCTCCGCCACTGGGACTTCCGGGTCCGTTTCGACGCGAGCAACGGCACGGCCGTCTTCAACAAGGACGCCACGTACTGCGCCCGCCCGGGCAGCGCGTCCGGCTCCGTCAGCCTGGAGTCGTACAACTATCCCGGCCGCTACCTCCGCCACTACAACTACGAACTCCGCGTGGACACCTACCAGGCCACGGACACCTTCCGGGCCGACAGCTCCTTCACGGCAGTGACCCCCTGGGCCTGACGCGCACACAGCGTTCCCCGCGCCCCCTGTCAGGGGGCGCGGGGAACCGCGCGACAAGCGTCAGGGAATCGCGGGGCAGCCCCCTAACGCTCACTCACCACCGCGGCGGCAGGTGCCACCGCGTACCCGGCGGGCCGCGTCGTGAACGTCCCCCTCCCCTGCGTACGACTGCGCAGCCGCGTCGCGTACCCGAACAGCTCGGCCAGCGGCACGGTCGCGCTGACGACCACCGACCCCGCCCGGGCCACCGAGTCGGACACCCGCCCGCGCCGCGCCGCGAGATCCCCGAGCACCCCGCCCACCGCGTCCGCGGGCACGGTCACGGTGACCTCGGCGACCGGCTCCAGCAGCGCCATGGCACTGCCGCGCAGCGCCTCGCGCAGCGCGAGCCGCCCGGCCGTGCGGAACGCCATCTCCGAGGAGTCCTTGGAGTGGGTCGCCCCGTCGGTCAGGGTGACGCTCAGCCCGGTCACCGGGTGACCGGCGAGGGGCCCCTCCGCGAGGGCGTCCCGGCACCCGGCCTCCACCGCGCGCACGAACTCCTGCGGCACGCGTCCGCCGACGACGGTCGAACGGAAGGCGAAGCCGGTCGCGCCGTCCGCATTGTCGTCGTCCGCCGCCTCCAGGGGGGCGACATCGAGGACGACATGGGCGAACTGCCCGGCGCCCCCGTCCTGTTTGACATGCCGGAAGACCAGGCCGGACACACCTCGGACGACCGTCTCGCGATAGGCGACCCGTGGCCGGCCGACCGTGACCTCCACGCCGGACGTCTGCCGGATCTTCTCCACCGCCACCTCCAGATGCAGTTCCCCCATACCGGACAGCACGGTCTGTCCGGTCTCGGAATCGGTCCGCACCACCAGCGAGGGGTCCTCCTCCGCGAGCCGTGCCAGCGCCGACGCCAGCCGGTCGATGTCCGTGCTCCTGCGGGCCTCCACGGCCACCGACACCACCGGGTCGGCGACGGACGGCGGTTCGAGGAGCAGCGGAGCCGCCGGTGCGCACAGGGTCGTCCCCGCGCGTGCGGCCTTGAGGCCGATCACGGCGACGATGTCCCCGGCCGATGCCCCGTCCAGCTCGGCATGCCGGTCGGCCCGCACCCGAAGGATTCGTCCGATCCGCTCGGTGCGCCGGGTGCCCGCGTCCAGCACGGTGTCTCCCTTCCTGATCGTCCCCGAGTACAGCCGCAGATACGTCAGCCGCCCGGTGGCCGTCGCGCTGACCTTGAACGCCAGCGCGGCGAGGGGTGCCTCCGGGTCGGCGGTCCGCTCCTGCTCCGTACCGTCGTGCGTACCGCGTACGGGCGGCACGTCCACCGGTGAGGGCAGATAGGCCACGGCCGCGTCGAGCAGCGGTTCGATGCCGCGGTTGCGGTAGGCGGAGCCGCACAGGACGACCACGCCCTCACCGCTCGCGGTCAGGTCGCGCAGTGCCGTGGCGAGCGTCGGCGCGGAGAGCGTGGACTGCGCGCAGAACTCGTCGAGGGCGCCGGCGTGCAGTTCCGCCACGGCTTCCTCCAGTTGTCGCCGGCGGCGCTCCGCCTCGTCGCGCAGGGCTTCGGGCACGGACCCTTCCTGTACGTCGTCGCTGCCGTCGGCCCAGGTCAGCGCCCGCATGCGGAGGAGGTCCACGACGCCGGTGAAACCGTCCTCCGTCCCGATGGGCAGCTGCACGACCAGCGGCGCGGGGTGCAGCCGCCGCCGGATGGAGTCGACCGCGCTGTCGAGGTCGGCCCCGGCGCGGTCCAGCTTGTTGACGAAGGCGACCCTCGGTACGCCGTGCCGGTCGGCCTGCCGCCACACCGACTCGCTCTGCGGCTCCACGCCCGCGACCGCGTCGAACACGGCGATCGCGCCGTCGAGCACCCGGAGCGAGCGCTCCACCTCATCGGCGAAGTCGACGTGGCCCGGTGTGTCGATCAGATTGATCCGGTGGCCGTCCCAGGCGCAGCTGACGGCAGCGGAGAAGATCGTGATGCCGCGGTCCCGTTCCTGCGGATCGAAGTCGGTGACGGTCGTCCCGTCGTGGACCTCGCCCCGCTTGTGCGTGGTGCCGGTGACATAGAGGATCCGCTCGGTGACGGTGGTCTTCCCGGCGTCGACGTGGGCAAGGATGCCCAGGTTGCGGACGGCGGTCAGGGTGGTGGTGTCGACGGTGCGCATGGCCCGTGGCCTTTCAGCTGAGCTGTGTCAGGGCAGCGCGATTCCCGTGCGGGGCGGGTACGACGAGGGCATGCCGAGGACGGGGCGAGGACAGGGCCGTCCTCGCCTCTCGGCGCGTGGGTTCGACGTCAGGCCCGCGTCACGGGCATCCGGTACCGGCCGCGCAGCGGGCACCGGACGGACGAGGACACGAGGATCACCTCGTACAGGGAGGAGGGGACGACGACAGCGGTGCGGTCACACACGGCCGGGCTCCCCTCTCTCGTCGTTCCTCACGTCATGCGCCACAGGACACACGTCATGCGCCATGCGTCATGCGTGCGGACCGCGCGCCGCGATCTCGTGCGGCGCGCGATGTGTGGCGAGTCTAGGGACGGCGACGGGGCCGGGTCACCGTATTTTCCGCGGCTCCGCGACGGCCCTGATGTCGTCCACGTACACCACGCCCTTGGTCACCGTGCCGCCGCCCCGGCCGAGGTACAGGGTGAACGCCGTGACCTTGGCCAGGCGGGCCGCGTCGAGCACGGCTCCGGGGTGTGCCGTGTCCCAGGGCGCGGGCTGGAACTCGCCGAAAGGCACCGTGATCTCCTGCCCGCCGGTGTCGGTCAGCGGAAACCGGTACTGGAACTGGATGCCGTCGGCGACGATCTCCAGCGCCCCGCCGTTCTCCGAACCGTCGCCCCGCAGCCACATCGCCAGGGACGTGAACGCGGACCAGTCCACGGCGAGCGGCTTGCCGATGCCGGTGAACTCCGCGCCGGAGAAGTCGTACGCGTAGGCCAGCCCGTAGGAGCCCGACGACTTGTGCTCGGGCGACAGGGTGAGGGTGTGGGAGTTGAGGTGGGTGTACGCCTCGTTCAGGGCGATGTCGTCCCCTGCGTACCCCTCGAAGTCGTCGATCCAGCCGGCGGGCAGCGGTGCGGGCTCGCCGAGGAGGACCACCGCCGAGTCGGTGAGCGTCCGGCCGTCCACCCGTGCGCGCACGGTGAGGGTCGCCGAGCCGTTCTTCCTCAGGGCGGGGCCTGTCGACCAGTCGGCCGAGTAGAAGCCGTCGGCGTCGAGACGCAGTGCTCTGGGGCGTCCGCCGTTCACGCTGTAGGTGACCCGGCTCGCCCGCGCGGGCGTGACCCGCACGCGGACGGTGGTCCTCGGGCCCGTCACGCGCTGTCGGTCCGTGGGGGTCACCAGATGCATGACCGGGCCGTTCCTGACGGCGGTGGTGCGCGCCGAGAACACCCCTCGCAGGTCGGCGGCGAACCGGGTGTGTGCGTCCCGGTGGAAGGCGGCGAAGTCCGGCAGCAGGGCGTGGCCGGGGTACGGCACGTAGGCGCGCCTGGTGCCGCCGAAGTTGGCCCAGGTGGCCATGTACGTCACCTGGCGGGCCAGCGGGTCGGCCTTGAGGGCCTGCAGCAGGTGGGTGAACCACTGCGGGTCGCGGACCTCGGTGCCGCTCTCGCCGAACTCGGTGAAGGCAGGCACCTTGCCGCGCTCGGTGGCCAGCCGGACGACCATCGCCAGGTCCCTCACCAGACCGTCCAGCCAGGGCGTCGGCCCGGCGGCTTCGTCGTAGGAGTCGTAGCCGAGGATGTCGACGAAGCGGTCGCCCGGGTAGGTCTTCAGGTAGCCGGCCGGGTCGCCGCCGAGACTGGCGTTGGGCGAGTAGGCGTAGAGCAGGTTGTGGACGCCCCTGGTGTCGCGCAGGTACTCGACGGTGTAGCGGAACAGCTCGATGAACTCGCCCGAGGTGGTGTGGCCGGCGCCCCACCAGAACCAGCCGCCGTTGTTCTCGTGGAAGGGGCGGAAGATCACCGGGATCGCCGTGCCGTCCGGCCGTCGCGCGCCCTTGACCGCTTTCGCGATGCGGTCGAGGAAGGCGTTGAAGGCCGCGTGCTTCGCGCCGCCGGGCAGGATCTGCCGGACCACGCGGCCCGTGGTGTCGTAGAAGTCCCCGCCGGTGACGAAGTTCGGCAGGTGGGCGCTGAGGGTGTTGATCCCGCCGCGTGCGTCCCCCTGCCGGATGCACCGGCTGAGCGCGGCGATGTTCTCGGCGTGGGAGGCGCCCTCGACGCCGGGGCGTTCGTCGCCGTCGAGGACGAGGGTGTCCCAGCCGAAGACCGCGGGGTAGTCGCCCACCGCCGCCCTGGTGTCGGACGACTTGCCGTCGGGGGTGGTGAACGTGAAGCCGTAGGTGAGGTCGTGCTGGTGCCCGAAGAGGATGCCGTTGCCCTGCTGCCGCTTCAGGTAGGCGTAGAGCGCGCGGGTGGCGGGGGTCGCCCTGTCGTCGACGATCCGCACGGGCGTCGGCGTGCGGGTGGGCGCGGCGACGGCCACCGAGGTCCGGGCTCCGGCAGCGGCGGCGACAGCGGCACCGAGCAGCACGAACGCGCGACGGCTCAGGGGGGAGCTGGGCATGCATGTCTCCTCGGTCGGCTGCGGACAGGGGGCGTCCTGGTCGGGGACGTCCGCAACGTATGACACGCGTGTGACTCAAGTGCCGCTATTCGACTAGAAGTTGAAGAGAAAAGAAAGAGCCCGGCTCCGTCCGTGGGGATCAGGGCAGCCGCTCCGCGTGGTGAGACCACCCGCCGGCACGGACGCGTCCCGCAACGCGAGAAGGGCCCCTTGAATGCACCGTCCGGTCGAGACCCTTGCGCGCGTAGCACCGCACTGGAGAACATCGAGTTCGAGGAGGTCGGCGGGTCGACCGACCAATTGACCTTCGTGCTGCGCGAGCGCGGCCTGCGCCTCCTGACCCCGCTCGCCGACGCCTCCTACGGGACGGTCCGCCTCCTCGGGCCTGCTCGCCCTGCTGTACGACCCCAGCCCACCGGCGTTCACCCGCATCGAGGAGATCGGCCACGGGCTGCACCCGCAAGCCCTGGAACTCGTGGTGCAGCGGCTGCGCGAAGCCGCCGAGTGGACGCAGTTCATCGTGGCCACCCACTCCCCGGCGCTCGTCAACCGGCTGCGGCCGGAGGAGTTCGTGGTGTGCGACCGCGACGACGACGGGACGTCGATCAACCCGGCCCTCACCGTCGACGAGGTGAAGGAGATCGTCGAGGAGCCCGGTGAACAGCCGCTCGGCCGACCTGTGGTTCTCCGGGGTGCTGGGCGGCGACCTCACCGGAGGCGCACAATCTCCCGCGCACGGTGCTCCCGGATCAGCCGCCAGACAGTGTCGCCGCCACCGCCTGGAACCAGGCGCCGTAGGAGAAGAGTTCGGGTCGGCCGACCTCCATGCCCAGTTCGGCGGCTGCCAGGGCGTAGTCCCCTTCGTCCAGGGGGAGGGCGAGCAGTTCGTGGAGTTCGCCCACGAGGCGTGCTACCAGGTGGGGGTCGGTGGTGGCGGCGTAGTCGGCGACGGCCTCGTCATGGTCGGGGAACTCGTCGACGATGTCCTGCGAGAACCAGCCCCCGAGGAATTGTGCGGTCTCCGGGAAGCGCGCGTGCCACTCCCGGTGCGTCTGCGGGGACGACGGTCCTGGGACGTCGCCTTCCTCGACGCTCTTCTTCAGGTGATCGGCCAGCACCATCAACCATTCACCGATCTCGGACTCCGCCCTCCCGGTGTCCGGCATCGGGTAGAACTCGCCCAGCCTCTGCCGGAAGCGACCCGGCGGGTTGCGGCTGTACTCGCGTAGCTGGCGCTCCGCCTCCGCGACGGCCCAGGGGCGCGAGTGCCAGACGGAGGTGGGCGTCCAGCGCCCGGCTGCGCCGCTCCGGGGTGTCGTCGACCGGCTGCCCCAGGTAGGCGCGCATCACCTGCTCCAGCTCGCCGTACCGGCGGTCGTGTTCGAGGGGCTTCATGGACATGCGCGGCAGCCCCTACACGTAGACCGGGACGGTCGTGCGGACGACGAAGCCGTGCGGGCTCGACGGCTCGCGGCTCAGCACCACGCGCGCCGCGCGGACGTCGACGGGCCCCCGGCCCGGCCAGCAGGTCGACCTCCAGCTGGACGCGCCCCACGGGCTGTCAGGAGCTGCGCTTGTACGGATCAGTAGTCGGAGAAGTTCCAGAACATGCCCACCTCGGTGTCGGAGACGACGATCAGGCCGCAGTCCTCCGAGTAGTCGTCGGTGAGCGCCAGCGGGCTGTAAGCCCAACCCGATGACGTGAAGTCGAGCGTGCCACGGACATGGCCTGGCTTGTTGACGTTGGTGTGGTAGGTGGCCTCGTCTCCGTACCGGGCGAGGATCGTGCGTGCCATCGCCCGCAGTTCCTCCTCACTCTCCGTGAAGCGCTTCAGGTTGGACAGGGTGCAGCAGTCGTCCGTGAGGGCCAGCAGCAGGTTCTCGGCGCTGGCCCGGTCGATCTCATGGAGACGTGCCGCGATGTACTCCGGAGGGCGGACGGCGAACGGATACGTGGGGTACGTCTCGCGCTCCGGGGCCTGCGCCGTGTCGTCGAGACCGGTCCAGCCCCGGGGGTCCGGTACGGCCCGGGCCATCAGCGCGAGAACGTCGAGGGTCCAGTCCTCGTGGCGTCGTGGACCCGTGGCGTCGTACGGGAACGCGTCCTCGAAGAGGTGGCGTACTGCGGCTTCCCAGGCAATCCGGTCGACGGACATGGGGCGCTGACCTTTCTGTGCGGGGCATCAGGCCTTGGAGGGCATCGAGGTCATGACGGTGAACGGCGGGGTGCGGCTGCCTGTACGCGGCGATCGCGGCGCACGCAGAACGAAACGTATGGGACATCACTGCGTGCCGCCGGGCGGTCCGCCGCAGCGAGGTCCTCCTGGCGGCGCTCCTGCACCACACGGAGACAGATCCGGCGTGGCTTGCCCACGGGGTCGATCGGGCGCGGGGTTTCTGCGCAGAGGGACTGGAACTCGCGCGAGCCGCCGACGAGGAGCAGCTGGGCCAGTCGTACTCACCCCGCCGCTGGGGCTTTTGGGACCAGTACGGCGGACCCGCAACGGTGCTCGGCACCGTGGCGGGTCCGGGACGGAGTGCTCAAACCCGGCCGGTGCCCGTGCCCTCCTGCGGTCAAAGATCCCTTCGCCCCTCTACTGTCACTCGCGGCGCGGGACGTCGTGTCCTCCGCCGACCTGGAGACAGCGCGGCAGGCGGCTCTTGGGGTCCCGTGTCCGGCCGAGCGGGAATGGCTGACGGACGTGCTGACCGCAACTCGCGGTGGAGGGACCCAGTCGCGGGGGGACTGGGAGGCGCCCGACCGCACTCGGCGTGCGACCCTCCGTATCCTCGGCCGGGCGATCGATCTCCACGGTCATGAGGGCAACGGGTGTCAGGAGACGCTGCGCTCCGCGGTGGCTTTCGGTGGCGATGCGACAACGGATCCCGTGTTGACGGAGATTCCTGAGACGGCCGGTTGGCGGGGAGTGCTGCTGCGCCATTACTCCGTCGGCGCCTGGCGTCGGCTGTGGGCGGCGCTGGTGGCCGGTGTCGGCCCCAAGGACGGCAAGGCCGACCGGTCGGCCGACGAACTGCGCGACTGGCTGGCGCAACAGACCCCGAACGCGACTGTACGGCGGGTCCTGGACAACCTGCCTCGGCTCCCGTGTCGGCTACGGGAAGGACCAGATCACGTCGGTCGAGTTCGGCCGACGCATCCGCAAGCCGGAGCTGATCGACAGGGCAGAGGTGAGGTGCTGAGCGCGGGCGGCGTCCTGCGGGGGCGTTCGAAGGTGGCGGTCTCGCGTCGAGTGATCTCGTCCTGACAGAGGCCTTGAAAGAAGTCGAGATGGTCCAGTTCGCCGCCGGGGGCCTGGGCAAGGCGGGCATCCAGGCCACCGGCGGCCAGCGACAGGATCCGCTGGCCCCCGCTATCTGCCGCAGCAGTGGAGCGCGCTCTGGCGCACCCGCAGATCACCCACCAAAGTGCAGAGGCTGGTCAAAGTCCCCCCGTCACCAAGCCCTGCGGCTCGCCGTTGATCGTCACGGCCGGGTCGGCCTCCACTACACGCACGGACATGTCGATCGGTGCGGGGCGGGCGTTGGCCGTTTCGGCTGCCGAGAGGTGCCGGACGGTGGAGGAGCCGTCGGCGAACGGGCGGACGGTGTGGGCCAGGAGGCGGGTCAGCTCATCGTCGAGACCGTGCTGCAGTGGGGTGCCGTCGGGTCCGAAGGAGTCGATCTCCCGCTCGGCAAGCACCACGCCGGTCTCCGCGTGGGTGGCGGTGAAGCGCAGGATGCCGCTCTCGTTGTAGCGGAACTTGATCTCGATCTTGTTCCGCCGGCTGTCCTGTTCGCGCGTGGGGAGATCCACCTCGATGTTGGCCAGGGGGAAGGCACGGTCGCTGTCAGCCGAGTAGCCGACCTCCCCTTCGATCACCGTCACGCGCACGGACGAAGCGCCCGGCATGACGGCCTGGTCGTGAAGGTCGACGAGAAGCACGGGGCGAAGAGCGAGCAGCTCGCCCGCGCGCTCTCCCGGGACACCGGGAAGATCGTCACGGTCACTCTGCACTCGTTCCCGGCGCTGCTCGACTACATCAAGCGCAACCCGACCGAGATCAAGGGCAGCCGCTTCGCGATCATCGTCGACGAGGCGCACTCCTCCCAGTCCGGCGACGCCGCCACCGCCGTGAAGTCCGCCCTGCGCGACCTCGGCCTGGACGCCGACTCGGACGACGAGGGCGCGACCACGGTCACCCTGGACACCCAGCTGAAGGCGAAGGCGGTGGCGCGCTCCCGGGCCGGCAACCTCTCCTACTTCGCCTTCACCGCCACGCCCAAGTCCAAGACCCTCGAACTCTTCGGCACGGAAGACGTGGAGAACGGCAAGACCGTCTACCGCCCCTTCCACACCTACTCCATGCGCCAGGCCATCGAGGAAGGCTTCATCCTCGACCCTCTGCGCAACTACGTCACCTACAACACCTATTGGAAACTCGCGAACCTCAACCACGACGAGAAGGAGGTCGACCCCTCCAAGGCCAACAGCCTGCTCGCCCGGTTCGCGCTCATGCACGAGCACACGGTGTCCCAGCACGCCCAGGTGATCGTCGAGCACTTCGTCCACCACACCCGCGGCCGGCTCGGAGGACGCGCCAAGGCCATGGTGGTCACGGCCTCCCGTCTCTCCGCCGTGCAGATGGCCCGCGCCATCCGCAGTTACATCGCCGACCGCGACTACGACACCAAGTACCCGGACCTAGGTGTCCTGGTCGCCTTCTCCGGGTCCCTCACCATCGACGGCGACGAGACCACCGAGAGCAAGGAGAACGGCGGCCTGTCGGAAAGCGCGCTACCGAAGGCGTTCGGCTACACCCGTGCCGACGACAAGGCAGCGAAGGCCGGCGGCAAGGGGCAGCAGGAGTACCGGATCCTGGTCGTCGCCGAGAAGTACCAGACCGGCTTCGACCAGCCGCTCCTCACGACGATGTACGTCAACAGACGCTGACCGGCATCGCCGCCGTGCAGACCCTCTCGCGCCTCAACCGCACCGCTGAACGCAAGTCCCAGGCCGACCTCGCCGTCCTCGACTTCGTCAACGACGCCGAGGACATCAGGGAGGCGTTCCGCCCGTACTTCGAGGAGGCGCAGACCCTGCCCTCCGACCCGAACCTCCTGTACTCGGCACAGAGCCGCGTCATGTCCGCGCCGATCATCTCGGAGCAGGACATGGACGAGTTCGTCGCCGCGTACTTCGAGGCGCAGGAGAAGGCGGGTGGCTCCCAGTCCAAGTGGGAGAAGCTGCACGCCGAGCTGTATCGGCTCCTGTCCCCCGCCGTCACCCGCTTCACCCACCTCCTGGAGAGCGACGAGGAGGACGACGTCGAGGCCGCCGAGGACTTCCGGGCCAACCTCAACGGCTACGTTCGCAAGTACGGGTTCCTCGCGCAGATCGTGCCCTACCAGGACGCCGAGTTGGAGCGCTTGTACCTCTACGGCCGCTACCTGCTCAACCGGCTCCCCCGCCTCGCGGACGGCGGAGTCAACGTAGGTGAAGTGGACCTCAGCCACCTGCGCGTCGAGAAGACCGGCGAGTACGACGTGTCCCTCAACCCGGAGGGACCCGCCGAGCTCAAGGGCTTCGGGGACGGGGCGGGCGGCGCGAAGGACGCCGAGAAGTCACTGCTGTCCGAGCTGATCGAAAAGTTCAACGCCAAGTTCGGCACGGAGTTCACCGAGGAGGACGTCCTCCCGGCCTTCAACGCCACCAAGAAAGACCCGAAGGTCCGGGCCGCCGCCCTCGTCAACGACGAGGAGAACTTCGGCATCGTCTTCGACAAGAAGTTCGAGGAGAACATGATGGATCATGTCTCCACGATCGACACCCTCGGCAAGCGGTACTTCGGCACGGACCGCGACTTCAAGTCCAACCTCGACCGCAGCGCCCGCCGCGCGGCCTGGCGGATGATCCGCCGGGAGGAGGGGCTGGAGGATATCTGACATGCTCGGGGCTCGGTGCGACGCGCGCACCGAGCCCCGGCAGTTTCAGTCAGTTCAGCGTCGCGCGGTCATCCGCACGAAGTCGGCCCATGCGTCGGCCCCGAAGGACAGTCTGGCTTCCGTCGGTCGCTTGGAGTCACGTACCCAGATGGCTCCGCTCGTCTCGGCGACCTCGATGCACTCGCCGCCCTCCGCGCCGCTGTAGCTGCTCTTGCGCCACGACTCACCCGTGTTCATAGCTCTCCCAGCACCTTCTCTACGAATCCCAGGGACTCTCGCGGAGTGAGAGCCTGACTTCGGATGATCCCATAACGTGCTGAGATGGACCGTACTTCGTCTCGGTCGCTGACCAGGATGCTGCGTCCTTGTACTTCCAGGTACGCGATCTGGTCACCCCGCCTCGGCGTGATCAACGTGAAGGGGCCGTCCACGCCGGCATTGTCCTCGCGGTCGTTCGGCATGACCTGGATCTCCACGTTGCGTTTCTGCCCGGTCAGTAGGACGTTTTCGAGGACACCGCGCAGAACCGGCGTACCGCCGAAGGGTTTACGGAGCACGGCCTCTTCGATGACAAAGCTCATGAGAGGTGCTGGCCAGCGGCTCAAGATCTCTTGGCGTGACAGCCTCGCTGCGACTCGCTGTTCCATTGTGTCTTCGTCCAGTAGCGGTCGCCGCATGGCGAGGAGAGCACGCGTGTACTCCTCGGTCTGCAGAAGCCCAGGGATCGCCTGTACCGCGTACAGGAAGAGTTCGTGCGCATCGGCCTCCAACCTCGCCGCGTCCCGGAAGAACGCCGGATACTGAGCCCGCCCCACCTCCTCCTTCAACGCCGTGAGCAACCCGCCAGCCCCCAGCACCTCATCCGCCCGCTCGATGAACCGGGCCTGCGGGATCCGCCTCCCCTGCTCGATCGACGCCACGGTGTCCGCCGAGTACCCGACCCGCTTGCCGAACTCCGCCCGGTCCATCCCCGCCCGGACCCGCAGCAGCTTCAACTGCCGCCCGAACGCGGTCACCACCCCCGTCCCCGGCTCGTCCTCCGGCCGCTGCTGCCGCTGCTCCGCTTCCACGTCCCTCACGGTCACCGCCCTGCCCACCTCTTGCCGCACCTCGCCGGACACAGGGGTCGAGCCCGCCCCGACGGGTTAACGCCGTGGCATCACCACAGGTCACGCGACGCCCAGGGGCCGACGCGCCGCCCGCCGTGCCCGCGGTGGCCAGGCTTGGTGCGCACCACTTCCGGCACAGACTGCTGCGCGCGCCGCTCGGACGGGCGGCAACATGAGCTCTCCCTTTCGCGCCCTTTCGCGGCGGGCCCTGTCCCGTCACACTGGGGGCGCTCGGCACCGGTTCGGCCCCTGCTCTCGGGCGGGAGAGGCACTGCTTGGGGGGAGCAAGTTTCGTGGTGGCACCCAACGATCCGTCCGACGACGAGGTGCGTGCGGCGCTCAGCGCCTTCCTGGCACGCGGCCGGAGCAGGCGTCTTGGCGCGGCCCCTGCGGATTTCCGCCTCACCCGCCTGCACCTGCTTGAAGGCACCGTCACCCGGCGCGTCGAGCAACGCACCGAGGGGACACAGCACGAGCCCGGCGCCGTCGACCTCTCGGAGCGACCGGTGTACGACGTGCTGGAAAACTACAAGCTGAGCCCGCACGAGAAGCCCGGAGACCGGCCGCTCGACCTGGTCAAGCGCGGCACGGTGCATCTCCGGTCCTGTGACTGCGGCAACGGCCGGCGGCGGTGTGCCGACTGCAACGGCATGAGGTACCGCCCGTGCGAGCCCGCCCGCGTATGCACCGTGTGCCAGGGCGTCACCGCATGCACGCAAACCCTCAAGCACGGCGGTCTGCCCAGCACCCCGCCCAGGCCCCCCAAGCCGGGCCGGGCCGACCGACCCGACGAACGGGTGAACTGCGAGGCATGCCAGACACCCGACAGCGCGTGTCCCGGGTGCCGGGGCTGGGGGAAGGTCAGGTGTCAGGAGTGCCAGGCGAGTGGGCGCATCCCCTGCGTACCGTGCAAGGGGGCAGGCACCGTCGAGTGCGCCACCTGCCGTGGACACGGGAACCTCACGTCCTGGACGGCAGGACGGATCAAGTGGCCCTCACAGACCGAGAGAGTGTCACCCCCTGTCCCACGGCCCCGGCAAGTGGCCTCGGGACTGGGCTCGGGCGGCTGGCACACGGACCGGCTCGGCATTCAGGATCCGCTTCCCGACGACCTCTCCCCTGACCATCGCTCGGCCCTCGAACCGCACCTGCGCCTACGGAAGGGCGAGAAGGAGCGAGAGGTCGTGATCAAGCGGCTCACGGTCGTCAAGGCGACGCCGCCCTACTCCGACAACCTGGAGTTCTACGTCTTCCGAAGCAGTGACGGACGACTCGACGTCCGGCGGCGGGTGTCGGAGGAGGGGCGGAGGAAGGTCTTCCTGGCGGTGGCGGCGGTCGTCGCCCTCGTCGTCCTCGTCCTTGTCCTGACCCACTGACCGGTCCGCCGGCCCAGCGAGCACGGCCGCAAGAGGGTGCGGCCTCTTCCCCGCGTACTCGCGTACCACCACGTACAGAGCGCCCACCCGCCCCGTACGAAGGGCCGACGTCAGCGCATCACCCCTGGTGACGCTGTGCCACGACACGCCACGGTGAGTGCATGACCGCAGCACAATCACCCCTCACCGTGCACAAGTTCGCGATGGGCTTCAGCTCGACCCCGCGCGGCGCCCGCCTGGCCCGGCGGCTGTGCGGGACCCGGCTCGACGCCTGGGGCATCCCGTACGGCAGCGACGCGCACGACGTCGTCACCCTCGTCGCGGCGGAGCTGTGCGCCAACGCCGTCCGGCACGGGCACGTCGCCGGCCGGGACTTCCACGTCCTGCTCACCGCCGACCCGGCAACCGGCACCGTACGGATCGAGGTCAGCGACACCCGTGGGGAGCGCGTGCCCCGCATTCCCACCGCGCCGCCGGACGGCGACAGCGGGCGCGGCCTGCTGCTCGTCGAGGCGCTGGCCGACCGGTGGGGCTGGTCGCCCCGCGCCACGGGCGCGCCCGGCAAGACCGTCTGGGCGGAGTGCGCCGCCGAGTGCGCCGCCTCCCGTGACCTGATCACGTAGGTCGCCCGCGACCCGGTTGGACGCGCGGAACCCGCACCCGCGAAATGCTTTCCAGCGCATCCAAGACCACTTCGGTAACTCGACGGGGGCGGGGGCGGGGACCAGGTGCCGGAGCCACGGCGGATCGCGGGACGGTACGAGCTGCTGGAGCAGTTCGGCCACGCCGGCAGCGCGGGCGCGCGGCCCGCCGGTGCCGCCGCCGGGCCCGGTCTCCCGCCCGCCGTTCCGGCGGCCGAGCGGGAGGCGCTGCGGGAGCAGATCCGGGAGGTCCACGCGCACTACCGCGCCCTGCTGGAGGAGGAGCGGTACGCGCAGGCCGCCGAGGTGGTGGGCGAGATGATCGAGCCCGCCGCGCGTGCCCTCGGCTCGGAGAACAAGGCGGTCCTCGGGCTGCGCATGCGACGGGCGGTCAGCCGACAGTTGGCGGGCGACCACCGGGCCGCGCTGCCCGAGTTCGAGGCGCTCGCCGACGCCTACGGGCGGGTGAGCGGCCCGGGCAGTGAGGAGGCGCTGGACAGCCGGGCGCAGGCGGCGCGCTGCCGGGGCGAACTCGGCCAGGTGACGGAGGCGTTGGCGGGGCTGCACGACGTCCTCGATGTCGTCCGGTCCGTGGACGGCGACATGAGCGAGACGGCCGTGGAACTGCGGCGCGACATCGGCATGCTGCTGCTCGCGCAGGGCCGGGCCGCGGACGCCTTCGACGTCCTGGAGCCGTTGCACGAGGACTTGTGCATGGTGTTCGGCCCGGACGACGAACTCACCGCCGAGGTCGCCGAGACGCTGGCCGTGATCCGTCTGGATCTCGACGGTGGCAGCCCCGGCTCCTCCTCCTGACCTGGTACTCCGCCCGCATCGCACCCCGCCCGGCCCTTAGGATCCCCTCATGCCGCAGCTCGCCTTCGACATCGGTTTCTTCGCCGAACTCCCCAAGCTTCAGCCGCCGGTCAGGAAGGGCGTGCTGGAGGCGTGGGAGAAGTTCAACCAGCTCACCCTCGATCAGCTCTTCAAGGATCAGGGGCTGAAGCTGGAGAGCCTGACGAACGCCAAGGACAAGCAGATACGGACGATCCGCATCGACCAGTTCTGGCGCGGTGTGGTCCTCGCTCCGCCGACGGGGGACACGTTCATCCTGCTGCGGGTCATGCAGCACGACAAGGCGATCGCCTGGGCGAAGAAGCAGAAGGCCAGCATCAACGAGGTGACGCGGGCCGTCGAGATCCGGGACGCCGCGACCCTGGACGAGCTCACGCCGGCGTACGAGCGGGTCGCGGAGGGCTCCCCGAAGAAGCGGCTGTTCGCCGAGTTCTCCGACGGGGACCTTAAGGCTCTCGGCATCGACGACGAGACGCTGCGGCAGGCGCGGTCGCTCGTCGACAAGGAGCAGTTGGAGGTGTTCGCGCCGCTGCTGCCGCAGGACCAGCGGGAGGTGCTGCAGTACCTCGCCGAAGGGATCCCGATCCAGGAGGTGTGGCAGGACATCGTCGCGCCCGCCCTCCAGGCGTCGACGCAGCCGGTGGACACCCAGGACTACGAGACGGCGATCCGGCACACCCGGGCGCGCATCGCGCTGGTCACGGCGCCGGAGGAACTGCGGGACATCCTGGAGAAGCCGTTCGCGGCCTGGCGGGTGTTCCTGCACCCCTCGCAGCGCAAGGTGGCCTACCGGGCGTCGTACTCGGGGCCGGCCCAGGTCACCGGCGGGCCCGGCACCGGCAAGACCGTCGTCGCCCTGCACCGCGTCAAGCACCTGCTGGGGCACCTGCGCGACGGGGACCGCATCCTGCTCACCACCTACACCAACGCGCTCGTCAACGCGCTCCGCTCCGGCCTCGAGTCGCTGGTGGAGGACCCGGAACTGCGCGAGAAGGTGGACGTCTCGACGGTGGACGGATTCGCCAGCCGGGTCGTCGCAGAGGCGCCGGGCGCGGTGGCTCTGCGGCCACTGATGAACAACGAGGAGGAGAGCCGCTGGGGCAAGGCCGCCAAGGCGACCGGCTTCCCCGGCAGCGCGCAGTTCCTCGCCCAGGAGTACCGGCACGTCATCCTCGCCCAGGACATCCGGAGCCTCGCCGAGTACGAGTCGGCGGACCGGCGCGGGCGCGGGAGCCGGCTGACCGCGGCCGAACGGCCGCTGGTGTGGGAGACAGTGGAGCGGTTCACGGACGGCCTGGCCGCGGACGGGGCCCGGACCTGGCTGCAGACCTGCGCGGAGGCGGCGCGGCTGCTGGCGGAGAAGGGGCCGCGATACCGGCATGTGGTGGTGGACGAGGCGCAGGACCTGCACCCGGCGCAGTGGCGTCTGCTGCGCGCGGCCGTGCCCGCCCGCCCGGACGACCTGTTCATCGCGGGCGACCCGCACCAGCGCATCTACGACTCGAAGGTGTCCTTGAAGTCGCTCGGCATCAAGGTCACCGGGCGGTCGGTGAAACTGCGCAAGAACTACCGCAGCACCCAGGAGATCCTGCGCTGGTCCACCGCCCTGCTCATCGGCCGTCCCATCGCCCAGCTGGAGGACGAGGGCCGCGACGACACGCTGCTCGGCTACCGCTCCGCCCTGCACGGCGACGGGCCTGCCGTGCACGCGGCGGCGGACGAGGACGTCGAACTCGCGGCTCTGGTCGCCCAAGTGCGGACGTGGCTGGATGCGGGCGTCGGCGCCGAGGAGATCGGGGTGAGCACCCGGTTCAACAAGACGTGCGCCAAGGCGGTGACCCACCTCAAGACCGCCGGCATCCCCGCCGTATCGCTGCGGTCCGCCGACGCAGCGGGCGCGGCGGATGCCGTACGGGTCGGAACCATGCACTCGTTCAAGGGACTCGAGTTCCGCTGCGTCGCGGTGATCGGCGCCAACGACGGTGCCGTGCCGTTCGCGAAGGCGGTGACGCCCGCCGAGCTGGACGCCAAGCAGCACGAGACGGACATGATGTCGGAACGCTGCCTGCTGTTCGTCGCCTGCACGAGAGCGCGCGACAGTCTGTACGTGTCGTGGTCGGGCGAGGCGAGTCCGTTCCTGGTGGAGGCGGGGGTGGGGGCCGGTACACCTCTCAAGAGTCCGGCGAAGTGAAGCTTCCCCTTGATCGTGGACACCCGGGGACTGGGGCCTGGGTGGTTCCGGAGGAAGTAGCACCACCAATGCCTGCGCCACGGCTACCAGCCGTCGCGCAGGCATGTCCTGTTTCCGCAGGTGAGGGGCGCAGTACCTGGACCGCCACCGCCTCACCCCTCACCCCTCACCCCTCACCGAGCCGATCACGAGGCCTGAAGGCCCCAGAAACGACGAAATACCGGCGAGTCACATGACTCGACCGGCATTTCGTGAACGCTTCGGGACGATCTTCCGAACGTCCCTGTGAGTGTCCGAGGGGGGACTTGAACCCCCACGCCCGATAAAGGGCACTAGCACCTCAAGCTAGCGCGTCTGCCATTCCGCCACCCGGACTAGGTGTCTGGCGCCTGACCGGGGGTGTTCCCCGCGGCGACATGGACAACAATACCAAGGTTTCGGAGTGGCTTTCACCTGCATATCCGGGCCCCGGGCGGAGCCGCGCGGGCCTCGACGAGCGGGCCGCGCGGCCTTACCGAACGTGACCGGACGATCACGCCTCGGCGCCAGGCAGCGTCCCACAGGTTGAGGACACGGTCGTCCCCGAAGGCCTCGGGGGCGACGGCGAGACAGCGTCGCCAGGCGTCGGGCCAGGGGGTGTGCCGGTCTTCAGGGTGACGTGGCCGGGGGATGTGCCGGCGGAGGTGGCCGCCGGTGCCATGTCAAGAACCGCCTTCGAGGGCGGCCAGGACCAGCCGGGCGGTCTCGGTGGGCGTGTTCCCGACCCGTACGCCGACCGCTTCCAGGGCCTCCTTGGGCTGGGCCGCGCCGGACGAACCGGAACCGGAGACGATCGCCCCCGGCGTGGCCCATCGTCCTGCCCTCGGACGCCGTGAACCCGGCGACGCAAGAGGCGGCCCGACGCCGAGGCGTACGGCAGCGGGCGGCCGCCCCGTGGTCTCACACCACGGGGCGGCCGCCTACTGTCGTTGTCGCGCTCGCTCCGGTCAGCACTTCTCCCGCAGCGAGTGCAGATGCTCGCTGGAGCGGCGGGCGAAGGTGAAGGACTCGGCGGGGTTGTCGTGTTCGGCCTGCCAGTGGTGGGCGAGGCGGTGGCCCTTGAGGCGGGTCACCGCCGAGATGAACTTCTGGTAGTCGATGTCGCCGTCGCCGACGTCCACCATGCGGTAGCCGAAGGGGTTCGACGGGTCGCTCTCGCCGTCCTTCACGTGGAAGAGCGGATAGCGGTTCGGGCGCCTGAGGACGTAGTCGAGGGGCTCGAACGGGGCGGGGGTGCCGTCGGGCCGCTTGGAGAAGCGGAACTGGGCGACGTACGCCCAGAAGATGTCCATCTCCAGGTAGACGAGGCTCGGGTCGGTCTCGCGGAGCAGCACGTCGTAGAGGCGGACGTGCGGCTGGTCCGAGGCGAAGGAGAACTCCTCGGAGTGGTTGTGCTGGTAGAACTTCATGCCGCGTGCCCGGGCCGCCGCGCCGTAGGTGTTGAACTCCTCGGCGGCCCGCTTCATGGCGTCGACGGTGGTGCCGTAGCGGAAGGGGCCCGCGGCGGTGCCGATGTGCTTCAGGCCGAGGGCCTGGGCGTCGTCGAGGACCTTGTCGAGGTTCTGGGCGAAGGTGTAGGCGTTCGGGTCGCTGGAGTAGTAGCCGACATGGCTGCCGATCGGGGTGAGGCCGTGGTTCCGGGCCAGCCGCTTCAGCTGGGCCAGGGTGATCGGGCCCGCTGAGCCCTGGGTGTAGCCCGCGAACTCGACCTCGTCGTAGCCGTACTTCTCCAGCTCGGCGAAGACGGGGGCGAAGCCGAGGGTGGAGACCTTGTCGCGGAGGCTGTAGAGCTGGATGCCGAGGCGGCCGGGCGGCAGGACGGGGCGGCCGCGGCCCTTGCCCGCGGTCGCGGCCTCGGCTCCGGCCGCGGCCTGGGCGGGGGCGGCGGTGCCCAGCAGGGCGGCGACGGTGGCGCCCGCGGCCACGCCGAGCATGCCTCGTCTGCTGAGGCGGTGGGCGAGTTCGGGGTCGGGCTGGTGGGTGCGGCTCATACCGGGGACTCCTCTGGGTGGGAGGGCGTTGTCAGTGGCGGGTGCTTCACTGGTCGTCAGTGGAGGTGCCGGGCTGTCAGGACAGACCGGCCAGTCGGAGCAGCAGTGCTTTCACATCGGTGGCCGCGAGGCGGTCGCCGACGGCACGGGGGGTGGAGCAGATGATGAGCGGACCGTCGTCGTCGCTCACGGGCAGGCGGCCGTGGCTGCCGCGAATAGGTGAGGGGTCCAGCGGCACGACCGCCATGCGGTAGCGCAGCCCGAGCTTCTTGCGGGCCAGTGCCGTGGCCGCCTTGAGCCTCACATACGGGTCGCGCGGGTCCATGAACAGCTCGACCGGGTCGTAGCCGGGTTTGCGGTGGATCTCGACGAGGCGGGCGAAGTCGGGCGCTCGGTCGTCGTCGAGCCAGTAGTAGTACGTGAACCAGGCGTCCGGATCGGCGACTGCGACGAGTTCCCCGGAGCGCGGATGGTCGAGGTGGTGGGCCTTCTTGCCCTCGTCGTCGAGGAGCTGGTCGATGCCGGGGAGAGCCGCGAGGGCTTCTCTGGTGGCGTCCAGGTCCTCGGGGCGGCGGACGTAGACGTGGGCGATCTGGTGGTCGGCGACCGCGAAGGCCCGTGAGGCCATCGGGTCGAGGTACTCCATGCCGTCCTGGGTGTGCACTTCCAGGAGGCCGGCGCGGCGCAGGGCGCGGTTGATGTCGACGGGCCGGTCCACGCGCGTGATGCCGTACTCGGAGAGCGCGACCACGGTGCGGCCCTCGGCGCGGGCTTCGTCGAGCAGCGGTGCCATGGCGCGGTCCAGGTCGGCGGCCGCCTTCAGGGAGCGCGGGTCGTCGGGGCCGTGGCGCTGGAGGTCGTAGTCGAGGTGCGGGAGGTAGCAGAGGGCCAGATCGGGGCGGCGGGTGCGGAGGATGTGGCGGGTCGCGTCGATGATCCAGCGGCTGGAGACGAGATCGGCGCCGGGGCCCCAGAAGTGGAACAGGGGGAAGGTGCCCAATTTCTGGGTGAGTTCGTCGTGCAGGGCGGGGGGCCGGGTGTAGCAGTCGGGTTCCTTGCGGCCGTCGGAGTAGTAGATCGGGCGGGGGGTGACGGTGATGTCGGTGTCGGCGCCCATGGCGTACCACCAGCAGATGTTGGCGACCCTGTAGCCGGGGTGGGCGCGGCGGGCGGCGTCCCACAGCTTGTCCCCGGCGACGAGACCGTTGTGCTGGCGCCACAGCAGGACGTCGCCGAGTTCCCGGAAGTACCAGCCGTTGCCGACGATGCCGTGCTCGGCGGGGAGCGAGCCGGTGAGGAAGGTCGACTGGGCGGCGCAGGTCACGGCGGGCAGGACGGTGCCGAGGGGGGCGCGGGAGCCGGACTGGCCGAGGGACTTGAGGTGGGGCATGTGGTCGAGGAGGCGGGGGGTGAGGCCGACGACGTCGAGGACGAGGAGCGGGGTGGGGGTGTTCACGGCAGCTCCTTCAGTCCGAGATCGGTCAACAGGTCGCGGGCCAGGCTGAGTTCGGCGGCGATGCCGTCGGTGAGGCGGGCCCGGGTGGTGGGGCGCAGCTCCGCGGGCAGGGCCTGCCAGGTGTAGGTCTCGACCTCCAGATGGCGGGTGAGGGGGTGGGCGCCGCCGACCAGGCGGGTGAGGGCGGCCTGGAGGACCGGGAGCGTGGAGGTGAGGGGGGCGGCGGGGGCCGCGTGGAGGGGGACGTGGAAGTGGGCGCGCCACGGGGAGGCGTCGGGGAGGGCGTCGCCGTTGAGGGCCTCGCCGAGGTCGTCGGTGCCGCGCAGACCGGCGGCGGTGGAGGTGCGGGTCTGGTGCAGGAAGCGGGGTTCGTCGAAGGCGGCGAGTGCCTCGCGGACCTCGGGGAGGTGGGGGTGTTCGGCGTGCAGGGCGGCGGAGAGCTGGGATTTCACGAGGGGGACGCGGGCCTGGGCGAGCGCGTCGAGGGCGGTGTGCGGGTCCTCGAAGGAGGTGGCGAGATGGCAGGTGTCGACGCAGATGCCGATGCGGTCGTGGCCGATCGCGGTGAGCGGGCCGATGGCGTCGGCGGTGGTCTCGACGGTGCAGCCGGGCTCGGGTTCCAGGCCGACCCGGATGGAGCGGCCGGTCAGCTCGGCGACGGCGTCGAGGCGCTCGCCGAGGGTGCGCAGGGCCGTGTGGGCGGCCTGGGCCCGGCCGGCGTCGTACGCGGTGCGCCAGGCCAGCGGGAGGGTCGAGACGGTGCCCTCGGTGACGTCGTCGGGGAGGAGCCCGGCGAGGACACGGGCCAGGGAGGTGGTGTGGTCGAGGCGCTCGGGGTCGGCCCAGTCCGGCCGGTACACGCGGTACTTGACCTCCTCGGCGCCGAACCCCTGGTACGGGAAGCCGTTGAGGGTGACGACTTCGAGGCCCCGCCGGTCGAGTGCGGCGCGCAGGCCGCGCAGGGCGGAGGGGTCGGTGATCAGCGCGTCGGCGGCGTCCCTGGCGAGCCACAGGCCGATGCCGAGGCGGTCGCGGCCGAGGCGCCGGCGGACGGGTTCGCAGTGGTCGCGCAGCTGGGCGAGGACGCCGTCGAGGGTCTCGGCCGGGTGCACGTTGGTGCAGTAGGCGAGGTGGACGGTGGAACCGTCGGGGTGGCGGAAGCGCATGGGTCACTCCCCGCCGCGCAGGATGCTGTTGCCCTCGTGGGTGGCGCCGGTCGTGGTGGCGTCGAGGGTGAGACGGCCGCTGAGCCCGTAGAAGGCGACCGGGTTGCGCCACAGGACCAGGTCCACGTCGTCCTCGTCGAACCCGGCGGCAAGCAGGGCGTCGGCCACCCCGCGGGTCTTCAGGGGGTCGCTTCTGCCCCAGTCGGCAGCGGAGTTGACCAGCACCTTCTCCGTGCCGAACGCCTTGATGACGGCGACCACGCGCTCCTCGTCCATCTTGGTGTCGGGGTAGACGGAGAAGCCCAGCCAGGAGCCGCTGTCCTTGGCCTCCTTGACGGTGGTCTCGTTCAGGTGGTCCAGCAGCACCCGCTCGGGCGGCAGCTCGGAGGTCCGCACGACGTCCACGGTGCGGCGCAGCCCGGCCAGCTTGTCGCGGTGGGGGGTGTGCACGAGGGCGGGCAGGCCGTGGTCGGCGGCGAGCTGCAGCTGGTGCTCCAGGGCGAGGTCCTCGGCGGGCGTCATGGAGTCGTAGCCGATCTCGCCGACGGCCACGACCCGGTCCTTGAGGAGATAGCGGGGCAGGTGGTCCAGGACGGGGGTGCAGTTCGGGTCGTTGGCCTCCTTGGGGTTGAGGGCGATCGCACAGTGGTGGGCGATGCCGTACTGGGCGGCGCGGAAGGGCTCCCAGCCGAGCAGGGAGTCGAAGTAGTCGAGGAACGAGGCGGGGGACGTGCGGGGCTGGCCCAGCCAGAAGGCCGGCTCCACGACCGCGCGGACGCCCGCCTCGTGCATCGCCTCGTAGTCGTCGGTGGTGCGGGACGTCATGTGGATGTGGGGGTCGAAGATGCGCATCAGGTCTCCTTGCCGTCGACGGCGGTCTCGTCGGCCGGTGGGGGCGCGGTCAGGGCGAGCACGCGGTGCAGGTCTCCGGGCACGGGACGGCCCGCGGCGGTGCGTTCGTCGGCGAACGCGCCGAGCATGCGGGCCAGTTCGGTGTCGCCGTGGGCGCGGCGGGCCAGATCGGTGATCTCGTCGACGGATACGCCGGTGAAAAGGCACTTGAGGACGGCGTGCCGCCAGTCGTGCGGTCCGAGGTGGCGGGCCCCGTAGGGGCCGAGGGCGGCGGCGACGAGACGGGTGTCGTTGGTGCGCAGGGCGTCCTCGACGAGGGGCAGCGCCTCGGGACCCGGCACCAGGTGGGGCAGCGCGTGGAGCACGGCGCGGCGTTCGTCGGCGGTGCCCTGCCGGTAGACCCGGGTGAGCGCGTCGGTGTCGGCGCGGGCCGCGTCCAGGATCAGGACGCGGGCGGCGTCGGCGTGCTCGGTGCCGCAGCGTCGGCCCGCCTCGGCGAGGCGCAGCTCCCAGACGGAGAGGGGGCCGTGGGTGCCGGGGTGGCAGGCGGCCTCGTCGAGGGCCCGGTCCAGCCACTCCCGGGCGGCACCGTCGAGCCGCGCCCTCAGCAGGCCGCGCAGTTCGGCGGGGGCGGTGCGGGCCGGATGGCCGGGGCGGTCCGCCGGGTCGGCCGGGTCGGCCGGGTTCGGGGGGCGGTGGTGGATCACGAGGTTCTCCCGGGAGGTGCGGCGGCGGGACCCGGCGGCGGCACCGCCGGGCGGCCGGTCGTCCGGTGGAGGAAGGAGAGGGACCGCTCGGCGTGGTGGGGGCCGGCGTGCGAGTGGCGGGGCAGTTCCACGACGGTCAGGCCCCGGTAGCCGACGGCGGCCAGCGCTTCGAGGACGGGCGGGAAGTCGATCTCGCCCTCGCCGAACGGCAGGTGCTCGTGGACGCCGCGCCGCATGTCCTCGATCTGGACGTGGCGCAGCCAGGGCGCGGCGGCGCGGACGCAGTCGGCGGGCGGGAGGGGTTCGAGGCACTGGCAGTGGCCGATGTCGAGGGTGAGGCCGAGGGCGGCCGGGCTGTCGAGGGCCTCGCGGAGGCGGTGGAAGTCGGCGAGCGTGGCGAGGAGGTGACCTGGTTCGGGTTCGACGGCGAGCGGGACCCCGGCGGCGGTGGCGGCGTCGAGGACGGGGGTGAGCGCGTCGGGCAGGCGCTTCCAGGCGGTGTCCGCGTCGGTGCCGGGCGGGGTGACGCCGCTGAAGCAGTGCACGGCGTGGGCGCCCAGGTCGGCGGCGACCCGTACTGCGGTCAGGAGCAGGCCGACCCGGCGGGCACGGTCGTCCGGGTCGGCGTCCAGCAGGGTCGGGCCGTGCTTGCGGCGGGCGTCGAGGACATAGCGGGCGCCGGTCTCCACGGTCACGGCCAGGCCGAGGGCGTCGAGCCGTCGCGCGAGTCGCCGGGTACGGGCCGCGAGGTCGGGCGCCAGCGGGTCGAGGTGCATGTGGTCGAGGGTCAGCCCGACGCCGTCGTAGCCGAGGTCGGCGAGCAGGGCGAGCGCGTCGTCGAGACGGAGGTCGGCGAGACCGTTGGTGCCGTAGCCGAAGGAGAGAAGGGTGGCCTGGGCGGTCATCGGGCCTCACCTCGCGGCTTCGGCTCGCCCTCCGGATCGGGCCCCGGTTCCCGCATCGCGCGGGGCCCCGGTTCCCGCATCGCGCGGGGCCCCGGTTCGCCCACCGGGCGCGGCCCGGGTAGGGGCGCCCGCTCCGGCCCGGCCCACGGCTCGGGCTCCGGCCCGCCCGCCGCCGCCCGCCGTCCGTCCTCCGGTCCGGCGAGGTCCCGGCCTGCGGTCCGCAGCCGCTCCGCGAACCCCGCGAGCGCCGCGTACTGCTCCCCCAGTGCCGCCGGGCCGTGCCCCACGGGGTCCTTGAAGTAGAAGGCCAGCTCGGGCAGCGGGCCCGAGAGGCCCGCCTCGTGGGCGCGGGCGAGGAGGCGGGCCAGGTCGAGGACCAGGGGCGCGGCGAGCGCGGAGTCGCAGCCCTGCCAGGTGGTCTGGAGGACCATGCGGGTGCCGAGGAAGCCGTCGAAGGCGATGTGGTCCCAGGCGGTCTTCCAGTCGCCGAGGGTGGGGACGTCGTCGATGTGGGTCTCGCCCTCGGGGGTAGTGCCGAGGGTGTCGGTCACGACGCGTTCCTTGCCGGCGTTCTTGGCGGCGGCTGCCGCCGGGTCGGCGAGGGCGGCACCGTCGCCGCCGCCGAGGAGGTTCGTGCCGGACCAGGCGCGCACGGTCAGCGCCCGCTGGGCGAACATCGGGCCGAGGACCGACCGGAGGAGGGTCTGGCCGGTCTTGCCGTCGCGGCCCGCCCAGGGCACGCCCGCCGACTCGACCAGGGTCGTCAGGGCCGGGTGGTCCAGGCCCGTCGAGGGGGTGAAGTTGGCGTACGGGCAGCCGGCGCGCAGGGCGGCTGCCGCGTACAGGGAGCTGGGGGGCGGGGCGGTGCCGGTGGGCGCGGGTTCGGTGGAGGCCACGTTCACGACGACGGCGCGGGTGAGGCCCCGGCGCCGTACGAAGTCCTGGAGGTCGGTGGTGAAGGCGTCGATCAGCTCGTCGGGGGTGCGGGTGTCGCCGGGGACGGGGCCGCCGGGCCTGATCTCGCGGTCGGCGGCGGCGAGTTCGGCGGTGACGGCCGCGGGGAGGTCATGGGGCAGGACACCGCCGGCGGCGAGGGCCTCGGCGCGCTTGGGCAGGGGGCAGTCCGCCGTGTCGTGGCCGCCGAAGACGAGGGAGGTCAGGGGCGGGATGCCCGAGCCGGCGAAGAGGGGGGTCTCGGTGACCATGCCCGTGGGGGCGTGCAGGCCCGCCGTGACGGCCGCGCAGCCCGCGACGGCGGTGGTGGCGACGGAGCCGCGGGTCCCGATGAGCCAGACGCCGACGCGCGGCGCGGCACCCGGTGCCGGAGCGGACACGGACGGGGACGCGGACATGGCAGCCTCCTTGTCGAGCACGTGGTGCGGGAACCCGGGATCACCGGGAGGGGAGGCGGCGGGCGGGAGTCCGGCGTCCCCCGCCCGCCGCCGTTCAGTCGCCCGTGGGCGGGGCCGCCGTACCGGCGGCTCCCGCGGGCAGTTCCTTGATCCGGACGTCACGGAAGGACACCCGGTCGCCGGCACCGTGGTTCTGGATGCCGAGGTGACCGTCCCTGAGGCTGCGGGCCGGATCGGTGTTGGTGAAATCGTTGATCTGCACGCCGTTGAGCCAGACGCGGAGGCGTTCGCCCTCCACGCGGATCTCGTACGTGTTCCACTCCCCCGGCGGGTTGAGCGCGCGGTCGCGCCTGCCGATGTCGGCGGAGCGGAAGCCGTAGACGGACCCGGTGGTCCGCTCGGGTACGTCGGTGGCGTCGATCTGGATCTCGTAGCCGTTGTTCACGGCCGACCACGGGTCGTCCGAGGGCGGGAAGCCCACGAACACGCCGGAGTTGTCGTCGCCCGAGGGGCCGGCCATCTTCCAGTCGAGCTTCAGGGAGTACGCCCCGAAGCTCCGGTCGGCGTACCAGAGCATGCCCATACCGCCGGTGGACGTGAGCGTGCCGTCGGCGCCGAGCTCGAAGGAGCCCGGCCCCGCCTGCCGCCAGCCGTCCAGGGAGGTGCCGTCGAAGAGCGGCCGGTAGCCGTTCTCCGGCCGGCAGTCGGCCCGGGCCTCGCCGATCGCCCACCGGATGCCGCCCAGCAGGTGCTGCCGGAAGGCGGGTTCGGCGAACGACTCCTTGGTGTGGCCGCCCCCGGTGTAGAAGGCGCGGCCGCCCTGGTAGTTCTGGCACCAGGCGATGGGATGGTCGCCGTTCATGGTGCCGCCGCTGTACGACGACTCGTCGAGCGAGGCGAGGACATGGGCCCGTTCCCGGGGGTTGGAGCGGTAGTTGTACCACTCGTCCGTGCGGTTCCAGGTCGCGCCCAGTCCGGCGGTCGCCGGGTGGGCGTGGTCCTCGACGTCGACCGTCGCGGGCTGGATCGCGGGGTGCGACTGGAAGTACGCGCCCGCGAGCCCGCCGTAGAAGGCCCAGTCGTACTCGGTGTCGGCGGCGGCGTGGATGCCGACGTAGGCGCCGCCGCGCTTGATGTACCGCTCGAACGCGGTCTGCTGGCTCGTGTCGAGGACGTCGCCGGTGGTGGAGAGGAAGACCACGGCGTCGTAGCGGCCGAGGTTGCGGGTGGTGAAGGCGCCGGCGTCCTCCGTGGCGTCGACCCCGAAGCCGTGGGCGGCGCCCAGTTCCCGCAGGGCGGTGATGCCCTCGGGGATCGAGTCGTGGCGGAAGCCGGCGGTCTTGGAGAACACCAGCACCCGGGCCTGTGCGGAGCCGTGTGCCGGCCCGGTGCCGGCCGCCTCATCCGACACGGCCGGCCCCGAGAGGCAGCCGATCAGCAGGGCGGCGCCGATCGCGGCGGTCCCGATACGTCCGTTGGTTCGCATGGCCGCCCCTCACCTCGTGGTGAACGTGAAGTCGTCCACGTCGAACAGACCGCCGGAGCCGCTGCCCTTGAACACCAGGTGGAGTGTGGTGGTGCCGCTCGGGGCCCGGGTCAGGTTCGCGGTGACGTCCTGGAAGTTCTCCCAGCCGCCGGTGACCGGCACGGTGGTGCTGCCGAGCAGCCGGCCGGTGGGTGAGCCCGCCCGGACCTCCAGCCTGCCGCCCGCGCCGCCGGAGGAGATCCGCGCGGTGATCTTCGTGGCGTCGGACAGGACGTACGGCTTGAAGGAGATCCAGTCGCCGTTGGAGATGTCCCCGACGGTCTTGCCGCCGTGTGCCGTGGCCTTCGACTGGACCGTGATGCCGGAGGAGTCGCCGTAGTGCTCGGCCTGGCGGTGCTTGGGCTGGACCACGTTCTGGTCGTGGGTGGTCAGCGGGGCCTGGCCGCCGCCTCCGCCGTCGGTGTACTCGGCGTCGAAGACGCCGAAGATGTTGGCGTTCTCGTCGTGGCCGCCGTCGGCGCTGGTCTGGATGGTGCCGGTGCAGCCGTTGGCGGAGGTCACCGGGTGGCCGTGGCTGTCGTGGCCGAGGACGAAGGTGACCTTGACCTTGGAGCAGTCGATGGTCCGCCCGTCCTCGGGGTCGCTCACCCGCACCCTGAACGGCACGGCCTCACCGAAGGCGAACAGCTGCCCGTCCTTGGGGAGTTCCAGCGTCACCTTGGGCGCGGTGTTGCCGACGACGATCCGCACGCTCGCGCTGCCGGTGCGCCCGGAGGGGTCCTTCGCGGTGACGGTCGCCGTGTAGGTGCCGTTCTTCTTGTAGGTGTGCGTGGGGTTCGCCGCCGTGGAGGTGCCTCCGTCGCCGAAGTCCCAGCTGTAGGTGAGGGCGTCGCCGTCCTGGTCACCGGTGCCCGCGGAGGAGAAGCGGACCTTGAGCCTGGCCTGACCGGAGGTGCGGTCGGCGGCGGCCTGGGCGACGGGCGAGTGTCCGTCGGTGGCGTTCTCGATGCGGTACAGGGCGGAGTGCTCGTCGCCGCCGAACCAGGAGATGCCGTAGTCGAGGACGTACAGCGCGCCGTCCGGGCCGAAGGCCATGTCCATCACCTGGGTGCCCGTCCACGGCACGTCGGCGATGGACCGCACGGTGCCGTCGGCGTCGCTGGTGATGCGCTTGATCCAGCGGCGGCCGAACTCACCGGCGAAGAAGTCACCGTCGTACGACTCGGGGAACTTCACCGGGGAGTCGAGCGAGGCGTCGTAGTGGTAGACCGGACCGCCCATCGGTGACTCGGAGCCGTCGCCGAACTCCGGTACGGAGCCGCCGTCGTACGGGATCCACGCGGGCTCGGCGGGCGGCAGGTCGGTCAGGCCCGTGTTGTTCGGCGAGGTGTTCTTCGGCGCCGAGCAGTCGAAGGCCGCGCCGGAGGCGCCGGTGGCGAAGTCGTAGTCGACGTAGGCGTCGTTCTTGCCGGTGCAGTACGGCCAGCCGAAGTTGCCCGGCCTGGTCACCCGGGCGAACTCGACCTGTCCGGCCGGGCCGCGCGAGGGGTTGGCGGCGCCCGCGTCGGGGCCGTACTCGCCGACGTAGAGGACTCCGGTCTTCTTGTCGACGCTGAAGCGGAACGGGTTGCGCAGGCCCATCGCGTAGATCTCGGGGCGCGTCTTGTCCGTGCCGGGTGCGAACAGGTTGCCGTCGGGTATGGCGTACGAGCCGTCGGCGTTGACCTTGATGCGCAGGATCTTGCCGCGCAGGTCGTTGGTGTTGGCGGAGGTGCGCTGGGCGTCGAAGGCCGGGTTGCGGGTCGCGCGCTCGTCGATGGGGGTGAAGCCGTCCGACTGGAAGGGGTTGCTGTCGTCACCGGTCGACAGGTACAGGTTGCCCGCCGCGTCGAAGTCGATGTCACCGCCGACGTGGCAGCAGATGCCGCGCGAGGCCGGCACGTCGAGGATCTTCTTCTCGCTGGCCTTGTCGAGCGTGCCGTCGGTCTTCAGGACGAAGCGGGAGAGGCGGTTGACGCCGTCGAAGGGCGCGAAGTCGGCGGCGGTGCCGGTCTCGGGGGCGTCCCCGGCGGGGGTGTCCAGCGGGGGCGCGTAATAGAGGTAGATGAAGCGGTTCTCGGCGAAGCCGGGGTCGACGCCGATGCCCTGGAGGCCCTCCTCGTCGTGGGAGTACACATCGAGCTTGCCGGCGAGCCTGGTGTTGCCGGCCGCGTCGGTCAGCCGCAGCTCGCCGTCGCGCGAGGTGTGCAGCACCGAGCGGTCCGGGAGGACGGCGAGGGACATGGGCTCCCCGACCTCCGGTTCGCCCTTGGCGAGGGTGACCTGCTGGAAGTCCTCGGCCGCGGCCCGTGGGGCGGCCTCGGCCGCGGCGGGCGCGGTCAGCGAGAGCGAGGTACCCGCGAGCAGCAGACCGCTCAGCAGTGCCAGGGGCCCGCGGACTCTCCGGCGCCTGAAGGGGCTGGTGGGGTGTCTGTTGTCGTCGTACGGGTGCACGAAGGGCCTCCAAGGAGGGGCTGGTCGTACGGACGTGTACGGGTGTGTGCGGTACGCCGGGGTGCGCCGTCACCCCGGGGACACGGCCGGGCCGTGGCGGCCCGGCCGGACAGATGGCCGAATGGTGTACTGCGCCTAGTCGTTGCCGCCGAACGCCGCGTCGAAGGAGGCGGACGGCGGTTCGAAGTCGAACGCCTTGAGGCGGGTGAGGGCTTCTGGGGCGCCCTGGAGCCGGTCCATGCCGGCGTCCTCCCACTCCACGGAGATCGGGCCCTGGTAGCCGATCGAGCGGAGCATCCGGAAGACGTCCTCCCAGGGGACGTCGCCGTGGCCGGCGGACACGAAGTCCCAGCCGCGGCGCGGGTCGCCCCAGGGCAGGTGCGAGCCGAGGCGGCCGTTGCGGCCGTCGAGGCGCTTGCGGGCCTCCTTGCAGTCGACGTGGTAGATCCGGTCGCGGAAGTCCCACAGGAAGCCGACCGGGTCGAGGTCCTGCCACACGAAGTGCGAGGGGTCGAAGTTCAGGCCGAAGGCGGGGCGGTGGTCGACCGCCTCCAGCGCCCGCTGCGTCGTCCAGTAGTCGTACGCGATCTCGCTGGGGTGGACCTCGTGGGCGAACCGCACGCCCTCGGCGTCGAAGACGTCGAGGATCGGGTTCCAGCGCGTCGCGAAGTCGTCGTAGCCGCGCTCGATCATCGACTCGGGCGCGGGCGGGAACATGGCCACCAGGTGCCAGATGGCGGAGCCGGTGAAGCCGATCACGGTGTCGACGCCGAAGGCGGCCGCCGCCCGCGCGGTGTCGGCCATCTCGGCGGCGGCCCGCTGCCGGACGCCCTCGGGTTCGCCGTCGCCCCAGATCCGGGCGGGCAGGATGGCCCGGTGGCGTTCGTCGATGATGGCGTCGCAGACGGCCTGGCCGACCAGGTGGTTGGAGACCGCCCAGCACTTGAGGCCGTACTTCTCCAGCAGCTGGTGGCGGGAGTCGATGTACGACGGGTCGGCGAGCGCCTTGTCGACCTCGAAGTGGTCTCCCCAGCAGGCGAGTTCGAGACCGTCGTAGCCGAAGTCGCGGGCGAGGCGGCAGACCTCTTCGAGGGGCAGGTCGGCCCACTGGCCGGTGAAGAGCGTGAAGGTGCGCGGCATGGTGCGGGGCCTCCTCAGACCGCTGTGGGGGTGTAGACGGAGTTCTTCTCGGCGCTCTCCTCGACCGCCGCGAGCACGCGCTGCACCTGGAGTCCGTCGGCGAAGGACGGTTCGGGCCGCTCGCCCGCCGCGACGGCGTGGACCAGGTCGCGGGCCTGGTGGACGAAGGTGTGCTCGTAGCCGAGGCCGTGGCCCGGCGGCCACCAGGCGTCCAGGTAGGGGTGGTCGGACTCGGTGACGAGGATGCGGCGGAAGCCGGCGCGGGCTCCGGGTTCGGTGTGGTCGTGGTAGGAGAGTTCGTTGAGCCGTTCCAGGTCGAAGGCCAACGAGCCGCGCTCGCCGTTGAGTTCGATGCGCAGGGCGTTCTTGCGCCCGGTGGCGAAGCGGGTGGCCTCGAAGGAGGCGACCGCGCCGGAGGCGAAGCGGCCGGTGAACAGGGCGGCGTCGTCGACCGTGACGGCCCCGCGCGCGGTGGAGCCGCCGGCCGACGCCAGGCCGCTGGACGCCCCGGCGGGCAGGGGGCGTTCCCGGACGAAGGTCTCGGTGAGCGCCGAGACCCCGACGACCGGCTCCCCGGCGAGGTACTGCGCGAGGTCGACGATGTGCGCCCCGAGGTCGCCGAGCGCCCCGGACCCGGCGGACTCCTTGCGCAGCCGCCAGGTCAGCGGGAACTCGGGGTCCACGAGCCAGTCCTGGAGGTACGTCACCCGGACGTGGCGGAGGGCGCCGAGCCGCCCCTCGGCGACCATGCGCCGGGCCAGCGTGGTGGCGGGCACCCGGCGGTAGTTGAAGCCGACCATCGCCAACTGGCCGCGCTGTTGTGCCTCTTCGGCGGCCGCCACCATCGCCTCCGCCTCCTCGACGGTGTTGGCGAGCGGTTTCTCGCAGAGCACGTGCTTGCCCGCGGCCAGGGCGGCGAGGGCGATCTCGGCGTGGCTGTCGCCGGGGGTGCAGATGTCGACGAGGTCGATGTCGTCGCGGGCGACGAGGGCCCGCCAGTCGGTCTCGGTCGTGGCCCAGCCGTGCCGGTCGGCCATGGCCCGCACGGCGTCGTGGTCCCGGCCGCACACCGCGGCGAGCACCGGGCTGAGCGGCAGGTCGAAGACCCGTCCGGCGGTCCGCCAGCCCTGCGAGTGCGCGGCCCCCATGAAGGCGTACCCGACCATGCCGACCCGCAGCGGCGGTTTGCCGACCCCGCCGGCGATCCCGGCGGGCCAGGTCCCGGTACCGGTGCCGGCTCCCGGGGCCTCTGCCTCCTCCGCCTCGGCCTGGTCGGGCTGCTGCGGCTGTCCCATGCGTGTGTCCTCCTCGTGGTCGCGGCGCGGTGGGGGGTCGGGCCCGACGCGGAACCCCGGGGGCCGCGGCTGCCGGCTCCCGGTGGTCGTCCGGGTCAGGCCCGTCCGGCGGGAGTCGTCACTTGAAGCCGGTGGACATGTACTGGTCGACGTTGTCCTTGTCGACGACGGCCGAGTAGAGGGTCAGCGAGGACGGGATCTCGAACTCGGCGAGGCCTCCGACGCCCTTGCTCTGGCCGAGCGCGCGGGCGAGGTCGATCGCGGAGGCGGCCATGGTCGGCGGGTACAGGACGGTCGCCTTGAGGACGCCGTCGTCCTTCTTGATGGCCTGGAAGGCGGAGAGGGCGCCCGCGCCGCCGACCATGAGGAAGTCGTCGCGTCCGGCCTGCTCGATGGCGCGCAGGGCGCCCACGCCCTGGTCGTCGTCGTGGTTCCACAGGGCGTCGAACTTCGACTGCGCCTGGAGGAGTTGGGCCATCTTGGCCTGCCCGGACTCCACGGTGAACTCGGCGGCCTGGCGGGCGACCTTCTTGATGTTGGGGTAGTTCTTCAGCGCGTCGTCGAAGCCCTGGGTGCGCTGCTTGGTGAGCTCCAGGTTGTCGAGGCCGGCGAGTTCGATGACGCGGGCGTCGGACTTGTCCTTGAGCTTCTCGCCGATGTAGTGCCCGGCGTTGAGGCCCATGCCGTAGTTGTCGCCGCCGATCCAGCAGCGGTAAGCCTGCGGGGAGTTGAAGATCCGGTCGAGGTTGATGACCGGGATGCCGGCGCGCATCGCCTTGAGGCCGACCTGGGTGAGGGCCTTGCCGTCGGCGGGCAGGACGACCAGGACGTCGACCTTCTTGTTGATGAGGGTCTCGATCTGCCCGATCTGCTGGGCGGTGTCGTTGGAGCCCTCGGTGATCTCCAGGGTGACGTCCTGGTACCGCTCGGCGCGGCTCTTGGCGTTGTCGTTGATGGCGTTGAGCCAGCCGTGGTCGGCCTGGGGTCCGGCGAAGCCGATCGTCACTTCCTTGCCGGGCTTGTCGTCGGCGGCGGGCTGGTTGTCGGCCGCCGCGTTGTCACCGTCGGTCTCATTGCTGGTGCAACCGACGAGGAGGGCGCCGGCCGAGACGGCGGCGGTCCCGAAGAGCAGTCCTCTGCGGCTGGGGAACTGTGGCATGGCGGTGGACCTTTCCGGTGGGGGCTCTTCGGTGTGTCAGGTCGTGCTTGCCGTGCGTCGCTGGACCAGGACCGCGGCGACGATGATCGCGCCCTTGGCGATCTGCTGGACGTCGCTCTGAAGGTTGTTCAGCGCGAAGATGTTGGTGATCGTGGTGAAGATCAGGACGCCGAGCACGGAGCCGGTGATGGTTCCCCGGCCGCCGGTGAGCAGCGTGCCGCCGATGATCGCGGCGGCGATGGCGTCGAGTTCGTAGAGGTTGCCGTTGGTGTTCTGGCCCGAGCCGGAGAGCACGATCAGCAGGAACGCGGCGATGCCGCAGCAGAGCCCGGAGAGGAGGTAGAGGTAGAGGCGCTGGCGGCGGACGTCGATGCCCGCGAGCCGGGCGGCCTCCGCGTTGCCGCCGACGGCGACGGTGCGCCGGCCGAAGGTCGTGCGGTTCAGCACGAGCCAGCCGATGACCGTCACGACCGCGAAGACGAGGACCAGCGGCGGTACACCGAGGACATACGCGTCGCGCTCGCCGAGGTCGAGGACGCCGTCCACGGTGACGATCTGGGTCTTGCCGTCGGTGATCTGGAGGGCGAGCCCGCGGGCGGAGGCGAGCATGGCGAGCGTCGCGATGAAGGGGACCATCCCGCCGTACGCGATGAGCAGCCCGTTCACCAGGCCGCACCCGACGCCGACGATCACGGCGGTGAAGAGGATGCCGGCGAAGCCGTACTCCTGGGTGGCCACCGTGGTCGCCCAGACGGAGGCCAGGGCGACGATCGCGCCCACCGACAGGTCGATGCCGCCGGAGGTGATGACGAAGGTCATGCCGACGGTGACGACACCGATCACGGAGGCCTGGGTGAGGACGAGTTGGAGGTTGCGGGTGTCCAGGAACTCGTCGGGCCTGGTGATGCCGCCGATGACGACCAGCGCGGCGAGGACACCGAGGAGGGAGAGGGTGCGGACGTCGGCGCGGAAGAGGACGGTGCGCCAGGCGGGCGGTCCTGCGACGGGGGTCGCCTTGTCTGTTCCGTCGCGGGGCGGGGACGCGTGCTGGGTCATGACGCCGGCCTCCCTTCGCCGGCCGCCGGGCCGTCGGCACCGGTCACCGGGCCTGCCGCGCCGGTCGCCGGGCTGCCCGGGCCGGCGGGAGTGGCTGCACTTGCCACGGGGCTTCCTTCCATCACGAGGTCGAGTACGCGGTGTTCGTCGAGTTCACGGGCGGGGGCGGTGTGCACGACCCGGCCCTCGCGCAGGACGAGCACCCGGTCGGCGAGGCCGAGGACTTCGGGCACCTCACTGGAGACCAGCAGGACGGCCAGGCCCTCGTCGGCGAGGCGGCGCACCACCGCGTACAGCTCGGCGCGGGCGCCCACGTCGACGCCCCGGGTCGGCTCGTCCAGCAGCAGTACCCGGCAGCCGCGCAGCAGCCAGCGGGCGAGCACCGCCTTCTGCTGGTTGCCGCCGGAGAGGGTGCGGACCGGTACGGCCGGGTTGTCGGGGCGCAGGGACAGCTCGCGCGTCGCGGCGCGCGCGGCCCGGAACTCTGCGCCCCGGTCGATCCAGCCGACGCGGGCGAAGCGGGACATCGTCGACACCGAGACGTTCCTGGTGACCGACTCCAGCATCAGCAGGGCCTGCGCCTTGCGTTCCTCGGGGGCAAGTCCGAGCCCGGCGCGTACGGCGGCCCGTACGCTGCCGGTCCGCAGCGGCCGTCCGTCGACGCGGACCTGCCCCGCGGAGGGTTTGCGGGCGCCGTAGATCGTCTCCAGGATCTCGGAGCGTCCGGAGCCGACGAGACCGGCGAGGCCCACGATCTCCCCGGCCCGGACGTCCAGGTCGAGTGCCTCGAACTCCCCTTCGCGGGCCAGCCCTCGGACCTCCAGGACGGGGGCGGCGGTCGCCGGCGGCTCGGGCGGCCGGTCCGGGAAGACGTACTCGACGTTCCGGCCGGTCATCAGGGCGACGACCTCGCGGGTGGGCGTCGACTTCGCGGGCAGTCCGCCCGCCACGGCCCGCCCGTCCTTCAGTACGGTCACCCGGTCGCCGATCCGGCGGATCTCCTCCAGGCGGTGCGAGATGTAGACGACGGCGACCCCGTCGGCGGTGAGGTCCCCGACGATCCTGAACAGGTTGTCGACCTCGTCGGGGTCGAGGGCGGCGGACGGCTCGTCCATCACGATGAGGCGTACGTCGTGGGAGAGCGCCCGCGCCATGGAGACGATCTGCTGCTGGGCGGCGGACAGTTCACCGACGAGGCGGGCCGGGTCGATCTCCGGGTGCCCGAGCCGCCTCAGCAGAGCGGCGGTGGACGCCCGCGCGGCCTTGCCCCGTACGACGAAGCCGGCGGCGGTGGGCTCATGTCCGAGGTGCACGTTCTCGGCCACGGAGAGGTGCTCGACCAGGTCCAGTTCCTGGTAGATGGTGGCGATGCCCAGGCGCATGGCGGCGATCGGCGACCTGAGGGTGACGGGCTCCCCCCGCCAGGTGATGGTGCCTCCGTCGGGCTGGTGGGCGCCCGCGAGCACCTTGATCAGGGTGGACTTGCCGGCGCCGTTCTGGCCGAGCAGGCAGTGGACCTCTCCGGCCTGGACGTCGAGGTCGACGCCGTCGAGGGCCCGGACGCCGGGGAACGACTTGGTGATGCCGGACATGGTGAGCAGCGGTAATTCTGGTGCCATGAGTTCCCCTTGGCGGGCGTGCGGGCCGGTTGCAGGGCGAATCAGCCTGCGGAGCAGGCGTGTTCGGGCAGGGCAGGGCAAGGCAGAGCAGAGCAGGACGAGGCGGAGCAGGGCGGAGTGCTGTGCGGCGTGCGGCTCGGTACGCGGTGCGGTGGTACGGCGTGCTGCGCGGTGCGGTGGTACGGCGTGCGGCTCGGTGCCGGGTGCGACCCGGCGCGGTGGGCGGCTCGGTGCGGGGTGCCGTGCGGAGGGCCTGGGCTGGTGGTCCTCGGTGCTGACGAACGGAGTGGCTACGCGGGTGAGAACAGGTGGTCGCTGATCAGGCGGGCCGCGCCGATGACTCCGGCGGCGGGGCCCAACTCCCCGAGGACGATGGGCAGGTTGCCGGTCGCGAGGGGCAGGGACTGGCGGTAGACCTGGGTACGGATGGCGGCGAGCAGGGTGTGGCCGAGGCCGGTCACTCCGCCGCCGATCACCACCAGGCCGGGGTTGAAGAAGCTGACGAGTCCGGCGATGACCTGGCCGGTGCGGTTGCCGCCCTCGCGTATCAGGTCGAGGGCGGTGGCGTCACCGGCGGCGGCCGCGGCGGCGACGTCGACGGCGGTCAGGGTGCCGTTGGTCTCCAGCCGGGAGGCGAGTTCCACCGAGAGGCCCTGCTGGGCGGCCTCCTTGGCGTCGCGGGCGAGCGCGGCGCCGCTGAAGTGGGCCTCCAGGCAGCCCCGGTTGCCACAGGCGCAGGGGCGGCCGTCCGGTACGGCCAGGATGTGGCCGATGTCGCCGGCGCTGCCCGTCGTCCCGCGGTGGACCTCGCCGCCGGCGACGATGCCGCAGCCGATGCCGGTGCCGATCTTGACGCAGAGGAAGTCGCCCACGGAGCGGGCCACGCCCGCGTGCTGCTCCCCCATCGCCATCAGGTTCACGTCGTTGTCGACCATCACCGGGCAGCCGAGTTCCTGGCTGAGCGCCTCCCGCACCGGGAACCCGTCCCAGCCGGGCATGATCGGCGGGGCCACCGGGATGCCCTCGGGGAAGCGGACCGGTCCGGGGACGCCGATGCCGGCGCCGTCGAACCCTTCCGCGAGCCCCGAGGCCCTCAGCTTGGCGGCCATGGAGAGGACCTGCTCGAAGACGGCGACGGGGCCGTCCCGGACGTCCATGGGCTGGTTGATGTGGCCGAGGACCTCCAACTCGGCGTTGGTGACGGCGACGTCGATCGAGGTCGCGCCTATGTCGACGCCCAGGAAACGGAGTTGGGGGGCGAGCCGGATGTTGTGCGAGCGCCGGCCGCCGCGGGAGGCGGCGAGTCCGTCGGCCACGACCAGACCCGTCTCCAGCAGCCGGTCCACCTCGACGGCCAGCTTCGACCGGGAGAGGTCGACCCGGTCACCGAGCTGGGCGCGGGAGTGGGGTCCACCGTCCCGCAGCAGCTTCAGCAGCCGTGCCTGGTGCGCGTTCGCGGGACGAGCCGTCATACGTCTCACGAGCCCCTCCCCGCCTCAACCGGCCTGTGTCCGCTGGGTTCCGGCCACCTCAGTGTGGCTTGCTTTCGCAGGGAACGTAGCAGCGGTCACCACGACTGGGAAGAAGTTGAGCACAGATTGCCGCCAACTTTCTCCACTCGCAGGACAAAGAAGGTGCGCAGAGCCGGGCGAAGGGGCGCGAAGCCACCACCGGCGGGCCGACACCGTCCGGATCGCGGTACGCCGATTCGACGGGAACGGCCTCGGACGCTCGCGCATCTCCGCGGTCAGAGCACCGATGACGCGTACAACGCGTCGAACATGTCGCAGAGTTCGCCGGCGTCGATCGGGTCGATCTCCATCTGCAGGCGGCACACGTCGTCGTCCCCGTTGGGAGTCAGACGCACGAAGAAGGCGAAACCGCCCCGGACGGGCTCGGCCCTCAGCCTCAGCGGATTGTTGCGGCCGGGAGTCACCGCCACCGAGAAGGGACTGGCCGACGGAGCCCGTAGACGGGAGAGCATCCGTGCGGCGAAGCCAGCCGTCTCTTCTTTGGTGAGGGTGGCGACGAAGTCGGCCTTCAGGCACGAGCCCCAGTCGGCGGACACTCGCCAGGCGTCTCCGCCCGCGTGGGCGAGCTCCAGCCATGCGCTGTCGCAGCCGAGGCGGATCCCTGCCTCTTCCATCGTGATGCCCTCCCCGCCCCAGGAGATCAGATCCTACGACCGTGCCGCACCTGATGGCGCGACCCCGCTCGTCGACGCCGAGGCGGGCGCTCGGTCCCGTCACCCGGTGCCGTGACCGGCTGACGGGGCACCTCGCGGTTACTCCGGCCGCTCGTGGTACGTCTTGCGCGTGTGCTCCGTGTGCGCTCGCATCACGTTTGTCGCCAGCTGTTCGTCGCGCGCGGCGATCGCCGTGAGCAGTTCGCGGTGTTCGATCCAGGACTGGTGGCCGCGCTGCCGGGCGGCCGGGGTGAAGTACCAGCGGACCCGGCGATCGACCTGGGCGGCGAGTTCGGCGAGGACCGCGTTGCCGGCGAGTTCCATGACCTTCGCGTGGAAGCGGGTGTTCAACGCGACGGCGGCGTCCGCGTCGCCCGCGTCGACGGCCCGCTCGCCCTCCGCGCAGAGTTCCTCCAGCGCGGCGATGCCCGCCGTACCGGCGTTCGCCGCGGCGAGACGGGCCGCCTCCGCCTCCAGCAGGGTGCGGACGGTGAGGAGTTGGTCCGCCTCCTCCTCCGTCGGCTCGTGCACGAACGCGCCCTGCGCGGGCCGGAGGTCGACCCAGCCCTCGGTGCTCAGACGCTGGAGGGCCTCGCGGACCGGCTGCCGGGACACTCCGAGGTGCCCGGCCAGTTCGCTCTCGACCAGGTGCCGGCCGGGGCGCAGGACGCGGGTGGTGATCAGTTCGAGCAGGGCTTCGTGGACGCGGTCGCGCAGCGGGCCGGGGCGCTCGAGCTTGGGCACGGCCCCTTGCGGCAGTCCGGTCGACAGCATCGGGTCCCCCTCCAGAGCACCACAGCGTGTACCGCACGCGGAAAGCCGACGGCCCGTAAGGGAATGTCGAGGTCGACAGCCAGTACGGATTGTCTATCGTCTACAGTCTGCGAGCCTCATCGGCCAGGGAGTTGACGAGTCTGTCGCGTCACATCACCGCCAGGGCGGTGCTCAGGGGCAGCGGACGACCTGTCCTGCGTACGACAGGTTTCCGCCGAAGCCGAACAGGAGCACGGGGTCGCCGCTGGAGATCTCGCCGCGTTCGACGAGCTTGGAGAAGGCGAGGGGGATGCTCGCGGCCGAGGTGTTGCCGGACTCGGTGACGTCCCGGGCGACGACGGCGTTGACGGCGCCGATCTTCGCGGCGAGTGGTTCGATGATGCGCAGGTTCGCCTGGTGGAGGACGACCGCGGCGAGGTCGGCGGGGGCGAGCCCGGCCTTCTCGCAGGCGGCGCGGGCGATGGGCGGCAGCTTGGTGGTGGCCCAGCGGTAGACGCTCTGCCCCTCCTGCGCGAACCGCGCGGGCGTCCCCTCGATCCGTACCGCGTGTCCCATCTCGGGCACCGAGCCCCACAGCACCGGCCCGATGCCGGGCGCGCCGGCGGCGGGATCGGCCGCCTCGACGACCGCCGCGCCCGCCCCGTCCCCGACGAGCACACAGGTCGTCCGGTCGGACCAGTCCGTGACCTCGGACATCTTGTCGGCGCCGATGACCAGCGCCCGGGTGGCGGCGCCCGCGCGCACCGCGTGGTCGGCGGTGGCGAGGGCGTGGGTGAAGCCGGCGCAGACGACGTTGACGTCCATGGCGGCCGGGGAGGGGATGCCGAGCCGGTGGGCGACCCGGGCGGCCATGTTCGGGGAGCGGTCGACGGCCGTGGAGGTGGCGACCACGACGAGGTCGATGTCGGCGGCGGTGAGGCCGGCCGAGGCGAGCGCCTTCGCGGCGGCGTGCCCGGCCAGCTCGTCGACGGGTTCGTCGGGCCCCGCGATGTGCCGGGTGCGGATGCCCACGCGGCTCGTGATCCACTCGTCACTGGTGTCGACCATGCCCGCCAGGTCCTCGTTGGTGAGCACCTTGGCGGGCTGGTAGTGGCCGACGGCGGCGATCCGCGAGCCGTTCATGGGTGTTCCCCCTCATAGCCTGTGGTCAGCGGGATTCACCAGTCTGCGCAGTGACTCACGGGTAGGAGGGCGGGTGAGGTGACAGTAAAGACGAACCCATGTTGTGGGCTTCTGTCAGACCTCCGGACGTCCGAGTACGTGCCGAGCGGTCAGGCGGTGAACAGTTGCGTGGCCTTTCGTACCAGTTCGTACAGTCCGTAGGCGAGCGGTACGCCCACCCACAGCCAGGCGAAGACGATCAGTGGACGCCGGTCAGGCTGATCCGGACTGCTGTCGCTGGACGGCATCTGCGGCCTCCCTCGGGGCGGGGATGTGGAAGCGGGGGTGGACGGGCCGGACCAGCTCGTTGGCGACGAAGCCGACGACGAGCAGGCCGATCATGATGAAGAAGGACATGCCGTAGAGGTCGGGGCCGCTCCTGCCCGCCTCCTCCTGCCGGTCGGCGATCCAGTTGACGATCAGCGGGCCGAGGACACCGGCGGTGGACCAGGCGGTGAGCAGCCGGCCGTGGATGGCGCCGACCTGGTAGGTGCCGAAGAGGTCCTTCAGATAGGCGGGGATCGTGGCGAAGCCGCCGCCGTAGAAGGAGAGGATCACCAGGGCGCAGACGACGAACAGCGGCTTGGAGGAGTCGCCGAACTGCGCGATGAGCAGGTACATCAGGGCGCCGACGCCGAGGTAGACGCGGTAGACGTTCTTGCGTCCGATCAGGTCGGAGGTCGACGACCAGGTGATGCGGCCCGCCATGTTGGCCGCCGAGAGGAGCGCCACGAAGCCCGCCGCCGCGCCGGCCGAGACCGGGGTGGAGGACTCGGCGAAGAAGTCCGTGATCATCGGGGCGGCCTTCTCCAGGATGCCGATGCCGGCGGACACGTTCATGCAGAGGACGACCCACAGGCACCAGAACTGCGGCGTGCGGATGGCGTCGCGGGCCGACACCTGCGGGCCCTCGAAGGCGCTCGGTCCGCTCGCGCGGGGCTTCTCGCCGCGGGGCACCCGGACGAGCAGCACGCCGAGGGCCATGAACACCGCGTACGACAGTCCGTGGACGAGGAAGGCGACGGCGATCCCGGACGAGTCGGCGCCGAAGGTCTCCAGCATCCGCGCGGACCACGGCGAGGCGATCAGCGCACCGCCGCCGAAGCCCATGATGGCGATGCCGGTGGCCATGCCGGGCCTGTCGGGGAACCACTTGATCAGGGTGGAGACGGGCGAGATGTAGCCGATGCCGAGGCCGATCCCGCCGACGAAGCCGTAGCCGAGGACGATCAGCCAGTACTGCTCGGTGGCCGCTCCCAGGGAGGCGATCAGGAAGCCGGAGGAGAAGCAGACCAGGGCCACGGTCATGGCCCAGCGCGGCCCGTTGCGCTCCACGAGCGTCCCGCCGAACGCGGCGGACAGGCCCAGCATGACGATGCCGAGTTGGAAGGGCAGCGCGCTCTGGGTGCCGCTGAGGCCGAGCGCGGATTCGAGCGGCGGCTTGAACACGCTCCAGGCGTAGGCCTGTCCGATGGAGAGGTGGACGGAGAGGGCGGCGGGGGGAACGAGCCAGCGGCTCCAGCCCACGGGCGCGATGGGGGGACTCATGATCCCGGACGGTAGGGAGCGACCGGGGAGTTGAGAAGTCGGCGCGTCGACCGTGTGCGACGAACGGCATGCGGCGCGCGCCGAACGGTCGGTGCATGTCCACCCCGGCCGCCGCGCCCGGCGGCATCGCCCTCCCTCGTGCCCGCGCACCCGCGTCCGGCGGCGGCGCGCCGAGCGACCGGGGCGACCGGGGCGACCGGGGCGGCCGCAGGACCGTCCTCGGACTCCTCGCCTCCTCGGCCGGCCGACCACGGTGTGCGCGTACCGCGGAGTGGGCTGCGACCTCACACAGCACGTGCAGGACAATGAGATCGTGAAGGTCACCTCGCCGCACGACAACCCGGTGGCCCACGGCAACCTGTGCATCAAGGGCCGCTGCGGCTACCAGCACGTACAGAACCGGGACTGAGCGGGACTGGTCGGGACAGGGGCAGGACATGGGACGAGTCACGGAACGACGCAAGGTGATCCGCATCCGGGACGGGGAGGTCTCCTCGCGTCCGGACACGCTCGTCGCCGAGGAGCCGCTGGAGATCCGCCTCAACGGCAAGCCCCTCGCGATCACCATGCGCACCCCCGGCGACGACTTCGCGCTCGCCGCCGGGTTCCTGGTCAGCGAGGGCGTGCTGGCCGAGCAGTCCGACCTGCAGAACATCGTGTACTGCGCGGGCGCCACCGCAGACGGTGCGAACACGTACAACGTGGTGGACGTGCGGACGACCTCGGGTGTGGTGGTCCCGGACATCACCCTCGAACGCAACGTCTACACGACCTCGTCGTGCGGGCTGTGCGGCAAGGCCTCCCTGGACGCGGTCCGTACGACGGCCCGCTGGCCCGTCGACGACACGCACGGCGGTGACGCTCCCCCGGTCCGCCTGGACCCCGGCCTCCTCGCGAGCCTCCCGGACCGGCTCCGCGCGGCCCAGCGGGTCTTCGACCGGACGGGGGGTCTGCACGCGGCGGCCCTGTTCGGCGAGGACGGCGAGCTGCTCGACGTACGGGAGGACGTGGGCCGGCACAACGCGGTGGACAAGCTGGTCGGGCGGGCGCTGCAGAGCGGGTCGCTGCCGTTGTCACGGGCCGTGCTGCTGGTGTCGGGGCGGGCCTCCTTCGAGCTGGCGCAGAAGGCGGTGATGGCCGGGATACCGGTCCTGGCGGCGGTGTCGGCGCCGTCGTCGCTGGCGGTGGACCTGGCCGCCGAGACGGGGCTGACCCTCGTCGGCTTCCTGCGGGGAGCCTCCATGAACGTGTACGCGGGTGAGCACCGCATCGCCCTGCGGGCCGCGGCCGCCCAGGGCGGCTGACCGGCTGGCTCCGCCGGTTCAGCCGGTTCAGCCGGTTCAGCCGGTTCAGCCGCCGGGTACGCGCCGTTGGGCCACCGGTGCGTTGCCGGGTGCGGGTGGGTGGGAGCTGGTCGCGCAGTTCCCCGCGCCCTTGAAAAGCGACCGGGGCCGCGCCCCGTGCTTTTCGATGAAGGGCGGGCCGCAGGCACAACCCTTCAGGGGCGCGGGGAACTGCGCGAGAAACCACACCCCACCCGCACCCGCACCCGCACCCGCACCCGCACCCGCACCCGCCACAACCACGCGCGCCCCCGAGTCGGAAGGCGCCCCCTGACACACCCTTCCGCACGGTTCTTGTGGGCCCCTGAACCCCCGCGTAGCGTCTGTGGGCGGACATAGGACATGGGACGTCCGACGTCCCCCCATCCGGACGCATGAAGGGCTGGCCGCACCGTGCCGTCGAGTCTTCGCGCACGTCTCAGATCCACCCTCACCGCCTTGCTCACCGCCACCGCGCTCCTCGCCCTCCCCCACCCCTCCGGGGCACAGGCCCGACAAGGCCCCGGCGCACCCGAGTTCGAGCAACAGGTTCTTTTCAAGGCGTCCCAGGACCCCGGCTACGCCTGCTTCCGCATCCCGGCGATCGTGCGGAGCACGGCGGGGACCCTGCTGGCCTTCGCCGAGGGGCGCGTCCTCAACTGCGGGGACGCGGCCGACATAGACCTCGTGCTGAAACGGTCCACGGACGGCGGCCGCACCTGGGGCCCGCTCCAGGTCGTCAACGAGGGCAAGGGCGACACGCACGGCAACCCCGCCCCCGTGGTGGACCGGGAGACCGGCCGGATCCTGCTGGCGGAGACGTACAACTCGGGCCGTACGGACAGCGCGAGCTGCGACGTGCCCTGTGACCGCACGCCCCACCTCCAGTACAGCGACGACGACGGAGTGACCTGGTCCGAGCCGCGCCCGCTCGGCGAGCAAATCCGCCCGGCCCACTGGAACTCCTGGTACGCCACCGGGCCGGTGCACGGCATTCAGCTCACCAGGGGCCGGCACGCGGGCCGACTGGTCTTCGGGGTGAACGCCGAGACCTGGGCGGACGGCCGGGTCACCGCCAACCACGCGGCGCTCGTCACCAGCGACGACGGCGGTGAGAACTGGCGGATCGGCGCCACGGACACCTGGCCGGTCGCGGTCGGCGGCACGTTCCGGCAGAAGCCGTCGGAGCTGACGCTCACCGAGCGCGCGGACGGCTCGGTGCTGGTGAGCGGGCGTGAGCAGGACGGCACCGACCTCGGGCACCGCGGCCAGGCGGTCAGCCGCGACGGCGGCCGCAGCTTCGCCTCCCCGTTCCGGGCGCTCCCGGACCTGTACATGCCCCAGGTGCAGGGGTCCGTGTTACGGCTCGGCGACCGCATGCTGCTGGCCGGTCCCGCCGACCCCGACCGCCGTCGGACCATGGCGGTCCGCTCCTCGTACGACGGCGGTCGCACCTGGGAGAGCGTGGACCGGGGCACGGTGGTCACCACCGACTGGTCCGGCTACTCGGACCTGGTGCGGATCGGCCGCGGCGTCGACGGCAACGATGTCGTCGGGCTGATGTACGAGGGCGGCGCCGTCGACGCCCGGGACGAGATCCGCTTCGCCCGCTTCACGGAGGACTGGCTGAAGCCGCGCCGGGGTTCGGACCCGACGACGCCCGACAGGGCCCCGGGCGGCAGGCGGGCCGCGGTACTCGGGGGTGCGCGCCCCACGGACGGGGCGTTCGGGGGCGCGATCGAGTTCGACGGCGCCGACGACGCCGTACGGCTGCCCTACCGGCCCCGGCTCCCGCTGCACGCCAAGGACTTCACCGCCTCGCTCTGGTTCCGGTACACGGCGACCACCGGGGAGCAGCCGATGCTGTGGATGGGCGGGGTGGGGACCACGCAGCCGCAGGTGTGGGTGCGCGGTGAGCCGGCCTCGGGGCGGCTGACGGGGCTGATGACCGTGCGGGACGGGGCCGCGCCGTCCAGGAGCGTGGCGGTGCGGTCGACGGGCGCGTACAACGACGGGCGGTGGCACCACCTGGTGCTGCGACGGGGCGGCGGGGAGTTGGCGCTGTTCGTGGACGGTACGCGGTTCGCCACCACGGACGTCGCCGGATCGGTCAGCCGGAACTCGCCGTTCGGGGTGCACCTCGGGCAACGGGTCGACAGCCGGGTGCACTTCACCGGAACGCTCGACGAAGTGCTCGTCGTCGACCGGGCGTTGAGCGACCACGAGGTGACGGGGCTGCGGGTGGGGGACACGGCCGCGCGGCGCGGCGCGATCCTGTGGCTGCCCATGGACCGTGTGGACCCGGGCCACTAACGTCCCTCCCGTGCCCGACGACGCAGGAGCACGACGGCGGACGGGGGCGGGACCGGTCCTGATCCTGGCGCTGGTCCTGGCCCTCGCGGCCGTGCTGCTCACCGCCATCCCGGACGGCGACCGGGAGGGCGGCCCCACCTGCACGGCCCGCACCGTCCGGGACTGGGACCCGGACGAGCCGCTGACCGGTGAGTTCGCCCGCTACGGCGACGACGCGACCCGCACCGACGACTGGACCGGCGGCGACGGCACCCACTCGGTGCGCCTGCCCGACGGGCGGGTGCTGTGGCTGTTCTCCGACACCTATCTGGGCCGGGTGCACGCACCGCCCAACCCGGTCGGCGAGTCCGTGGCCTGGCGGGACGTCTCGACACCCCTCGTACGCAACTCGGCCGTCGTCATGTCCCCCTCGGGCCGCCTGGAGTCCACCCTCCCGGCCCCCGTCTTCCCGGACCCGGCGCCCCAGCGGTGGCGCTGGCCGGTGGCCGCCCGGGTCGAACCCCGCTCCCCCGGCTCCGCCGAGAAGGTCGTCCGGGTACTGCTGTGGACGCGTACGGCGGGGCAGTCGCCCTGGATCTACGGGGTGCCCACGGCCACCGAGGTCGCCACGCTGTCGCTGCCCGCGCTGCGGCTGGAGGGGATCACGACGGTCCTCGACCAGGCGCCGGTCGCCGATCCCGCCCGGCGGGTGCTCTTCGGGACGACGGCCGTCGACGCGGGCGACTGGACGTACGTCTTCGGCGGCACCGACGCCCAGGCCGCCTCCCGGCCGACCTCCCACGCGTATGTCGCACGGGTGGCGCGCGGCAGGCTGGGGGAGCCGGGGGCGTGGGAGTACTGGGACGGCTCGCGGTGGACGGTGCGGGGGCGCCCGGCGGCGGTGCTGGGGAACGGGGAGGACAAAGGCGTGGGCAGCGCCTTCAGCGTCGTACGGGACGGGCGGACGTATGTGCTGTTCACGATGGCCGCGGGGACCGAGGGGCTGACGACCGTCACCGCCTACTGGGCGTGCTCTCCCACCGGGCCCTGGCACGGGCCCACCGAGGGGTTCGCCCCGCCGCTGCCGAGGGACGGGGTGGCGGCGTACAACCCGCAGGCGCACGAGGCGGTCAGCGGCGGGCGGCTGGTCCTCAGCTACGACGTCAACTGGCTGGACGCGAACGCGGCGGCGGCGCAGCTGAACATCACGCGGAACGTGTCCCTGTACCGGCCTCGGTTCGTGTCGCTTCGTCTCGCCGCTCCGTGACCTCCGCCGCCTCGGGGTCGTGCGAGCGGCGCTTGGCGATGACCGCGCAGACCATGAGCTGCATCTGGTGGAACAGCATCAGCGGGAGCACCGCGAGGGACGCCTCGGCGCCGAACAGGACGCTCGCCATGGGCAGTCCGGAGGCCAGGGACTTCTTGGAGCCGGCGAACTGGATGGCGACGCGGTCGGCCCGGTCGAAGCGCAGAACCCTCGCGCCGTACCAGGTGAGGGTGAGCATCACCGCGAGGAGCACGGCCTCGACGACCAGCAGCCCGCCGAGCCGCAGCGGACTCACCTGGCTCCAGACGCCGCGCACCATGCCCTCGCTGAAGGCGACGTAGACCACGAGGAGGATCGAGGCGCGGTCCACGAGGCCGAGGACCCTCTTGTGCCGGGTGACGAAGCCGCCGATCCAGCGGCGGGCGACCTGTCCGGCGACGAACGGCACCAGCAACTGGAGCACGATCCTCCAGAGCGCGTCGGCGGAGAAGCCGCCCACGCTGCCGCCGAGCAGGATCGCCGCGAGCAGCGGGGTGACGACGATGCCCGCGAGGGAGGAGAAGGAGCCCGCGCAGATCGCGGCGGGCACATTGCCGCGGGCCATCGAGGTGAAGGCGATCGAGGACTGGATGGTCGACGGGACGAGGGTGAGGAAGAGCAGGCCGGTGTAGAGGGAGTGGCTCAGGAGCACCGGTTCGAGGCCCCTGGCGGCCAGGCCCAGTAGCGGGAAGACGACGAACGTACAGGCCAGCACCGTGACATGGAGCCGCCAGTGCTTCAGACCGTCCAGGGCCTCACGGGTGGAGAGCCGGGCCCCGTACAGGAAGAACAGGAAGGCGATCGCGACAGTGGACGCGCCCGAGGCGACGTCGGCGGCCGAGCCCCGCGCCGGGAGGAGCGCCGCGAGGCCCACCGTCCCCAGCAACAGCAGGATGTAGGGGTCGATCGGCATCCAAGTCGGCCACTGCAGGCGTTTCACGGTGCTCCACGTGCTTTCGATCGGGTCTGTGGCAGGGCCTGAGAGGCCCTCTCCATCGTCCTCCGCCGCCCCCTGATCGGGAATCCCTCATACCGTTCTGACTGTCATCGTGATTCGCGATGACCGGGGTAGGGTGCCCTCATGTACGACCCCTCCCACCTGCGGACGTTCCTCGCCGTGGCGCAGACGCTGAGCTTCACCCAGGCCGCGCGGCGGCTCGGGCTGCGCCAGTCCACGGTCAGCCAGCACGTTCGCCGGCTGGAGGACGCGGCCGGGCGGCAGCTGTTCACCCGGGACACGCACTCGGTGGAGCTGACGGAGGACGGCGAGGCGATGCTGGGGTTCGCGCGCCGGATCCTGGACGTGCACGAGCAGGCGACGGCGTTCTTCACCGGCACCCGGCTGCGGGGCCGGCTGCGGTTCGGCGCGTCGGAGGACTTCGTGCTGACCCGGCTGCCGGAGATCCTGGAAGGCTTCCGGCACGACCACCCCGAGGTCGACCTGGAGCTGACGGTCGAGCTGTCCGGCACGCTCCACGAGCGGCTCGCGGCGGGCAAGCTCGATCTGGTGCTGGCGAAGCGGCGCCCGGAGGACCCGCGCGGCGAGCCGGTCTGGACGGACCGGCTGGTGTGGATCGGCGCGGAGCGGCTGCGCCTCGACCCCGACCGCCCGGTACCGCTGATCGTCTACCCGCCGCCGGGCATCACCCGCGCCCTGGCGCTGGAGGCGCTGGAGCGGGAGGGCCGCGCCTGGCGGGTGGCCTGCACCAGCGGCAGCCTCAACGGCCTCATCGCCGCCGCCCGCGCGGGCCTCGGGGTCATGGCCCATTCCCGCCGTCTGGTGCCCCCCGGTCTGGTCCGGGTCCCCGAGCGGGCGGGGCTGCCGGAACTCGGCGAGGTGGACTTCGTGCTCGTGCACGGACGGCGACCGGGAGCGGCGACGAGCGCGGCGGACGCGCTGGCCGCGGCGATCCTCTCCGGCGGCGACCGCCTCCACGGCCGGGCCCGCGGGGTGTGACGGACCGGTGCGCCGCCGCGCTGGTACTGATGTCGGTCCCTGGGACCGGTATCGCTGGGGCCGGGCGTGAAGCGGCGCGGCCCGGCCCCAGCGGTGGCGGTAATCGGGTCGTACAGATTCGGTGGAGATTACGGTGCCGAAACTTACTGCTCCGTAAGGAATTTCGCCCGGCTTCTCCGCGTCTGCACACATATTCCGCTGCCCGCTCGTACTGATCTTGCCGATTCGTCCCCTCCCGTTCCCCTCCCGTCCCGGCTCCCGGTGAGGTAGCTTTCACGCGCTGTGCGGAGTGCCACGAGGAGCGGGTTTGCGCGAGTTCACCAACCCTCCGTTGGCGTCGGCGCCGCCGGTGGGCGGTCTGGCCGACGTCGTCTTCGAGTACGCCCAGGAGGACCCGACGTACATCGCGCTCGGGCGCAAGGACGAGCGCGGCGAGTGGCGCGATGTGACCTCCGCCGAGTTCCGTGACGAGGTGCTGGCGCTGGCCAAGGGCCTGCTGTCACAGGGAGTCCGGTTCGGCGACCGGGTCGCCATCATGTCCCGCACCCGGTACGAGTGGACCCTGTTCGACTACGCGCTGTGGACCGTCGGCGCCCAGGTCGTGCCCGTCTACCCGACCTCCTCCGCCGAGCAGGTCTTCTGGATGCTGTACGACTCGCAGTGCACGGCGGCCATGGTCGAGCACGAGGACCACGCGATGACCATCGCCACGGTCATCGACCGGCTGCCGCAGCTGCGCCGGCTGTGGCAGCTGGACGAGGGCGCGGTCGAGGAGCTGTACGAGTCCGGCGCTCAGCTCGACGACGAGGTGGTGCACCGGCACCGGCGGGCGGTGACCCCCGAGTCGGTCGCGACGATCATCTACACGTCCGGCACCACGGGCCGCCCCAAGGGGTGTGTCATCTCCCACGCCAACTTCATGGTCGAGGCGGACACGGTCATCGAGCGCTGGGCGCCGCTGTTCAGGTCCCGCAGGGGCGAGGAGCCGGCGACCCTGCTGTTCCTGCCCCTCGCGCATGTCTTCGGTCGGATGGTGCAGGTGGCCGGGATCCGCGGCAAGGTCAAGTTCGGGCACCAGCCGCAGCTCAACGCGGCCGTGCTGCTGCCGGACCTGGCGGCCTTCAGGCCGACGTTCTTCCTCGCGGTGCCGTACATCTTCGAGAAGGTCTTCAACGCGAGCCGGCGCAAGGCCGAACGCGAGGGCAGGGCCGGTCCCTTCGAGAAGGCCGTCGAGGTGGCCGTGAAGTACGCGGACGCCGTCGAGGCGAAGGCCTGGGGTGTGGGCCCCGGCCCCTCGGCGGGGCTGCGGATGCAGCACCAGTTCTTCGACAAGGTCGTCTACTCCAGAATCCGGGAGGCCATGGGCGGCCGGATCAAGTACGCCATGTCCGGCGGCTCGGCGATGGACCGGCGGCTCGGGCTGTTCTACGCGGGCGCCGGCATCCACATCTACGAGGGGTACGGGCTGACGGAGTGCACGGCGGCCGCGACGGCCAACCCGCCCGAGCGCACCCGGTACGGCACCGTCGGCCAGGCCATCCCGGGCATGACCGTGCACATCGCGGACGACGGCGAGGTCTGGCTGCGCGGCCCCAATGTCTTCCAGGGGTACCTCAACAACCCCAAGGCCACCGACGAGACCCTGCACGACGGCTGGCTCGCCACCGGGGACCTGGGCTCCCTCGACGAGGACGGCTATCTCACGATCACCGGGCGCAAGAAGGAGATCCTGGTGACCTCGGGCGGCAAGAGCGTCTCCCCGGCGGTCCTGGAGGAGCGGGTGCGGGACCATCCCCTGGTCGCCCAGTGCATCGTCGTCGGCAACGACCGGCCGTACATCGCCGCCCTCGTCACCCTGGACGCGGAGGCGGTCGAGCACTGGATCCAGATGCACGGCAAGCCTAGGCTGGCACCGGCCGACCTGGTGCGCGACCCGGAGCTGGAGACCGAGGTGCGACGGGCGGTGGTCGCCGCCAACACCCTGGTCTCGCAGGCAGAGTCGATCCGCACGTTCCGGATACTGGCGCACCAGTTCACCGAGGAGCAGGGCCTGCTGACGCCCTCGCTGAAGCTGAAGCGGAAGGCGATCGAGAAGACGTATGCGAAGGAGGTGGAGGCGCTGTACCGGGCGTGAGACCGCTCGGCGGGCGCCGGGCGCCTCGGCGTACCGGGTCAGACCAGCTGGTAGCCCCGCATGTTCCGCAGGAGCATGTGGCAGTTCCGGAGCGAGCCCGAGGTGTCGCCGAGCGAGCGGTAGATGCCCCACTTGGGGCGCAGCCGGTCGGCGAGGAAGGTGTCGACCCCGGAGCGGGAGACGTCGATGAGGGTGGCCGGGCCCTTCCTGAGGATCCAGCGCACCGACCCCGCCGAGCCGTTGCCGACCTTCACCTGGAAGTCGACATCGGTCCAGGAGTCGTGCAGCGGCGCCAGATCCGTGCGGCCGACCAGGATGTCGTCGACGGGCAGCTTCAGCTCGATGGTCTGCGTGCCGTTCACCCTGCGCAGTGACTGCACGACGAGCGGGGAGGTGCCGTTTCCGGGCTGCTTCATCTGCATGACGTGGGTGAAGCTGGTGGTCGCCCTGAGCGAACTCGGCAGATACATCTGGTAGGTGACGCGCCAGGTCTGTCCCTCGGTCCAGCGGAGGAAGCCGCCGGGCGTGCGCAGGCCGGTGACCTCCTGGCGCTGCCGGTCGGTGGAGGTGTCCCGGTCGACGGTGTGCATGTCGAACCGCCAGGTGTCGCCGGTGGCGCGGATGTGCGGCGCGGCGGAGGGGTGGGAGTCGGCGCGGTCGTCCTCGACGGTCTCGAAGGCGCGGAGCCCGTCCGCGCTCGCAGACGGGGACCACTTCAGCTGCCAGGAGGCTGCGTGCGCGGCGGTCGGCAGGCCGAGGGCGGCGGCGGTCGCGCCGCCGAGCGCGGCGCCGAGGAGGTTCCTGCGGGTGGGGGGCATGGCCGTCCATTCACGGAGATGACCGGAGTTCAGGGACGCGTGCGGGGCTTCGGCAAGGCTCCCCGTGTGACGGTGTTCGGTCAATGGTCCGGACCGATAACGTAGAACCGTCGGATCCATTTCCGGCCATTCTGCGATTCGGGGCGCGAGCGAGCCGCTCAGGAATGCATCGCGCGCCGTGATCGTTGACGATGGGAAGCACCAACCGACGACTTTAAGGATCGAGAGCTCGTGAGCAGCAAGGTCCCCCCGATCATCCTGAACAACGGCGTCGAGATGCCCCAGCTGGGCTTCGGCGTCTGGCAGGTGCCGGACGACGAGGCCGAGCAGGCCGTCGGCACGGCGCTGGAGGCCGGCTACCGCAGCATCGACACGGCCGCGATCTACGGCAACGAGCGGGGCACCGGCAAGGCGCTCGCCGCCTCCGGCGTCCCCCGCAAGGACCTCTTCGTCACCACCAAGCTCTGGAACACCGACCAGGGCTACGACGCCACGCTCCGCGCGTTCGACGAGTCGCTGGACAAGCTCGGCCTGGAGTACGTCGACCTGTACCTGATCCACTGGCCGCTCCCGGCCCGTGGCGCGTACGTCGACACGTACAAGGCGTTCGAGAAGCTGTACGCCGACGGCCGCGCCCGGGCCATCGGTGTCTCCAACTTCCTTCCGGAGCACCTGGAGACGCTGATCGAGGCGACCGACGTCATCCCGGCGGTCAACCAGATCGAGCTGCACCCCCACCTCCAGCAGCACGCCGCCCGCGAGTACCACGCGGAGCAGGGCATCGCCACCGAGGCATGGTCGCCGCTCGGCCAGGGCAAGGGCCTCCTGGAGGTCCCGGCGATCGTCGCCATCGCGCAGAAGCACGGCCGCACCCCGGCCCAGATCGTGCTGCGCTGGCACCTCCAGCTGGGCAACGTGGTCATCCCCAAGTCGGTGACCCCGTCCCGCATCAAGGAGAACATCGAGGTCTTCGACTTCTCCCTGGACACCGAGGACATCGCCGCGATCAGCGCGCTGAACGAGGACCGCCGCATCGGTCCCGACCCGGCGACCTTCGACATGGCCTGAGGCCCACCGCGGCCGACGCCGGCTGACGGGACCGCCCGCCGGAGGGATTCCGGCGGGCGGTTTCGCGTGTCACGGGGCACCCGGCGCAGCCCCGCCCGCGTCACGCGCGGGCGAGGTGGACCGTGTGGGCCGTGAGGACGAACACGTCGGGGCGGTGGTACAGGCTCGCCTTGTCGTCGGGGTCCAGGAGCCGGTCGAGCGTGGAGAGGTCGGACGGGTCGAGATGGTCCGCGTACTCCGCGAGGGTCTCTCGGCGGCGCCGGAAGAGGGTGACGGCGTGGGCGCGCGCCTCCTCCGACACCGGGGCCGGCAGGTCCAGCAGGAAGGTGCGGGAGGTGGCGTCGCGCAGGCCCGCGGCGGTGAGCAGCCCCGGCCAGTCCTCGGCCTCCGCCACCGTACCGGGCAGGGCGGCGCGCATCTCGCCGAACCACATCTCCTCGACCGCGTCGAGCCGCGACTGGAGGCCGGGCCGGCCGATGCCGATGTCCCGCGGCAGGAACCGCGCGGGCAGCCCGCCCTCCACGAGCGCCAGCACCCCGCCCGGGGCCAGCCGCTCGGCGAAGGCGGCGAGGCCGGCCCGCTGGTCGCCGAGGTGGTGCAGACTGCGGCTCGCCCACAGCACGTCGACGGGGTAGTCCAACTCGGCCAGCCCCTCGGGAAGTTCCGCCTCCAGGGTGGCGAACCGGTCGGCCACGCCGAGGCGTTCCGCCCGGGCCCGGGCCCGCGCGAGCAGGGGACCCGAGCCGTCCACGGCGACCACACGGGCGCCGGGGAACGTGTCGGCCAGCAGCGTGCTCACGACGCCCGGCCCGCTGCCCGCGTCGACGACCAGCCCGGGTTCCGGCTGCCGCTCGGCCACCCAGGCCGCGGCCCTGCGGTTCAGCGGCGCGAACAGCTCCGCCTGCTGCTCCAGATGCTCGGCCAGCTCGGCCCAGTCGATGTCGGTGTGACCGTGGTCGTGGCGCCCGTGACCGTGCTGGTGGTGGTGTCCCATGGTGGTGAGCCTCTCTTCCGGTTGCCGTCAGCCTGCGCCGAGACACCGCCGAACGGCAATCTCCCTTGCCGTAACGGCAAACTCTCCGGGGCTCAGCCCTTCTCCGCGGCCCGGTAGACACAGACGTTCACGCCCGTGGCGCTGGTGACCGTGGAGACCAGCTCCAGGGTCCGCCTGGCGCCGCCGTCGGGGAAGATCGTCTTTCCGCCGCCCAGGACGACCGGCATGATCATCAGCCGCAGTTCGTCGACCAGGCCCTCGTGCAGGAGGGTGCGGGCGAGGCTGGGACTGCCCATGACCAGCAGGTCACCACCGGGGGCCTCGCGGAGCCCACGAATGCGGGCGACGGCCTCGTCGCCGGGGATGCGGGAGGTGTTCCAGGCAAGCTCGTCGTCCCCGAGGGTGCTGGAGACCACGTACTTGGGGAGGGCGTTGATCCGGTCGGCGAAGGGGTCCCCGGCCCGCTCGGGCCACGCCTCGGCCATCACCTGCCAGGTGCGGCGCCCGTACAGCAGCGCGTCCGCCGCGCGCAGCGCCTCGTCCCAGGCCCCGCCGACCACCTCCGGGTCGAAGAACTCCTGCGTCCAGCCGCCGTGGGCGAAGCCGCCGTCGGTGTCCTCCTCGGGACCGCCGGGGGCCTGCACGACGCCGTCCAGGCTCATGAACTCGGTGATGACGATGCGCATGGGGTGGTCTCCTCGTCCGCTCAGTGGTGACGGCGATGAAGACCGGCGCGCCGTCCGGAACTCATCGCCTCATCCACCCCACGTCACGGTGACGTGTGTCACACCACCCTGCCACTGAAACGGCCGCCCCGGCGCCGACACCGAAGCGGTCGTCGTCGCCGCGGTCCTCGTCGCCGCGGTCCTCGTCGCCGCGGTCCTCGTCGCCGCGGTCCTCGTCGCCGCGGCGCCGAAGCGGTTCGCGCGGCCCTGGCACGGCAACGGCCGCCCGGCCCCTTGCCGGAAAGGGGCGGGCGGCCGTCGTCCGCGCGGGCGTGCCTTCGGCCGGGTCCGCCAGGGGCCGGGGGAAGTGCTCACCCCCGGCGGACCCGCTCAGCCTGCGGAGGTCACAGCGCGGGGTACGCGTTCCGCATCAGCTCCTGGAACTGGGCGGAGAACCAGTGACCCGAGATCGGCGCGTTCGGCAGGGCGCCGGACATGTTGTTGTTGTTCCGCGGGTTGCCCGTGTACGTCGGGTCGCACATGCGGTCGAAGCCCTTGCCCTCGTCGTTCGGGATCGAGGAGCTGGCCCCGTCGGACTCACCCGGGGGCTTCATCCACACATAGGCGTCGATCCCCGTCGCCGGGGACGCCTGCGGACGCTCGCCGAGACCGGCTCCGGCCTGGTTGCACCAGTTGCCGGTGTTGAGGCGGCGGTCGTAGCGCCCGCCGTCGACGTATGTGTCGACGCTGGTCGTCGCGCCCGGCCCGGTGGGCCGTGCGCTGCCGCCCCAGCCGTTGCGGGAGGTGTCGATCAGCATGCCGATGTTCGAGTTGAAGCCGGCCGAGACGGCCTGGGTCCGGAAGGCCTGGGCGAACGACAGCTCGTCGACGTAGCGGTTCCAGTCGACCCACTTCGACTCGCGGACCGACTTGCCGGCCACGGTGTCGTTGACGGTGAAGTTGTTCTCCTTCAGGGCGCTGTAGTTCGCCGTGTTGGTGATGAAGCCGTGGACGTCGTTCACGGTGGCGCCCTCGGCGGTCGCCGCCTCCTTCATGATGGCGGCGGTGGGGCCGAAGTTGTCGTCCCAGCCGAGCCAGCCGTGGTGGCCGGCGTCGACGTAGTTGTAGACGTTGGGGACGTCGCCCAGCTTGTTGAGCGCGTAGCCCACACCCTTGACGTAGTTGCCGTTGGCCTTCATCACATCGCACTGCGGCACGGCCGTCGGGCGGCTGCCGGTGTTGGTGACGAGGTTGGGCAGGGAATCGATCTCGACCGTGGTGACGATCCGCAGCCCGGCGTACTTCGGGTCGGCGAGGATCGCCTTGATCGGGTCGATGTACTGCGTCTTGTACTTGTCGATCTCGTCGGCCTTGAGCTCGCCGTTGGAGGCGAGGGCCGAGCAGTCACGGCCGGGCAGGTTGTAGATCACCAGCTGGACGACGAGCTGGTCGGAGCCCTTCTGCCGCAGCGCCTCGTCGAGGTGGGCCCGCAGCCCCATCTTGCCGCCGGCGCCCGCGATGGCGGCGGTGCGGTCCAGCCACACGCCCGTGGGCTGGTTGGCGATCCGGCTGCCGCCCGGTTCGGCGGCGGCGTTCGCCGACCACTCCGGGTTCACGTACACCTTGGCGCCGGCGTACGGGTTGTCCACCCGCGTGCCGGGGGTGCCCGGGTCGGGATCGGTGGGACCGCCGCCGCCACCGTCGTCGACGTTGCAGGTCACACCGTCGAGCGTGAAGGTGGCGGGAAGGGCGTTGGTGCCGCTGTAGGTGGCGTTGAAGCCGAAGCTGACCGAGCCGCCGGTCGGGAGCGAACCGTTGTACGTCTCGTTGGAGGCCGTCACGGTGCTGCCGCTCTGGGAGATCCTCGCGTTCCACCCGTTGCCCACCTGCTGGTTGCCCGCGTACGACCACTTCGCGGACCACGAGGACTTCGCGGCGCTGTTGTTGGTGATCGTGACGGCGGCGGTGAAGCCGGTGGACCACTGGTTCTGCACCTTGTAGTCGACGGTGCAGGGGATCGCCCGGGTGCCGGCCTCGTCCGGCACGGCGGCCACCGCGGTCCCGGCGGCGCCGGCGACCAGCGCCATCGCCGCGAGGAGTGCTGTTCTGGTACGGCTCATGAGTGCGGGTTTCCTCTTCCGTAGTGGGGTGTACGTGGAGGTTCCGTAGGGGTTGCGCGTGGTGCCCGTCCGCCGGGGCGGCGCGAACGGTCGCCCGGCCCGGCACCCGACGACGTGGGACGGTCGTCGCGGGCGGCGTCCGGGCCGGACCGGCGGGAGCGGGCCATGTGCTCCGGTCGGTCCGGGCGAAAAGCGGATCGCCCTGGGACTCGGTGGGTCGGTTCCACGGCCGCGGACTCAGGTCGCGGGCAGTCCGCGGGCCCGCAGGACGACCCTGTCGCCGGGCAGCCCGGACACCTGCGGCCCGTCACCGTCCGGCGGGAGGTGCCCGGCCGTGGCGACGAGTAAAAGACCTGAACGCGCGGGGTGACGCATGAGCGACTCCTTGCAGATCGGGCGCGCCGTGACGACCGCGCCGACTGGTGGAACCGCTCCCACTGGTGCTGGTGAAGGTAGCGCCAAGTGACGGTAAAAGACAGGGGTGTTGCGTTATTACCCGGCACAAATCTTTTCGCCCGTCGTCGAATCTTTTCGACTCTTCAAGCACCTTGACCGCCTGCACCCCTCTCCTCAATATGGGAGCGCTCCCACTGGTTCAAGGCTTGTTGTTGCTGCTCCGCCCCCACCTTCGTAAGAGCCGCACGGAAGGAACCAGAGCATGCACCCCAGACGCGGACGCCGTGGCACACGGCGCCTGTGGACCGCCGTGGTCGCGGCCCTCGCTCTTCCCCTGACGATGCTGGGCACGGGATCGTCCCCCGCCGCCGCGGCGGCCGTCGCCTGCAACGTCGACTACAAGACCAATGACTGGGGCTCGGGCTTCACCGCCGAGCTGACCATCACCAACCGGGGTACGGAGGCCATCAACGGCTGGACCCTGACGTACGCGTACACGGGCAACCAGACGCTCACCAGCGGCTGGAGCGGCACCTGGTCGCAGTCCGGCAAGACGGTGACCGCGAAGAACGCGTCCTGGAACGGCACCATCGCCGTCGGGGCCGCGGTGAGCACCGGCGCCCAGTTCACCTACAGCGGCACGAACACCGCGCCGACCGGCTTCGCGATCAACGGCACCGCGTGTGTCGGCGCCCACCAGCCGCCGATCACCGTGCTGACCAGCCCGACCGCGGGTGCCACGTACTCGCAGGGCGACCCGGTGCCGATGGCGGCCACCGCGGCGGCCGCGGACAACGCGACCGTCACCAAGGTGGAGTTCTACGACGACACCAGGCTGCTGGGCACGGACACGACCTCGCCGTACACCTTCTCGGCGACCGGTCTGTCCGTGGGCAGCCACTCGCTGGTCGCCAAGGCGTACGACAGCCTGGGCGCGTCGGCGGACTCCGCACCGGTCGGCATCACGGTCGCGTCGGGCCCCGCCGTGGTGGTCTCACCGACCCAACTGGGCGTGCAGCAGGGCAAGACGGGCACGTACGACGTGAAGCTCTCGACGCAGCCGTCGGGCAATGTGACGGTGACGACCGCGCGGGCCTCCGGCAACTCGGGCCTGTCGGTCACCGGTGGCGCGTCGCTGACGTTCACACCGCAGAACTGGAACACGGCCCAGAAGGTGACCATCACGGCCGACTCCTCGGGCACGGGCGCCGCGGTCTTCGAGTCGACGGCCACGGGCCACGCCAAGGCCTCGGTGACGGTCACGCAGCTGGCGGCGTCGAAGGTGTACGACGCCCGCTTCCTGGAGCTCTACGGCAAGATCACCAACCCGGCGAACGGCTACTTCTCCCCCGAGGGCATCCCGTACCACTCGGTGGAGACGCTGATCGTCGAGGCGCCGGACCACGGCCATGAGACCACCTCGGAGGCGTACAGCTACCTCCTGTGGCTCCAGGCCATGTACGGCAAGGTCACGGGCGACTGGTCCAAGTTCAACGGCGCCTGGGAGATCATGGAGAAGTACATGATCCCCACCAAGGCCGACCAGCCGACCACCTCCTTCTACAACGCCTCCAAGCCGGCGACGTACGCCCCCGAGCACGACACCCCGAACGAGTACCCGGCGCAGCTGAACACCTCGGTCTCGGTCGGCTCGGACCCGATCGCCGCCGAGCTGAAGAGCGCCTACAACACGGACGACATCTACGGCATGCACTGGCTGCAGGACGTGGACAACGTCTACGGCTACGGCAACTCGCCGGGCAAGTGCGAGGCCGGACCGGCCGACACCGGCCCGTCGTACATCAACACCTTCCAGCGCGGACCGCAGGAGTCGGTGTGGGAGACCGTCCCGCAGCCCACCTGCGACCAGTTCAAGTACGGCGGCAGGAACGGGTACCTGGACCTGTTCACCCGTGACGCCTCCTACGCCAAGCAGTGGAAGTTCACCAACGCCCCGGACGCCGACGCGCGCGCCGTACAGGCGGCGTACTGGGCGGACGTCTGGGCCAAGCAGCAGGGCAAGGGCGGTGACGTCTCCGCGACCGTCGGCAAGGCCGCGAAGATGGGCGACTACCTGCGCTACGCGATGTACGACAAGTACTTCAAGAAGGTCGGGAACTGCGTGGGACCGACCACGTGCCCCGCGGGTACCGGCAAGGACGCCTCCTTCTACCTGCTCTCCTGGTACTACGCGTGGGGTGGCGCCACCGACACCAACGCCGGCTGGTCCTGGCGCATCGGCTCCAGCCACGCGCACGGCGGCTACCAGAACCCGCTGGCCGCGTACGCCCTCGCCAACTACGCCCCGCTGAAGCCCAAGTCGGCGACCGGGCAGGCGGACTGGGCCAAGTCCCTGGACCGGCAGATCGAGTTCTACCGCTGGCTGCAGTCCGACGAGGGCGGCATCGCGGGCGGCGCGACCAACAGCTGGGCGGGGCGGTACGCCACGCCTCCGGCCGGGACGCCGACCTTCTACGGCATGTACTACGACGAGAAGCCCGTGTACCACGACCCGCCGTCCAACCAGTGGTTCGGCTTCCAGGCGTGGTCCATGGAGCGGGTCGCCGAGTACTACCAGCAGACGGGTAACGCCGCCGCGAAGACGGTGCTCGACAAGTGGGTCGACTGGGCGCTGTCCAAGACCACGATCAACCCCGACGGGACGTACCGGATTCCCTCCACGCTCCAGTGGTCCGGCGCCCCGAACACCTGGAACCCGTCCAGCCCCGGCTCCAACAGCGGGTTGCACGTCACCGTCGCCGACTACACCGACGACGTGGGCGTGGCGGCCGCGTACGCCAAGACGCTGACGTACTACGCGGACCGCTCCGGTGACGCCGACGCGGCCCGGGTCGCCAAGGCGCTGCTCGACGGGATGTGGCAGCACCACCAGGACGGGCTGGGTGTCGCCGTCCCGGAGACCCGCGCTGACTACAACCGGTTCGACGACCGGGTGTACGTCCCGAACGGGTGGACGGGCACGATGCCGAACGGCGACACGATCAACTCGTCGTCGACGTTCGAGTCGATCCGGTCGTTCTACGAGGACGACCCGGCCTGGTCGAAGATCGAGGCGTATCTGGCGGGTGGCGCCGCGCCGTCGTTCACGTACCACCGGTTCTGGGCCCAGGCGGACATCGCCCTGGCCATGGGTTCGTACGCGGAGCTCCTCGAATAAGTCCCCGCTGAAGCTCCGGGTACGAGGTCCTGCGCTCCGGCGGGGGCAGGACCCGGGCCGGGCGGTCCCCACCCGCACAGGGGGCCGCCCGGCCGTTCGCACCGCCCGTCCATCCGCCTCCCCCCACGCATCCGGAGAGGACTTCACCGTGCGAAGAACCCGCATCCTCACCACCGTTCTGGCCCTCGCGGCCGGTCTGCTCGCGGGCTCCCCACCCGCGCTGGCCGCCGAGCGGGCCGAACGGGCGGCACAAGCCGCGCAGTCCGACAGGAAGGTGTCGATCGCCGCGGACACCTACACGTGGAAGAACGCCCGCATCGACGGTGGCGGGTTCGTGCCCGGCATCGTGTTCAACCGCAAGGAGAGGAACCTCGCGTACGCCCGCACGGACATCGGAGGGGCGTACCGGTGGGTGGAGTCGTCGAAGACGTGGACACCGCTGCTCGACTCGGTCGGCTGGGACGACTGGGGGCACACGGGTGTGGTGAGCCTCGCCTCCGACCCGGTCGACCCGGACAAGGTGTACGTGGCGGCCGGCACCTACACCAACAGCTGGGACCCGGGCAACGGCGCGATCTACCGTTCGTCCGACCGGGGCGCGAGCTGGCAGAAGGCGAACCTGCCGTTCAAGCTGGGCGGGAACATGCCGGGGCGCGGCATGGGCGAGCGGCTGGCGGTGGACCCCCACAGGAACAGCGTGCTGTACCTGGGGGCGCCCAGCGGCAAGGGGCTGTGGCGGTCCACGGACTCGGGGGTCACCTGGTCGCAGGTGACGAACTTCCCGAACGTCGGCGACTACGTGGCCGACCCGTCCGACACCAGCGGGTACTCCAGCGACAACCAGGGCATCGTCTGGGTCACCTTCGACGAGTCGACGGGCACCGCGGGCACCGCCACGAAGACGGTCTACGTCGGCGTGGCCGACAAGGAGAACGCGGTCTACCGGTCGACGGACGCGGGCGCGACCTGGTCACGGGTGGCCGGGCAGCCGACCGGCCAACTGGCGCACAAGGGGGTCCTGGACGCGGCCAACGGCTACCTGTACCTCGCGTACAGCGACACGGGCGGCCCGTACGACGGCGGCAAGGGCCGGCTCTACCGGTACGCGACGGCGACCGGGACGTGGACGGACATCAGTCCGGTGGCGGAGGCCGACACGTACTACGGCTTCAGCGGGCTCACGGTGGACCGTCAGAAGCCGGGCACGGTGATGGCGACGGCGTACAGCTCCTGGTGGCCGGACACACAGATCTTCCGCTCCACCGACAAGGGTGCGACCTGGACGAAGGCGTGGGACTACACCTCGTACCCCAACCGCGAGAACCGCTACACCATGGACGTCTCGTCGTCGCCGTGGCTGACGTGGGGCGCGAACCCGTCTCCGCCGGAACAGACGCCGAAGCTGGGGTGGATGACGGAGTCGCTGGAGATCGACCCGTTCGATTCGAACCGCATGATGTACGGGACGGGCGCGACGATCTACGGCACCGAGAACCTCACCGACTGGGACAGCGGCGCCAAGTTCACCGTGAAGCCCATGGTGCGGGGCCTGGAGGAGACGGCCGTCAACGACCTCGCCTCTCCCCCGTCCGGCGCCCCGCTGCTCAGCGCGCTCGGTGATGTCGGCGGTTTCCGGCACACGGATCTGACGAAGGTCCCGTCGATGATGTTCACCCAGCCGAACTTCACGACGACGACCAGTCTGGACTTCGCCGAGACCGACCCGAACACCGTGGTCCGGGTGGGGAACCTGGACTCCGGGCCGCACATCGCGTTCTCCACGGACAACGGCGCCAACTGGTTCGCGGGCACCGACCCGTCGGGGGTGAGCGGCGGCGGCACGGTCGCGGCGGCCTCGGACGGCTCGCGCTTCGTGTGGAGCCCGGCGGGTACCGGCGTGCGGTACACGACGGGCTTCGGGACGTCGTGGCAGGAGTCGAGCGGGATACCGGCGGGCGCGATCGTCGAGTCCGACCGGGTCGACCCGAAGACCTTCTACGGCTTCAAGTCCGGGAAGTTCTACGTCAGTACGGACGGCGGCGCGACCTTCACCGCGTCGAGCGCGAGCGGCCTGCCCGGCGGTGACAGCGTCCGCTTCAAGGCGCTGCCCGGCACGAAGGGCGACGTGTGGCTCGCGGGCGGGGCGGCGGACGGCGCGTACGGGCTGTGGCACTCCACCGACGGCGGCGCGACCTTCACCAAGCTGTCGAACGTCGCGCAGGCGGACACCATCGGCTTCGGCAAGGCGGCCGCGGGAGCCTCGTACCAGACCCTCTACACCAGCGCCAGGATCGGCGGGGTGCGCGGCATCTTCCGCTCGACGGACAAGGGCGCGACGTGGACGCGGATCAACGACGACGCCCACCAGTGGGGTTGGACCGGCGCGGCGATCACCGGTGACCCGCGGACCTACGGCCGGGTGTACATCGCCACCAACGGCCGCGGGGTCGTCTACGGCGACACCTCCGACACGGGCGGCGGCGGGGGCGGCGGCACGGATCCCGACCCGGATCCGCAGCCGACGGGTGCCTGCGCGGTGACCTACAAGATCACCAACCAGTGGTCGGGCGGCTTCCAGGCCGATGTGCGGCTGGCCAACACGGGCACCAGCGCCTGGTCGGGCTGGACCCTCAACTGGTCCTTCCCGAACGGCCAGAGCGTCACGCAGCTGTGGAACGCGGCCCACACCCAGTCGGATGCCGCGGTCTCGGTGAAGAACATCGCCTGGAACGCGAACGTCGCGGCGGGATCGTCGGTGAGCTTCGGCTTCACCGGAAGCTGGTCGGGGACGAACGGGAAGCCGACCGCCTTCAAGCTCGGTGACCAGTCCTGCACGGTGACCTGACACCCGAGCGGGACGCGGCGAGGGCGCGCGCCGAACATGGCGCGCGCCCTCATTCATTCGTCGTCACGGTGCCGGATCCACCACAGGAGCATCACCGCGGCGGCGACGAGCATGATGATCGCCGGTGCGGCGGTCACGACACGGGACAAGGTCATTGACGGGCTCTCTCGGCCGCTGCCCTGGAGGTGACGGCTTGCTGGACGGGGCGGGCCGGACGATGATCCCGCCTCCGTCCGCCGACGTCACCAGGACGGCCGAAAATACACCCGTTCGTGTCTACGCCGTCATACCGCTCATGGGGTGTAGACCGTCGGCCTCGGCGCCGTGGGCATCCCGGCGCCGATGAAGAAGCCGGTGTGCGGGGGCTGGTTGTACGCGGTGTTCTGCCAGGCCAGACCCGTGCGGTACATCGTGTCGTGGAGCAGGGTCGTGATCTTCGTGCCGGTCTCGACCGGTGTCGAGTAGATCCGCAGGGCGGTGTTGCCGCTGGTGCGCCAGACGACCTCTTCGCGCCAGTCGCCGAGGATGTCGCCGGAGAGGGCCGGGGTCGCCTTGGTGCCGTTGTTGGAGGAGACCCCGGAGCCGGTCAGCAGGCGGGTGTCGGAGGAGGTGCCGTACTTGTCGATGCGGGTGCCGTCGAGGAGCTCCCGGACCGGGTCCCCGTCCCACCAGGAGAGGAAGTTGACGGAGGAGGGTTCGCGGCCCTTCGTCGCGCCGGCCTCGTCGCGGACGGAGGTGTCGGAGGCGGACCACATCTCGGGGCCGTCGTTGCCCGCGTGGATGTCCCCGGCGACGCCCCTGCCGTTGTCGCAGCAGGCGGCGAGCTTCCAGCGGACCGCCCCGTTCGCGGGGTCGATGTACAGCTCGGCGGGCTGCGAGGTGGACTCGGAGACCTTGAAGTACTCCAGGCCGGACGTGGACGGGTCGAGGTCGCCGAGGTGCTGGGCGTCGCCGTGGCCCGTCCTGGTGGTCCACAGGCCGTTGCCGTTGTCGTCCACGGCCATCGAGCCGTACACGATCTCGTCCCGGCCGTCGCCGTCGACGTCGCCGACGGAGAGGCTGTGCGAGCCCTGGCCGTCATAGCCCTTGCCGCTGTTGGTGGAGGAGCCGGTGTCGAAGGTCCAGCGGCGGGTGAAGGCGCCGTTCCGCCAGTCCCAGGCCGCGATCACGGTACGGGTGTAGTAGCCGCGGGCCATGATGAGCGAGGGGCGGGCGCCGTCCAGGTACGCCGTGCCCGCGAGGAAGCGGTCGACGCGGTTGCCGTAGCTGTCGCCCCAGGAGGAGACCGTGCCGCGTCCGGGGACGTGGTCGACGGACTGCATGGCCCTGCCGGTCTGCCCGTTGAACATGGTCAGGTACTCGGGGCCGGTGAGGACGTAGCCGCTGGAGTTGCGGTGGTCGGCGGAGGCGCTGCCGATGACGGCGCCCGTGCCGTCCCGTGTGCCGTCGGCGGTCTTCATGGCGACCTCGGCCCTGCCGTCGCCGTCGTAGTCGTACACCTGGAACTGGGTGTAGTGGGCGCCGGAGCGGATGTTGCGGCCCAGGTCGATGCGCCACAGCCGGGTGCCGTCGAGCTTGATGCCGTCGACGACGGTGTTGCCGGTGTAGCCGGACTGGGAGTTGTCCTTGGCGTTGGTCGGCTGCCACTTGAGGACGAACTCCAGGGCGCCGTCGCCGTCGAGGTCGCCCACGGAGGCGTCGTTGGCCTCGTAGGTGTACGCCACGCCGTCCGGGGTGGTGCCGCCGGCGGGCGGACTGATGGGCACGTCCTTGTAGCCGGTGCGGAGTTGGACCGCGTGTGCGGAGTCGCCCTGCTCGACACCGTTGACGACCGCCCGGACCGTGTAGTCGGCCTGGGCGGGGGCGCCGGAGTGGAAGTAGTTGGTGGAGCCGGTGATCGGGGCCGCGTTGACCTTGGTGCCGGCCCGGTAGAGGTTGAACGACACGTCGTTCGGGTCGGTGCCCAGCCAGCGCCAGCTGACCAGGTTGCCCGCGTCGGTGTGCACGCTGACCACGCCCCGGTCCAGCTTCTCGACCTGGCGTGCGGTGGCCGCGGCGGCGGGCGGCGCCGAGTAGGTGGTGAGTCCGGCGGCGGTCAGCGCGGCGGCCGCCGTCGTCGTCATCAGCCTGCGGGCCCTGCGGATCGTGCGTCTGCTGTGCGCGTGCGGGTGCTGCACGGGGTTACCTCCCGGGAGGACAGACGGGTTCCGTTTCCTCAGTCGCCGCCCGGCGTACGGGAGTTGCCGCCATCCGCGCCGTACATCGTGCCACGTTCCGCGCACCTCGGCCGGATCCCTCCCACAGCCGGCCGGCACCACCGGAGACCGCCCGTGGGCGTCCCGCACGGCCGGTGGTCTCCTGAGCGGCGCTCGCCGTCACCTCTTGCGGAACGCCCGGAGGGAGAACTCCGGGTCAGGGCGGGGGCGGTCCTGGTCGGGAAGGGCCGCCAGGCGTACGGCGAAGTCGTCGGCGAGGGGATCGCCGGGCGGGAGGGTGACGAACCAGCCGCGGCGCAGGTCCATGAGGGCGCGGCGGGGGCTGCGGCCCTGGCCCCGGCCCGGGAAGCGGGCCTCGCCCGCGGGGTGCAGCCCGTGTCGGCCGGCGTAGGTCTCGACGGCCTCCGCGGTGTCCGTGGCCGGACTCCGCGGGCGGGCGGCGAGGACGGCGTCGATGTCGCTGCCGACGTTGTGGGCGGCCCCCTTGTCGACGGTGGTGATGTAGACACCGCCCGGCCGCAGGACGCGGGCGCACTCGCCGACGACGGTCCGTACGTCGTCCGGGTCGGCGAGCAGATGCAGCAGCCACACGCTGGTCACGGCGTCGAACGCGGCGTCGGGGAAGGGGAGTCGGCGGCTGTCGGCGCGGACGATCGCGCCGGGCAGGCGGGCGGCGGCCCGGCGCGCCATCGCGGCGGTGAGGTCGACGCCCGTCACCCGCATCACACGGCGGGCGGCGGCCAGCCGCCGGGTCACTATGCCGGTTCCGCACGCCACGTCGAGGAGGCTGCGAGCGCCCCGGGGGACGAGTCCGAGCACGGCGTCGGCGGCGGCCTCGGCGCGGGGCTCGCCGCCGCGCAGGGCGTCGTAGTCGTCCGCCTCCTTGTCGTAGTCCAGCACCGGCTCAGCTCGCCCCGTGGCCGGGTGCGAGCTCCTCCACCCTGCGGGCGAGTTCGAAGTCCTTCTCCGTGACGGCGCCGCCCGCGCTGTGCGTGTGGACGGTCAGCGAGACGGTGTTGTAGCCGAGGGTGAGGTCGGAGTGGTGGTCGAGCTCCTCCTGGGTGCGGGCGATGTGCACGACCATCGCGGTCGCCGCGAAGTGCGAGGCCAGCCGGTAGGTGCGGGCGATCCGGTCCCCGTCCAGCGACCAGCCCGGCAGCTCCGCCAGCCGGTCCTCGATCTCCTTCTGCGGCAAGGGTTCGACGGGCATGGCCCGCTCCTTCCGTGACGTCCCCTCCGTGACGTGCGGTCCCTCTCAGCGTGCCACAGCCCGGCCGCTGCGTCCCAGGTCAGCCCGCGCCGCGATGGCCGGCGCCGTACGCATTCGGCCGCGCGGGCCACCGGGACCGGGCGGTCCGGCCCGGTTTCACATCCGCACGCTCTCCGTGGCGAAGTCGTCCGCCAGGACCGTGATGTCGGCGCGGCCCTCGGTCGCGGCCAGCCAGTCCTGCGGGAGGCCGTGGTCGCCGTAGTGGGCGCCGAGGAGGTTGCCGCAGATGGAGCCGGTGGAGTCGCTGTCACCGGAGTGGTTGACGGCGAGGAGGAGCGCCTCGCCGACACTGTGCGTCGCGAGGGCGCAGTAGACGCCCATGGCGAGGGCCTCCTCGGCGACCCAGCCCGCGCCCAGCGACTCGACCTTCTCCGCCGTGGGGGCGCCCTCGGCGGCGAGGTCGAGTGCGCGGTCGAGGGCCCTGCTGGTCTCCTCGTGTCCGGGGTGGCGGGCGAGCAGCCGCAGGGTGCGCAGGACGGCGCCCTCCAGCGACTCGTCGGCGACCAGGTGGGCGACGATCGCGGCCAGCGCTCCCGCGGCGTAGCCGCCGGTGGGGTGCCCGTGTGTCGTCCGGGCACTGCGGGCCGCCATGCCGAACGCGGTCTCGGCCGGGACGCGGGCCAGTCCGAACGGTGCCGAGCGCATGACGGTGCCGCAGCCCTTGGAGTCCGGGTTGACGGGGCCGGGACGCCCCAGGGGTGCGGCCGGATCGGGGTGGTGCACCTGGGCGAGGCCCGACAGGCAGGCGTTGCCGGGGGCGCGGCGGGCGTACAGCCAGGGCAGGGCGGCGAGGCCCGTCGCGCGCGGGTCGGGGCCGGGCTGCCGCTGGGTGTCGAGCCAGCGGCCGTAGGCCTCCCGGACCAGCTGGGACCAGGCGCCGTCGATGCCCTTGAGACGTGCCCGCTCGTGTGCCTGCCGCAGCCCCTCGACGGTGAAGAGGGTCATCTGGGTGTCGTCGCTGACCCGCCCCACCACTCCGTCCGCGTCCGGGACGAGGCCGGTCACCCCTCGGTCGCCGTGCGTGGCACGGATGACGGCCAGCGAGGCGAATTCGACCGGGTAGCCGAGCGCGTCCCCGACCGCCCCGCCCAGCAGGCAGCCTCGCACCCGGGCCCGGTACACCGCCGTCGCCTCCCAGGACGGGTTCCACGGGTCGTACACGCGCCACTCCTCGATCGCCTCGGCTACGTTCTGACGTATGGCCATTGTCCCGCCCGGCACCACCAACCGTCCCGGCACCCCTCCCGACCGGGGAGTCGGCCCGCTGCTGCGCGCGTGGCGGGAGCAACGGCGGGTCAGTCAGCTGGAGTTGGCGCTGCGCGCCGGTTCGTCGGCGCGGCACGTCAGCTTCGTCGAGACGGGGCGCTCCCGGCCCAGCGAGGAGATGGTGCTGCGGCTCGCCGAGCACCTGGACGTCCCGGTGCGGGACCGCAACGCGCTGCTCCTGGCCGCCGGTTATGCCCCCCGCTATCCGCAGACACCGCTGGACGACCCGTCGATGGCGGCCCTCCGCGAGGGCGTGGAGCGTCTGATCCAGGGCTACGAGCCGTACCCGGCGCTGGTGCTCGACGCCACGTACCACGTGATGGCGGCCAACCGGGGCATCGCGATGCTGCTGGACGGGGTACCCGAGTCCCTGCTCGTGCCGCCGCTGAACGCGATGCGGCTGGTCCTCCACCCCGAGGGCCTGGCGCCCCGCATCCGCAATCTGCGGGCCTGGCGCGGTCATCTGCTGGAGCAGATGGAGCGTCAGATCGCCCTGCGCCGCTCGGAGCCGCTGCGCGCGCTGTACGAGGAGGTGGCGGCGTATCCGCTGCCGCCGGGCACGCCCGAGGAGGAGCCCGGGGAGGAGCCGGGCGTGTCCTTCGCGCTGCCGATGCGGATCGAGCACGCCGGACGGGTGCTGTCCTTCATCTCGTCGATCTCCACGTTCAACACGCCCATGGACGTGACCGTGGCCGAGCTGGCCATCGAGACGTTTCTCCCGGCCGATCCGGCGACGGTCAAGTACCTTCAGTCGCTGTCCATGTGACGGGCGGTCAGTCCTCGATCGTCCGCGCGGCGACGTACTGCGCCCCGGCGAACCCGGCCACGGTCAGCGCCTGGAGCACCGTCCACACCGCGCCCGCGGTGGTCGGTGTGAGCCACACGGCGAGGGCGACGAGGCTGAGGACGGCCCAGGCGAGGTTGGCCTCGATCACCGCCCGCACGGGCCACATCGGCGGACGCCCCCGCACGGCCAGCAGGGCCACGGCCGCCGCGTACGCCGTGAGGAACGCCCCGAGCGCGACGAGGAGGCCGGAGCCGGCCCCGAGGAGCCGGCCGAGCGGAGCGGCGGCGACGAGGTAGGCGAGCCCGTTCACCCCGGTCACGGCGGCGTCCACGGCCAGGAAGCGGCGCAGCATGGTACGGGGTTCGGTGGTCCGGGCGAGAGCGGCGAGCTGGGTCGCGGACATGGCGCATCACCCTCCGTCGAGGTGGAGTCAGTCGGATGGGGGCGGCCGTGCGGGCCGCCGGAGCCGGGTCCCGGGCCGGAGTGCGCCGGCCCGGAACCCGATGGCCCCACCTTGCCTGAGCGGGGGAACGGCGGTCGATTACCTCGGAGGTCATGACCGCATCCACCCTCGAAGAGCTCGAAGATCATGGCCGGGTCCGGACGGGGGCGGCGTCCGAGGGGGAGTCATGACGGATGTCACGCTGTGGGACCGTTGCTCACTCTTCGGAATCGTCCTTTACTCTTTGAGGTCGCCGTGGCGCTCACCGCCGCGGCGTCGTGGTGGTCGAACCGGAACCGGGGGCTTCCCGTTCCGGTCGTCCCCATGAGATGTGCACCGGAACATGACAGACTTGGCGCGTACTTCGGCGCGTGGGGAGGCGTGGCGTGAGTGAGCGGCGGCCCGCGCCCACCGTCGGTCAGGTGGTGCTGGGCAGACGGCTCCAGGAACTGCGCGAGGCCGCGGGGCTCAAGCGCGAGGAGGCCGCGCGCGTCCTGCGGGTCGCCCCGGCGACCGTACGGCGCATGGAGACCGCCGACGTCGCGCTGAAGATCCCGTACGTACAGGTGCTGCTCACCACGTACGGCGTCGCCGAGCAGGACGTCGCCTCGTTCGTGAAGCTGGTCGAGGAGGCGAACAGGCCCGGCTGGTGGCAGCGGTTCCACGATGTGCTGCCGGACTGGTTCAGCCTGTACGTGAGCCTGGAGGGCGCGGCGCATCTGATCCGGCAGTACGAACCGCACTTCGTGCCCGGCATGCTGCAGACCGAGGACTACGCCCGGGCGGTGATGGAGGCGGGGACACTCGGCCAGACCGGCCCCGAGACCATCGAGCGGCATGTGTCGCTGCGCATGGCCCGCCAGAAGCTGCTCACCCGGGAGAACCCGCCGCACCTGTGGGTGATCATGGACGAGACGGCGCTCAGACGGCCGGTGAGCGTCCGCTCCCAGGTCATGCGCGACCAGATCGACCGGCTGCTGGAGACCACCGAGAAGGACCATGTGACCCTCCAGGTCGCCGAGTTCGCCGCCGGCCCGCACCCGGGCACGTACGCCCCCTTCTCCCTCTTCCGCTTCGCGGAGCCCGAACTGCCCGACATGGTCTACACGGAGTACCTCACCGGGGCGCTCTACCTCGACTCCCGGCACGAGGTAGCCCTCCACCTGGAGGTCCTCGACCACATGGCCGCGCACGCCGCCTCCGCGGAGCGCACCCGAGAGATCCTGCGGGAGTACCGCGACCGGTACTGAGGCCGCCCCGCGCGACCTGTACTGCGGCCGCCCCCGGCAGCCCCGGACCTCGGAGGCCGCCGCGCGCGTGCCGCGTGCCCGCCGGTCGCGGCCGGTCCGACACCGCCGAGATCCGCCGCCGCGACTGACCGCCGTCTCGGGGGCGGGGGCGTTCGTGGCGGGCGCGTGCGCGACAGGGGCGTGCGCGGCAGGGCGGTGGCTGGGACCCACCGCTCACTACGTGGAGCCCGCCTCGTCCTGGGCCCGTCGTCTCCACCAAGCCGGAACAGGCACTGCGCGATGCCGTGGAAAGGCTTCTGTCGGACCAGTCCCAGCACACTGACGGCAAGCTCACCAAGAACAACCTCTGCCGCGAGGCCGAGGTCAGCCGGGCCACGATGAACCGAGCCGCCGAGATTCCCACCGAATGGGACGCCCGGACCGCCACCAGCCCGGCTGGCATGCTGCAGCACCGATACACCGCGGAAGTCGCAGAGCTCCGCGGCAAGCTGCGCAGAAGCCGGAACAACCTTTGGCGGGAGGCCGACGTCAGCCGGGCCACCATGGATCGCGCCACTTGTTTGTCAGCCATCGGTGACGCCTCAACGCGCGAGGTCGGGGGCCTTCTCCGTTGGCAGCGTGCGCATTGCGCGAAGCGGTGAAAGGAAGTTGGGCAGGACACTCAGCGTCATACCGGCTGCGCCAATCCACAACGTTCCTGGTGCCCCGAACACAGCGCCCGAGGCTCCACCCAAAAGCCCACCGAGGGGAATGCCACCCCAGGAAGCAAATCGAGCTGTTGCGCTCATCCGACCCAGAAGCCGATCCGGCGTCAGGGCCTGTTGGAAGCTTGACTGAGCCACCACGCGAACGACTCCACCCAGCGACAGAGCCGCGAGCCCGATCGCAGCCACATACACGCTCCAACCCGTTCGCGCTAACGGCATGAGCACGGTCAACGGACAGGTAACCAGAGGCGCGATCCAGATGACCGGGCCTTGCCCGATCCACTTGGAGACCCTGGTTGCCGACAGGGCGCCCATCAAGGCACCGCAACCCATTCCCGACAGAATGAGGCCGATACCAAAGGACTGGAGACCTATCTCTCGCTCCAAAAAGACCAGCAACATGGTCTGATACATGGCCAGGAAGAGGTTGAATATCGCATCCCCCAGCATGATCGCACGGAGAGCAGGGTACTTGATGACGAACTTCAGCCCCTCCTTGATCTCTCGGGCCAATTGAGGGTGTCCACTCGGCTCAGGCTTCTCTTCGTGTTTCCGGATGGTGATCGCGAGCAGCCCCGACATAGCCATCCCGGCCGAACTCGCCAAAAGCGTTGCAGGAGCTCCAACCAGGCCGACCAGCGGCCCCGCCACCGCCGGCCCGCTGATACTGGTCACCGAGCGCATGGCCGACAGTTTTGAGTTTCCTTCCACGAGATTGCTGCGTCCCACCAGGTGCGGGAGATAGCTGACGTATGCAACATCGAAGAGGACAGTCAGGACTCCGTGAATCAAGGCGACTGCATAGAGCCACCAGATGGCGAGAAGGCCCGCCCACCACGCCATCGGAACCGTCAAGAGGAACAGCGCGCGTGCGAGATCAGTGCTGATCATCACCGATCGCTTCCGCATGCGGTCCACCCACGCGCCCGCCGGCAACCCGACCAGGAGCGATCCTGCCGAAGTCATCGCGGTCAGTAACCCCACCTCAAACTCGCCGGCATGCAATGCCCCGACGGCAACCAAAGGCAAGGCCAGAAAGATGATGCGGTCGCCCAACTGGCCGAGTGCAGTGGCAGCGAATAATCGCCCAAAGTCCCGATCGCGTAATAGGCCGAGCCGGGAGGATTTTGCCACGGGATACCCAACTCTCGGATTTTCGATGTCTCTCTGGTGGCTTCAACGACTACAGACGGTCGACTCCGAACTCGTAGACCACTTCGCGACGCATGTCCGGAATGACCATGTCGGCCGTTTCCACCGAACGCCCGTCCGTGTCGAAGATGGTCCGCTCGATCTGCAGAACGAGGTCTCCCACGCTGATCCCCAGAAGGTTCGCCTGCACCTGAGTGGCACGAGCCGGGCGCGGCACCTCGACCACAGTCGAAATGACCACGCCAATGGAACGCATGCGCTCGACCACCCCCTTACCCGCCAGGGGGCCCGCCTCGGGCAGTACGATCGGCGTTCCATACGTGATAGCCATCGGCTCCCAGGATTCGGAAAGCTGGACAGGTTGCCCGTCGGCGAGGAACTCGTAATGCGTACAGACGCAGAGGTCCCCGGGGCTGATGGCAAGCCGCTCGGCGATTGGCTCGGGGGCGGGGACGCGCACCTGACTGTGTGAATCCCAGGCGTCGGCCCTGCCCCGCTCCTTCCCGTCCTGCCGGCGAAGAGCACCCTCCCGGCGTTCGCGGTGCCGCGAGCGGACCAGCCGGAGGCGCTCTCGCGGCCTACGGACGTAGGTGCCCGAGCCGGCGCGGCCTTCGAGGAGACCCTCGATGATCAAACGGTCCATGGCCCTCTGTATGACGTTGCGTCCGACCCCGTAGTCCACGGCGAGCCGTGCCCGGGACGGCAAGCGCTCCCCGATCTCCCACTCTTCCGCGAGAATCCGCGCACGCAGCACGTCGGCTACTGCGAGGTAGGGCGCCTCTCGGGGCATGGATGATCCTCCGGTTGTCCTACTCTGCGGCAGCTGGTGATTCCCCTGGGGGTGTTGGCAAGCTACTGCACCAGGAAAAAGCTGCTGGAGTAGAAATCGCTCCGAGCTCATGCGCCTGCGGATGAGGTCGGCGAGCAGACCACCGCGACCTGCTGATCCGCTGTCGGCCAAGGCGTGGATCCGGCGCGGGCGGATGACGATGTAACGAACCGTTACAGGGCGTCGTACCTGCTCGTGGTGCTCTGCACGGGGCGGATAACCGCCTTGCCGGAGTCGAGGTCAACAGAGCTGGGGGGTGCACCGGAGTCTGCGTCGTCCCGGAGGGCAAGTTGGCGTTCCCGCTCCTGTTGCACGTGTCGCTGTGACGGATGGAAGAGCTCGGCCCACGCCTCAGCAGTGGATGCTCCGCCGCCGCCATGCCTGCGCCGCCGCCAGCCGACCCACGCAAAGAGGAACAGCCACAGGAAGATGACGACACTGCCAGTCGCAAGGAGCAAGGGTTCTCGCCTTCCGGGCACCGATGGTTCGTGCTGCCAGTCTGCAGGCCGGCGGGGCACGACCGCCAGCGCAGCCGAGCCGATGGCTTGGCGGTAGGAGATGCAGCTCGGCTGCCGGTGTCTCATGAGACACCTCGCAGTCTGGAGAGAGTCGGCCACGCCGCTCCTCCGGTGCTAGGCCGCGCCGTTCTTCGGGTTCTTCTCGTCGTCGACGATCTCCGCGTCCACGACGCCCTCCTCCTCGGCGGGGCTGGGGCCGGGGCTGGGTTCCCCGGCCTGCGGGCCGGAGGCTGACGCGTACATCGCCTGGCCCATGCGCTGGCTCACCGTGGCCAGCTTGTCGATGCCGGCCCGGAGGGCGGCCGTGTCCTCGGGGTGGTCGAGGAGCTGCTTCAGCTCGGCCGCGGCGGCCTCGACCTCGCCGCGGATGTCGGCCGGTACCCGCTCCTCGTTGTCACGGATGAACCGCTCGGTCTGGTAGACGAGTTGCTCGGCCTGGTTGCGGGTCTCCGCGGCCTCCCGGCGCTGCCGGTCCTCCTCCGCGTACTGTTCGGCCTCCCGCATCATCCGGTCGATGTCGTCCTTGGGCAGGGCGGAACCACCGGTCACGGTCATCTTCTGTTCGCGCCCGGTGGCCAGGTCCTTCGCCGAGACATGCATGATCCCGTCGGCGTCGATGTCGAAGGCCACCTCGATCTGCGGGACCCCGCGCGGCGCCGGAGGCAGTCCCGTGAGGTCGAAGACGCCCAGCTTCTTGTTGTACGCGGCGATCTCCCGCTCCCCCTGGTAGACCTGGATGCCGACCGAGGGCTGGTTGTCGACGGCCGTCGTGAAGATCTCCGAACGCCGGGTCGGGATCGTGGTGTTGCGCTCGATCAGCTTGGTCATGATGCCGCCCTTGGTCTCGATCCCCAGGGACAGCGGGGTCACGTCGAGCAGCAGGACGTCCTTGACGTCGCCGCGGATGACACCCGCCTGGAGCGCGGCGCCCACGGCCACCACCTCGTCGGGGTTCACACCCTTGTGCGGGTCCTTCCCGGTGAGTTCCTTCACCAGGTCGGTCACGGCGGGCATCCGCGTCGAGCCGCCGACGAGGATGACGTGGTCGATCGCGGAGAGCTTCACCCCCGCGTCCTTCACGGCCTGGTGGAACGGCGTCTTGCAGCGGTCGAGCAGATCGGCCGTCAGCTCCTGGAACTGGGCGCGCGTCAGCCGCTCCTCCAGATGCAGCGGCCCCTCGGCGGAGGCGGTGACGTACGGGAGGTTGATGGACGTCTCGGAGGAGCTGGACAGCTCGATCTTGGCCTTCTCGGCGCCCTCCCGGAGCCGCTGCAGCGCCATCTTGTCGTTGCCGAGGTCGATGCCGTACTGCCCCTTGAACTTCTTGACGAGGTACTCGACGACCCGCTGGTCCCAGTCGTCGCCGCCGAGGTGCGTGTCCCCGTTGGTGGCCTTGACCTCGATGACCCCGTCGCCGATCTCCAGCAGCGAGACGTCGAAGGTGCCGCCGCCGAGATCGAAGACGAGGACGGTCTGCTCCTCGCCCCGGTCGAGGCCGTACGCGAGGGCCGCGGCCGTGGGCTCGTTGATGATCCGCAGGACCTTGAGTCCGGCGATCTCCCCCGCCTCCTTGGTGGCCTGCCGCTGGGAGTCGTCGAAGTACGCCGGCACCGTGATCACCGCGTCGGTGACGTCGTCGCCGAGATACGCCTCGGCGTCCCGCTTGAGCTTCTGGAGCACGCGGGCGGACAGTTCCTGGGCCCTCAGCCGGGTGCCGTCCACGGAGCCCTGCTCGGGGAAACGCCAGTTCCCGTCGCCCATATGGCGTTTGACGGAACGCGCGGTGCGCTCCACATTGGTCACGGCCTGCCGCTTGGCGACCTCGCCCACGAGGACGTCGCCGTTCTTGGCGAAGGCCACGACGGACGGAGTGGTCCGCTGGCCCTCCGCGTTGGCGACGACGGTCGGCTCACCGCCCTCCAACACGGCCACCACCGAGTTCGTCGTCCCGAGATCGATTCCGACCGCACGCCCCATCGCCGTCCCCTTCCCGCAAGGTCCGCCAAGGTTCCGCCCGTGGTTCCTACCACCAGCACAAAACTTGAGTGGGCTCTTGTCAATGGGGCGTGGGGCGCTCGCGGGCCGGGCGCGGACGTCTGGGAGGCATGGTCGGGAAAAACCACGTGCTTCCGCGCACGGCGTGCGCCAGGCGCAGGATGTGCCTCACACCGCCGTGGCGCAGGCCCAGCACGGCAGGTCGACCGCCGCGCGTACCGCGTTCGCCGTCACCAGGCGGTGTGCGAGCCGGTGTGCTTCAGCAGCGACTGGTCGACCGTCCCGGGGTCGACCGGCTGCCGGGAGTCGGGTACCGCCGCCGGTAGTGCCTCAGGAAGGCGGCCGCGGCACGGGCGCCGCCCGCTTCCTGGTCCGCCTCGGTCTGCTCGGCGACGCGGGGGCAGCTCCTCCGCCGTGATCAGCCGCTGGATGCCGAGGCTGCGAAGGACCACCTCCATCGACGTCCGCGGCGCGCTCACGGGCGGCTCCGCCCGGGGTCGCCCGCGGTCAGGCAGCCCGGCCCGGTGGACGCCCCGTGGACCCGTCGGTGAAGATCCCGCTCGTCGGGGCCCCGGTCCCGGCGATATTCCTCAGCCGCCGCCCGACGGGCGCGCCCTCGGCCGCGAGTCGTTTCGGGCGCTGCGGGGACGGCAGCACATGGACCAGCCGTCCAGCGCCGTCCAGCCAGCCCCCCATCCGGTCTCCGGCCCGCCGGGACCGCTAGGCGAAGGCCCCGAAGTGCCGGAGCTGCGATCCCGTCGATCCCGTGAGCTTCTGGTCCGCCGTCCGGCGGTCGTCGAGGAGGGTCCGGGTGGCGGCGCTCGTCCGGATCAGCTCCACGCGCCGACGGGCGGGCCGGCTCGTCGGGGAAGATCACCGGCTGGGCTGCGAACGGACCGGTCAGCCGCCGCGCGACGGCGTCGGAGGGCGGCGGTCCGCCCGGCTCGTTCTCGGGCCGGGCACCGGTGCGGGTCCCGAGCAGGTACACCGGCAGGACCATCCACTCCGCACCCTGCCCGCCCTCGCCCTGCGCACGGCCGAGCGCCCGCCGGGTGTCGAGGCCGCGTCCACCATCGTCCGCCGGGCGGGCACCGGAGCCGGCCGTTCCCGCGTGGTGGGCGCGTGCGGTGGGCACGTGCGGTGGGCAGCCGTGGGGTGATCGCGGTGGCCCGGCCGGGTGACCGGATCACGGCGTCGTCACCGCCGGCTCGCGCGTCGGGACGCCGACGGCCGGACCGTCGCCCCGAGGAGGTGACCGGTCCGGCCGCCGTGGGCCCGGGGGTCAGGCCAGCTTGGCCGACAGGGTGATCGGCACGGCCTTGAGTGCCTGGCTGACGGGGCAGTTCACCTTGGCGTTCTCGGCCGCCGCGACGAAGCCCGCCTCGTCCAGACCGGGCACCTCGCCCTCGACGGTGATGTGGATGCCGGTAATGCCCTCACCCGGCTGGAACGTCACGTCGGCGGACGTGACGAGCTTGGTGGGCGGCGTGCCGGCGCCGGCGAGGGCGTGCGAGAACGCCATGGAGAAGCAGCTGGAGTGGGCGGCCGCGATCAGCTCCTCGGGGCTGGTCTTGCCGTTCGCCTCCTGCGTGCGAGCGGCCCACGTCACCGGCTGCTCGGCGATGGCGCCGGACGAGTCGAAGGTGACGACACCGTTGCCCTCGAGCAGGTTGCCTTCCCATACGGTGTGTGCGGAGCGCGTGGTAGCCACGGTTCTTCCTTTCACGTGGGTCCCGTTCCAACGGGGTCGGACCCCATCCGATCACACCGAAGGGTCCGAGTCCCAGCCGACGGGCGGTGGCCCGCCGCCGTCGGCCGCTCGTTCGCCCGGCGTACAACCCGTCGAGCGCCGTCCGGCCGCGGACGCGATCGGCCGGGTCCAAGTCCGCCGGGACGCATCCGGGTTGGTGCGAGGGCGGGGCCGTTCACCGCACGCGGAACACCGGTCCGCGCGCGGTGAACGGCAGGCGGGCACCCTGAGGGATCAGAAAGGCGTGCTCCCGTCGTACGCGCAGGGCGTCGCACCAGCCGTCGGTGATGACGAGCAGGGGCGCGCCCGGCGGGAAGTCGTCGGCCCGCTGCAGCAGGTCGACGCCGGGCTGGAGCACGGTGCCGCCCCGGCCGTGGACGCGGACCCGCCCGGCGATCTCCGTGACCGGCACATAGCCCGCGTCGTGGGGGGCCGTGTCGCAGAAGACGACCCGTGCGGCCGGTACGTCGCGGGCCTCGGCGTAGGAGGCGATGGCGCCGAGGGCCTTGCCGAGCAGGACCCGGTTCATGGAGCCGGAGGTGTCGAGGACGACGCCGAAGGTGCAGCGGGCGATCTCCTCGGGCGGGAAGTACCGCCCGGCGCGGGGGATGTCGGGGGTGGCGGACTGGCGGCGCGAGGGGCGCGCGTAGCTCCGTACGGGTTCGGGGCGGGGCACGAACTCGTCGAACCAGCGGGCGAGTTGCGCGTCCCAGGGCAGCGGGGGGTGGGTGAGGGCGCGGATCTCCTCGACCAGGCCGCCCGGCAGGTGGCCGCGCTCCTGCCGCCGGTGCAGGTCCAGGCCCCGGCCGAGGCCCCGGCGGTAGAACTCGTCGAGGTCCACGTAGTCGCCGGGGGTGCCGAGCGGGCCGCCGAGGATGTCGCCCGTGCCCCTGCCGCGCAGGGTGGACAGCCGGCGCTTGCGGCGCAGGTCGTCGGCGATGCGGTCGTACACCTCCTCGGCGGACAGGCCCTTCAGTTCGGTGTCGTACAGCAGGCCCTCCGGCATGGTGCCGACCTGCATCTCGCACAGCCAGCCGTTGATGACGTAGTCGGCGGCGACGTTGAACAGGTACGGGTCGCGGGTGCCGCACCGGTCGCCGTGGCGCAGGGCGGCGTGCAGCATCTCGTGGGCCAGGATGAACCGCCACTCCTCGTCCTCGAAGTCGCGCAGGGGGTTGATGTAGATCTCGCCGGCGTCCGCGTCGACGGCCGCGATGGCGATGTCGTGGGCGTGGGCGATGTCGGCCTTGGCGATGATCTTCATTCCGGCGGCGATGCCGCCGAGCAGCGGGTAGGAGGAGATGAACCAGCTGAGCGCCGCCTCCCAGGGCCGTTTGCGCACCGGCTCGCCGTCCAGGGAGTCCCGCCGTCCGCCCGCCATGTCCATCGCGGCGGACATGGTCCCGGCGAGGGCGTGGGCGAACGCGAGCTGCCAGTCGGGGAGTTGTCCCGCCCACTTCGGCCAGGTCAGCAGGATCTGGTCGGGCTCGCCTTCGGCGGTGCCGCAGCGCTCGTACGCCGTGGGCAGCCCGTCGCGGCGCCAGCGGGCGGCGAGCTGCTCCTCGTCGCCGTCCGGATAGGAGGTGGGCAGGTGCTCGGGGGCGTCTCCGATGGGGAAGGTGAGCAGGAAGCGGTTGACGACGACGCAGCGGGCAGCGAGGTCGAAGCGGTCGGGCTGCTCGCGTTCCCCGGTGGCGGCCGGGACGTGCCCGAAGCCGACGTGCAGGGTGGCATGGGCGAGGGCCCAGGCCCAGGCACCGGGTTCGGCGAGCCGGTCGGGATGGGCGTGCACCTCGCCCTCGGAGTCGACGGTGACGAGGCCGTCGCGGGGCACCAGCTCGCAGGTCTCGCTGCGGCAGTGGGTGAGCCCCATGGAGCGCAGCGCCGGGTTGGCCCGCACCAGCTCCAGGCCCGCGGAGTAGGCGGCGCCGGCGATGTCCCGCTTCTTCTTGCCCTTGCCCTGGTTCCTGCCGCCGCCGCGGCTCATCGGCGGGCCTCCACCAGCCGGGGCATGTCACGGGCCGCCTCCACCAGGAACCAGGCGGGCAGCACGGGGCGGCCGTCGGCGTCGGAGGCGATGACGGTCTGGGCGACCTCGACGGAGATCTCCGCGAGCTGCACCAGCAGGGACTTGGCGCGGTACGCGGTCTGCCGGCCGTTCGCCGACATGTGCTGCTTGCTCGCGGGCAGGTCCTTGATGAGCCGGCCGCGGAAGGAGTCGGCGAGGAAGTACAGCAGGTCGCGGTCCTCCGTCCGGCTCGGCCAGCGGGCGTCGCCCTTGATGATCGCCTCGATGCCGAAGCGGCTGCGCACGACCTTGACGTAGCCGCAGAAGGCCACGGCGTGGGCGGGCGTGAGCGTGCCGTGCGCGAGCACCTGGAGGGTGTCCTCGTCGAGGGCCTGCCCGAAGGAGTGCAGGGCGTCGGAGAGCATGTGCCAGGAGCGCGGGGTGGAGAACGGCTCCTCGGTCTTCGGCGGCTTGGACCACAGATGGTCCGGGCGGTCGGTGAGGTGGTCCACGATCCAGGGGTGGATGCCGCTGCCCGCCGCCCACGCCAGCCAGTCCTTCGGGGACGCCTCCAGGTGGACGTGGGTGAGACGGTTGACCAGCGCGGAGGCGATGGGGCGGGCCAGGGCGTTGTCGGTGGCGCGGTTGCCGGCGCCGATGACGATGGAGCCCTGCGGCAGCTCGTAGGCGCCGATGCGGCGGTCCAGGATGAGTGAGTAGAAGGCCTTCTGGACGTCCGGTGTCGCCGCGTTCAGCTCGTCCAGGAAGAGGCAGTACGGCTCGTCGCGGGCGATGGCCTCCGGCGGGCAGAACACCGAGCGCCCGTCGCGGATCTGCGGTACGCCCATCAGGTCCTCCGGCGCGAGCTGCGTACCCAGCAGGCTCACGCACTCCAGGCCCAGCGACTCGGCGAAGTCCCGTACCAGGGAGGACTTTCCGATGCCGGGGGCGCCCCAGACGAACACGGGCCGCACGGTGGCGAGGCCCAGCAGCAGTTCGGGGAGACGGGACGGGGTGACGGTGACGGCTGCCTGCAAGGGGTGGGCTCCTGGTGTTGTCCTCGGGACGGTGCGAACAAGTGTGGGCGCCTGTTCGAAGGAGCGCAGCCGAATATTCTCGCGCCGGGGATGCCTACGCCTCTGCCGGGTTCTGGCGATGGGCGGGTGCGGGTTCGTTCGAGCCGGTCGCGCCCTTCCCCGCGCCCCTTCGGGGCGCGTGCGCCCCCACCGGGACCTGGGGGCCGTCGGCCTCTGTCAGCCAGCGCCGCAGGACCTTGTGGACGTGTTCCGCGCCGACCAACTCCTCGCTCCCCGAGACCGGTTCCGAGAGGGCCAGGGGGGAGAGCAGGAAGGGGCGGGACTGGCAGCCGCCGAGGCCGCCGTGGGAACCGATCTGCTCCTCGAAGGCGAGGACCTCGCCCTCGACCGGGTCGTACCAGGAGTTGACCATGATGTCGGCGGCGTGCGGGAAGCCGTGGGTGCGGCGTACGGCGTCGGCGGCGCCGGGGCCGAAGTCGGCGAGGGGGCCGGGGCGGTCGTCGCTGAGCTCGTCGACGGGGATCTCCGTGCCGTGCGCGCCGAGGACGAGGCCGCCGTGTTCCTCGCTGCGGACGAGGACGAAGCCGACGCCGGGGTGGTTGGCGAGGGTGGACAGCAGGGCGGGGTGGCGGGCGTCGATCTCCTCCCGGCTCATCCGGTGCGCCACGTCCGGGAAGGAGACCAGGCCGAGGTTGCCGGAGGCGAGGACGATCGGCTCGGATCGGTGGGTGGGGCGGTGTTCCTCGGAGCCCTCCTCGACGGGGATGTGCAGCGCGGCCCGGACCGCCGAGCGGGCCTCGGCGCCGCTGTGGGTGCGCTCGGCCCTGCGGGGCACGGGCAGGCCGCAGCCCGCTCGGACCAGGTTGCCCAGGGTGAGGCCATAGCGGCCGAGGAAGGTCTCGCCGGGGCTCTGTCCGTGGTCGGAGAGCAGGACGATGCGGTAGGCGCGGGGGGCGTGTTCGGCGACCTGCGCGATCAACGCGATGGAGCGGTCGAGCCGTTCGAGGATCTTCTCGGCGTCCCGGCTGTGGGGTCCGGAGTGGTGGGCGACCTCGTCGTAGGCGACCAGGTCCGCGTAGATGGCGGCGCGGCCCGCGAACATGTCGCCGATCACCGCGGCGACGACGACATCGCGTTCGACGATGGTCGCGAAGGCGCGGATGAGCGGGTAGAGGCCGCCGCGATTGACGCGGGGCCGCTGTCGGCGGAGCCGGGCGCGGGTGGACTGGCCGGTCTCCCGGAACACGTCGGCGACGAAGGACAGGGCGGTGCGGACCGCGTTGGCGGGGTCGGAGAAGTAGGCGAAGTACCCGGCGCGGGAGCGGTTCCGCTTGCCCCGGCGGGCCGCGATGGACAGGACGAGCGCGAGCTGGTCGGCGCCGCCGCTGAAGAGGTTGCCGCGGCTCGCGCCGTCGACGGTGAGCAGCCCCCCGTCGCCGGTGCGTTCGATGGCGCGGCGCTGGAGTTCGGCGGCGCTGGAGGGACGGTTGCAGACCATCACCTCCTGGTTCTCCTTCTCGTACCAGCGGAAGGCGGGCACGTCGTGGTTGCTGCCGTGCAGGATGCCGAGCTGGCTGGCGCCGGTCTGGCTGGACCAGTCGGTGCGCCACGGGGTGAGCCGGTGGGTGGCACGGGCGTGGCCGGTCCCGGGCGCGGGCGCGGGCGCGCCGAGCCAGGCCGCCACGGTCGGCATCAGGCCCTTGGCGGCGGCCGCCTCCAGCACGTCGTGGCCGACGCCGTCGAGCTGGAGGAAGACGGTGCCCGGACCGACCGGACCGGGCGCGCCGGCGGCGTGCCTGCGGCGGCGGTCCGCCAGCCGGTACAGACGGCGCCGGTAGGCGTCGTCGTCGCGTACGGCGAGGGAGCCGCCGGTGGCGGAGGCGACGGCGGACATCACGGCGGCCACGACCACGGCGGTCTCGGGCGCGGCCTCACCCTGTCCGGACGGGTTGATCCACAGGGCGACGAGGAGCAGCGAGCCGTTGAGGAAGAAGACGAGCACACCGAGGACGAGGGCGGGCACCAGCAGCAGCGCCCGTACGAGCAGCGGCCACACCAGGGCGGACAGCACGCCGAACACCCCGGCGCCGAGGGCAGCGGTGACGGCGATCTGGGTGGCGCTCTCGCCGGTGCTGGACTGGAGCCGGAAGTCCGGCAGCGCGCCCGCGAGCACCAGCATCGTCAGCGTCGACACCGCCCACACGGCCAGCATCCGCCAGAACCCGCTCAGCACCCTCCGCCAACGCTCACCGCCCACGTCCGGCCACCCTTACGTCCCGTTCCTGGGCCCCCAGCCTGTCACAACGGCCGGGAAGCCGGGGTGGCACGGAGGGGTGGCACGGGGGCAGGGGCGGGGTGCGGCCCGGGCACGGCACGGAGCGCGGCCCGCGGTGGTCAGCGGCCGTCGTACCCCGCGGTCGGCATCGACAGACGGCGGTGGACGCGGGCCTTCATCTGGGCGTCGTAGGCGGGTTCGGCGCGGCCGACGGTCTCGACGCGGACGCCGCGGCGGGCGCACTCGGCGGTGAAGTCGTCGACGGAGGCGAGGGCGCGTTCGAGGACGCGGCGGCTGGGGGCGACGAAGAGGTCGACGTGGCCGGCGTCGACGTCGGCCCACAGGGCGCAGTGGTCGGGGCGCAGACCGCGCACGAGGAGTTCGCGCGTCACCACGTAGCCGCGCTCGGCGGCCCAGCGGGCGCACATGGCGTGCTGGCTGCGGGAGTCGACCAGGAAGGGGTCCGCCTCCAGTTCCTCCAGGGGTGTGAGGCTGGCGATGGCGGCGACCCGCACCACCGGCCCGCGTCCCGCCGTACGCTCCGGGCACTCACGGGGTGTCTCCTGGCACTCACGGGGTGGCTCCTGGCAGGACAGGGCGAAGGCCTCACTCTCGTCTCCCACGGCGTCCCCCTCACCTCCGGGTCCAGAGCCTGAGACCCTACTCCAGCCCGTAGGCTCGGGGGAGTAGCGCGAAGGAGGCGAACGGAGTGCCGGTGGAGGTCACCTGGTGGGGTCATGCCACCTGCACGGTGGAGGACTCCGGCACGCGCGTGCTCACCGACCCGCTCTTCACGCGCCGGCTCGCGCATCTGCGCAGGCGCCGCGGAGCGCCGCCCCCGCCCGAGGCGGCGGTCGCGGACGTGGCGCTGGTGTCGCATCTGCACGCCGATCATCTGCACGTTCCGTCCCTGTCCCGGCTCGCCCCCGGTACCCGGCTGGTGGTGCCGCGCGGTGCGCCGCGCCAGGTGCCGGGGCTGCGCAGGCTGCGGCATCTGCGGCTGTCCGAGGTGGCGCCCGGTGACGAGGTGAGCGTCGGTGACCTGGTCGTCCGGGCCGTGCCGGCGCGCCATGACGGGCGGCGGCTGCCGGTCGGACCGCACCGTTCGCCGGCTCTCGGCTTCGTCGTCGAGGGTGAGGCGCGGACCTACTTCGCCGGGGACACCGGGCTGTTCGAGTCGATGCCCAAGGAGGTCGGGCCGGTCGATGTGGCGCTGCTGCCGGTCGGCGGCTGGGGGCCCTGTCTCGGTGAGGGGCATCTCGACGCGGGGCGCGCGGCGGAGGCGCTCGCGCTGCTGGCGCCCCGCAGCGCGATCCCGGTTCACTACGGCACGTACTGGCCGATCGGCCTGGACGCCGTGCGCCCCCATGAATTCCACGCGCCCGGTGAGGAGTTCGTCCGCCTCGCCGCCGTGCGCGCGCCCGAGGTGGCCGTGCACCGGCTGGAGCACGGCGAGAGCGTACGGCCGAGCGGGGCCGGGGAGGGCGCCCGGTGATGCTCCTGTCCGTCGCGGCCACTCCCCTGCCGTACGAGTCGACGCAGCAGGCGATCGGCTATCCGACGCTGTTCCTGCTGGTGCTGGTGGGGGCGTTGCTGCCGGTGGTGCCCACGGGGGCGCTGGTGAGTTCGGCGGCCGTGGTGGCGTTCCACCAGACGGCGCCGTTCGCGCTGCTGATGGTGTTCGTGGTGGCGTCGTCGGCCGCGTTCCTCGGTGACATCGCGCTGTACTGGCTGGGGCGGCGCGGGATGGGTTCGAAGAACGGTTCGCGCTGGCTGGAGGCGATCCGCCGCCGGGCGCCCGAGGACCGGCTGGCGCAGGCCCAGCGGAAGCTCGACGGTCACGGGGTGGCCGTGCTGGTGCTGTCCCGGCTGGTGCCGGCCGGTCGTCTGCCGGTGATGCTGGCCTGTCTGCTGGCGAAGATGCCGTTGCGGCGGTTCGCGCGGGGGAATCTGCCGGCGTGTCTCGCGTGGGCGCTCACGTACCAGTTGATCGGGATACTCGGGGGTTCGCTGTTCGCGGAGCCGTGGGAGGGGGTGCTGGCGGCGGTCGTGCTGGCCTTGCTGATCAGTGTGGTGCCGGGTGCGTGGCGGCGACTCGTGCGTTGAGAGTCCGGCCGCCGCCGTCGTTCCTCGCGAGCCGCGGGTTCGTCGTGGCCTGTCGCGCGATCGGCCGCGCTCCCGAAGGGAGCCGCGCCGCGGCCGGGGGGCTGGCCCGCACCCGCACCGGCACCCTCACCCGCACCCGCACCGGCACCGGCACCGGCACCACCGTCACTCGAGAACCCGGGACGCTCCGATCGGCAGGTCCCACAGGTTCTCGCGTGGCAGCCCCGCCGCCTCCCAGGCCGCCCGGACGCGGGTGAGTGGTTCCAGGACCGGTTCGGCGGAGAGGACGAACGTGGCCCAGTGCATGGGGGCCATGTGGTGGGCGCCGAGGTCCTGGAAGGCCTGGACGGCCTCCTCGGGGTCGCAGTGGACGTCGCTGAGCCACCAGCGGGGGTCGTACGCGCCGATCGGCAGGAGCGCGAGGTCGATGCCGGGGTAGCGGCGGCCGATCAGGGAGAACCAGGGGCCGTAGCCGGTGTCGCCCGCGAAGTACACCCGCTTCCCGTCGGGCTCGGTCAGGACCCAACCGCCCCACAGGGAGCGGCAGGTGTCGGTGAGGGTGCGCTTGGACCAGTGGTGGGCCGGTACGAAGTCGAAGCGGACGCCGTCGAGTTCGGCGGCCTCCCACCAGTCCAGCTCGGTGACGCGGGTGAACCGGCGGCGGCGGAACCAGCCGCCGAGACCGGCGGGCGCGAACACCGGTGTGTCGTCCGGCAGTCGGCGGAGGGTGGGCGCGTCCAGATGGTCGTAGTGGTTGTGGCTGATGACGACCGCGTCCACGCGCGGCAACGCGTCCCAGGCCACGCCGACCGGGGTGATCCGGGCGGGGGTGCCGAGGATGCGGCGGGACCAGACGGGGTCGGTGAGGACGGTGAGACCGCCGATCCGCACCACCCAACTCGCGTGCCCCGCCCAGGTGACGGCGACGCTGTGCGCGTCCACGCGGGGCAGCGGGCCGGGTTCGTAAGGCAGTCGGGGAATGTCGACGAGGCCCTCGGGGCGCGGCCGCACCGAGCCCTCGCGGGCGAAACGGGCGAGGGCCCGCAGGCCCGGCAGGGGTGTGGTCAGCCGGCCGGCGAAGGACCTGGGCCAGCGGCGCCGCTCGCCGAGGGGGCGGGGCTCGGCGGGTTCCGGGGGCGCGAGCGGGACGGCGAAGGGCGACGCGGGCCTCGGGTCCAGGGCACCGAGGCGGGCTGAGGACGCCGGATCGTCGGTGTCCTCGGGGGTCGCGGAGGCGCGCGCCGAGGTGGTCGCCGAGGTGGTCGACTCGGACTGCTGCGTCATCGAGGAGGCTCCCATCGCTGAGCGTCGTCGAAGGGTCGTCGTCGCTGCGGACCGGCCTGCGGGCGGACGCGGGGGCTTCGCGGGCCCGGCCCGGCGGCCCGGAGCCTCCTCGTCACCGGAGGTTCTCGAAGGTCGATCCGAACAAGGTCAACGCATGTTCCACGTGCGGTAGTTCCACAGGGTCGGGGGCCGCCAGGGCCTGCGCCCGCTCCTCGTCCGCGCTGCCGAGGAACAGCCCGGTCGACAGGCGGAAGCGCAGCGCCCCGAGGTCGTCCCCGAAGCGGTGGCCGCCGGGCGCGGGCAGACCGAGCCGGGCGGTGAGGAAGTCCTCCAGTTCCTGGGCGTCACCGACGCCGTGCGCGGTGAGCGCCGGGCGCAGCGGGCCGAGGTCGACGTACAGATGCCGGCCCGCTCTCGGGGGCAGGGCGAACGCGCCGGCGGCGATCACCGCACGGTGCGCGGCAGCCGCCAGACGGGCGTGCAGTCGTACCGCGGTGGCGAGCCGCTCGGTGACGGGGGCGGGCTCGTCGAGCGCGTACGCGGCGGCCGCGGCGACCGGGGTGGCGACGCGGGCGCCGAGCGCGGTGAGCACGTCGAGGACCCGGTCGCGCAGTCCGCCGCCGGTGCCGTCGGCCGGGAAACGGGCGACGGCGGCGGGCCAGCCCGGCGGCAGGAACGGGCCGGCGAGATCGGTGACCACGGTGACCCGGTCCGGGAGCATCTCGGCGGGGCTGAGCAGCACGGGGTCGTGGGGGTCGTGCAGGGTGTCGCGCCAGGTCTCGTCGCTGACCAGGTGCAGACCGGCCCCGGCGGCGGCCTCCACAGCCTCGTGCACCAGTTCGGGCGGGGCCACGGTGGCGGTCGGGTCGTCGGCGGGGCACAGTACGAGCAGCCGGGGGTCGCCGCCCTCGTCCCGGATCCTGCGCACGGTCTCCAGCAGCGCGTACGGGTCCGGTACACCGCCGCACTCGGCGGGCGTCGGTACGTGGAAGACGGATCTGCCGAGCGCCCGTGCCTCCGGCTCCCACCAGGCGGCGCACGGCCGCGGGAGCAGTACGTCGCCGCCGATCGCGGCGGTCAGCGCCAGTAGCAGGGCGGGGGCGCCGGGGGCGGCCGCGACGCGGTCGGGGGTGACGGGCAGCCCGCGCCGGTCCCAGTAGCCGCAGGCGGCCTCCAGAAGGGCGGGGGGACCGCCGAGGGGTACGGCGTCGGGGCGGCCGGCGGCCGCGGAGAGCACGGCGGTCAGCTCGGGGAGGAGCGGCAGTCCCTGGTCGGGGAGGGGCGGTCCGTAGCGGACCGGGCCGTGCCCCACCGGACCTCTTTCCGGTTCCGTCCGCCGCATCTCTGCCTCCGCGCAGTCCTGTCGCGTTGTCCGGTGCTCAGCGCTCCCGCGATGTCCATGGTGCTCCGCCGTTCCCGCGCGTGCTCCGTCGTACCCCGCGATGCGCCGTACACGCCCTCGGCCTGCCGGTACCCCGGCTCACGCGCTCCATGGGCACCTCGCCGGGTTGCGCCGGTCACAGCGGCGCGCGGTCACGGCGTCCACCGGCCCCGTCGGTGCAGCAGCCGGTGGACGGCGGCGCCGAGCGCGCCGGCGATGAGGAGGCCGCCTGCGGCCATGGCGGGGACGGAGTCGGTGAAGGCACCGCCGCCGCCCGCCTGAACGCCGCGCTGGACCGGCGCCGGACGGCGGGTGTCGTGATGGGTGGGCTGGTCGTCGTGATGGGTGGGCTGGTCGTCGTGATGGGGAGGCTGGTCATCGGGGTGGGGAGGCTGGTCATCAGGGTGGGGAGGCTGGTCATCGGGGTGGGGAGGCTGGTCATCGGGGTGGGGAGGCTGGTCATCGGGGTGGTGCGTGGGGTGGTGGCCGCCACCGGGGTCGACGGTGAAGGTGGCGCTCCACTGCTGCTCCTCACCGCCGGGCGGGGCCGGGCAGACCCCTTCGACGCCCCACTCGGTCGGGCCGCCGGCCGTGTCCGGGCCCGTCTCGAGGTCCGCGGCCGGAGCGACACGGGCGCTGCCCTGGTAGGAGGGCCCGCCCGCGGGGTCGTCGTTGCCCGGGATCCTTTGCAGCTCGACGGTGCCCTGCTCGAACGCCTGGGAGTCGGCGTCGATGGTGTCGGGAGCCGGACCGCCGGTCGGGGGGCAGGAGACGGAAACGGCGACGGTCTCGCCCGGGGCGGCGTCCTGCGGATTGACCTCGGCCGCCGGATTCGCGTACGCGACCGGGGCCGCGACGCCGAGCACGGCACCGGACAGGACGGCGGCGGACAGGACACGGGCTCTGCGGCGCATGGGCGAGGCTCCTTAGGCCGACTCCGGCTGAGGGCACGACCACCGCGCCCCGCCCTCCCCATCAGAACCCTCGGCCCGGCCCACCGCGCGCCGCCGGGCACCATTCGCGGGACGCGGGCCGCCGAGTGGGTGACGGGGTGTGCGCGCCGGCCGCGGGCCCGTCCTTCCCGGGCGCGCGGAGCCGCGCGGGAGGCGGCGCACCACCCGCTCTCGCCGGCGCACCCGCGGCCCCGAGCCCTGAGGCGTCCGCTCCCCGCCTCACTCGGAAAGGGACACCAACTCCCGTTCCAGTCCCCTCCCCCGCTTCTCCACCACCGCCGAGGCCACGTCGGCCAGTTTGCGGTTCGTGCCCTGCGAGATGCGCCGCAGCACCGTGAACGCCGCGTCCGCGTCGCAGCCGAGGACGTGCATGACGATGCCGCACGCCTGGTCGACGACCGGCCGTGTCCGCAGCGCCGTGCCGAGCTGGTCGAGTTCGGTGAGAGCGGCCCGGTAGGAACGGTCGTGGACGATGCACGTCGCGGCGAGGTCGCCGAGCGCGCGGGCCGGCCCTCGCGGCACGTCCTCCAGCGCACCGGGGCGGAAGCTGTAGAGGCTGAGGGTGACGGTCAGCCCCGGCCGCCTGAACGGCAGTGTGACACTGGACCGCACGCCCGCGTCGAGGGCGACGGCCCGGAAGTCCGGCCACCGTTCGTCGCGCAGGAGGTCCGCCGCGTCGACCGGCTCCCCGCGTTCCAGCGCGGCCGGTATCGGCCCGTCCCCCGAGCGGAGTTGGACCGCGACCAGTCCGGCCAGGTCGGGGTGGGTGACGGCGGCGGGGCGTTCGACACCGTCGTCGGAGACCATGCTGCTCGCCCCGCAGCAGTCGCTGGTGCAGCGGGCGGCGTGCTCGACGAGCTGGGAGAGCCTTCTCGCCGGAAGGGCCGACTCGGGTGATTCGCTGCTCAGAAGGCCGGCGTGTTCGGTTTCCGGCATGCTGCACGCCTCCTCTCCCCGGGTCGCCTTCCCGCTCGCCCGCGCGGAAAACGAATGGGGACGGCCGGTGCGATGCCTTGCGTCACACCGTCCCCGTGAGCGCCCCTCACGCGTTACGTTCGTCGCATGGCTCAGACGGACGAATTCGGTGAGCAGCTGGCGGATTTCGTACGCCGGGTCGCGGAACTCAAGACGGCCAGATCGGTGCCGGCCGACGCTCTGCCGACGGTGCTGGACGCGGCGATCTTCGAACTCGACCATGTGGCCGACCAGTTGTGGCCATGGTACGAGCGGCTCAACGCCCGCCCGCCCGGCGGGACCTCCTCGGCCGCGCAGGAACACCATTTACTGAAGGCCGTCTTCCAAGAGCTGCCGCTGCCCATCGCCCTGCTGGACCGGGAGACGGTGGTGCGCCGGCTCAACCAGGCGGCGAGCACGTTCACCGGCGTACGGGCCGGTTATGCGACCGGTCGCCCGCTCACCGGGTTCCTGGCGCACGCCGACCGGAGCGCGGTCCGCGGCCAGGTCGCCGCCGTGGCCCGCGGCGAGGGCGACCGCAGCATCACCGTGCACCTCCAGCAGCGCCCCTCGGTTCCGGTTCGGGCGACGCTGACGGCGCTGCGGCCCAGCGGTGAGCCCCGGACCGCCGTCCTGGTCGTCCTGCAACCGGCGGGCCACCGGATGCCCTCCGTGGAGGGCCCCGCCCGCCCCCTGCCCAATCTCACGGAGACGACCCGCCACGCGGCGCTCATGGATCTGCTGGACGCCATGACGACGGCCTTGCTCACCGCGCCCGCGTCCGGGGCGCTCGACCGTGCGGCCCGTGTCCTGCACGGCCGCTTCGCCGACTGGGTCGTGGCCGACACGACGTCCCCCCGGCCGGCCCGTGCGACCGTGCTGGCCCCTTCCGGCAAGGAGGCGAGCCTGCTCGCGGACCAGGACCCGGCCTCCTGCCCCCTGGTCGTGGCGGCCACCCGGGACGGCTCCACCGCCCTCCAGGTCCGCCCTGCCGACCCCGACGCCTTCGGCCACGACGCCACGGGCGCCCCCGTGCTGGTGCGGGCGGACGTCACGTCACTGCTGTCGGTCCCCCTGGCCACTCCCGACGGCACCGTCAAGGGCGTCCTCACCCTCTTCCGCTCGGGCGCCCGCCTGGCCTTCTCGATGGCCGAGGCCCGGGCGATGGACACGATGTCCCGCCACATAGCCCTGGCCATGGGCGATGCATAAGGGGTGTCTGACCATTCCGTCTGCCCTGCCCCGCCATGCACGCTCCCCCGTCCCGGCTCCGCTCGAACGGGAGCGGACCCCACCGCCGCACCCGCGGGGCAGGCACCTGACGCCGCGGAGACCCGGCAGGAGGGCCCCAGGCGCTCGGCCTCCGAACGCGACGGCCCGGCCGGCCGAGCGCCATGGCTCGGCCGGCCGGGCCTGTGCGGCTCAGTTGGAGGAGCCTCCCACGTCCTGCATCACCTGGTCCCGCAACCGGCCACAGCACCGGCTGATCAGCCGGGAGACGTGCATCTGCGAGATGCCCAGCTGCTCGGCGATCCGGCTCTGCGTCATGTCGCCGAAGAAGCGCATGTACAGGATCGCCCGCTCCCTCTCCGGCAGCGCCGCCAGCCGCGGCTTGACCGCCTCACGGTCGACGACGGTGTCGAGCGCGGGGTCGGGCGCGCCCAGCGCGTCGCTGAGCGAGTAGCCGTCCTCGCTCCCGGGCAGTTCGGCGTCCAGGGAGAGCGCCGTGAAGCTCTCCAGGGCCTCCAGGCCGACCTGTACGTCTTCCTCGCTCATGTTGGCGTGTGCGGCGATCTCGGCCACGGTGGGCCGACGGCCCGAGATCGTCTGGGAGAGGTCCTGGCTGGCGAACCGCACGCGGTTGCGCAGGTCCTGGACCCGGCGCGGCACGTGCAGGGTCCACATGTGGTCGCGGAAGTGGCGCTTGATCTCACCGGTGACGGTGGGTACCGCATAGCTCTCGAAGGCGTTCCCGCGCTCCGGGTCGTAGCGGTCGACGGCCTTGACCAGGCCGAGCGCCGCGACCTGGCGCAGGTCCTCGTAGCTCTCGCCGCGGCTGCGGAACCGGCCGGCGAGCCGCTCGGCCATCGGCAGCCACGCCTCGACGATCCGTCCCCGCAGTTCGTCCCGCTCCGGACCGGGCGGAAGCGTCGCCAGTTCCCGGAACGCGTCCGCTGTGTCGGGGGCGTCGTCGTGCGGGTGGCGCTTCGCGCTTGCCTGAGTACGCATGGTGCGTCGCAACTCCCTGGATGTGCTCTGGGGTGGACGGTCACCGTGGGGGGCGCGGACATGCACATAAGGGCACACCCGTGATGTAAGGATCGAACGCCTATCCCACGGACGTGCCTCCTGTCCGAAGCACTGTGGTGCGCCTGCCCCGCTTCACACGCGGCAAACACACCCAGGTTTTCCTCTTCGCCACCGGGTGACTCGGCACTGGGAAAAACACCCCGGGAGGTCCAGTATGAGCGCGTATGTCGCCGATCACATCCTGCGCAGGCTGCGCGAGTGGGGAGTCGAACACGTATTCGGCTATCCAGGTGACGGCATCAACGGGCTGCTCGCCGCCTGGGGGCGGGCGGAGGACCGGCCCCGGTTCATCCAGTCACGGCACGAGGAGATGTCCGCGTTCCAGGCGGTCGGCTACGCCAAGTTCTCGGGCCGGATCGGGGTGTGCGCGGCGACCTCGGGGCCGGGCGCGATCCATCTGCTGAACGGGCTGTACGACGCCAAGCTGGACCATGTGCCGGTGCTCGCGATCGTGGGCCAGACGCATCGCAGCGCGATGGGCGGCTCGTACCAGCAGGAGGTGGACCTGCACACGCTGTTCAAGGACGTGGCCTCGGACTTCGTCGAGACGGTGACCGTGCCCGAGCAGCTGCCCAACGTCCTGGACCGGGCGATCCGCACCGCCTACGCCCGCCGGGCACCCAGCGCGATCATCGTCCCCGGCGATGTGCAGGAGCTGGACTACTCGCCGCCGACCCATGACTTCAAGATGGTCCCCTCCAGCCTGGACAGCGGTTCCTGGACGACGGTTCCCTCGCAGGAGTCGCTGGAGCGGGCGGCCGAGATCCTGAACGCCGGCGACAAGGTCGCCATCCTGGTCGGACAGGGCGCCGCCGGAGCCCGCGCCGAGGTCCGGCGGATGGCCGAGCTGCTGGGCGCCGGGGTCGCCAAGGCCCTGCTCGGCAAGGACGCGCTCAGCGACGAGCTGCCGTACGTCACCGGCTCGATCGGCCTGCTGGGCACGCGCCCCTCGTACGAGCTGATGCGCGACTGCGACACGCTGCTGACCATCGGCTCGTCCTTCCCCTACTCGCAGTACCTGCCCGAGTACGGCAAGGCGCGGGCGGTCCAGATCGACATCGACCCCCACATGGTCGGGATGCGCTACCCGTACGAGGTGAACCTGGTCGGCGACGCGAAGGCGACACTGGAGCGGCTGATCCCGCTGATCGACCCGGAGCGGGGCCGGGAGTGGTACGACGAGGTGTGCGCGGGCGTGACCCGCTGGCGTGAGGTGATGGCGCGGCGTGCAGAGCTGTCGGCCGATCCGATCAACCCGGAGTACGTCGCCCACGCCCTCGACCCGCTGCTGCCGGGCGACGCCATCATCTCGTCGGACTCGGGGTCGGCGGCGAACTGGTACGCCCGCCATCTGACCCTGCGGGACGGCATGCGGTCGTCGCTGTCGGGCACGCTGGCGACGATGGGCTGCGGCGTGCCGTACGCGATCGGCGCGAAGTTCGCCCATCCGGACCGTCCGGCGATCGCGCTGGTCGGGGACGGCGCGATGCAGATGAACGGTCTGGCGGAGCTGATCACGGCGGCCAAGTACAAGGACTCCTGGGAGGACCCGCGGCTGGTGGTGGGCATCTGGAACAACCACGATCTGAACCAGGTGACCTGGGAACTGCGGGCGATGGGCGGCGAACCGTCGTTCCTGCCGTCCCAGGAACTGCCGGACGTCCAGTACGCGGCGTTCGCCCGCTCCCTGGGCCTGACCGGCATCCGGGTCGAGAAGCCGGAGGACGTCGAGGCGGGCTGGCGCGCGGCCCTGGAGGCCGATGGCCCCGCCGTCGTCGAGTTCCTCACCGACCCGGCGGTCCCGCCGATCCCGCCGCACGCCACCTGGGAGCAGATGGAGGCCACGGCCGCCTCGATCCTCAAGGGCGACGCGGACCGGGGGTCCATGATCAAGCAGGGCTTCAAGGCGAAGATGCAGGAGTTCCTGCCGAGCACCAAGCCCAGGGGCAAGCGGTAGTGGCCGGCGGCCCCCTGCGGGGCCGCCCCGGCCGATCCGTCGCCCGCACCACCGCCGTACCACCGCCATCTGACCGAGCGGCTTGCTGCAAGGTCCTGGCATAGAGCCCGAGGCCGGGGCCACAGAACCCGAGGCCCGTAGCCGGCCGGAGGGCGGGAGGACGGGAGGGCCGGAGGGCGGGAGGCTTGGGTGCGGCCGGTGTGGGAGGCCCGGTGAGGCCGCCCGTTTCGTGGGGCCGTCGAGATCGGGCCGGGTTGCGGCCGCGCCGGTGCGGGGCACCGACGCCCGCGCCCCGGTGTCCGTCAGCCGGCCGGGACCACCGGCTCGGGCCGGTCGGCGTCGTCGGCCGGCGGCAGCACCAGCTCCTCGTAGCGGCCCAGCGCCAGAACGGCGCCAAGCATCAGCATCGGAATGATCACAGCGATCACCGCCATGGGCCCGGTCCTTCCCGAGGGAATGTGCGGTGGGGGGCTTCCGGCCGGGTCTCCCCTGCGCGGACGGGCAAACCCGGGCGGCAAGCGGAACCCGGGACCGCGACCGCAACCGGCCGCCGGAAAGGCCGTGTCGACGCCGGGTCCTCGGGTACGCGGGGGCCACGCGAACCCTGGAGGGGAATCATGCAGCGAGGCAGCGACCGGCTGAACGTCCACCGCGACGACGAGATGAAGCACGAACTGCAGGGGCTGCTCCGATCCGGGCACCCCACCCGGACGGAGGAGTGGCACGACCCGGAGCCGTACGCCGAGGACGACCCGGAGGTCGCGCACGGGCCGGTGACGCCGAGCCGCGCGCCCGCCCGGGTGGAGGCGCTGCGCCTGGACCTGGCCCGTGTGCTGGGCCGTACGTCGTTCCCGGCCAGGCCCGGCGAGCTGATCCGCGTACTGCGCGACCGGCACGCCCCGGACAACCTCGTCGAACCCTTGGAACGGCTGCCGAAGAAGGCACGCTACGACTCCGTCCACCAGCTCGCGGAGGCGGTGGCCGGCGGCCCGGACGGCGGCCGGACGCGGTGACCGGGCGGGCACGCAACCCGCACACGGCGAAGACGCATGGCCGCCCGGCTCGCGGGTACTGCGGGCGTCGTCACCCCGCGCGGGAGTGCCCCGCGGCCCGGAAGCAGCAAACGAGAGGCCGATCAGCATGGCTGTTTTCGTCAGGGACGTCATGACGCCCGGTGTCGTGGCGGTCCCCCCGGACGCCTCACTCGTGGAAGCGGCGCAGCTGATGCGCGCGCGGGACGTCGGGGGCGTCCTGGTCACCCTGGACGAGCAGCTCATCGGGGTCCTGACCGATCGTGACATCACGCTGCGGGCCGTCGCCGAGGGCGTGGACCCGCTGACGGTGAGCGCCGAGGCCGTCTGCACCCCGGACCCGGTGGTGATCGGCCCGGACGACGCGGTGTCCGCCGCGGTCGCGCTGATGCGCGACCACGCGGTACGCCGTCTTCCGGTCCTGGCGGACGGGCACCCGGTGGGCATGGTGAGCCTGGGCGATCTGGCCGTCGCGCAGGAACCGCATTCGGCGCCGGCCGGCATCAGCCGGGCCGAACCGGACACCTGGCCGGGTGGACCCCCGGTCTGACCCGCTCGGGGGAGGACACGAGCCGCCCCCATGACGGGCCCGCGACGGTCCAAGGACACCGAAGACGTCCAAGGACACCGAAGGCCTCCAAGGACGCCGAGCACGTCCGAGGAGACCGGAACGGTCCGACCAGAAAGGAGACCGAACGCGTATGCGTATCGCATTCCTGACCGCACCCGAGGGTGTGGAGCAGATCGAACTCACCGATCCCTGGCAGGCGGTGACGGACGCCGGTCACGAGCCGGTGCTGGTGTCGACGAAGCCGGGCCACGTCCAGGCCTTCAACCATCTGGACAGGGCGGACACGTTCGCCGTGGACGACGTGGTGGGCGAGGCGCCCGCCGAGTCGTTCGACGCCCTGGTGCTGCCCGGCGGGGTGGCCAATCCGGACTTCCTGCGGATGGACGACAAGGCCGTCTCTTTCGTCCGGGAGTTCGTCGAGCGGGGACGTCCGGTCGCCGCGATCTGTCACGCGCCGTGGACGCTGGTCGAGGCGGACGTGGTCCGCGGACGGGTCCTCACCTCATGGCCCAGCCTGCGCACGGACATCCGCAACGCGGGCGGCGAATGGGTCGACGAGCAGGTGAAGGTCTGCGACCACGGCCCCAACAAGCTGATCACCAGCCGTAAGCCCGACGACCTGAAGGCGTTCTGCGAGGCCTTCCTCGACGTCTTCCAGACGGCCGCCGTCTGAGGCCTTCCAGACGGCCGCCGTCTGAGGCCGGCACACCCCCAGGGGGCGCCCTCACGGACCGAGGGCGCCCCCTGCCGGTTCCGGCCGCTCGCACCGGGCCGCTCGCAGGCCGGCGGCCGCTCGGCGGAGCACTACGGCCGACGGCCGAGCAGGCACAGCAGCGCGGTCTGTGCGTCGGCACCCGCCGGCGGCTCCACCGGTGCCGCGAACAGCCCGCTCTTCTCCAGATCCCCCGCGTACGGCGCGATCTCCTCCGTCGCGAACGTCACCAGTCCCTCGGGGAGCCGCTCGTCGGCCCCGATCGCCCGGGACAGGTCCCAGGTGTGGACGACGAGATCCGCGATCATCTGCGCGCAGTACGCGGTCGCCGAGGTGTCGCCGTACGACAGATGGACCGTCCGTTCGAGCGCCCCCGGCGCGGTGAACGCCTCCCGCGCGGAACGGGCCGCCGTGTCCCAGGACGCGGCCGGATCGTGCCCCAGCAGATCCCCGTCGAACGTGTCGCCGACCTCCTCGATCATGCAGCCGTCCCTGACCAGGGTCGGCACCCACAGCTGCTCGGAGACGAGGTGGTTGACGAGGTCACGGACCGTCCACTCGGCGCAGGGGGTGCCGGCACCCCACTGGTCGTCGCGGACGGCGTGCACACGGGCGCCGAACAGGTTCTGGGCCTCGGCATGCCAGGCGAGCAGCGGATGGGGCTCCGCCGTTTCGGCCGCGTGGTCGGCCGCGTTGTCGGCCGGTGTGGCGGTCGCCGTGCCGGTGCGGCCGGTGTCGCCGCCCGTGCCGTCGGTATCACCGGCGCCGGTCGGGTCGGAAGTCATACGCCTCATGACGGCCCCGGTCCTCGGTCGCGGGCGCCGTCGCGCGTCCGCCCGGAGACGACCGGGCGGCGCGGATGACGGCGCAGGTACTCGCCCTCCAGTTGCGCCATCCGCTCGTTGTGGGTGCGCAGCGCTTCGGGCGATCCGTGCAGCAGCGTGTCGTGGCGGGTCCGGTGGATCGACTCCAGCTCCTTCATCAGCTGCTGGTCGTCCAGCTGGTCCGGGTGCACTCCGGTCATGGTGGTACCCCGATCTTCGTGTTCCTCCATGAGGTCCGGGTACCCGCCCGGCAAGCGTTACCCCGAGCGGCATCCGGGAGGGAGCCATGGATCTCGCGTTTCTCCATCCACTGTACGAACATCCCGGGCCCTGGGCCTCCGTGTACGTCGGTACGTCCGCGCCCTCGGAGTCCATGGCCCGGGAACGGTCCCTGACCGCGGCCGCCGTCTCCCGTGAGCTCGCCGAGCAGGGAGCGGACGAGGCGACCTGCCGGGCCGTGCACGAGGCGGTGGAGGAGTTGCGGCACGACACCGAGCCGCACGGCCGGGCGCTGTTCGCCCGCGAGGGCCGGGTGGTCCTCGATCCGCCGCCGGCCGCGCCGCCGCCGGCGAACCAGGCGTTCTGGGCGCCGCTGCCGCGTACGGCGCCGCTGCTGGACCTGGCCGGGGAGGACCCGGTGTGCGTGGTGGCGTACGTGGACCGGCGGGGCGCCCGGTTCGAGCTCGCGATGCCCTCGGCAGTGAGGACGCCGGCTCGGTGACCGGGCGGCAGTGGCCGGTGCACCGGACGAGCACGGTCGACTGGTCGGAGCGGCACTTCCAGCTGCGGGTGGAGAACACCTGGGAGCACAACGCGGCGGAGGTCGCCGACGCGCTCGCCGTGTGCCAGGAGGACACCCGCGCCGATCTGCTGATCCTCGTGGGTGAGGACCGTGAGCGGCACGCCGTGCGGGACCGGCTGCCGCAGCGGCTGCTCGACCGGGTGGTCGAGGCCCCGCACGGGGCGGGCAGCAGGCTGCTGGACGAGGACGTGGCACGGATCCGCGCCGAGCACGTCCGCCGGCGCGCCGCCGACGAGGTCGAGCGGTTCCTGGCGGCGCGCGGCGCGGACGCCGAGGGGCGCCGGGGGGCCGTGGAGGACGTGGCCGACCTGGTGGAGGCGGCGCGCGAGCACCGGATCGACGAGCTGCTCGTCCGCGCCGAGGGGCCCGACACGCACCGGGCGCTGTGGGTCGGCGAGGACCCGGACCAGCTGGCCGTACGCCGTACGGAGCTGCGGACGCTCGGGCTCTCCGAGGACGACGCCCGGTCGGCCCGGGCGGACGACGCGCTGCTGCGGTCGGTGGTGACCACCGGTGCTCCGGCGATCTCCGTGTCTCCGGCGCCCGAGGCCGCGGAGGCCGAGGTCCCGGTCGGCGGCCTGGGCGCGCTGCTGCGCTGGAAGTGACCCCGGCCGCCCGGCGCGCGGCGGGTCCGCGCACCGGGCGAAGCCGGCCTCTGCGTGAGCCGGTGTGCGGTCAGCGGGCGCGTTCCACGCGGCGCTCGTCCCACACCGGCTCCGGCGTCTCGCGGACCCGGCCGTCGGAGCCGAAGACCAGATAGCGGTCGAACGAACGCGCGAACCAGCGGTCGTGGGTGACCGCGAGCACCGTGCCCTCGAAGGCTTCCAGACCTTCCTGGAGGGCCTCAGCCGAATCCAGGTCGAGGTTGTCGGTCGGCTCGTCGAGCAACAGGGCGGTGACCCCCTGGAGTTCCAGGAGAAGGATCTGGAAGCGGGCCTGCTGGCCGCCGGAGAGCCGGTCGAAGGACTGCTCGGCCTGTCCGGTCAGCTCGTAGCGGCGCAGCCGTGACATGGCGGCGCCCCGGTCCTGCGCGTGCTCCTTCCACAGGATGTCGAGCAGGGTCCGCCCCTGGAGCTCGGGATGGGCGTGCGTCTGCGCGAAGTGCCCGGGTACGACCCTGGCGCCCAGCTTCCACTGTCCCGTGTGGGCCACCTCCTCGCCGGCGAGCAGGCGCAGGAAGTGCGACTTGCCGGAGCCGTTGGAGCCGAGGACGGCGACGCGCTCGCCGTAGAAGACCTCCAGGTCGAAGGGCTTCATCAGCCCCGTCAGTTCGAGCCCGGCGCAGGTGACGGCCCGTACGCCGGTACGGCCGCCCTTGAGCCGCATGGTGATGTCCTGCTCGCGCGGCGGCTCGGGCGGCGGCCCGGCCTCCTCGAACTTGCGCAGCCGGGTCTGGGCGGCGGCGTACCGTGAGGCCATCTCGTGGCTGACCGCGGCTGCCTGCCGGAGCGTGAGCACGAGTTTCTTCAGCTGGGCGTGCTTCTCGTCCCAGCGGCGGCGCAGTTCCTCGAAGCGCTCGAACCGCTGCCGCCGGGCCTCGTGGTACGTGTCGAAGCCGCCGCCGTGCACCCAGGCGTCGGCGCCCGCGGGCCCCGGCTCCACGCTCACGATCTTCTCGGCTGCGCGGGCGAGGAGTTCCCGGTCGTGGGAGACGAACAGCACGGTCTTGCGGGTCTCCGCGAGCCGCTCCTCCAGCCAGCGCTTGCCGGGGACGTCGAGGTAGTTGTCGGGTTCGTCGAGCAGCAGCACCTCGTCGGTGCCGCGCAGCAGCGCCTCCAGCACGAGCCGCTTCTGCTCACCGCCGGACAGCGTCCGCACCTGCCGCCACTGGGCCTTCTCGTACGACACGCCGAGCGCGGCGGTGGTGCAGATGTCCCAGAGCGTCTCGGCCTCGTAGCCGCGGACCTCGGCCCAGTCGGAAAGGGCCTGGGCGTAGGCGAGCTGGGCCGCCTCGTCGTCGACGGTCATGATCGCGTGCTCGGCCTCGTCGACCGCCCGGGCCGCCTCCCTGATCCTGGGCTGCGCCACGGAGACGAGCAGATCCCGGACGGTCGTCTCGTCCCGTACGGACCCCACGAACTGGCGCATGACGCCGAGCCCGCCGGTCACGGTGACCGACCCCCCGTGCGGCTTCAGCTCGCCGGAGATCAACCGCAGCAGGGTCGTCTTCCCGGCCCCGTTGGGCCCCACGAGGGCGACCACCGAGCCCTCCCCCACCCGGAAGGACACGTCGCCGAGCAAGGCCCTCCCGTCAGGAAGGTGGTACTCCAGATGCGCGGCTTCGAGATATCCCATGCGCCGCATTCTCCGAGCCCCGAGATCCGGGACGCAAACCGATTCCCCGGGCGGTCCCGCACGGCGAGCCGTGGCCTGCCTCGTGCCGCCGGGCCGTGGCCTGCCTCGTGCCCGCCGGGCTGCGGGCGGAGCCGTCCGCCGGCATGGCCGCGGCACCGGGGTGCCCGGCGCCCGGGACTCGCCGAACGGACCCCGCCCGACAGGGTTCGCGCACCATGGGGTACCCGTGGACCCATGACCGCAGACGTCGACCTCACCGTCCGCCTCCCGGGCCACCACATTCTCCGGGACCGTTTCCTCGCCGCGGACAGCCGCCTGTTCAACGCGGTGGCGACCCGCGAGTGGCCGGGCGCCCACCCCATGCTGCCGAGGCTGAGCCGCGCCGCCAACCACGGCGTCCTCTGGTTCGCCACGGCGGCCGCGATCGCCGCCACCCGCAGCCCGAGGGCACGCAGGGCGGCCGTTCGCGGTGTGGCCTCCCTCGCCCTCGCCTCGGCGACGATCAACACCCTCGGCAAGCGCACGGTGCGCCGCCCCCGTCCGGTCCTGGACAACGTTCCCGTGATGCGCCAGCTGAAGCGCCAGCCGATCACCACGTCGTTCCCGTCGGGCCACTCCGCGTCGGCCGCCGCCTTCGCGACCGGTGTGGCGCTGGAGTCCCGCGGCTGGGGCGCGGTGGTCGCCCCCCTCGCGACCGCCGTCGCGCTGTCCCGTGTGTACACCGGCGTGCACTTCCCGAGTGACGTGCTGGTCGGCGCCGCCCTGGGCGTGGGCGCCGCCTACGCCGTGCGGGGCATGGTGCCCACCCGCGACCAGCTCGCGCCTCCCGGCCGCCCTCGCGCGGACGCGCCCGCGCTGCGGGACGGCGAGGGCCTGGTCATGGTGGCCAACACCGCCTCGGGGACGGCCGACCGGGTACGCGCCCTGCGGGACACGCTCCCCGGCGCCGAGACGGTCGAGTGCGCACCGGAGGATGTGCGCGCCGAGTTGGAGAAGGCGGCCGCCCACGCCCGGGTGCTCGGCGTGTGCGGCGGCGACGGCACGGTCAACACCGCCGCCGAGGTCGCCCTGCGCCACGGTCTGCCCCTGGCCGTGCTGCCGGGCGGCACGCTCAACCACTTCGCGCACGACCTCGGCGTGGAGGACGTACGCGATCTCGCCCGTGCCCTGCGCCAGGGCGAGGCCGTCCGGGTGGACGTCGGGCACTTCAGGTCCGGCGAGACGGAAGGTCACTTCGTCAACACCTTCAGCGTGGGGGTGTATCCGGAGCTGGTACGCGAGCGTGAGCGCTGGGAGCGGGTGATCGGGGGCTGGCCGGCCGGGGTGATCGCGGCACTGCGCGTCCTGCGTTCCGACCGGCACCCGCTCCAGGCCACCTTCCAGGGCCGGCCGCGCCCGATCTGGCTGCTCTTCGCCGGCAACGGCACGTACCACCGGCTGGGCCTGGCCCCCGGTCACCGTTTCGACCTCGCCGACGGTCTGTTCGACGTCCGTGTGGTGCACGGCGGGCGCCGCCCGGCGCTGCGGCTGCTGGCGGCGGCGCTCGCCGGCCCGTTGACCCGCTCCCCCGCACACGCCGCGGTCCGGGTGAGCCGGCTGCGCGTCGAGGGCGTCACGCCGGGCACCCCGCTGGCGTACGACGGCGAAGTCACCGAGGTGCACGGCGATCTGACGCTGCGGAAGCTCCCGGAGGCACTCACGGTCTACCGGCCCCTCGGCTGACCTCCGAGGACGCGACCACGGACTGACCGGCAGTCCATTATTCAAGACGGCGGTCTCATTATTCGGCAGGAGTGCGTACGGTTCCCCCAGGACCTGCAGAAGGGGAACGGTCATGCCGAAGTCACGGGAGACCGCCGTCTACACGCACGGGCACCATGAGTCGGTACTGCGTTCGCACACCTGGCGGACGGCCGCCAACTCGGCGGCGTACCTCCTCGGATCGCTGAAACCGCACATGAGCGTCCTGGACATCGGGTGCGGCCCCGGAACCATCACCGCGGACCTCGCCGCCCTGGTCCCCGACGGACACGTCACCGGCGTCGACCACGCCCCCGGCATCCTGGACCGGGCCCGGAGCACGGCCGCCGAACGGGGCCTGACCAATGTGGCGTTCGCGGTCGGCGACGTCCACGCGCTGGACCATCCGGACGGCACCTTCTCCGTGGTCCACGCGCACCAGGTGCTCCAGCACGTCGGCGACCCGGTGCAGGCGCTGCGCGAGATGGTGCGGGTGACGAGACCCGGCGGCCTGATCGCGGTCCGCGACTCCGACTACGCGGCGATGACATGGTTCCCGGAGTCGGCTGGGATGGACGACTGGCTGGACCTGTACCGGCGGGTGGCCCGGGCGAACGGCGGCGAGCCGGACGCCGGGCGCCGGCTGAGGTCCTGGGCCCTGCGGGCCGGGCTCACCGACATCACGGCCACCTCCTCCACCTGGACGTACTCCACCGCCGAGGAGCGGGCCTGGTGGAGCGGTCTGTGGGCGGACCGCACGGTCGCCTCCGCGTACGCCGAGCGGGCCACCGAGGGCGGACACGCGACCGAGGAGCGGCTGCGCGCGATCGAGGCCGCCTGGCGGGAATGGGGGCGGCAGGAGGACGGCTGGTTCGCCGTGCTGCACGGAGAAATTCTCTGCCGCAAGCCGGCCTGAAACCGAGAATTCTGGAAACACGGACCATCAGGAGGTTCGCATAATGGTTCCCATCCTGCTGGTACTGCTGCTGGTGCTGATTCTTTTCGGCGCCGGATTTGCGGTGAAGATTCTCTGGTACATCGCATTGGCCGTTCTGGTCCTGTGGCTCCTCGGATTCCTGCTGCGCGGTACGAACGCATCCGGAGGCAGGGGCCGCTGGTACAGGTGGTGAGGTGACACCCCGGGGACCGGCCCGCCGAACGGCGGGTCAGTCCCTGGGGAGCAACGGTCCGAGCGGCCCGAGGTCCAGATTCAGGTCCTCGGGCCGCAGTCCGTAGCGCTCGCGCAACTCGGTCATCCGGTCGTCCAGCAGCATCAGGGTGAGCCCGATGCGCTCCTCCTGCTCCTCGGTGAGCTCCCCGGTGTCGAAGCGGCGCACCGCCTGCCGCTCCATCAGCTGACGCAGCAGTTCGACGACGGTCAGGACCAGCTTGACCAGGTCGCGTTCCACCGTGTCGGGTTCCAGTTCGAGGCGGTTGCGGCCGGTCACTCACTGCCTCCCCAGGGTGCGGGCACATTCGCGTTCACCGAGCTGATGAGCGCGTTCAGGTCGATCCGGACGAGGTCGACGTCCGCGATGCGCAGGGTGAGGTCACCGGTGATGACGACCCCGCCGGCGAGAAGCCGGTCGAGCAGGTCCACGAGGGCGACTTCCCGGCGTTCTATGACGGTCACGAATTCTCTCCACTCATGCCACCGGAGTCCCCTTCACCGGGCTCCTCACCACTGAAGGAATAGGCGGCCCAGGGTCCGGTGAGTTCCACGCGCAATCCGGGTTCCTCGTTCTTCGTGCGGTCCACGAGTTCCACGAACTCCTCGGAAACACTGCGCGGCACCAAATAGGCGGCATTGAGTACATTGCGGCCGGGCGCACCGGAAAGGGCGGCATTCTGGGGGGCGTGCAGCCGGGTGTCCTCGGCGCATTCCGAGAGGGTCTCGTGGAGTCGGCGGGCGAAGCGTTCGGCCCTCTGCCACATCTCCTCGTGGACCTGTCGGCTGCGCCGCCGCTGCCGCAGATAGTCCCGCCCGCTGGCCACCTTCGCCGGCTCCCGGGGCGGCTCCTCGGTCTCCGGTTCCGCGTACACCTTGACGCCCCACTCCACCCGGCCCGTCAGCCGGTCCAGGGTGCGGCGGAAGCCCTCCTCGCGGGCCTCCAGCATGACCCGTACGCCGCTGTCGTCGTGGAAGACGGTGCCCAGCCGCAGCGGCAGGGGCGTGGTGACGACGGTGAGCGCGTCGATCACGTTCTGGTGGGCGTGGGCGGTCTCGGTCAGCCAGTCGAGGTCTTCCAGATGCGCGCGCAGCGGCTGCTCGGCGAAGTCCCGCTCGGGCACCTCGCTGACCACGGCGATCAGGTCGTGGTGGCGCAGCAGCCGGGGAGGGGCGCCCCCGACCCCGGTGATCTGGGACTGGAGCGGCGCGTCGAAGGGTCGGCACACGGCGTACACATACCGCAGTCCGGTCATGAGGGCTCCTCTCTGGCACGGCCGCGCTCGACGGCCGGCTCCGGCTCACGCCGGGGCCGGCCGTCGTCCAGCTCGGCGAGCCGGGCGCGCAACTCGGCGTTCTCACGGGAGAGCTCGTCGCGGCGGGCGTGCGACGACAGGGCCGGGTCGGTCTCCCACCAGTCGATGCCCATCTCCTTCGCCTTGTCGACCGAGGCGACGATGAGGCGAAGTTTGATGGTGAGCAGTTCGATGTCGAGCAGGTTGATCCGGATGTCGCCCGCGATCACCAGACCTTTGTCCAGTACACGCTCCAGGATGTCGGCCAGGTTGGCGCTTCCGTTCTGGCCGTACGGCTCGGGGACTCGGCTCGGAAAGGTCACCGGCGGCTCCCGCCCCCAGCGGCCCGTTCCTCGTCCTCATGGTCGTACGGTTCCTCGTCGCTGTCCTCCTCGACGTCCTCCTCGTACGCGTCCTCCTCGGCCTCGGGGTCCTCCTCGTACGCGTCCTCGGCGCCCTCCTCGTCCTCGTCCGCGTACTCGTCGGGTTCCTCGTCGGCCTCGTCGGCGCCCCGGGGCTCGTCGTCGACGTCCTCGTCCTCGTAGACGTCCTCGTCCTCGTCGCGGGCCTCGCCGTCGTCCGGGGCCTCTTCGCCTTCCTGGGCCTCTTCGCCTTCCTGGGCCTCGTCGCGCTCCTCCTCCGCCACGACGTCCTCGTGGGAGCGCACGACCTCGCCGTCACGGATCTCCCCGCGCCAGCCCTCCTCCGCTTCACCCTTGAGGGTGACAAAGCGAGCGAAATGTTTGAGGTCCAGCCGAGCACGGCGGCCCTGGGCGCGCCAGATGTTGCCGGTCTTCTCGAACAGTCCCTTCGGGTAGTACTCGATCACCAGCAGGACCCGGGTGAGGTTGTCCGTGAGGGCGTGGAAGGACACGGCGCCCTTCGTGGTGCCCTTGGCACCCTCGGATGTCCAGGTGATCCGATCATCGGGCACTTGTTCGGTTGTGTGCGCCTTCCAGCTGCGGTTGGACCAGAAGACCTTCAGCTGCCAGTCGGAGTGGGTGTCGTCCGACCGGCCGGCGCTCTTGACGCCCTTCGCGAAGGTGCTGAAGTCCTGGAACTGGGTCCACCGGTCGTACGCGGTGCGCAGGGGGACGCCCACGTCGACGGATTCCATGATCACCGTGGGTTTGCTGCCCGCTCCCCCGCGGCGGCCGCCCTTGCCGCCGCCGAGGTTCTTCAGGGCACCCATCACACTGTCCTTGGCCCGGCCCGCGCCCAGCTCCAGGGCGGTGCGCAGCGGCCCCTTGCCCTCGGCGAGCTTGCGGCCGCCGTCCAGGGCGAGCTTGGCGAAACCGGGGCTTTCGCCGTCGGCGATGTCGTTCAGCTTGCCGGTGGTCTCGCCGAGCTTGCGGCCCACGCCGGCCAGCAGCCGCTGGGCCTGCGCGGCCATGAACTCACGGGCCTCGTCCTTCAGATGGTCGACGGCGGGGCTGTGGGCGAGGTCGGAGAGCGGGGTGCCGCTCGCCGCGCCCTTGGCCGTGTCAGCCGCGCCCTTGGCCGTGTCGGCCGCGCCCTTCGCCGTGTTCGTCGCGCGGCCGGTCGCCGCACCCAGGGTCTCAGTCATCGCCACCGCCTCCCCTCGTGGCCCGCGACCGGGTGGTCTTGCGGGCGGTCTTCTTGGCCGGGGTGGTCTTCCTGGCGGCCGTCTTCTTGGCGGCGGCCTTCTTCGCCGTGCCCTTGCGGGCGGGGGCGGCCGACTTCTTCGCGGGGGCCTTCTTGGCGGCCCTCGCCGCGGTCTTCCTCGCCGGCCTGCCGCGCTCCGGCTCCGGCTCCTCGTCGGCGGCCTCGGCGCCGTCGGCGCCGGACCGGTCGTCGGCGCCCTCCTCGTCGTGCTCGTCGTGCTCGTCGGAGGTCTCGGTGTCCTCGTCCTCACCCTCGTACGCGTCGTCGTCCTCATCGCGCGCCGACCCGTCGGGGGCGGCTCCGGAGAGCTGGTCGCGCACCTGTGCGGTGCGGCCGTGCAGCCGATCCGCGAGACCTTCGATCTGGCGTTCGATAAGCGCTCCGGTGGCCGCCTTGCCGGCCCCGCGCAGCTCACCGCGCAGCTGGTCGCCCATCTCCTTGACCTGCGGATTGTCCTTCAGCTGCTGGGACACCAGGTCCGCGATCGCCCGCGGGCCGAGGTGCATCCGCTTGCCCGCCACCATCGTGCCTATCGCGAAGGCGAGCTTCATTTTCTTCGTACGTCCGAGGACGTATCCGGCCCCGACAGCGAGGCCCAGTCCCACTCGGTTCATCATGTCGTCCCGTCGCCGTTTCCTGAGCTTCTGCGCGCACTGATCTCCAGCCGCTCCAGAAGCTCGTCCTCCAAGCGGTCGAACTCCTCCTCATCGATCTCGCCCGCGTCGAGCCGCTGCTCGAGGCGGGCGAGTTCGGCACGGACGGCCGCCGGGTCGTAGTACTGGCGCTCGGCCTCGGCCAGCACCTGTCTCACCGCCCAGAGGCTGCCGCGCACCGGTGCGAACGGCAGCAGCAGCACCTCGGTGATCAGACCCATGCACTCGCCTCCTTCGGCCTCGTACGCCGTGCGTGCGGCGCGATCAGTGCGCCGCCTCCGCGTGCTGGGCAGGTCCCGGCTCGACGAAGCTGTACGGCGGCAGCGGACCGTTGACGCGCAGTTCGACGTGCGGATGGCTCTTGCGGACCTCGTCCACTGCGGCGAGGAACACCTCGGCCGACCGCCGGTCCACCAGGAACGACACATTGGCCAGCCAGCCGGTGGAGTCGGGGCCCACACTGACGGCGGCCGCGGCCGTCTCCAGCGCCCGCCGGACCTCCGCCGCGTCCTCGGCCTCCCGGTGCTGGACCGCGGTGGCCACCATCTCGCCGAGCCGCAGCCGGTCCTCGTAGGTGCCGCCACCGGCCTTGCGGTTGGCCTCGGCCAGCGCGCGCAGCTCGGCGTTCTCGCTCATCACGAGGTGCAGCACGCCCTGCTCGTCATGGCTGGCCTTGACGTTGTACTCGACCTTGCCGTCGAGGGCGCCCAGCCGCTCCCGGTAGTGCTCGGCCCGTTCGGCGAGGACCCCGGTGACGGCCGCGTCGTCCTGTGCGACGCTGCCGAACCGCATGGGCAGCACCGAACCGCCGCCGCCGGCCTCGCTCAGCACGTTCTGGTGGGCGAGCAGGTCCTTTCGCTTGGGGCGCAGCTCCTCGGGGGCGTCGCTGACGATCGCCACCAGCTCGCCCTCCTTCAGGATGCGCACGGGGCGCGGTGGGTCGCCCACCCCGCCCATGCCCTCGGGGAGAGCGCTGTGCGAGCTCGCCGCGATGCCGTAGACGTACGTGCTCACTCCTGTTCCTCCCTCTTGCGCGAGCTGGTGGCCTTGCGGGCCCGGGGTCGCGATTCGGCCTGACCGTCGTCGCGGGCCTGCTTGAAGGCATCGGAGATCGTCTCGGCGGCGCCGGACAGCGCCCCCTTCGACTTGCCGCGCGCGCCGGACTCGGTGATCTCACCGACCAGGTCCGGCAGGCCGGGGTTCTTGCGTGGTCCGGCCTCCAGGTCGAGGCGGTTGCACGCCTCGGCGAAACGCAGGTAGGTGTCGACGCTCGCGACGACGACACGCACGTCGATCTTCAGGATCTCGATGCCGACGAGGGAGACCCGTACGAAGGCGTCGATGACCAGCCCTCGGTCGAGGACCAGTTCCAGGACGTCGTAGAGGCCGCTGCTGCCGCCTCCGCCGCCGGACTGCTGTGCCGGGACAACGGTCATGCCGGCTGTTCCTCCTTGTCTGTGGATGCTGTGCGGACTGCGTTGCCTGTGGATGGTGTGCGGACCGCGGCCCTAGCGGCCGCCGGAGCGATGCGGGTCAGCCCTCCCGCGCTCGTAGCGCCGGACGCGCCGGTAGCCGGTGAGCTCACCGTCGGGGTCCAGCTCCACCTGGTAGCTCGCCAGCAGACTCATGGTGTCGGGGACCCGGGCCATCTCCAGGACCTCGACCTCCAACGTCCAGCCGTCCTCCGTCTGCTCGAAGGACGACACGGACTCCGGCGCCATGCCGGTCAGCTCCGCGAGCTGGGTCCGCGCGTGGCGCAGTACCTGCATGGGGCTGGGACGGCTGTCCACCGCGTCGGTCCGGGCATGCCCGGACGACTCCCGCACCCCGCCCGATTCGTCCGCCTCCTGTGACTTCTGGCTTTTCTGTGAACTCTGCGTCTTGGATGTGTTGGATGTGTTCGACATGGCCACCTCGAACACCGAGTGGCCCTCCGGCCGTTGACCAAACATTCCGGATGCGTGCCGTCTCAGCCGCGCAGCGTGCCGAGCCGCCGTCGGGCGGGGCCGAGGGCGCGGGCCCGGCTCATCACCCCGGCCCAGGGGTCGGTGCGGGCCTGTTCGACGGCGTCCTCGATCGTCCAGCGCCGGGCGCCGAGGTCGGGGTCGTCGAGCTGTTCCCAGGTGATCGGTGTGACCACGGGGGCGCCGGGCAGGGCCCGTACCGTGAACGGGGCGACCGCGGTCTGGGCGTAGGCGTTGCGCTGGATGTCGAGGTAGAGGCGCCCGCCCCGGTCCTTCTTGCGGGCGGCGGTGGTGAGCCGCTCGGGGCGGGCGCGGGCCAGTTCCTCGGCGATCTCCCCGGCGAAGGCGCGCACCGCGTCGAAGTCGTCTTGCCCTTTCAGCGGCACGACGACATGAAGGCCCCTGGACCCGGTGGTCATCGGCGCCGACACCAGTCCCAGATCGTCGAGCAGCTCCCTGACGTCCCGGGCCGCCCGCCGGACCTGCTCGAAGTCGTCCCCGGCCGGGTCGAGGTCGATGACCATCCGGTCGGGCCGGTCGATCCGGCCGGTCCGGGAGAGCAGGCGGTGCAGGGTGACGCACGCCTGGTCGGCGAGGTGGACGAGGGTGGCGGTGTCCTCGCACACCGTGTGGAGGACCGTGCCGCCCTCCTTGGGCACCTCGACCCGCTCGATCCAGTCGGGATGGTGATCGGGGGTGTTCTTCTGCATGAAGGTGGGGCCGCCGAGCCCGTCGGGGTGCCGTTCCAGCATCAGCGGGCGCCCGCGCAGATGGGGCAGCATGAACGGGGCGACGGCCCGGTAGTACGCCACGAGGTCGCCCTTGGTGTACTCCGTGCCGCCGCCCCGCGCCTGCCCGCCGTCACCGCCGGCGGGGAAGAGCACCTTCTCGGGGCGGTGGATCTCCACGCTGCGCCGCCCGACCCGCAGGGTGCGCGCCGCCCCCATGGTCAACTCCCCTCGCCGTGCGGACCGTTCTCCGCTCCCCGGTCAGGACGTGATCGCGTGCTCGACCAGCAGGCGGCCGGCCGCCGCGATCGCCTCCGCGTCGATGCCCGCCTCGTGCAGCTGTTCCTCCGGGGAGGCGGAGCCCGGCATGTCGCGGACGGCGAGGCGCACCAGCCGGGGCACCGGGCGCCCGTCGAGGAAGGCGTCGAGGACCGCGTCGCCGAGGCCGCCCTGCTCGTGGTGGTCCTCGACGGTGAGCAGACAGCCGGTGTGCTCGGCGGCCTCCCGCAGGGTGCGGCGGTCGACGGGCTTGACGGAGTAGAGGTCGACGACCCGGATCGGGATGCCCTCGCGGCCCAGCGCGTCGGCGGCCTTCAGCGCCTCGTGGACGGTGATCCCCGCGGCGACGACGGTGAGCCGGTCGCCGTCGGAGGCGCGCAGCACCTTGCTGCCGCCGACCGGGAAGTCCTCGGTCGGGCTGTAGACGACGGGGGTCTCGCCCCTGGACGTGCGCAGATAGCGGACGCCTTCGAGGTCGGCCATGGTGGCGACGAGCTTGGCCGTCTGGTTGGCGTCGCACGGGTACAGCACGGTCGAGCCGTGCACGGCGCGCATCATCGCCAGGTCCTCCAGGCCCATCTGCGAGGGCCCGTCCCGGCCGATCGAGACGCCCGCGTGCGAGCCGACGAGATTGATGCCGGACCCGCTGACCGAGGCCATGCGGATGAAGTCGTGGGCGCGGGTGAGGAACGCCGCGAAGGTGGAGGCGTACGGCACCCAGCCGCGCGCCGCGAGCCCCACCGACGCGGCCACCAGCTGCTGTTCGGCGATGTAGCACTCGAAGAACCGGTCGGGGTGTTCCTTGGCGAAGAACTCGGCGCGGGTGGAGTCGGAGACCTCGCCGTCCAGGGCGACGACGTCGCCGCGTGCGCTGCCCAGCGCGGCGAGCGCCTGCCCGTAGGCGTCCCGGGTGGCCACCTGTTCGCCGATGTCGTGGCGCGGCAGCTCCGGGTGCCCGGTCCGTACGGCGTGCAGCATCCGCGCGGCGGGCGGCTCGTGCACCTCGACGCGGAGGTCCCGTACGCCGCCGAGTTCGGCGATGGCCTCGTCGGCGTCCTTGAGCGGCTTGCCGTGCAGGCCCTCCCGGTCCTGGACGGCCTCGACGCCCTTGCCCTTGAGGGTGCGGGCGAGGATCACGGTGGGCTGGCCCCTGGTGGACGCGGCCTCGCCGTAGGCGCGGTCGACGGCGTCCACGTCATGGCCGTCGATCTCGATCGTGTGCCAGCCGAATGCGGCGAAGCGGCGGGCGTAGGCGTCCAGGTCGTGGCCGTGGCGGGTGGGGCCGCGCTGGCCGAGCCGGTTGACGTCGACGATCGCGGTGAGGTTGTCCAGGTGTTCGTACGCGGCGTGCTCGGCGGCCTCCCAGACGGAGCCCTCGGCGAGTTCGCTGTCCCCGCACAGCACCCAGACCCGGTAGCCGGTGCGGTCCAGCCGCTTCCCGGCGAGCGCGATGCCGACGGCGACGGGCAGGCCCTGGCCGAGGGAGCCGGTGGCCGTCTCCACCCAGGGCAGGCGGCGCGGCGTGGGGTGCCCCTCGAGACGGCTGCCCAGCTTGCGGTAGGTCATCAGCTCGGTCTCGTTGATCGCCCCGGCCGCCTTGTACGCCGCGTACAGCAGGGGCGAGGCATGGCCCTTCGACAGCACGAACCGGTCGTTTCCGGGGTGCTGAGGGCGCTCGAAGTCGTAGCGGAAGTGCCGGGCCGTCAGCACCGCCATCAGCTCCGCCGCCGACATCGACGACGTGGGATGCCCGGATCCGGCGGCCTCCGAGCAGCGAACACTGTCCACTCGCAACTGCTGGGCCAGCTCGCCCAGTTGACGGCTGTTCATGAGTCTCCTTCCGAACCCGGTGCGGGTTTCCGCGCGGCGTCGGACCGCCGTGGTGTCCCCCGGCCGTGTGCCGCCCCGGCCTTCTCCGGGGTCTTCGTCCCGGCCGTGTCCGCCCTGCCGGAGGCGTCCTTGTGCCCGTCCGTTCCGGGCTTCGCCGTGGTGCCCGGTCCCTTCGCCAGCTCGGGTGAGGCCGTGTCCAGGGGGACCGACCAGGAGCGGACGAGGCCGAGTTGGACGCCCTGGCGGGGCAGGACCGCGTCGAGGAGCCAGTCGGCGGCGACACGCACGCGGTTGCCCGGCATGGCGGCCAGGTGATAGCCGCGGGTGACGGCGCCGGCCACGGGGCCGGACAGGGGGATGCCGAGGGGGTTGGCGGCGGCCTTGACGCCGCCGAGGTCCACGACGAAGCCCAGGTCGCTGTGGCGGTACGGCTTCGGCTCGCCCCTGCCGAGGGAGGCGGCGACGTTGAGGGCCGCGACCTTGCCCTGGCGCCAGGCGTGCTGGGCGGTCATCGGGGTGTACGAGCCGGGCTTGGTCAGATCGGGCACGGCGGCCGCGTCACCGCAGGCGAACACCTCGGGTCGGCCGGGCACCTGGAGCGTGGGCTCGACGAGCAGCCGGCCGCGTTCCATCGGCAGCCCGAGCGACTCGGCCAGCGGATCGGGCCGTACGCCCACGCACCACACCAGGGTGCGGGTGTCGACGAACTCCCCGTCGGTCAGCAGCACTCCGGTGGGCGTCGCCTCCTTCACCGAGGTCCCCATCCGCACGTCGACGCCCCGTTGCCGCAGCACCCGGTCGGCGGTCGCGGACAGCCTCTCGTCCATCTCCGGCATCACGCGCTCGGCGATGTCCAGCAGCATCCAGCGGGGCCGCACCCCGTCCCAGCGCGGCTGCCTGCGCACCAGCTCGTCGGTGAACAGCTGCCCCTGGGCGGCCACTTCGGTGCCGGTGTAGCCGGCGCCGACCACCACGAAGGTGCAGCGCGACCGGCAGGCCCTGGGGTCCTCGGAGCCGGCGGCCAGCTCGACCTGCCGGGTCACATGGTCCCGGAGGTACAGCGCCTCCGGCAGGCCGCGGAAGCCGTGGGCGTGCTCGGCGACGCCGGGGATGGGCAGCAGTTTGTTGACGCTGCCGGCGGCGAGGACCAGCCGGTCGTAGGCCAGGGTGCCGACTCCGCCCTCGGGGTCGGCGTAGCGCACGGTGCGCGCGTCGAGGTCGATCTCGTCGGCCTCGCCGAGCACCAGGCGCGTATGGCGCAGGGTGCCGGTGAGGGAGACGGTCACCCGGCGCGGTTCCAGGATGCCGGCGGCGACCTGGGGCAGCAGGGGCAGATACAGGAAGTAGTCGGTCGGGTTCAGCAGGGTGATGTCGGCCTTGCCCCGGCTCAGCCGTTCCAGGGTGCGGGCCGTCCGGTAGCCGGCGAAGCCGGCACCGACGATCACGATGCGGGGTCGACTCACGGTTCGCCTCCGGCGGGGTCGCGCATACGGAGTCCTCGGTCGTGGAGTCCTCGGTCGTGGAGTCCTCGGTCGTGGAGTCCTCGGTCTTCTGGTGGGTGCGTACGGCCTCGCTCCCAGGGCTCCCGGCCCGTGCCGTACCGGCCTACCGCGTCCCCCCGGTGGGGGCGCCCAAACCGGCGGGACGCCTTGGGGGCGGTCGGTTTCCACCGGGACCTCCGGGTACTCGGACCGCGACGTGGCCCACCCCCGCGGAGGACACCCCCCCATGCCCGAGTTCGGCTACTTCCTGGCGACCGAGGAGTTCGGTCCCGCTGACCTCATCTCGCGCGGCGGCATGTGCCGCAGTGCGGCCCGGGTCCCGAACACATAGCCGAGGTAGGACACTTCGGTGACCCGACGGTACTCGTCGGGAGTGATGTCCGTGAACGGCGCGAAGATCCCGGCGAAGGCGTTGTCGACCCAGACGTCGATGTGCCCGAAGGCGTCGACGACCTGCTGGGCGGCGTCCTCGACCGCCCTGGCGTCGGCCATGTCCACGGTGACCACGAGGGCCTCGCCCCCGGCCCGCTCGACGTCGTCGGCGGCCGCGGCGAGGCCCTCCCTCCCGCGGGCGAGCAACGCCACCCGGTCTCCCCGGGCGGCGAAGGCCACGACGGTGGCACGGCCGACACCGCCGCTGGCCCCGGTGACCACCACGGTCCTGCGGCGGTGTCCCGGCAGCGCGGCACCCATCGGGCGTCACGCCCTGTGGTGCGCCGTCTCCGGGTCGCCGCCCGGCACGGGCGGTGCCCCGGCCGACGTACCCGGCACCGGACCGGCGGCGGGGGCGACGGGCGGCACCGGCGGGTAACCGGCCGGGGCCGTGCCGCCCGGCGGCATGCCGGGCGCGGTACGTGCGGCGGCACGGTCGTGACCGGCGGCGGGTCCGGCCTCGTGCCCGGCCGTGGGCCCGGACGCTGAGGGGCGGGCCGCACCCCTCAGCGCATACGCCACGGCGCCGAGCACCACGGCCGTGATCAGCGCGGCGGCCCAGTCGGGCAGGACCAGCGAGAGCGCCAGCCCGAGGGCGAGCGCCAGCGCGGCGCCCGCGTACAGGGCGAGGGCTCCGGACCCGGCGTAGAGCGCGGCCCGGCGACGCTGCTTGCGGGTCTGCTGCCGCAGCTCGTCCCGCACGGTCTCGCGGGCCACCAGCGCCAGCTCGTCGACCAGGTGCTTGTCCAGATGTTCGAGATGATCCAAGCGGTCCATGCCGCCCGAGTACCCGGTGGCCTCCCCGGGTAACGCGACGCGCAGGAGGCCGCTCCGGGGTTCCCGCCGGCTCGGGCCGTCCGGAGCCCTCTCCTCGCGGCCGGTCCCGGCGGTTTCCAACTAGGCTCCTCCGTATGGAGATTCTCGGAACCACGCTCCGTATCTGCGTCGACGACCTTGAGGCCGCGGTGCCCTTCTACGAGAGACTCTCGGGCGGACCGGCGATGCGCTTCGAGCGCGGTGGCGTCCAGGTCGCCGCCATCGGCTGCTTCCTGCTGATGAGTGGCCCGGAGTCCGAGCTGGAGGTGCTGCGGAAGGTGGCCGCCACCATCGCGGTCGAGGACGTCGACGAGGCGAACCGGGTGCTCACCGCCTCGGGCGCCCGGGTCCTGGCGGGCCCGGTGCCGACACCCGTGGGCCGCAACCTCATCGCGGTGCACCCGGACGGCTCGGTGTACGAGTACGCCGACCGCCGCGCCCCGGGGTAGCCGGGCCGGAAGGCGCGGCTCCTCGGGTGTGGCGCCTCAAGCGCGGCTCCGCAGGGGCGGGGCCGGTCGGCGAAGCCGGAGACCATGATGTCCGTGAGCAGTGCGCGCGCCGTGCCGGCCGGGCCGGGGCCGGGGTGGAGGTCGGGGTCGTGGTCGGTGACGTTGCGGCCGACACCGCACGGTGACGTGACCAACGGGCCCAGCGGCGCCGTCGGTTCGTCGGGAAGCTCCGTCGGGGCAAGCTCCGTCGGAGCCGCCGCGTCGAGCTGCGGAACGAGTCGGCGCCGCGGCCGCGTCGGAACGTCCAGGCTCACGAGGCGGACCCCTCCTGGTCCGACGCACGTGGGGACACATTGCCGACGGCCCGCTTGAAGTCCGGGCAGTCGACGATCGGCTCGTGCTCGCAGACGGCAGCGTGCCGGAGGCTGTCGCGGAACCTCGTGAGCCGGCCGATCTGCTCGTCGAGGTCGCGGGCCTTGGCCGCCAGGCCCGGACGCAGGTCGGCGTCGGACGGCCGCGCCTCCAGGAACCGGCCGATCTCGGCGACCGAGAACCCGGCGCTGCGCGCGCAGGTGATCAGCCCCAGGCGTTCCAGCACGTCGGGGCGGTAGGTGCGGCGGAGGCCGTTGCGGCCCGCGGGAGTGATCAGGCCCCGCCTCTCGTAGAACCTGAGGGCCGAGGGCGCCAGCCCGGAGCGCCGCGCGACGTCGGCGATGTCCATCAACGACTCGTTCATCGGCACTCCTTGACTTGAAGCACGGTTCAAGTCGCAGCCTAGTCGGCATGAAGATCCATCACCTGAACTGCGGCTCGGTCCGGACGATCGAGGCGACCTACGACGGCCCGCAGCCCGCCCCCGCCGTGAACCACTGCCTGCTGGTCGAGACCGACACCGACGGCCTGGTCCTGATCGAGACCGGACTGGGCCTCGGCGACATCCGCGACCCCGAAGGCACACTCGGCGCCGCCTGGGTCGAGATGGCCCAGCCGGCGCTCGACGAGGAGGAGACAGCCGTCCGGCAGGTCGCCGGACTCGGGCACGCGCCCTCCGACGTGCGCCACATCATCGTGACCCACCTGGACGTCGACCACAGCGGCGGCCTTCCCGATTTCCCCGGCGCCCGGGTCCACGTGATGGCGGACGAACTCGCCTCGGCGCGCGCCGAGGCGCCCAGTTACCGCTACCGCCCGGCCCACTGGGCACACGGGCCCGACTGGGTCACCTATGGCCACGAGTCCGACGAGCGGTGGTTCGGATTCACCGCGGTGGCGCCGAAGGGGCTGCCACCGGAGATCAAACTCATCCCCCTCGGCGGTCACACCGCCGGCCACACCGGCGTCGCCGTGCACAACGGCGACCGGTGGCTCCTGCACTGCGGTGACGCCTACTACTACCACCGTGAGATGGGGGACGCGAAGGAGCCCCACCCGCTGCTGGACATCGTCCAGACCCACTCGGAGGTGCATCGCGACCTGCGGCTCGGCACACAGGCCCGGCTGCGCGAACTGGTCCGCGACCACGGCGACCAGGTCGGGCTGATCTCCGCGCACGACCCGTGGGAGCTGGCCCGCCACCGTGCCGCTCCGGCGGGGCCCCGGATCAGCGGGACCGCATCTCCGTCGTGAGCGCCCACCGTTCGTGGTCCCGCCACGCCCCGTCGATGAACAGGAAGTCGGGGGAGAAGCCCTCCAGCCGGAAACCGCAGCGCCGGGCCAGGGCGATGGAGGCGGCGTTGCCGGGCTGGACGTTGATCTCCAGCCGGTGCAGCCCGAGAGCGGTGAACGCGTGCTCGACGACCAGGTCGAGCCCCTCCCCCGTCAGCCCCCGCCCGGCGGCGTGGGCGAACGCGCCGTAACCGAGCGCGCCGCACTGGAAGGCGCCCTCGACGATGTTGTTGATGTTGATGAAGGCGGCGATGCCCCCGCCGTCGCGCTCGCACACGAGGAACCCGGCCTTCGTGGGGTCCTCGATGAGCCGTCCCGCGTACGCGGCGTACGCGGTGCGGGTGGTCGGCGGGAAGAGCCACGGGTGGTGCAGTTCCCTGCTCTCCCGCGCCCGCGCCACGAACTCGGCACCGTCTTCGAGGGTGAGGTGCCGCAGCCCCACACGGGGGCCCACGGCGAGGTAGGACACGTTCTCGGACACCCCGCCACCGTACGCCGGGGCGACGGACGGCCGCCGCCCGGTCGGGACAGCGGTGGTGCGGTTCCCTGCGCCGACGGTCTCACCGGCGGCGTTTCACGAACTCTCACCAGCGGCGCCTCATGAAGTACGCCCCGCACACCGCCCCGGTCAGCCCCGTGCCGAGCAGCGCCAGCCACAGCGGCATCGTGACCTCGGGGATCAGCAGCCGGATCCTGGTGGTCCGGGTGTTCTCGAAGATGAAGACGAGAGCGAGCACCGCGAGCAGGCCGACGGCGACCCTGCCGGGCGTCAGCAGATCACCCCATTGCCGGTGCCCGCGTGCCCTGCCTCGGTCCGACGTGGTCGTCTTCGGGCTCATACGCCCAGGATGCGACGCGGCGGCGTGCCCCGCCCGGCGGGAGCCTCCACGGGGTGAACGCCCGTCACGGTGGCCCCGGGCCCCGCGCCCGTCGCGGCGGCCCCGGGGTCCCGCGCGCCCGCCTCAGACGAGCGCCGGCTCGTCCAGCGTCAAGGTCCCGGCGTCCGCGTCCAGTTCGGCCGTGACGCCGAACGGGACGGTCAGCGCACCGTCGCAGTGACCGAAGCCGAACTCCTCCACCGTCGGCACGCCGAGTCCGCCGAGGCGGTCGAGGAGCAGGGCCCGGACCCGCTCGTACGGTTCGCACTGGGCCCAGGAGCCGAGGAGGACACCGGCGACGCCGTCGAACCAGCCGGCGCGCAGCAGCTGGGTGAGGTAGCGGTCGAGGCGGTAGGTCTCCTCGCCGACGTCCTCCAGGCAGACCAGGGCGCCCCGCGCGGACGGCCGGGCGTGCGGGTTGCCGAGTTCCGCGGCGAGCAGGCAGAGGCAGCCGCCGAGCACGACGCCCCGCGCCCGGCCGGGGACGAGGGCGGTGCTGCCCTCGGCGGTGATCGTCCGGACCGACTCGGGGGCGAAGAGGGTGGCCCGCAGATGGTCCTGCGCACGGGTGTTCTTGAGGAAGTCGACGCCGGCGGCCATCGGACCGTGCAGGGTGACCAGCCCGGCCCGGGTGGCGAAGGCCTCGTGCAGCGCGGTGATGTCGCTGAACCCGACGAGGATCTTCGGCCCGGCCGCGCGGACGGCGTCCCAGTCGAGCAGGTCGGCCATCCGCTGCGCGCCGTAACCGCCGCGGGCGCACACCACGGCGGCCACGGAGGGGTCGCACCAGGCGGCCTGGAAGTCGGCGGCCCGGTCGGCGTCCGTGCCCGCGAGGTAGTCGAAGTCGGGGTGCCGGTCGAGCGTGTGCGGTGCGACGACGGGGTCGAGGTCCCAGCCGCGCAGGACGTCCAGCCCGGCGCTGAGCCGCTCCTCGGGCACCGGCCCGCTGGGGGCGACGACGGCCACCCGGGCGCCCGGCGCGAGGCGGGCGGGCCGGGTCAGCGGGGTCACGGCGGGGGCCGTGGTGCGGGTCGGTGGGGGTGTCGTCACTTGGCGAGCTCCAGGGTAGGGATTCCAGGAGGATTCAACCCGAAGACCTGCGCGTACAGCGAAAGCTCCGCCTCCAGGACCCGCACCATCGTCTCCGCCCGCCGGAATCCGTGCCCCTCCCCCTCGAAGGCGATGTACGCGTGCGGCACCCGCCCTCCCTCCATCCGGGCCAGGAACCGCTCGCACTGAGCGGGCGGGCAGATCACGTCGTCGAGGCCCTGGAGCAGCAGGAAGGGCGCGGTGATCCGGTCGGCGTGCTCGGCGGGCGACCGCTCCGCGTACCGCATCGGTTCCTCGGCGAGCGGCCCGACGAGGCTCTCCAGGTACTGCGACTCGAAGTCGTGGGTCTCCCCCGACCCCCACTGGGTGAGGTCCAGCACCGGATACAGGATGGTTCCGCAGGCGTAGACGTCGGTCGTGGTGAGGGAGACTGCCGTGGTCCAGCCGCCCGCGCTGCCGCCCCGGATGGCGAGCCGGGAGCGGTCGGCGGTGCCCTCGTCGGCGAGGGCGAGGGCGACGGCCGCGCAGTCCTCGACGTCGACGACGCCCCACTGCTCGCGCAGCCGGTTGCGGTACTCCCGCCCGTACCCGGTGGACCCTCCGTAGTTGACCTCGGCGACGCCGATGCCGCGGGAGGTGAAGAACGCGATGGTCAGGTCGAGGACCAGGGCCGCGCGGCTGGTGGGTCCGCCGTGCGCCCAGACGACGTACGGCGGCAGTTCGGTGCCGGGGGCGAGGCAGCCGGGGTTGTGGGGCGGGTAGACGTGCGCGTGGATCTCGCGTCCGGCGGGGCCGAGGAAGGTGCGGATCTGGGGTTCGGGGTAGAGGGCGGGGTCGACCGGGTCGTCGTGCGCGGCCCCGATGACCCGGGCGCGGCCGGCGAGCGTACCGGCGGAGCCTGAGCCCGCGGGGCCGGTGTCCAGTTCGACGACCTCGTACGCGCTGCGCGGGCTGGCGCCGATGCCGATCACCCGGCCGCCCCGGGTGGCGAGCGACGGGGCGAACTCGGTCCAGGGGCCGTCCGCGTCCGTGATCTGGCCGGTCTCGGGGTCGAGGACGCCGAGCGCGGTGGCGCCCCGGCCGTGCACGACGGCGATGAGCCCGCTGTCCAGCAGGGCGAACCAGCGCAGGCCGATCTTCCACAGTGGCCCGCCGAACTCCTCCTCGCGGGCGCACAGCGGAGTACCGCGGCCGTCGTCCTCACGGCGGTAGAGGTTCCAGTAGCCCGTGCGGTCGCTCGAGTACACGAGGGTGCCGTCGGCGGCCCACTCGACCTGGGCGATGGACTCGTCGGGACCGCCCTCGACGGTCCGCGCACCGCGCAGCCCGCCGTCGTCGGTGACCTCGGCGACGATCAGTTCGGTGCCGTCCCAGGGCATCCGCGGGTGATCCCAGCCGAGCCACGCGGCACGGCGGCCGTCGGGCGAGAGCCGGGGTCCGGTGACGAACCGGTGCCCACCGTCGGAGAGCTCGCGGACGGCGCCGCGGTCGTCGGCCGCCGAGCCGTCCAGCGGCACCGCGGCGACGACCCGCCGTACGTCGGCCGGCCCCTTCCCGGTGAACTCCTCCAGGACGCACCACACCTCGTCCCGCTCGGGGTGCAGCAGCGGATCGGCCCAGCGCAGTCCGCCGCCCACCGGGGACACGGGGGTGAGCGGAAACGGTTCTCCGCCGGGCTGGTACCGGTAGAGGCGCTGGTCGGCGAAGTTCACGAACACCACGAGGGGCCCGTCGTCCCGCAGGACGCCCGCCCACGGGTGACCGCCGTACTCCATGACCCGGCTGCGCACGTTCCACGGCGCCGGCAGCACCGACTCCTCCGCGCCGTCGGGGGTACGCCGTACGAGGGTGCGTCTGCCGCCCTCGGTCGGGCGTGGCTCGGTCCACCACGCCTCGTCGCCGACGAACCCCGCGAACTCGGGGTGCCCGTCGTGCGCGGCCGCGAGCGCCGCGTCGATCGGAGAGTGCCACGAACCGTACGCCAGCGTCTGCACCTTGTCCCCCATCTCCCTTCGTCCCCCGTCTGTGCCTTCCCCGGGTCGCGGTGTCCTAGGCCCTGCCGGACTACGCCGACCGCAGGAAGTGGTCGAGTACCCGGACGCCGAAGTGGAGCGCCTCGACCGGGACGCGCTCGTCGACGCCGTGGAAGAGGGCCGCGTAGTCGAAGCCCTCGGGGAGCTTCAGCGGCGAGAAGCCGTAGCCGGTGATGCCGAGGCGCGAGAACTGCTTGGCGTCCGTGCCGCCGGCCATGCAGTACGGCACCACGTGGCCCTCGGGCGCGAACGCCTCGACGGCGGCCCGCATCCGCGCGTACGTCACCGAGTCGACCGGCGCCTGGAGGGCCACCTCGCGGTGCTGGAACTCCCAGTCCACGTCAGGCCCGGTGAGCCGGTCCAGGGTCTCGCGGAACTCGTCCTCGCCGCCGGGCAGGTACCGCCCGTCCACATGGCCGACGGCCTCACCCGGGATCACATTGATCTTGTAGCCGGCGTCCAGCATGGTCGGGTTGGCGCTGCCCCGCACGGTCGGCTCGACCAGTGCGGCGGCCGGGCCGAGCTTCTCCAGCAGCCGGTCGACGCCCGCGGGGTCGTCGAGTTCGGGTTCGATGCCGTACAGGGCGGCGAGCTCGGTGAGGGCGGCGCGCACCGTCGGGGTGAGCCGCAGGGGCCACTCGTGGGCGCCGATCCGGGCGATCGCCGCCGCCAGCCGGGTCACCGCGTTGTCCCGGTTCACCTTGGAGCCGTGACCGGCCCGGCCGCGCGCGGTGAGCTTGAGCCAGCCGGTGCCGCGTTCCCCGGCGGCGATCGGGTAGAGCTGCCGGCCGGCACCGTCGTGGAAGGTGAACGCCCCCGACTCGCTGATGCCCTCGGTGCAGCCCTCGAAGAGGCCCGGGTGCCGGTCGGCGAGGAAGCCGGAGCCGTCCTCGGCGCTGGCCTCCTCGTCGGCGGTGAACGCGATCACGATGTCGCGGCGGGGCCGTATGCCGTGGCGGGCCCACTGCCGTGCGACGGCGAGGATCATCGCGTCCATGTTCTTCATGTCGACCGCGCCCCGGCCCCAGACCACGCCGTCGCGGATCTCCCCGGAGAACGGGTGCACGCTCCAGTCCTCGGCCCGCGCGGGCACCACGTCGAGATGACCGTGGACGAGCAGCGCGTCCGCCGAGGGGTCGGTGCCCTCGATCCGGGCGACGACGTTGGTCCGGCCCTCGGTTCGCTCCAGCAGCGTGGGTTCCAGCCCGGCCTCGGCGAGCCGCGCGGCGGCGTACTCGGCGGCGGGTCGTTCCCGGCAGTCCCCGCCGCCGCGGTTGGTGGTGTCGATGCGGATGAGGTCGGAGGTGAACCGGACGACCTCGTCGAGCGCCTGTTCGTCCACCGTTGCAGTCTGCTCAGCCATACGTCTCCTCCACCGCGGCCGAGGCGATCGTCGTGACCGCCTTGAAGGTCCGGATTCCCTCGTACATGGTCGGGCTGGTGTACGCGACCTTGCGTTCGCCGGTCCGGGCCACGCCCGGTACGACGGTCGCGGCCATCGCCAGGTGCTCGGCGTCGAACTCCAGCGCCACGGTGAAGGGCCCGCCCCGCACCGGTTCGTGCCGGACCGCGAGCGACGCGGCCTCCTTCGCCGCCGCGCGGATGTCGGCGGCGGTCCGCGCCGGGGTGCGGCACACCGCCGCGTACCGGGACACATGGTCCTTGACCGCGACCTTGAGCGCGCCGGGCGCGTACCCCAGGGCGTCCTCGCAGGCCACGTCGTCACCGGTCACCAGCACCACCGGTACCCCGAACTCGGCGACCACATGGGAGTTCAGCAGTCCCTCGCTGGCCCGTACGCCGTCGACCCAGACGCCCGTGATGGAGTTGGCGAGGTAGGTGTGGGCGAGGACGCCTTCCATGCCGGCGCCCGCGTGGTAGCCGACGAAGGCGATGCCGTCGACGTCCCCGTGCTGCACGCCCTCGACCATGGACAGCGCCTTGTGCCGGCCGGTGAGCAGCTGCGCCCGCTCGTCCAGCTGCTCCAGGAGCAGGTTGCGCATCGTCCAGTGCGCCTCGTTGACGAGCACCTCGTCGGCTCCGCCGTCGAGGAAGCCGAGCACGGCGGCGTTCACGTCGGAGGTGAACATCGCCCGGCACCGCTCCCACTGCGGGGTTCCCGGCAGCACGTCGGCCGGCCAGGTGACACCGGTGGCGCCCTCCATGTCCGCGCTGATGAGGATCTTCATACCGCCTCACGTTACGCGCCGCCCCCGGCGCAGGGGGCGGCCGGCCCTGCGAACCCGGAGGTCTCGCCGCGTATCGACGGCACGGCCGCCGGGCTGCCCCGCGGACCACGCCGACGGGTCGGGGGGAGGCGCGCCGTTCCCCCGTCGTTCCCCCGTCTCTATCCGCGGCCCGCGACGTACCACCTCGACGGCAGTTCCATCCGGGTGCCGTCGGCCGTGTGCTCGGTGGTGACCAGCGGGAGTTCGCCGTCGGCGAGGACCGTGAGGCCGGCTGCGCGGAGGCAGGCGGGGACCGCGGCGTCGCTGACCTCGGCGGGGGCGATGCCGTGGCGGAAGACGGGGGCGAGCTTCGCGGGCGGCCCGGCGGGGCTCCGGGCCAGGCCCATGAGCACGGGCCTGGCGGCCTCGGAGAGTTCGACGAGGAAGGCCCGGCCGCGTTCCCCCACCAGGGTGGCGACGGTGGCGACGAGGCGCTGTCTGTCGTCGGGTTCGCACTGGTGGAGGACGCCGCGCAGATAGACGTTGGCGTCGCCGAGGTCCGCGCGCAGGGCGTCGGCGTCCGACTTGTCGGTCGCGTCGAGGAGCCGGTAGTCGGCCCGGCCGTCGGGGTCGGCCCGGCGGGCGTGGTCGAGGGCGGCGGCCGACAGATCCGTGCCGACGACCCGGGCGAAACGGTCGGCGAGATGGCGGGTCTGGGTGCCGTTGCCGCAGCCGAGGTCCACCATGGGCAGGTCCAGGGCGGTCAGATGCGGCTCGAAGAGGGCCAGATGGACGGCGGAGGTCCGGGCGGGCTCGGCGTCCCAGAACACGGCTCCCGGCTCGTCCGGGGCCTCACGCCAGAATCCCTCCCAGGCGTCCCGGTACCGACTCGTCACGCTCATGCCCAACCCCCCAGGATGCGACGCGGCCACCGGACGGACGGCCCAGAACGGTCTACCGCGCCCGTCACACGGGGACAAGCGCCGCGCGCGTACCTTCACCGCGCATCCGGATCGCGCACACCGCGTCATGGCCCGCGCGGTCACCCGCGCACCCCACGCCGTACGGGGAACACCGCCGCCGCGGTCGGCCTCAGCGGCGCCGTGGCAGCGTCAGCTCGAACCACACCGTCTTGCCGGCGCCCGTCCGGCTCGTCCCCCACTCGCGCGCGAGGGTGCTGAGGACGCGCAGCCCCCGGCCGAACTCGTCGGCGGGGCCGGCGCTGAGCAGCGTCGGCAGGGTGTGGTCCTCGTCGTAGACCTCGCAGAGCAGGGTGTCGCCCCGCACGAGCCGCACTTCGACGCCGCGGCCGCCCGCGTGCCGTACCGCGTTGGTGACCAGCTCGCCGGCCAGCAGTTCGGCGGTGTCCGTGAGCTGCTCCAGCCCCCAGACGTGGAGCTGTTCACGGACGGCGGCGCGGGCGCGGCCGACCTCGACGGGGTCGCGGGCGAGTCGCCACTCGGCGACGTCCTGCGGTGCGACGCCGTTGAGGCGGGCCATCAGCAGGGCCACGTCGTCCTTGCGTCCGCCCCTGGTGTTGAGGGCGCGGATGATGCCGTCGCAGGCGGCGTCCATGGAGGCGGCCGGGTGTGCGGCGGACTCGCAGAGCGTCGCGAGGCCGACTCCGATGTCCTCTCCGCGCACCTCCACCAGTCCGTCGGTGCACATCACGAGCCGGTCGCCGGGCTCCACGGGTATGCGTACCGCTTCGAAGGGCACCCCGCCGACGCCGATGGGCGCGCCCGTGGGCAGGTCGAGCAGTTCGCTGCGGCCGTCCACCGCGCGGACCAGCACCGGCGGGATGTGGCCGGCGTTGGCGAGGTGCAGTTCGCCTGCGATGGGGTCGTAGACGGCGTACAGACAGGTCGCGAGGTAGGTGTCGCCCAGGCGTTGGGCGAGGTCGTCGAGGTTGCGCAGGAGCTGGGCGGGCGGCAGGTCGAGTGCGGCCATGGTCTGGACGGCGGTGCGCAGCTGGCCCATCATCGCGGCCGAGTTGAGCCCGTGCCCCATGACGTCGCCGACGACCAGGGCGGTCCGGGCGCCGGGCAGCTTGACCGAGTCGAACCAGTCGCCGCCGACCCGTCCGAGCAGGGTGCCGGGCAGATAGCGGGTGGCGATGTCGCAGCCCGTCCGGTGGGCCTCGATGGTCGGCAGCATGCTGTCCTGGAGCGTCTCGGCGACGTTCTCCTGGTAGGTGTACATACGCGCGTTGTCGAGGACGAGCCCGGCGCGGGCGGCGAGTTCGGCGCCGGTGACGCGGTCCATGTCGTCGAAGACCTCGCGCTCCGGGTGGCGCAGCAGGATCATGAAGCCGAGCACCACGTTGCGGGCCTTCAGCGGCACGATCAGCATGGAGCGGCCCGTGATCAGCGGCCGGATGTCGCGCTTCTCGAACTGCGCGGCGATGGCGTGCCCCATCTGCTCGCTGATCCGGGGGACGAGGACGGGTTCGCCGGTGGTCATGCACTGGAAGAACGGGGTGTGCGCGGGGAACGGCATGGCCTCGCCGACCGGGACGACGTCGTCCCAGCGGCCGGGCTCGTCCGTGTGCTCCACGGCCACCCGGTGCCACATGGTGGTCGTGTCGGGCACCCCGTCGGGGAAGCCCTCACCGGCGACGACCTGTTCGCGCAGATAGGTGCCGGCGACATCGGTGAAGCGGGGCACGACGGCCTTGCTGACCTCGATGATCGTGCGGGACAGATCCAGGGAGGTGCCGATGCGTCCGCTCACCTCGTTGAGGAACTCCAGGCGCTCCCGTACGGCGGCGTACTCGAGGTCCTCGCCCTCGTCCTTCAGCTCCTGAGGGACCGGGAGCCCCTCGGCGACGGCGCGCGCGGCGCGTTCGCGGCGCCTCAGCCGCTCCGCGCGCCGGGGCACACCCCAGTCGGGGGTCACGGGCACCCGGTCGTTCCGGCTGAACTCCAGCACCGGATAGCCCAGTTCGAGGACCTGCGCGACGATGCGGGCGCTCTCGTCCACGCTCATGCTGGGCAGGATCTCGGGGAGGCGGCGGGCGAGTTCCTCGGCGCCCGGGAAGTCTGTGTGGAGGGCGAAGCCGGGCGCGATGCGCTCGACGGCCACCCCTTCGTACTGGCCGCGCAGCGCCTCGGCGTCGGCGGCCAGCACCAGCAGGCGCCCCGGACCGGGCCCGACGAGCGGGTAGGCCCACCACAGGACGTCGACCCGGGTGCCGTGTTCTGCCCGGGAGGCGCCCGTCCCGCCCGGTCCGTTCTCGGGGACCGTGAGCCGGGCCCGTCCGGCCGACGGGTAGCAGAGCTGCCCGTCGAGGGAGGACTCCAGGTCGGGGCCGAGTCCGTCGTACGGGCCGTACGCGGCGCGGGACGGGGTGTCGTCCTCCTCGGGGAAGGCGCCGGACACCGGCAGCAGATCCAGGGCGGGGCGGCCCACCGCGTCCTCCTTGGCGGTGTGGAACAGCCGCCAGGCGCCGGTGCTCCAGTGCGACACGAGGCCGCCCCGGTCGACGACGACCACGGCCAGGGGGACCCGGCCGGCCGCGGTCCGCCCCACCGCCTCGTCACCCGCTCCGTGGCCGGTGTTCACGCCCGTGTCCGTGCCACGGTCCATGGCCAAGGCCCTTTCTTCCCACGGCTCGCAAGATCTGCGGCGCCGTCACTACCGTACGGCGGCGTAGCGTCGCGCGGTGTGGCAATACGGGAATTGACCACCGGGAGCCTCCGGCGCACAGCCCGGCACACGCTCGGCGCCCGGCACACTCGCACGCCCCCGTGCTGGACCCGAACCAACCCGGCGGACAGGCGGGGAGACCCGGCCGGCCTCCGGGCCCGTGTGCGCCGCGCGCCTCGGTCCGCGTACCCCGGCTCCAGATCCAATGGCGTCCGGCCGCCGCCCTCGACACAAAGGACCGTCACGACCGGCGGATACCCCGTCGCGATCACCGTGTACCCGGCACGGGAGAGGTCGCTGAACCGGAACGTGCCGTCAGCACCGGTGTGAGCGTGCCGACACGGCCGTGCGGTCGCGCTCATGCGTACCGCTCCCCTCGTAGCACCTACCGCACGGTTCCCGCGTCGAGCGGCAACTGGCGGTAAGTGCCACGAGCCACGGCGCCCCGGGGAGCGCAGGGGAGATCCACGCCAACCGGTGAAGGGCGCAACGGGCCCTGTTGCGCCGCCCGTTGGGCCGGGAGGCGGTGCGACGGAGGGCGGTGCGCCCGGCGCCTACTTCTCGACCTCTGCGGCGAGGTTCGCGAGGAGGGCGTCGTAGATCCGGCCGAGGCCCTTGGGGGCGAAGGTCCGCTCGAAGAAGCCGCCGATGCCGCCGGCGCCCTGCCAGGTGGTGGTGACGACGACGCGGGACCTGCCCTCACCGGCGGGGGTGACACGCCAGACGGTGACCATGGAGGAGTTGCGGTCCTTCTCGACGAGCTCGCCGTCGGAGGGCTCGGTGACCTCCAGGAGGCAGTCGCGGACGCGCTTGCTGGTGGCCTGGAGCCGCCAGTGGACGAGGGTGCCCTCGCCGTCGCCGCCCTCGCGCACCTCGTACTCGCTGAAGTGCTCGGGCAGCAGCTTCCCGCGCGTGCCGCTGTAGTCGGCCAGGGTGTCGAACACCGTCTCCGCGTCCGCCGCGACGACTCGTTCCGTCGTGGCCTCGACCTGCGCCATTGCACTTCCTCCAGCACTCGGTAACTCGGGGATGTGCGGAAAGCCAACCACCACCCGGCCGGACGGCCCAAATCGGGGGCCCGCACGGACGGCGGGCGACCCGCCGGAGCCCCTCCCGACGAGACCTTCACACGATGTTCGAAAGCCCATTCGCACGATCAAGGGAACATCTGTTCTATTCTGAGGCCGGAGCAACCGAGGAGGCGTCATGCGCTGGGACCATCTGGCCGAGAACCCCGCCACGGCCCGGGACGCCGCGCTGTTCGGCGCGGACGCGGTGACGACCCGCACCTTCGACACGCCCGAGTTCCGGGGCATGACCTTCCACGAGATCCGCGCGAAGTCGATCGTGAACCGGGTCCCCGGGGCCTCACGGATGCCGTTCGAGTGGACGGTGAACCCCTATCGGGGCTGCGCACACGCGTGCGTCTACTGCTTCGCCCGCAGAACCCACGGCTATCTGGACCTGGACACGGGCCACGACTTCGACTCGCAGATCGTGGTGAAGGTCAACGCGCCCGAACTGCTGCGCCGCCACCTGGCCTCACCGCGGTGGCGCGGGGAGCACATCGCGATGGGCACCAACGTGGACTGCTACCAGCGGGCGGAGGGCCGCTACCGGCTGATGCCGGGCATCATCGCGGCCCTGCGCGACCACGCGAACCCCTTCTCGATCCTGACCAAGGGCACGCTGATCCTGCGCGACCTCGATCTCATCCGGCAGGCCGCGGACGTCACCGAGGTGGGGATCTCCGTCTCCGTCGGCTTCACCGACCAGGAGCTGTGGCGCACGGTCGAGCCGGGCACACCGGCCCCGGAGCGCCGCCTGGACATCGTGCGGGCCTTCACCGACCACGGCATCGGCTGCGGTGTGCTGATGGCCCCCGTGCTCCCCTTCCTCAGCGACCACCCGGACATGCTGCGCGACACCGTCCGGGCGATCGCCGCCGCCGGGGCGACCTCGGTGACACCGCTGGTGCTGCACCTGCGGCCGGGCGGCGCACGCGAGTGGTACACGGCGTGGCTCGAGCGCCACCACCCCCATCTCGTACGGCGTTACGAGCGGCTGTACGCGGAGGGGGCGTACGCCCCGAAGTGGTACCAGCGGCAGGTGACCCGTCAGGTCCACGAACTGGCCGAGGAGTTCGGCATGGGTCCCCGGCGCGCGGGACTGCCGAGGAGGGGCGCGGCGCCCGAGCCGGCCCGGCCCCCCACGGAGCCGGACGCGGCACCCACCCAACTGACCCTTCTGTGACGGAACATCCCCGACCCGCCGGGGGCATCCGGGCGCTCCTTCCACGCCGATCGGGTCAATGTGCGACAGACCGGGTTCTCCCACACCCGCATTCCGGGACGATGCGACCAAAGGCCGTGGTGTACACGGCTCGACATCCCTCCGTCCTGGGAGACCTGACAGATGAAGAAACGCGCAACCGCTCTGTGCGGTGCCGCCGCCGTGCTGGCCGGGATGGCCACGGCGGTCCCCGCCGACGCGAGCGGCGGCTCCTCGGCCGCACCGGTGGCGAAGCTCTCCTGGAAGAAGTGCGCCACCAGCGCGTATCCGACCCTCCAGTGCGCCTCCCTCAAGGTGCCGCTGAACCACGCCGATCCGCAGGGCAGGAAGATCACGCTCGCACTCTCCCGCGTGCCGCACACCGCGGAGAAGTCCCAGGGGCCCCTGCTGGTCAACCCCGGCGGCCCCGGCGGCAGCGGAGTCACCCTGGCCGGATTCGTCGCCTCGTCCCTGCCCAAGGACGTGGCCGCCCAGTACGACGTCATCGGCTTCGACCCGCGCGGCGTCGGCGCCAGCAAGCCCGCCCTGGACTGCCTGCCGACCCACTTCGCTCCGGTTCGCCCCGACTCCTTGCCGAGCGACGGAATGACGGAGGATGCGAATCTGAACCGCGCGGAGGACTTCGCGCGGGCGTGCGCCGAGAAGCACGGGGACGTGCTGCCGTACATCGACACGGTGAGCGCGGCCCGGGACGTCGACGCCATCCGGGCGGCGCTCGGCGCGACGAAGATCAACTACTTCGGGTACTCCTACGGCACCTACCTGGGCGCCGTGTACGCCAAGCTCTTCCCCGATCGGGTACGGCGCGCGGTGCTGGACTCCGTCGTCGACCCCACCGGGGTCTGGTACGAGGACAACCTCCAGCAGGATCAGGCGTTCGACGACCGCCACCGGGCCCTGATGGCCTGGATCGCCAAGCACGACGGGACGTACCGGCTCGGCACCGATCCGCGGGCGATCGAGGCCGCGTGGTACGCGATGCGGTCGGAACTGGCCCGGAAGCCCGCGGACGGCAAGGTGGGCGCCTCCGAACTGGAGGACACCTTCATCCCCGGCGGCTACTACAACGGCTACTGGCCGGATCTCGCCGAGGCGTTCGCGGCCTTCGTGAACAACCGGGACGACGACCCGCTGGTCGAGGCGTACGAGAACTTCGCCGCCGACGACTCCTCCGGCAGCAACGGATACAGCGTCTACGCCGCGGTGCAGTGCCGTGACGCGTACTGGCCGCGCGACTGGGGCCAGTGGCGTGAGGACAACTGGGCGGTGCACCGGAAAGCACCGTTCATGACCTGGAACAACGCCTGGTACAACGCGCCGTGCGCGTTCTGGCCCACGACGTCCCTGAACCCGGTGGACGTCTCCAACGACGCGCTGCCACCGGTCCTGATCCTCCAGGCCACCGACGACGCCGCCACCCCGTACGAGGGCGGCGTCATCACCCACCATCTGCTGCGCGGCTCCAGCCTGGTCGTGGAGGAGGGCGGCGGGAACCACGGCATCACGCTGAGCGGGAACGCCTGCCTCGACGGGCATCTGGCCGCCTATCTGACCGACGGCACCGTGCCGCGCGGCACCGGCGAGGTCGACGCGGTGTGCGAGAGGCTGCCCGACCCCACGCCGCGGAAGGCCGAGGCCGTGTCCCCCGCATCACGCGGCTCGACCCTCCACGGCCTGCTGGGCTTCCGCGGCTGATCCTTCTCCGACGGCCCGTCGGGGGCGGCGTCACCGCCATGGTCCAGGATGGGGCCATGAGTGAACTGACCAGGATCGCCGCCCCCGACGGTGTCGCCCCCGCCGCCCAGTACACGCATGTCGTGACGGGCACCGGCCGCCTCGTCGCCGTCTCCGGTCAGGTCGCGCTCGACGAGGACGGCGAGCCCGTGGGCGAGGGCGACCCGGCGGCGCAGGCCCGCCAGGTCTTCGAGAACCTGCGGCGCTGTCTGACCGCCGCCGGGGCGACCTTCGACGACGTCGTCAAGCTCACGTACTTCGTCACGGACATAGCGCATCTGCCGGCCATCCGCGCGGCTCGCGCCGAGCACATCCCCGACGACCGGCTCCCCGCCGCGTCGGCGGTGCAGGTCACGGCGCTGGTCCGCCCCGAGTTCCTGCTGGAGGTCGAAGCCTTCGCCGTGCTCGGCGAATAATCCGGAGGGCGCCGCGCCCGGCGCCCGCCTAGGGTTCCGCCATGGATGATCTTCATGACCTCGGGGTGCGGGCCATGACCCTGGCCGACTGCCGGGCCGTCGCCGAGATCCGGGTCGGCGGCTGGCGGACGGCCTACGCGGGGCTCGTGCCGCGGTCCCACCTCGACGGGCTGGACGTGGCGGAGGACGCGGAGAGGCGCCGCGGGATGCTCCTCAAGTCCGGCAACCCGGTGGTGAACCTGGTCGCCGAGCACGCCGGCGAAGTCCTCGGATGGGCGGCGCACGGGCCGTACCGGGCCGGTGAAGTCCGCACCCGCGACGCGGAGTTGTATGCGCTCTACGTTCGGCCGGACCGCCTCGGCGGCGGTGTGGGCGGAGCGCTGCTGCGGGCGTCGCTCGAACGGTGCGCGGCAGCCGGGCACCACCGGGTGTTCCTGTGGGTCCTCAAGGAGAACGTCCGGGCCCGCCGCTTCTACGAGCACCACGGCTTCGCGCCCGACGGCGCCGAGGAGCCGTTCGAGGTGGACGGGGTGGAGATACCGGAACTGCGGTACGCCCTGCGGCTGGGGACCGGCGAGAACTCCCCGTGAGGGATGCGGCGCAACCGCCCGGTGGGCCCCCTGTCTCGCGCCCCGGACCGGTGCCCCGGCGGAGGTCAGCGCTGCTTCGGGATCCTGGCCAGGGCACGGACCGCCGCCTCCGCCAGCGACGGGTGCGCGAGCGCCTCGTTGAGGACCCGCCCGGCCCGGGCGTCGCCCAGCTCCCCCAGCCCCTCCACGCACGCCAGGGCGACCCGGCGGTAGGGGTCGTGCGGGGTGAGGCGGCGTTCGAGCGTGGTGATCAGCGCGGGCACCGCCTCGGGGGCGCGGAGCTCGACGAGCAGACGGACGGGATGCAGGGCGTAGGCGACGCGCAGTTCGTTGGTGGCGAGGGCGGCGGCCGCGCGGGCGGTGCGGGGGTCACCGAGCCGGGCCAGGGCGTGGGCGGCACTGGCGCAGCGGGGCGGGTCGCGGTGGTTGAGCAGCAGCACGAGCGCTTCGAAGGCCCGCCGGTCCCCCGCGACGCCGAGCCGGAAGGCGGCCACCTCACGCGCCCACAGCGGCTGCCCGGGCTCGGTGAGTACGGCGGCCAGCTCGTCGGCGTCCTCGGTGGCGAGGAGCCGTGCGCAGCCTGCCGACCCGCCCGACTCGTTCCGCACACGCTCCGTGAGCGATCGCAACGCTTCGTCCATGCCGTCGAGATTACGGGCGGGACATCCTCTCAGGGACCTACATCACAAAGACGAGGGCTGGCGCGCTCGTTACCCACCGGTTAGGCTCAGACGAGCGAGTGACCCACTCGTATTCGCTCTCGGTGGTCTGGTGACGCGGCCGTCGTGAGCGCAGTCGGTTCGGTACGCGCAGTACCGCAGTGCGACTCGGCCTCGGGACAGGGCCGGTCGGTTCAGCCGTTCCCCCCCGGGCGTGTGCACGCCCGCGGCGACGGCACCGGGCGTGTGCGCATGCAGCCCGGCAACACCCGCACTCCACGCGCTGGTCGCGCCCTCGTCGGCGTACCCGGGCGCTTCCTCAGTCGTCACCCTCATCCCTGGAGTCCCGCGATGGCCACTCCCCTTTCCGACTCGCCCCTGTCCCAGCAGTCCCCCCTCAAGACGATCGCCGTCGTCGGCCTCGGCACCATGGGCACCGGTATCGCCGAGGTGCTCACCCGCGGCGGCCGCGAGGTCATCGGCATCGACATCAGCGAGGCGGCCGCCGCCCGTGCCGTCGCCGCGCTGGAGGCCTCGACCGAGCGCGCCGTGGCACGCGGCCGGATCACCGAGCGGGAACGCGGTGACGCGCTCGCCCGCTTCCGCACCTTCACCGACCTGCGGGCCGCCGCCGACGCCGACCTGGTGATCGAGGTGGTCCCGGAGTCGTACGACATCAAGCAGCAGGTCTTCCGGGAGCTCGACGCGATCGTGCGTCCCGAGACCGTGCTCGCCACCGGCACCAACGCCCTCTCGGTCACCCGGCTGGCCGCCGACTCCGCGCACCCCGAGCGGGTGCTGGGGCTGCACTTCTTCAACCCGGCGCCCGCGATGAAGCTGGTCGAGGTCGTCTCCTCGGTGCTGACCGCGCCGCAGGCCGTCACGGCCGTCACCAACCTCGCGCTGGACCTCGGCAAGGAGCCCGTCGCGGTCGGCGACCGGCCCGGATTCGTCGCCGACGGGCTGCTGTTCGGCTACCTCAACCAGGCCGCCGCGATGTACGAGGCCAAGTACGCCTCCCGTGAGGACATCGACGCGGCGATGCGGCTCGGCTGCGGTCTGCCGATGGGCCCGCTGGCACTGCTCGACCTGATCGGCATCGACACCGCCCGTACGGTCCTGGAGGCCATGTACGCGGCCTCGCACGACCGGCTGCACGCGCCGGCGCCGATCCTCAGGCAGCTCAGCGAGGCGGGTCTGACGGGCCGCAAGTCGGGCCGCGGCTTCTACACCTACGAGGCCCCCGGCTCCGCGACCGTCGTGCGGGACGCGCTGACGCCGCTGGAGGGGGTCGCCACGGCCCCCGGGCGCACGGTCCGCTCGGTCGGTGTGGCGGGCTCCGGGACCATGGCGTCCGGGATCGCCGAGGTGTTCGCCAAGGCCGGCTACCAGGTCGTCCTGGCCGCGCGCACCGAGGAGAAGGCGCAGGCCGCCAAGGCCCGCATCGGCAAGTCGCTGTCGCGTTCGGTCGACAAGGGCCGGATGACGGTCGAGGCCGCCGCCGAGACCCTGGACCGGATCACCCCGGCGGGCTCGTACGACGCGTTCGCGGACGTCGACCTGGCGCTGGAGGCCGTGGCGGAGGACCTGGAGGTCAAGCGGCAGCTGTTCGCGACCTTCGACAAGGTCTGCAAGCCGGGGGCGATCCTCGCGACCACCACGTCCTCGCTGCCCGTCGTGGCCTGCGCCCGCGCCACCTCGCGTCCGCAGGACGTGATCGGCATGCACTTCTTCAACCCGGCGCCGGCGATGAAGCTGGTCGAGGTGGTCCGCACGGTCCTGACCGCCGAGGACGTGCACGCCACCGTCCGCGAGCTGTGCGGGGCCATCCGCAAGCACCCGGTGGACTGCGGCGACCGGGCCGGGTTCATCGTGAACGCGCTGCTGTTCCCCTACCTGAACAACGCGATCAAGATGGTGCAGGAGCACTACGCGACGCTGGACGACATCGACGCGGCGATGAAGCTGGGCGGCGGCTACCCGATGGGTCCGTTCGAACTGCTGGACGTGGTGGGGCTGGACGTCTCGCTGGCCATCGAGAAGGTCCTGCACCGCGAGTTCCGCGACCCGGGGCTGGCCCCCGCGCCGCTGCTGGAGCACCTGGTGGCCGCGGGCTGCCTCGGCCGCAAGACCGGCCGCGGCTTCCGCGAATATGCCAAGCGCTGAGCGTCCGGGCGAGTGGTTCCACGAGGGCACGGACTGGGGCGGACTGCTCGCCCCGGGCGGCCGGTCCGTGCCCTCCGGCACCCGCACTCCCCCGCCCGAGCGGGGCGGGGGGATCGGTGGACCTGCGCACTCTCCTGCGCGGATGCAGTACGTTCGGGGCATGTCCCAGCCCGCCAAGTCCTCACGTACCCCAGCTACGCCCGACGCGCCGGAGAGTGCCGCGGGCAGTCGTGCCGCCGCCCAACGGCTCAAGATGCGCCGGGAACTGGCGGCCGCGGCCATGGAGCTGTTCTCGACCAAGGGGTACGAGGCGACCACCGTCGACGAGATCGCGGCGGCTGCCGGTGTCGCCCGGCGCACCTTCTTCCGCCACTTCCGCTCCAAGGAAGAGGCGATCTTCCCGGACCACGACGACACCCTGATCCGCGCGGAGGCCGTGCTCAACGCGGCACCGGCGCACGAGCACCCGCTCGACACGGTGTGCCGGGGCATCAAGGAAGTCATGAAGATGTACGCGGCGCGGCCGGAGATCTCGGTCGCCCGCTACCAACTGACCCGCGAGGTCCCCACCCTGCGCGAGGCGGAGATCGCCTCCGTGGCCCGCTACGAGCGCCTCTTCACCCGTTATCTGCTGGGCCACTTCGACGAGCACGCCCATGTCGACGACGGCAACGACGACCCGCTGCTCGCCGAGGTGGCCGCGTCGGCGGTCGTCACCGCCCACAACCACGTCCTGCGCCGCTGGCTCCGCTCCGGCGGCCAGGGCGACGTGGAGACCCAGCTCGACCACGCCTTCGCCATCGTCCGCAAGACCTTCGGCAACGGCATCGGCGCCGGCCGCTCCATGAACCCGGAGCCGGCCGTCGCCACGGCCTCCACCCATGGCGAGGTCCTGGTGACCGTCGCCCGGACGGACGCCCCCCTGGACGAGGTCATGCGCACGATCGAGGAGGCCCTGCGGGACCGCTGACGTCTTCCGCGGGCCTCCCGAAACCCCTCTTTACTCATCGGTAACTGTGATGACGGCCACCCCACGGGGTGGCCGTTTTGGCATGTCAGAGGCCCTTTTCCACCCCCGCCTGATCGATCATCGCTCAGGTGTTACGTAAAGATTTCACCTGAGCGAACTTTCTGGCACTCCGTGCCTTGCGGGGTGACACGGCGTGCCATACGTTGAAGGAGTCCGGGCGGCCGGCGGGCGGAGAACTCCCGTACGCCGGCTGTCCCCGCAAGCCATGTGCCTGCGCGCCCGGACGCCTGCGTCACAGGCACCCTTCCGCGCCACAAAGCGCCGCCGCAAGCACCACCCTCCGCCGAACCGACGGCATCACCAGACAGATCAGCAGCACCCGACGTAACCCTCAACAGCGTCTTCCCTCGGACGCTCGTCGCCGGAGGCACCACCGTGAAGGAAATCCTGGACGCGATCCAGTCGCCGGAGTCCACGTCCGCCGACTTCGCCGCTCTGCCGCTCCCCGAGTCGTACCGCGCGATCACCGTGCACAAGGACGAGACGGAGATGTTCGCCGGGCTCGCCACCCGCGACAAGGACCCCCGCAAGTCGATCCACCTGGACGAGGTGCCGCTGCCCGAGCTGGGCCCGGGCGAGGCCCTGGTCGCGGTCATGGCCTCGTCGGTCAACTACAACTCGGTGTGGACGTCGATCTTCGAACCGCTGTCGACGTTCGGCTTCCTGGAGCGCTACGGCCGGCTCAGCGAGCTGACCAAGCGCCACGACCTGCCGTACCACATCATCGGCTCCGACCTCGCGGGCGTCGTCCTGCGCACCGGCCCCGGCGTCAACGCCTGGAAGCCCGGTGACGAGGTCGTCGCGCACTGCCTGAGCGTCGAGCTGGAGTCCAGCGACGGCCACAACGACACCATGCTCGACCCCGAGCAGCGCATCTGGGGCTTCGAGACCAACTTCGGCGGTCTCGCCGAGATCGCGCTGGTCAAGTCCAACCAGCTGATGCCGAAGCCGGACCACCTCAGCTGGGAGGAGGCCGCCGCTCCGGGTCTGGTCAACTCCACCGCGTACCGGCAGCTCGTCTCCCGCAACGGCGCCGGCATGAAGCAGGGCGACAACGTCCTGATCTGGGGCGCGAGCGGCGGACTCGGCTCCTACGCCACCCAGTTCGCGCTCGCCGGCGGCGCCAACCCGATCTGTGTCGTCTCCTCGCCGCAGAAGGCGGAGATCTGCCGGTCCATGGGCGCCGAGGCGATCATCGACCGCAACGCCGAGGGCTACAAGTTCTGGAAGGACGAGTCCACCCAGGACCCCAAGGAGTGGAAGCGGTTCGGCAAGCGCATCCGCGAGCTCACCGGCGGCGAGGACATCGACATCGTCTTCGAGCACCCCGGCCGCGAGACCTTCGGCGCCTCCGTCTACGTCACCCGCAAGGGCGGCACCATCACCACCTGCGCGTCGACCTCGGGCTACATGCACGAGTACGACAACCGCTACCTGTGGATGTCGCTGAAGCGGATCATCGGCTCGCACTTCGCCAACTACCGCGAGGCCTGGGAGGCCAACCGGCTCATCGCGAAGGGCAAGATCCACCCGACCCTGTCGAAGGTGTACTCGCTGGAGGACACCGGCCAGGCCGCCTACGACGTGCACCGCAACCTCCACCAGGGCAAGGTCGGTGTGCTCTGCCTCGCCCCCGAGGAGGGCCTGGGCGTGCGCGACCAGGCCAAGCGCGACCAGCACATCGACGCCATCAACCGCTTCCGCAACATCTGAGGTCACAACAGATGACTGAGCGTCAGAAGGACCGGCCGTGGCTGATGCGCACGTACGCCGGCCACTCCACGGCAGAGGCGTCCAACGAGCTGTACCGGCGCAACCTCGCCAAGGGCCAGACCGGTCTGTCGGTGGCGTTCGACCTGCCGACGCAGACCGGGTACGACTCCGACCACATCCTCGCCCGCGGCGAGGTCGGCCGGGTCGGCGTGCCGGTCGCGCACCTCGGTGACATGCGCCGGCTGTTCCAGGACATCCCCCTGGAGCAGATGAACACCTCGATGACCATCAACGCCACCGCCATGTGGCTGCTGGCGCTCTACCAGGTCGTCGCCGAGGAGCAGGGTGCGGACATCACCAAGCTCCAGGGCACGACCCAGAACGACATCGTCAAGGAGTACCTGTCGCGGGGAACCCATGTCTTCCCGCCGGGGCCCTCACTCCGGCTGACGACGGACATGATCGCGTACACGGTCTCCCACATCCCGAAGTGGAACCCGATCAACATCTGCAGCTACCACCTGCAGGAGGCGGGCGCCACGCCGGTCCAGGAGATCGCGTACGCGATGTCCACCGCGATCGCGGTTCTCGATGCCGTACGCGACTCCGGGCAGGTCCCCGCCGAGAAGTTCGGGGACGTCGTGGCCCGTATCTCCTTCTTCGTGAACGCGGGCGTCCGCTTCATCGAGGAGATGTGCAAGATGCGGGCGTTCGGGCGGATCTGGGACCGGATCACGCGCGAGCGGTACGGCATCGAGAACCCCAAGCAGCGCCGCTTCCGGTACGGCGTGCAGGTCAACTCCCTCGGGCTGACCGAGGCGCAGCCGGAGAACAACGTCCAGCGGATCGTGCTGGAGATGCTGGCCGTGACCCTCTCCAAGGACGCACGCGCGCGTGCCGTCCAGCTGCCCGCCTGGAACGAGGCGCTGGGTCTGCCCCGGCCGTGGGACCAGCAGTGGTCGCTGCGCATCCAGCAGGTGCTGGCCCACGAGAGCGACCTGCTGGAGTACGAGGACATCTTCGAGGGCTCCCACGTCATCGAGGCGAAGGTCGCGGCGCTGGTCGAGGAGTCGCTCACCGAGATCGAGCGGATCCAGGAGATGGGCGGCGCGATGGCCGCCGTCGAGTCGGGCTACCTCAAGTCGCAGCTCGTCGCCTCGCACGCCGAGCGCCGGGCCCGGATCGAGTCCGGCCAGGAGAAGATCGTCGGCGTCAACATCTTCGAGACGACCGAGCCGAACCCCCTGACCGCCGACCTCGACACGGCGATCCAGACGGTCGACCCGGCCGTCGAGGCCCGGGTGATCGCCTCGCTCCAGCACTGGCGGGACACCCGCTACCAGCCGCCCTTCAACCACCCGCGCCCCTGCAAGGCGCTGGAGCGGCTGAAGGAGGCCGCGAAGGGCACCGACAACCTCATGGAGGCCACCCTGGAGTGCGCCCGCGCCGGGGTCACGACCGGCGAGTGGGCCGGGGCCCTCCGTGAGGTGTTCGGTGAGTTCCGTGCCCCGACCGGTGTCTCCTCCGCCCCGGTGGCCGTGGCGGCCGAGGCGGGCTCGGCCCTGTCGGAGGTCCGGCGCAAGGTGGACCTGACGGCGAGGGACCTGAGCGTCGGCAAGCTCCGCTTCCTGGTCGGCAAGCCGGGCCTGGACGGGCACTCCAACGGGGCCGAGCAGATCGCCGTGCGGGCCCGTGACGCCGGGTTCGAGGTGGTCTACCAGGGCATCCGGCTCACCCCCGAGCAGATCGTGGACGCGGCGCTCGCCGAGGACGTGCACGCGGTGGGGCTGTCCATCCTCTCCGGCTCGCACGCGCAGCTCGTCCCGGACGTCCTGGAGCGGCTGCGGGACGCCGGTGCCGCCGACATCCCGGTGATCGCCGGCGGGATCATCCCGAACGCCGACGCCGAGCAGCTCAGGGCCGCCGGAGTGGCCGCCGTGTTCACCCCGAAGGACTTCGACATCACCGGGATCATCGGCCGTATCGTCGACGAGATCCGCAAGGCCAACAAGCTCAACCCCCTCATCAGCACGGAGGTCCCCGTATGACCGTCAACCGTCTCCGCCCGCGGCGTTCCTGCCTGGCCGTACCCGGCTCGAACCCCCGCTTCCTGGAGAAGGCGCAGGGCCTTCCGGCGGACCAGGTCTTCCTCGACCTGGAGGACGCGTGCGCGCCCCTCGCCAAGCCCGAGGCGCGGCACACCATCGTCAAGTTCCTCAACGAGGGCGACTGGACCGGCAAGACCCGGGTCGTGCGGGTCAACGACTGGACGACGGAGTGGACGTACCGCGATGTCGTGACGGTCGTCGAGGGGGCCGGGCAGAACCTCGACTGCATCATGCTGCCGAAGGTGCAGAGCGCCCAGCAGGTCGTGGCGCTGGACCTCCTGCTCACCCAGATCGAGAAGACGATGGGCTTCGAGGTCGGGAAGATCGGCATCGAGGCGCAGATCGAGAACGCGCAGGGCCTCAACAACGTCAACGAGATCGCGCAGGCCTCCCCGCGCGTCGAGACGATCATCTTCGGCCCGGCCGACTTCATGGCGTCGATCAACATGAAATCGCTGGTCGTGGGCGAGCAGCCGCCCGGTTACCCGGCGGACGCCTACCACTACATCCTGATGAAGATCCTGATGGCCGCCCGCGCCAACAACCTCCAGGCGATCGACGGCCCCTACCTGCAGATCCGCAACGTCGAGGGCTACCGCGCGGTCGCGCAGCGCGCCGCCGCCCTCGGCTTCGACGGCAAGTGGGTGCTGCACCCGGGCCAGGTCGAGGCGTCCAACGAGATCTTCTCGCCCTCGCAGGAGGACTACGACCACGCCGAGCTGATCCTGGACGCGTACGACTACTACACGTCCGAGGCGGGCGGCAGGAAGGGCTCGGCGATGCTCGGCGACGAGATGATCGACGAGGCAAGCCGCAAGATGGCCCTGGTCATCTCCGGCAAGGGACGGGCGGCGGGGATGACCCGTACGTCGAAGTTCGAGATCCCGGAGGCCTGAGCGCAATGCAGTTCGGACGCACGTACGAGGAGTTCGAGGTCGGGGCGGTCTACAAGCACTGGCCCGGGAAGACGGTCACGGAGTACGACGACCACCTCTTCTGTCTCCTCACCATGAACCACCACCCGCTCCACATGGACGTCAATTACGCCGAGAGGACGACGGACTTCGGCAAGAACGTCGTGGTGGGGAACTACATCTACTCGCTGCTGCTCGGCATGTCCGTCCCGGACGTGTCCGGCAAGGCGATCGCGAACCTGGAGATCGAGTCGCTCAGGCACGTGGCGCCGACCTTCCACGGCGACACGATCTACGGCGAGACGACCGTGCTCGACAAGTGGCCCTCGAAGTCGAAGAACGACCGCGGCATCGTCCATGTCGAGACCAAGGGCTACAAGCAGGACGGCACGCTGGTCTGCGTGTTCCGCCGCAAGGTCATGGTGCCGACCGAGACGTACATCAAGGAGCGCGGCGGCGAGCAGCCCGGCCGCCCGGAACCGAAGCAGCAGGAGAAGTAGGCCATGGCCCGTCTCGCCCAGACCGCCGGTCTGACCGACGTCCAGCAGGAGATCCTCTCCACCGTCCGTGACTTCGTGGACAAGGAGATCATCCCGGTCGCGACCGAGCTGGAGCACCGCGACGAGTACCCGCAGCAGATCGTCGACGGCCTCAAGGAGCTGGGCCTCTTCGGCCTGATGATCCCCGAGGAGTACGGCGGTCTGGGCGAGTCCCTCCTGACGTACGCGCTGTGCGTCGAGGAGATCGCCCGCGGCTGGATGTCGGTCTCCGGCATCATCAACACGCACTTCATCGTCGCGTACATGCTCAAGCAGCACGGCACGCAGGAGCAGAAGGACCACTTCCTGCCGAGGATGGCGGCGGGCGACGTCCGCGGCGCCTTCTCGATGTCGGAGCCGGGCCTGGGCTCCGACGTGTCGGCCATCACGTCGAAGGCGGTGAAGGACGGCGAGGAGTACGTCCTGAACGGCCAGAAGATGTGGCTGACGAACGGCGGGACGTCGAGCCTGGTCGCCGTCCTCGTCCGGAGTGACGAAGGACACCCCGAGGGCACCGCGCCCCACAAGTCGATGACGACCTTCCTCGTCGAGAAGGAGCCCGGCTTCGGGGAGGTCCGTCCCGGCCTCACCATCCCCGGGAAGATCGACAAGATGGGCTACAAGGGCGTCGACACGACCGAACTCATCATGGACGGACTGCGCATTCCGGCCAATCGTGTACTGGGCGGCGTCACCGGCCGAGGGTTTTACCAAATGATGGACGGTGTAGAGGTCGGCCGGGTGAATGTGGCCGCCCGTGGCTGCGGTGTCGCACAGCGTGCGTTCGAGCTCGGCGTGCGGTACGCCCAGCAGCGCCACACCTTCGGCAAGCAGATCGCCCAGCACCAGGCGATCCAGTTCAAGCTGGCCGAGATGGCTACCAAGGTCGAGGCCGCTCATGCCATGATGGTGAACGCAGCACGCAAAAAGGACTCGGGCGAACGAAACGACCTCGAAGCAGGGATGGCGAAGTATCTCGCCTCCGAATACTGCAAGGAAGTCGTGGAGGACGCTTTCCGGATCCACGGCGGCTACGGCTTCTCCAAGGAGTACGAGATCGAGCGCCTCTACCGTGAGGCTCCGATGCTGCTCATCGGTGAAGGTACCGCCGAAATCCAGAAAATGATCATCGGTCGCCGGCTACTCGAGGAGTATCGATTCCAGGGTTAGTCCAGGGTCGAATGTCTGGTTCGGGGTGTTTTCTTCGAGAAGAAGATCACACCCCGTCAGCAGTCTTCGGCCGTCGACTCGGCTTCCTGGCTTGCCCAGTTGCGGGCCGCGACCGGTACGATCCCCGGAAAGCCGCCGTCCCCTGTCACCGCGCGGCATCATCCGCTACGAAGGTCATCCATGCCCCACAGCCAAACCTCTGCACCTCGCGACAGCCTCGCCGGCGTACGGCTCGCGCGCGGAGCATCGCCGTGGCTTCTCCCGACCGTCGCCACCGCAGCACTCAGCCTCGCCCGCTCGCGCCGCTCCGGCGTCGCCCGGGCCGTGGCCGTACCCGCCACCGCGCTGGCGGCGGGCATGCTGTGGTTCTTCCGCGACCCCGAGCGTGAGATCGCCCAGGGCCGGGTCATCTCGCCCGCCGACGGAGTGGTGCAGAGCATCATGCCGTGGAAGGACGGCCGGACCCGCGTCGCGATCTTCATGAGCCCGCTCAACGTCCACGTGAACCGCGCGCCGCTCTCCGGCACGGTGACGTCCGTCGAGCACATCCCGGGCGGGTTCGTCCCGGCGTTCAACAAGGAGAGCGAGAACAACGAGCGCGTCGTCTGGCACTTCGACACCGAGCTCGGTGACATCGAGATGATCCAGATCGCCGGCGCCGTGGCTCGCCGCATCGTTCCGTACGTTCCCGAGGGCACCAAGGTCGAGCAGGGTGACCGGATCGGGCTGATCCGCTTCGGTTCGCGGGTCGACATCTACCTGCCCGAGGGCGTGGAGGTCGACGTCGAGGTGGGTCAGAAGACCGTGGCTGGGGTGACTCGCATTGACCGTGATTGATCCTGATACACAGGCCGGGAAGGCCGGCCCGGCGACCGACTGGGTGCCGGACGTGGACGAGGCGGAGGACGACGCGGAGGAGATGCCGCTGTCGCTGCGCCTGTCGATAGCGGACACGCTGACCCTGGGCAACGCCACGTGCGGCTTCATGGCGGTGTACTTCACCACCACGGGCATCCTGATCCCGCACCTCACGGGCAGCCAGGAGCTCGGCATGGCCCGCCACAGCGCGGCCACGGCGGTCATCCTGATGCTCTGCGCGGCGATCTTCGACCTGTTCGACGGGCTGGTGGCGCGCAAGCTCCGCTCCTCGCCGATGGGCGCGGAGCTGGACAACCTCTCCGACCTGATCAGCTTCGGGCTGGCACCGGCGTACTTCGTCCTCGTCTACGGCATGGTCGCGAACGACGCGCATCAGCGGGTGGCCGCGGTGGGCGCGATCGTCGTACTGCTCGCGGTGGTGCTGAGGCTCGCCAGATTCTCCTGTGTGACGGTGAAGGACGGCACCTTCCAGGGCATGCCCTCGCCGTTCGGCGCGCTGACCGTGGTGTCGATCGTGCTTCTGGAGCTGCCCTTCGAGGCGACGCTCCTGGCCATCCTCGGCACGGCGTGGCTGATGGTGAGCCGGGTCGAGTACCCGAAGCCGCGGGGTGTCCTCGCGGTCGCGATGCTCTCCTGGATCGTCCTGTCCATGGGCCTCCTGGCGGCCTGGGCCTTCGCCGCCCCCGGCGGACAGTTCCTCCTCCAGGCCGGCTGCGCCCTGCAGCTCGTCATGGGCGCGGTGATCCCCCTGTTCGCCACGGCCCGCCGGGTGAACAACTTCCGCGGCAACCGCCGCGAGGCACGGGCGGCCCAGCTTCCGTAGTACTCCGCGGAAGGGCCCCGAACCCGCTCGGGTTCGGGGCCCTTCTCGTATGCGCGCCGTGCGACGCCGGCGGGGGAGCGGGCCCCCTCCCGTCAGGTCAGGAAGTCCCGGGCGATCCGCTCGGCCACCCGCTCCAGGATCGGGCCCGGGTCGGCGATGCAGCGCTCCACGTCCGGCTCGGCCCCCGTCAGGGGGTAGGCCCTGCGGATGCCCGCCTGTCCCAGTGCCTTGGGGGGCAGGGCCAGGCGGCCGCAGACCGCCACGACCTCCTTGCCGGCGGCCCGCGCGGCCGCCGCGACACCCGCCGGGGCCTTGCCGTGCAGCGTCTGCTCGTCCAGCGAGCCCTCACCGGTGATCACCAGCGTGGCCTTCTCCAGTGCCTGGGCGAAGCCCAGGACGTCGAGCATCACCTCGATGCCGGGGCGGAAGCGGGCGCCGAGGACGAGGGCGCCGTAGCCGATGCCGCCCGCCGCGCCCGCGCCGGGCGCGAGGGCGTACTCGGCGGCCCGGCTGCCGAGCGACGTCTCCAGGACGGAGGCGAAGTGCGCCAGAGCCGCGTCCAGGACCGCCACGTCCGCGGGGCTCGCGCCCTTCTGCGGGCCGTACACGGCGGGGGCGCCCTTGGGTCCCGTCAGCGGGTTGTCGACGTCGCTGGCCAGGACGAGGTCGAGGGAGTCGAACCTGGGGTCCAGGTCCGACAGGTCCGCCGTCACCAGGTCGCGCAGTCCTCCGCCGCCGGGCCCGACGGGTTCCCCCGCCGCGTCGAGGAAGCGCGCCCCCAGCGCGGCGAGCATCCCCGCGCCGCCGTCGGTCGTGGCGCTCCCACCGACCCCGAACACGATCGTGCGCGCACCGGCGTCGAGGGCGGCGCGCAACAGCTCCCCGGAGCCGTACGTGGAGGCCGTGAGCGGCGCGAAGACCCCGGCCGGCAGCAGCTGCAACCCGCTCGCCTCGGCCATCTCGACCACGGCGGTGCCGCCGCGCAGCGCGTACGCGGCGGTCACGGGCTCGCCCAGCGGGCCGGTCACCCGCACCTCGTGTCGTTCGAATCCGGCGGCGACCGCGGCGGCCACCGTGCCGTCTCCCCCGTCGGCCACCGGGAGTGCCTCGACCGCCAGGTCCGGCAGGACCCGGCGCAGGCCCGCCGTCACCCGCTCGGCGACCTGGACGGCGGTGAGCGTGCCCTTGAACTTGTCCGCGGCGATCAGCACCCGCGGGATTGCCGTGTCAGTACCGGTCCCGTCCACAGCGGCGTTCGCCACCTTGCATTCCCCTCGCTCATCGGGCCTTGCGCTTGTCAAGGCAGTCGCGCCGCTGTGACCTTAACCTCACCGGGGCCCCCGCGTCATGCCCCGCCCCGCCCGCCGAACACGACACGCCGTGTGGCCACCCGTTCACCGAGCGCCGATCCGCGGAATTGGGTAGACCTTCAACCATGACCCCTTCGGGCACCGAACTCGCCGACCGTGTACTCGGAGGCTGGCTGGGCCGGATCGCGGGCAACATGCTCGGGAAGCCGGTCGAGCAGGGCGACCACTGGACGCGGGAGCGCATCGACCGCTATCTGCGCCGGGCCGACGCGCTGCCCCTGACCGACTACATGCCGGAGCCGGCCGACGAGGGCGACCGGCTCGCGCTGCGTCCCGAGTGGCGCCAGTGCGTGCGCGGTCGTATCCACGGCAGCTGCCGCGACGACGACGTCGACTACGCGATCCTCGGGCTCCATCTGCTGGAGACGCACGGCTTCGACTTCACCACCGAGCAGGTCGGCGACCTGTGGCTGCTGCGGCTGCCGTATCTCCAGACGTTCACGGCGGAGCGGGCCGCCTACCGCAATCTGGCCAACGGCCTGAAGCCTCCGCTGACCGCCACGTACGACAACCCGTACCAGGAGTGGATCGGCGCCCTCATCCGCGCCGACGTCCACGGCTGGACCTGCCCGGGCGCGCCCCGCCGCGCGGCCTCGCTGGCCCGCCGTGACGCGGTCCTGTCGCACACCGGGAACGGCGTGTACGGGGCGATGTGGGCGGCGGCGCTGGTGTCGGCGGCGTTCACGGCGGGCACCGTGCGGGAGGCGGTGGACCAGGCCCTGACGGTCGTCCCGGCGAGCAGTCGGCTCGCGCGGACCGTGCGGCGGGTGGCCTCGCTGCACGAGACGGGGATGGCCTGGGAGGACACCCTCGCGACGGTGGCGCAGGAGACCGCGGGCACGAACTGGATCCACATCGTCCCGAACGCGGCGGTGCTCACCGCCGGGCTGCTGTACGGCGACGGCGACTTCACCCGCACCGTCGCGCTGACCGTGCGCGGCGGGCTGGACACCGACTCGAACGGCGCGACCGCCGGTTCGGTGGCGGGGGTGCTGTGCGGGGCCGCGGCGATCCCGGACCGGTGGAAGGACCCGCTGGAGGACACCGTGCGCAGCGCCGTGTTCGGCTTCGACGGAGTGCGGATCAGCGAACTCGCCCAGCGGACCGTGCGGTTGGCCGAGGCCTCCGCGCTCTGAGGGCAGGCTCCCGGGCATACCGGCCCGCGGGGGTTCGCGGTGTGCCTCCGAGCGCCGATTCCCCGCTCCTCGGGCGCCGTCTACGCTTCCTGGATGACCACTCAAGACTTCGCCGCGTACATCGCGAGCCTTCCGCGTGTCCTCGCCGGCGCCGCCGCGGTCCTGCGTGACGCCGAGGGGCGGGTCCTGCTCGTGGAACCCAACTACCGCGAGGGATGGGCGTTGCCGGGCGGGACGATCGAGTCGGACGACGGGGAGACGCCCCGGCAGGGCGCGCGGCGCGAGACCGCCGAGGAGATCGGCCTCGACGTCGACCTGGGGCGGTTGCTCGCCGTGGACTGGGTGCACGGCGCGGGACGGCCGCCGCTGGTGGCGTATCTGTACGACGGCGGGGTGCTCGGCGAGGACGAGCTGAGTCGCATCCGGGTGCAGGAGGAGGAGTTGCTGTCGTGGCGGCTCGTGCCCCGGGCCGAACTGACCGGCTACCTCTCGGAGACACTGGGCCGCCGGGTGCTCGCCGCGCTCGACGCGCTGGCGGACGGCACCGGTCCGGTCGAGCTGGAGAACGGGGTCCGGGTGGGCTGAGGACCGTCGACAATGCGCCACGGCTACCCGCTGTCGCGTTGACCGGCCGTTGACAGGAGTCAGCTGACCTATTGTCAATTCGCCTTGTACGGACGGTGAGAAGAGCAAGTGCCACACTTGATGGAAAATTAAAGCGTTGGCTGAAAACGCTGCCTGTCGGCCACTCCAGCCTCTAGGGTGACTTCAGACCCCGTCCGAGTGGCCGCCCCGTGCTCGCTCACTCCGGAACCGGGCCGGAACCCGGGATTCCCGGACCGGCGTACCGGGCGCGGGCCGCGGCTTCGGCAGGATCCGGGGCTCCGGGGAGCGGTCCTACGGGGTCCGCCCGGGCAGCCGGTCTCCCCCACCCAGCGCGGGCCGCTTCTCGCCCGTCTTCACCGAGAACAGGCAGCTGAGGTCATGGAACCACTTGGCCCTGACGATCCCGAGGTACTGGGTCCCCACCGGCTCGCGGCCAGGCTCGGCGCGGGCGGGATGGGGCGGGTCTACCTGGCACGCTCCCCGGAGGGGCGGTTCGTCGCGGTCAAGGCCGTCCGCCCGGAGCTGGTGAGCGACCGGAGCTTCCGCATCCGTTTCCGTCGCGAGGTGGAGGCGGCGGGGGCGGTCGGCGGCCGGTACACGACGCCCGTGGTGGACGCCGACCCGGACGGTCCGATCCCCTGGCTGGCCACCGAGTACATCGCGGGCCCCACCCTGGCCGAGGCGGTCTCCGAGCACGGGCCGCTGCCGGTGGAGTCGGTGCTGGCGCTGGGCGCCGGGATCGCCGAGGCGCTGATCTCGGTGCAGGCCGCCGGCCTGGTGCACCGCGATCTGAAGCCGTCCAACGTACTGCTCGCCGCCGACGGTCCGCGGGTCATCGACTTCGGTATCGTCCGCGCCGCCGACGGGTACGACCTCACCCGCTCCGGGGCGCTGTTCGGGTCCTTCGAGTACATGTGTCCCGAGCAGGCGACGGGTGAGCCGCTGGGCCCGGAGGGCGACGTCTTCTCCCTCGGGTCCGTGCTCACGTACGCCGCGTCCGGGCACGCCCCGTTCAGCGGGACGGCGGCGGCCACGCTCCTCTACCAGGTCGTGCACAGCCCGCCCGACCTGACCGGGGTACCCGATCCGCTCGACAAGATCATCAGTCTCTGCCTCACCAAGGACCCGCGGCTGCGGATCACCCCGGACAAGCTGGCCGCGGCCTGCGCGCCCGGCGGGGTGGAGCAGGTGACCGGCGACGGCTGGCTGCCGCCGTCGGTGACCGCGTCGATAGCCCTCCGCGCGGCGGCGGTCGCGACGTTCGCCACCGCACCGGACGACGTGCCCACCGGCCCCCCGGCCGGGGACGGCCCCGAGCCTTGTGCGTACGGCCGCGACGGGACGGGCGGCGCCCGGGAGCAGGACCGGGCGCCCGGTTCCGACGGCCGGGACGGGGCTCCGTACGCGCGCGAGCGAGCACCGTACGCCGCGGACCCGGCGCCCTACGCCCCCGACCGCGCACCGTGTGCCGCCGCGAGCCCGACGCCGTGCGCGTCGGAGGGGTGTGACCACTCCGGCCACCCGGCCGAGGCGGTGGCCACCGCCGATCCGCCGGGCGCCGAGGCTCCGGGAACCTACGCCGGCGGCTCCCCCGGGCAGCCGGAGCCGTACCGCCCCGCCTCGCCCGGGCACCGCCGGCCGCACGCCCGGTCGGGTCCGTCCAGGCGTACGGTGCTCGCCGCGTCGGCGGCCTCCACCACCGCGGCGGCCATCGGGGGTGCGGTGTTCCTCTCCCGGCGGAAGACACCGGCAGGGCGTACGGTGACGCCGCTCGGCCCGGCCCCCGAGCCGGCCTGGGTGTACCGGAGCGACCCGCTGCTCCAGGCGCCGGCCGTGTTCCACGAGGGGACGGCCCTGGTGAAGACCCGGCCGGGTGACCTGGTCTGTCTCGGCCTCAGGGACGGTGCCCGGCCCCTGTGGGTCTACCAGGGCATCAGCCAGTCACCCACCCCCGCGGTGCTGGCCTTCGACGCGGCCGTCGCGCTCGGTGAGGGCTCGACGGTGATCGGGGTGGATCCCGCCGACGGCTCGGAGCGGTTCACTATCGACTTCGGGCCGGACTTCCGGTTCACCACCCTGCTCGGCGTCGTCAGCGACCGCGACATATCCGTGATCGGTGTCCGGCTCCAGCGGGAGTCCGACGAGCAGGGGGTCGCGACGTCCACGGACACGGTCTTCGGCGTCGATCTCGCCAACCGCCGGGCCGAGATCATCCCCATCAGCCCGGAGGACGTCGGTATCCGGCTGGCACCGGTGATCATCCCGGGCTACTTCGTCTACGCCGACGGTCTGCGCAATGTGACGGTCAGGGACACGAACAGCTCCGGCGTCCTGTGGCGGCACCCCGTCGGCTACGACCTCCGGCCGGGCCTCGCCGTCCTCGGCCGGACCGTCTTCGCCATCGGCCGGGAACTCAAGGCCCTCAACCTCGGCACCGGCAAGGTGCGCTGGCGGGTGAGCCCCGATGACGGCCAGTTCGCCTCCCTGGGCGTCCACGGCAACACGGTGTACGTCACCGGCACCGACCCCTCCGGCGTGTACGCGTTCAACGCCGCCACCGGCGCCCGGCGCTGGTTCTGCCCCACCCCGCGCCTCGACGCCGACCACCCCGTGACCGCCGGACCCACCGCGGTCTACGTCCCCGCCTACAAGAACAGAAACGGTTTCTACGCCATCGACGCCGCCCGCGGCAGGCTCCTGTGGCACTTCACCGACGGTGTGGAGACCGGCGTCAACGACTGGCAGCTCGCCTGCGACCACTCCGGCCTCCTCGTCGCCCAGCACTACGACCGCGCCTACGGCATCCCCGCCGTCTGACCCGCCCGCGAGTCCCCCGCGGCCCCCGCGCCCCCGATATCCGCTGGTCCCGGCCGGGCGGGCGACCTACCCTCGGCCCCATGAAGAAGCCCCTCGTCGCCATCCTCAGCGGCGCCGGTGTCTCCACCGACTCCGGTATCCCGGACTACCGCGGCCCCCAAGGGCTGTGGCGGAAGGACCCGGAGGCCGAGAAGCTCGTGACGTACCAGTACTACATGGGTGACCCGGACATCCGCCGGCGCTCGTGGCGGATGCGGCGGCAGAACCGGACGCTGCAGGCCGAGCCGAACGCGGCACACCTGGCGGTGGCCGAGCTGGAGCGGTCCGGGGTGCCGGTGCGGGTGATCACCCAGAACGTGGACGGGCTGCACCAGCTGGCGGGGATGCCGGCCCGGAAGGTCCTCGAACTGCACGGCACGGCCCGGTCCGTGGTGTGCACCAAGTGTCATGCCCGTTCGCCGATGGAGGACGCGCTCGCCCGTGTCGACGCCGGTGAGGACGACCCGCCGTGCCTGACGTGCGGGGGCGTACTGAAGCCGGCGACGGTGATGTTCGGCGAGGGCCTCGACCCGATGGTGCTCGGCGAGGCCGTCTCCATCACCAAGGCGTGCGAGGTGTTCATCGCCGTCGGCACCAGCCTCCAGGTCCACCCCGCCGCCGGGCTCGCCGGTGTCGCCGTCGACCACGGGGCCCGGCTGATCATCGTCAACGCCGAGCCCACGCCGTACGACGAACTGGCCGACGAGGTCGTACGGGAACCGATCGGCACCGCGCTGCCGAAGCTGCTGCGCAGGGTCGGGGCCGTAGGCGCCTGAAGCCCGGCGGGGCCGGGGCTCCCAGACCCACGACGCCGTGACCCACGGGCGGGGACCACCCGTGGGTCATGGCCGATCCCCGGTTCCGCCGACGGCCGTGGCAGACCCGGCGGTTCAGAACAGCGCCGTGCCCCGTTCGAAGTCCAGCAGGCTCCGCTTGCGCTCCAGGCCGCCGCCGTAGCCGGTGAGGCTGCCGTCGGAGCCGACCACGCGGTGGCAGGGCACGATGATGCCGACCGGGTTCCTGCCGTTGGCGAGGCCGACCGCGCGGGACGCCCTGGGGCTGCCCAGGGCACCGGCGAGTTCGCCGTACGAACGGGTCTCGCCGTAGGGGATGCGCACGAGCTGCTCCCACACACTGCGCTGGAACGGGGTGCCGTGCAGGCGCAGTGCGAGGGTGAACTGCCGCAACTCGCCCGCGAAGTAGGCCTTCAGCTGCTCCTCGGCCTCGGCGAAGAGGGTGTCGTCGCGCGGGCCGAAGTCCTCCTGCGGTGGTCGGTGGCGCTGACCGGTCATGTAGAGGCCGCACAGCACCCCGTCGTCGGCGACGAGGGTGAGGGGGCCGTAAGGGCTGTCGATCACTGTGTGCTGCTTCATGGCAGGTCCTCGAACGGGGCTATGCGGGAAGGAAGTTGATGGGGTGACCGTCCGTCGCCCACAGATACTGGACCGCGTACGCCCGCCAGGGCCGCCAGGCCGCCGCGCGGGCCGTGAGCGCGGCCGGGGTGGACGGCAGGCCCAGCTCCGCGGCCGCGCGCCGGATACCGAGGTCGGTGGGGAGGAAGGCGTCGGGGTCGCCCAGTGCGCGCATGGCGATGACGTCGGCGGTCCACGGCCCGAAACCGGGCAGGTCGAGGAGGCGGGCGCGGGTCTCCGCCCAGTCGCTGTCCACCCCCAGGTGAAGCTCGCCCTCCGCGAGCCGGCGGACCAGGGTGGTGAAGGTCGTCCGCCGGGTGCGGGGCATCGCGAGGGTCTCGGGGTCGACGGCCGCGAGCGCCTCGGGCGAGGGGAAGAGATGGGTGAGGCCGCCCTCGGGGTCGTCGACCGGATCGCCGTGCGCGAGGACGAGGCGGCCCGCGTGGGTCCGGGCCGCGGCCGTGGAGACCTGCTGCCCGAGCACCGCCCGTACGGCGAACTCCGCCTCGTCGACGGTGCGCGGCACCCGACGGCCGGGGGCCTTGTCGACCAGCGGGGCCAGCACCGGGTCCTCGCGCAGCTGCTCGTCCACCGCCACCGGGTCGGCGTCCAGGTCCAGCATCCGGCGGCAGCGGCTGATGGCGACCGGCAGGTCACGCAGATCGCCGAGGGTGAGCCGGCAGGCGATGTGGTCGGGTCGCGGGGTGAGGCCCACGATGCCGTGCCCGTACGGCAGCCGGAGCGTGCGCCGGTACGCGCCGTCGCGCCACTCCTCCACCCCCGGGACGGCGGTCGCGGCGAGGTGTCCGAAGAGGTTGTCGGGGTTGAGCGGGGCCCGGAAGGGAAGCCGCAGCGCCAGCACACCCGGTGTCCCGGCGGAGTCGCCGGGTGCCGCGGCCGGCAGCCCGGCCCGCTTGGCGGCGCGTTCCCGCAGCTCGCTGGGTGAGAGCGCGAAGACCTCCCGCACGGTGTCGTTGAACGTCCGGATCGAGGCGAACCCGGCGGCGAACGCGATCTCCGCCATCGGCAGCGCGGTGGTCTCGATCAGCAGCCTCGCGGTCTGCGCCCGCTGGGCGCGGGCGAGGGCGAGCGGCCCGGCTCCCAGCTCCGCCAGCAGCTGCCGCTCGATCTGCCGGGTGCTGTACCCGAGCCGGCGGGCCAGCCCCGGCACGCCCTCCCGGTCGACCACCCCGTCCGCCACGAGCCGCATCGCCCGGGCCACCAGGTCGGCCCGCTGGTCCCATTCCGGTGACCCGGGACTCGTGTCGGGCCGGCACCGCTTGCACGCCCGGAACCCGGCCTGCTGGCAGGCCGCCGCGCTCGGGTGGAACGTCATGTTCTCCGGCTTCGGCGGCACCACCGGACAGCTCGGCCGGCAGTAGATCCGTGTGGTCAGCACCGCGGTGAACACCCACCCGTCGAACCGCGCGTCCTTCGACTGCACGGCCCGCACACACCGCTCCACGTCCCTGTACATCCCGTTCCGCATGGCTCAAGCATCGAGCACGGAAGGAGGCGGGGGCTGGCGAGAATCCGACATCGAGGTGGGGCCACCTCGTCACCGCGGGTGCCCTTCAGGCACCCTGCCCCACTGCTCGCCGCCAGGCGCCTTCCCGCAGCAGCCGCAGCCCGTTGAGCCCGACGAGCACGGTGGACCCCTCGTGCCCGGCGACCCCCAGCGGCAGCGGCAGATGCCCCGCCAGGTCCCACACCACCAGCACGGCGATGCACACCCCGGCGATCACCAGGTTCTGCACCACCAGCCGCCGAGCCGCCCGCGACAACCGCACCACCGCCGGAATCGCGACCAGTTCGTCCCGCACGACCACCGCGTCCGCCGTCTCCAGCGCCAGGTCGGACCCGGCCCGCCCCATCGCCACCCCGGAGTGCGCGGCGGCCAGTGCCGGCGCGTCGTTGACCCCGTCCCCGACGAACAGCACCTTGCGGCCCTCGCCGCCCTGAAGCTCCCGTACGGCCGTCACCTTGCCCTCCGGCAGCAGCCCGGCCCGCACGTCGGTGATCCCGGTGGCGGCGGCCACCTGCGCGGCGGTCCGCGGGTTGTCCCCGGTCAGCAGCACGGGAGGCGTGCCGGTCACCGCGGCGAGCCCCGCGACGGCGGCGGACGCGTCATGGCGCACGCGGTCCGTGAGGGTGAGCACGCCGACGGCGGCCCCGTCCCGCTCGACGAGCACGGTCGTCCCGCCGCGGTCGGGGCCGTCTCCCTCGCCGCCCTGGGCCTCGCCGTACTCCGCCGGCCGCCCCACGGTCACCACCCGCCCCTCGACCGTGGCCCGTACTCCACGCCCCGGCGTGGCGGTGAACTCCTCGGCGGGTGCCACCCGCAGCCCTCGCGCACCGGCCGCTGCCACCACCGCGCGGGCCAGCGGATGCTCGCTCGGGTGCTCGGCGGCCGCGGCGAGTGCCAGCAGTCCGTCGTCGTCGAGCCCGGAACCCGGCAGCGGCCGTACGGAGGTGACCTCGGGCGCGCCCTCGGTGAGCGTGCCGGTCTTGTCGAGCGCGGCGGCGTCGATCTCGCCCAACCGCTCCATCGCGACGGCCGACTTGACCAGGACGCCGTGCCGGCCGGCGTTGGCGATGGCGGAGAGCAGCGGCGGCATGGTGGCCAGCACGACCGCGCAGGGCGAGGCGACGATCATGAAGGTCATGGCCCGCAGCAGCGCCTCGGTGAGGTCCTCGCCGAAGGCCAGCGGGATGCCGAAGACGGCGAGGGTGGCGACGACCACCCCGACGGCGTACCGCTGTTCGACCTTCTCGATGAACAGCTGAGTGGGCGCCTTGGTCCGGGACGCCTCCTCCACGAGGCCGACGATCCGGGCGATGACCGAGTCGGCGGGGTCGCGTTCGACGCGGACGCGCAGCGCGCCGTTGCCGTTGAGGGTGCCGGCGAAGACCTCGTCGCCCGGCGCCTTGGGCACCGGCAGGGGTTCACCGGTGATGGTCGCCTGGTCGGCCTCGCTCTCCCCCTCCAGGACCTGACCGTCGGCGCCGATGCGTTCGCCGGGGCGGACCAGCACCACGTCGCCGACGGCGAGCCGGTCGGTCGGCACGGTCTCCTCGGTGCCGTCCGGCGACAGCCGGGTCGCCGTGGTGGGGGCGAGGTCGAGCAGGCCGCGTACGGAGTCGGCGGTACGGGCGGTGGCGAGGGCCTCCAGGGCGCCGGAGGTGGCGAAGATGACGATGAGCAGGGCGCCGTCGAGGACCTGGCCGATCGCGGCGGCGCCGAGCGCCGCGACGATCATCAGCAGATCGACGTCGAGGCTCTTCTCTCGCAGCGCCCGCAGCCCTTCGAGGGCGGGCTCCCAGCCGCCGGCCGCGTACGCGACGGCGTACAGCGGGCCGTAGAGCCAGGCGGAGGTGCCGGCGAGGTCCAGCGGGAAGGCGACCAGGAAGGCGACGGTCGACGCCAGGGCCCAGCGCGCCTCGGGCAGGGCGAGGACGCGGGTACGGCGGCGCGGGGCCGTCGACTCGGGCGTACGGCGGACCGGTGAGGGGACGAGAGTGGCAGACACCCGGCACACCATACAGGAACACATGAAGACTCATTCATGCCTTCATGTGCGATGGGTAAGATACTCGCCATGGGTCATGGAGCCGTAACCGCCACCGCGCAGGACGCCACCCCTCGTGTGCGTCTGGACGCGGGCAACGTCGCGAAGGTGGCCACCACCCTCCAGGCCCTGTCCACACCGTCGCGGCTGCTGATCCTGGCCCGGCTGCGGGAAGGCCCGCTCCCGGCGACCGAGCTGGCCGCCGAGGTGGGGATGGAACAGTCCGCGTGCTCCCACCAGCTCCGTCTGCTGCGGAATCTGGGGCTCGTGGTGGGTGAGCGCCGGGGCCGCTCGGTGGTGTACGCACTGCACGACCACCATGTCGCCGAGCTGCTGGACCAGGCCGTGTACCACGTGGAGCATCTGCGACTGGGGATCAGCGACGCGCCGGAGGGTGACTGAGCCCGCGGAGGGCCGGGTCCCTGACCACGCTCAGGGCAGCTGCGCCGCGAACGCCTGGTACGCCCGCTCGTCGAACAGGACGAACCTGACCTCCTCGACCGAGGTCTCCGTGGAGCGGACGGTCCCCACGGCGATGCGGGCGGCGTCGTCCATGGGCCAGCCGTAGACGCCGGCGGAGACGGCGGGGAAGGCGACCGTGCGGGCGCCCAGCTCGTCGGCGACCCGGAGGGATTCGCGGTAGCAGGAGGCGAGCAGGGCGGACCGGTCCAGGCTCTGGCTGTGGACCGGGCCCACCGTGTGGATGACCCACCGGGCGTCCAGTTCACCGGCCGTGGTGGCCACCGCCTGCCCCGTCGGCAGACCCTTGCCGTAGTGCGAGGCCCGGAGCCTGCGGCAGTCCTCCAGGATGGCGGGGCCGCCGCGCCGGTGGATCGCGCCGTCCACTCCTCCCCCGCCGAGGAGGGAGGAGTTCGCGGCGTTCACGATGGCGTCGACGGACTGCTCGGTGATGTCCCCCTGGACGAGGGTGATGGTGGTCATGACCTCCTCTATAGCAGCAGTCGTACGCCGTTCACGTGGACGTCGGGCGCACCGTCGGTCACCAGGCGACCGGCAGGGACCGCACTCCGTGCACCGGGCTCAGCGGCTGCGCGAAGTCCTCGGGGTCGGCGGTCAGGCGCAGGCCCGGCAGCCGGTCGAAGAGGGCGGGCAGGGCGATGCCCAGTTCGGCGCGGGCGAGGGACTCGCCGACGCAGTGGTGGGCCCCGTGCCCGAACGCGAGGTGCCGGGACGCGTCCCGGGTGACGTCCAGCCGGTCCGGGTCGGGGTAGACGTCCGGGTCGCGGTTGGCCGCCTGGAGGGGCACGATGACGCCCTCGCCGGCGCGGATGAGCACACCGCCCACCTCCACGTCCTCGGTGGCGACCCTGCGCATGCCCGAGTGCACCACCGTGAGGTACCGCAGGAGTTCGTCCACCGCGCCCGGCCACAGCGCGGGGTCGGCGCGCAGCGCGGCGAGCTGCGCCGGGTCGCGCAGCAGGGCCACGGTCGACAGGGCGATCATGTTCGCGGTGGTCTCGTGACCGCCGAGGAGCAGCACGAACGAGACGCCGACGGCCTCCTCGACCGTGGCCTGGCCGGTGGCCACCCGCTCCGTCGCGAGCCGGGAGAGCAGGTCGTCAGCGGGTTCCTCGGTCCGTCGGGCGAGCAGTTCGCCGAGGTAGTCGTACAGGTGGGCGCGGGCGGCCATCGCCTCCTGGGGGCTGGTGGCGATGGTGAGGAAGGTTCGGGCCTGGTGCTGGAAGAACGCGTGGTCCTCGTAGGGCACGCCGAGCAGTTCGCAGATCACCAGGGACGGCAGCGGCAGGGCGTACGCCTCGACGAGGTCCGCCTCGGTGGCCCCGTCGGCCGTCATGGTGTCGATCAGGTTCCCGACGTGCCGGGTGACGGAGGGGTGCAGCGACTCGACCCGGCGGTGGGTGAAGTCGCTGATGAGCATGCGCCGCAGCCGGTTGTGGTCGTGGCCGTCCATCATGAAGATCTGGCCGGGGGTGCGCGGGGTGGGCTGGGGACGCATGGTCGGGTAGCCGTCACGGGTGCCGTCGGAGCTGAAGCGGGCGTCGGAGAGCACCGTGCGGGCGTGCTCGTGCCGGGTGATCACCCAGGGGCTGCCGTCGCCCCAGAGCGCCACACGGCGGATCGGCTCCTCCGCCTGCCACTTGGCGTATTCGGGGGCGGGGTCGAGCAGGGGGCGGGCGGTGGGCAGTGGGGGGTGCGTGGTCATCGCGGTGCCGTTCCTATTTCGCGTCGTTGCCCGGGTGCCGGGCATCGGTGGGGTGGGGGGCGTCGGCGGGGTGCGGGGCGTCGGCGGGGTGCGGGTCGAACCGGGGGGTCTCGTCGGTGGCGGGGATTCCCGCGAGCGTCAGCAGCAGCCGTTTGACCTCGGTCGCGGCGTACGTCGCGCGTGCCTCGTCCGGTGCGGAGCACAGCAGTACGGGGCCGTCGTCGGGGTGGGCGGGGAGCCGGCCGTGGCTGCCGCTGACGCCGGAGGGGTCCAGCGGGACGGTGCTGACGCGGTAGCGGAACCCCAGCTTCTTGCGGGCCACCTGGCCGATCGCGCGCAGCTTCACCGCCGGCACGGTCTCGTCGTACAGCAGTTCGGCGGGGTCGTAGCCGGGCTTGCGGTGGATCTCGACCTGGCGGGCGAAGTCGGGGGCGCGCGCGTCGTCGAGCCAGTAGTAGTACGTGAACCAGGCGTCGGGGTCGGCGACCGCGACCAGTTCGCCGGAGCGCTCGTGGTCCAGGCCGTGGGCCTTCTTACCGTCGGCGTCCAGCACCTGGTCCACGCCGTCGAGTCCGGCGAGGAGCGCCGCGACGTCGGCGGTGTCGGCCGGGTCGCGGACGTGGACGTGGGCGATCTGGTGGTCGGCGACGGCGAATGCCCGTGAGGTCCACGGGTCGAGGTACTCCATGCCGTCCTGGGTGTACACGTCGAGCAGCCCGGCGCGGCGCAGGGCGCGGTTGATGTCGACGGGGCGGGAGGCGGGGGTGATGCCGTACTCGCTGAGCGCGACGACCGTGGCGCCCTCGCGCAGGAAGTGGTCGATCAGCGGGCGCAGCGCCTCGTCGAGCCGGCGGGCGCTCTCGGCGGTCTCCGGCGAGTCGGGACCGGACCGCTGGGGCTCGTAGTCGAGTTGGGGGATGTAGACGAGGGTGAGGTCGGGTTGGTGCTCGTCGAAGACCTGGCGGGCTGCGCCGAGGATCCACCGGGTGGAGGGCATCCCGGCGTTGGGGCCCCAGTAGGTGAACAGCGGGAACGGGCCGAGGCGGTCGGTGAGTTCGTCGTGCAGGGACGGCGGCCAGGTGTAGCAGTCGGGTTCCTTGCGGCCGTCGGAGTAGTAGACGGGGCGCGGGGTGACGGTGAGGTCGACGTCCGCGCCCATCGCGTACCACCAGCAGATGTTGGCGACCTTGTAGCCGGGGGCGGTCCTGCGGGCCGTGTCCCAGATCTTCTCGCCGCCGACCAGCGCGTTGTGCTGCCGCCACAGCAGTACCTCGCCGAGGTCGCGGAAGTACCAGCCGTTGCCCACCACCCCGTGCGTGGAGGGGGGTTCGCCGGTGAGGAAGGTGGACTGGACCGTGCAGGTCACGGCGGGCAGTACGGGGTCGAGGCGGGCCTGGAAGCCGCGCGCGCCGAGGGCCGCGACGGCGGGCATGTGCCGCAGCAGCTTGGGGGTGAGGCCGACGATGTCGAGGACGACGAGCCGGTTGACGGGCGGGGCCGGGGTGCTCACGGGCGGGGTGCTCCCCGGTGGGACGCTCGGGGGCCGGGTGCTGCTCACTGGTGATCCTCCTTGAGGCCGAGTCCGGTCATCCGGTCGCGGGCCCATGCGAGTTCGGCGGCGATGCCCCCGGCCAGATCGGCGGGCGGCTCGGGGAGGACGGACCAGGTGTAGGTCTCGACCTCGATGTGGTCGCAGTGGACCGAGGGCCCGCCGAGCAGCCCCGCGAGGACGGCTGCCAGCTGGTCCGCGGTGGTGCGCAGCGGCGGCTCGGGGTCGGCGTGCAGGGGGGCGTGGAAGTGGACGCGCCAGGGCCCGGTGCCGGTGGGCAGGCCGCCGTCGAGGGCGTCCGGCAGATCGTCGACGGCCTGGACCGGTGCCTCGGGCGCGGCGGCCGTACGGGTCTGGTGCAGGAACCGTGGCTCCGCGAGGCGCCGCAGGGCGGCGCGGGCGGCGGGATCGCCGGGGTCGGCGGCCTCGACGGCGCAGGACGCCTGGAGCTTGACCACCGGAAGCCCGGCGTCCGCGAGGCGGGCGAGGGCTGCCCCGGGCTCCTCGAACTGCACGGCGAGATGGCAGGCGTCGAGGCAGACGCCGAGCCGGTCGGGGTCGAGGCCGCGCAGTTCCCGTACGGCCTGGACGGTGGTCTCCACGACACAGCCGGGCTCCGGTTCGAATCCGACGCGAACGCGGCGGCCGGTGTCCGACTCGATCGCGGCGAGCCCGTCGGCGAGCCGGTCCAGGGCCCGGCGGGCGGTCTCGGCGCGGTCCGGGGGCCAGGGCGTGCGCCAGGCCAGCGGCAGGGTGGAGACACTCCCCCGTTCGACGTCGTCGGGGAGGAGCGCGGCGAGCGCACGGGCGCAGTCGAGGGTGTGGCGCAGCCGGGCCTCGTCGGCCCAGTCGGGCTGGTAGACGTCCTTCTTGACCACGTCGCGGTGGAATCCGGCGTAGGGGAAGGCGTTGAGGGTGACGGTCTCCAGGCCGCGCGCGGCGAGTTCGGCCCTGAGATGGTGCAGGTCGTCCTCGTCGTCGACGAGCCGGGTCACCACGTCACGGGCGAGCCAGAGTCCGATGCCCAGCCGGTCCGCGCCGAGGCGCTCGCGTACGGGCCCGGCGTACGCGGCGAGTTGGCCGATGACGCCTTCGAGGTCCTCCGCCTGGTGGACGTTGCTGCAGTAGCCGAGGTGGACGGTGGTGCCGTCCGGGTGCCGGAGTCGCATGGCCGGCCCCTCACTCTCCGCCGCGGCGGACGGAGTTGCCCTGGAAGCTGGACTCCTCGTCCGGCTCGGGCTCGTCGAGGTCCAGTCGGCCGCTCCTGCCGTAGAAGTCGACGGGGTTGCGCCAGAGCACCTTGTCCACGGTGTCGTCGCCGAAGCCGGCCGCGAGCATGGCGTCGGCCGTCTTCCGTGTCTTGAGCGGGTCCGAACGCCCCCAGTCGGCCGCGGAGTTCACGAGCACGCGGTCGGTGCCGTGCTCCCGGAGGACGGCGACCATGCGGTCCTCGCTCATCTTGGTCCTCGGGTAGATCGAGAACCCGGCCCAGCAGCCGCTGTCGAGGACCATGGCGACGGTCAGCTCGTTGAGGTGGTCGAGGAGGACGAGTTCGGGGGCGATGCCGGACTCCCGTACGACGTCCAGGGTGCGGCGGGTGCCGGTGGCCTTGTCGCGGTGCGGGGTGTGCACGAGCGCGGGCAGCCCATGCTCCACGGCGAGCTGCAACTGGAAGGCGAGTGCCTCGTCCTCCTCCGGTGTCATGGAGTCGTAGCCGATCTCGCCGACCGCGACCACCCTGTCCTTGGCGAGGAAACGGGGCAGTTCGTCCAGGACGGGACGGCAGCGCGGGTCGTTGGCCTCCTTCGGGTTGAGCGCGATGGTGCAGAAGTGCTGGATGCCGAACTGGGCGGCCCGGTACGGCTCCCAGCCCAGCAGCGCGTCGAAGTAGTCGTAGAAGCTCTCGGGCGAGGTACGGGGCTGGCCGAGCCAGAAGGCCGGTTCGACGACCGCGCGGACCCCGGCCGCGTACATCGCCTCGTAGTCGTCGGTCGTGCGGGAGGTCATGTGGATGTGGGGGTCGAAGATGCGCACGGTCTCGTCTGTCTCCTCGGGTTCTTCGGCGAGCAGGGCGAGTGGGTGAGGCCCGCGGGTCTACCGGAGTGCCTCCAGCGCGCGTTCGGCTGCCTCGCGGCGTTCGGACGCGGCGGCCCGGGTCTCGGCGGTGAGCTTCTCGGCGAGGGCGGTACGGGCGGGGTGGGCCCGGACGACGGGCCAGATGTCGAGGGGGACGTCCCGGCCCGCGGCGACCCGCTCGTGTGCGAAGTCGGCCAGCATGCGGGCGAGTTCGCCGTCGGCACGGGTGTCGAGTCCGGTGATCCGGTCGAGCGGGATCTCCTGGAAGACGCATTTCAGCACGGCCTGCCGGTACTCGGCGTCCGGGAGGCGGGCAGCGCCGTACGGTCCGAGGGCGGCCTCGATGACACCGCTGTCGTTGCCGCGCAGGGCCTCGCGGACGAGGGGGAGGGCGCGGTCGGCCAGGGGCTCACCGCCGGCCGCTGTATCGGTCACGGCCAGAGCCTCCGCCCCGGTCTCGGCATCGGCCTCGGCCTCGGTCTCGGCCTCGGGGTCGGGGTCGTGCTCGGGCCGGGGCACATCCGCGGTGGCCGCGTCGAGCAGGGGCAGGGTCCGCAGGACGGCCCGTTGTTCGGCCGGGTCGCCGTGGCGGTAGAGGCCCGCCAGTTCGGCGGCGAGGGGTTCGCCGGTGAGGGGCAGGGCCATGAGCAGGACGGCGCGGGCCGCCTCGTCGGCGGTCCAGTGGGCGTCCAGCCGGCCGCGTCCGCAGTGTCTGCGGGCGGCGGGGAACAGGGTCCGCACGGCGGCGGGCCGGGCGGCGACGCGGGCCTCCGCGTCGGCGAGCCAGGAGCGGGCGGCCGGTTCGAGTGGATGGCGGGACAGAGCGCTTCGGGGGTCGGGGAGCAGAGGTGCGGGCATGCCGAGGGACGCCATGGCGGAACAGCCTCCGGTGGGGGGTGGAGGAGATGCGGGGCGAAGGAAGGTGCAGGAGGTGACGGAAGGGGGTCAGGCGGCCGCCGCGCGCAGGAACTCGATGGAGCGGCGGGCCACGTCGGGGGCGTCGAGCGAGCCGCCCTGGATCTCCACGGATACCAGTCCGCGGTGGTCGAGGTCCCGCAGGGCGGCGAGCACGGGCGGGAAGTCGATCTCACCGGCGCCGAATTCGAGGTGCTGGTGGACGCCTCGCCGCATGTCCTCGATCTGCACGTTGAGCAGTCTCGGCGCGGCCAGCCGCACGCACTCCAGGACGGTCCGCTCCTCCACGCAGTGGGCGTGCCCCACATCGAGGGTGATTCCGAACAGCTCGTGCCCACCGACGAGTTCGGCCAGCTCCAGGCACCGTTCGACGGTGTCGACGAACATGTACGGCTCCGGCTCGAAGGCCAGCGAGACGTCGTACTCCTCGGCCGTCTCCAGGACGGTCTCGATGCCGGTCGCGAGCCGCTTCCAGGCGTCCCGCTCCGGCAGCCCGTCGTCCGGCGCGGGGCCGCTGCACAGGTGGACGGTGGGTGAGCCGAGGTCGGCGGCGATGCGTACGGCCCGCCGCAGCAGGTCGACACGGCGCTCGGCGGCGTCGGACATCAGGGTCGGGTGGTGCTTGCCCCAGGGGTCGAGGAGATAGGGCGCGCCGGTCTCGACCGTCACCTCGAGGTCGTGCCGGTCGAGGTCTCGGGCGATCTCGGCGACACGCCGGGGCAGGTCGGAGGCGTAGGGGTCGAGGTGTCCGTGGTCGAGGGTGAGGGCGACGCCGTCGTAGCCGAGGTCGGCGAGGACCGTGAGGACGTCGCCGAGCCGGTGGTTGGTGAAGCCGTTGGTGCCGTAACCGAATCTGAGGGGGGTGGGGGGCGCGGTCATGCCGGCGTCTGCTCCTGCGGAGGCTTGTGCTGGTCCGTTTTCAGGTCCAGGTCCAGGTCCAGGTCCAGGTTCTGGTTCTGGTTCTGGTTCTGGTTCTGGTTCTGGTTCAGGTGGGCGAGATGCGGCGGGCGAGCCGCCGGGCCAAGGGGTGGGCGACGCCGAGGGCCGCCGCCGCGACGGTGGCTCCGCTGCGCGCCGTCAGCGCCGTCTGGAGGGGCATGAACCCGAGGATTCCGGCCCCGACGGCCCGCCGGACGTTCTGGCCCGAGGGCTCCCGTACGGCGCGGAGCTGGGCCGTGCCGTAGCTGCCGAGGTAGGCGAGGGCTCCGGCCCCGACCACGGCGGCGCGGGTGACGGCCGACCGTGCGGCGGGGGTGGTGCCGAGGCACCGCGAGATCCGCCGGGCGGGGGTGCCGGCCGTGTGCCCCGACGAGGGTGCCGCGGGGCTGTTCGACCGGCCTTCCCGTGAGGAGGCGATCGCCGTACGAACGGCGGGGACCGCCGTCGCGAGGGCCGTGGTCGTGGCGGCGGCGAGGGTGGAGGCGGGCACCCGGGCGGGGGCGCCGGAGATCTCATGGCGGCTGAGGGCGGACAGCGTGTACGTATGGGCGCCGACGAGCGCGGCCGGGACGGCCCCGCGCAGCAGTGCCTCACCGGTTCCGCCCGGGCGCCCGGCCGCCAGCGCGCCCGCGAGGACGTCCAGGGTCCGGGCCGAGGCCATGGCGGCCGCTCCCGCCGGGGTGGACTTGAACTTCAGGTCGTACGCCCAGACCGCACCGGCCAGCGGCAGCGCTCCCAGGAAGCTGCGGCGGCCGCCCGAGGCGGCGGCGAGCCCGAGACCGGCGGCGGTGAGCGCGCCGGCGACGGAGAGGGCGGTACGGCGGGGGACGCGCCCCGAGGGGACGGGCCGCTCGGGGCGTTCGACCGCGTCGATCGTGGCGTCGGCGTAGTCGTTGAGGGCCATGCCGGCCCAGTAGAGGCAGACGGACGAGCCCATCACGCCCAGCGTCGCCGCGCTCAGTGGACGGCCTGCGGCGGCGGCGCCCGCGAGGACGTCACCCGGCACGCTCAACGCGGCCGGGGCACGGACGAGTTGAGCGAGATCAGCAAGACTCACGGCAGGCCGCGAGCCGGAGCGGAAATCCACTCTCCGATCTTTCATGGCGGCAACCTACCTCTGCCGCTTGAACATTCACATGGAGAAAACGTGAAGACCTTTCTCGTTCCGTGACTTGATACCGCCTACCGATGAACTGCTCTATGCGCTATGGGAGTTCAGAGTTCCTGACGCAGTCTCCGCCATACCGCCTTGGCCGCGTTGTGCCCCGACATGCCGTGTACTCCGGGGCCGGGCGGCGTGGCCGACGAGCAGATGAACACGGCCGGGTGCGGGGTCCGGTACGGGTGGAGGGTGAGTCGGGGGCGGAGCAGCAGCTGGAGGCCGGAGGCGGCGCCGCAGGCGATGTCACCACCGATGTAGTTGGCGTTGTGCGCGGCGAGTTCGGGCGGTCCGGCGGTGGCGCGGGCGAGGACCCGGTCCCGGAACCCGGGGGCGAAGCGCTCCAGTTGGCGCTCCACGGTGTCCGTCAGGTCCCCGGTCCAGCCGTTGGGGACGTGGCCGTACGCCCAGAAGACGTGCCTGCCCTCGGGGGCCCGGGACGGGTCGACGAGGCTGGGCTGCACGGTGATCAGGAACGGCCGGTCGGGGGCGTGGCCGTGCCGGGAGGCGGCGTCCAGCGCGGCGCCGATCTCCGCCTTGCTCGCCCCCACCTGGACCGTACCCGCGCGGCGCGCCTCCTCCGCGGTCCAGGGCACCGGGCCGTCCAGCGCGTAGTCGATCTTGAAGACGCTCGCGCCGTACCGGTACGACTCGTAGAAGCTCCCGAAGCCCGCGATCCGGGCCAGGGCGGTGGGCGAGGTGTCGAAGACATAGGCGCGGGCGGGCGGCAGGTCGTCGAGCCGCTTGACCTCGTAGTCGGTGTGGACGGTGCCGCCGAGGTCCTTGAGATAGGCGGTGAGCGCGTCGGAGATGGCCTGGGAGCCGCCGCGGGCGACCGGCCAGCCGGCGGCGTGCGCGGCCAGCGCGAAGACGAGGCCCACGGCGCCGGTGGCGAGCCCTCCGAGCGGGGCGATGACATGGGCGACCAGCCCGGAGAACAGGGCCTTGGCCTTCTCGTCCCTGAAGCGGCGCATCAGCCAGGTGGAGGGGGGCAGTCCGGCGAGGCCGAAGCGGGCGAGGGTGACCGGGTCGCGGGGCAGCGCCGACAGCGGCAGCGACATGAAGTCCCGCACCAGGGTGTCCCACCTGGGCAGGAAGGGCTCGACCAGTCTGCGGTACGCGCCCGCGTCCCGCGGCCCGAAGGAGGCGGCCGTCTCCCCCACCGAGCGCGACAGCACCGCCGCCGAGCCGTCGAGGAACGGATGCGCCATGGGAAGCTCGGCGTGCAGCCACTCCAGGCCGTAGCGCGCGAGCGGCATCCCGGTGAACGCGGGCGAGTTGACGCCCAGGGGGTGGGCCGCCGAGCAGGGGTCGTGCCGGAAGCCGGGCAGGGTGAGCTCGGCGGTGCGGGCACCTCCGCCGACCGTGTCCTTGGCTTCGAACACCGCCACGGAGAACCCGCGGCGGGCCAGCTCCACGGCAGCCGTCAGGCCGTTCGGCCCCGCCCCCACCACCACCGCGTCGAGCATCGCCGGCACGTTCGGACCCCTTCGTCAGCCGATGGCCATCAGGCGCCGCGGACGGGCTTCCGCCCGGCGGCGAACCTGCGATCAGGATATGCCCGACCACCGACGGCCAAGGGCCTGGGTAGGCTGCGCCGAATGACTCGCCGGTTCCGTTTCACCGACCCCGAACAGGATCTGCGGCACTGGTTCGAGGTCGGTGACGACGGGCGGGTACTGCGGCAGGCGACCTTCGACGGCCGGCGGGAACCGCCCCCGCTGCCCGAGTGGCTCACGAAGCGCCCGGACGAGACGCACGGCGCCGCGTCGGTCGCCGCGTCGTGGGCGTACCTGACAGCGACACGCGAGAAGCACGGCCCGCTCGCCGGCCGGCTCTACGAGGCCGTGTACGGCGTCCTCGACGAGGGGCCCGTCGAGGAGCCGCCGGAGGCGGTTCCCGTCACGGAGGAGGCGTTCGCCCAGGCGTGGGGGGCGGCCCTGCGGGACCGGCACCTCAGCCGTTACGACACGGGGCCGCTCCCCCAGGGCGCCCGGCTCACGGGCACGGTGTCCGCACTGCCCTGGGGGCCGGGGCTGACCGGTATGGTCGTGGACATCGGACGGCCCGTGGGAGCGTTCGTGGATGTGCTCCACCTCCCCAGGGAGGCCGAGGACTGGCCTGCGGTCGGCACGGTGACCGAGTTCGAGGTCGTCACGATCCGCTTCTCCCTGGAACCGGGCCCATGCCCCGGACTGCAGCTCAGGCTCCGGCCGACAGCAACCCCCGCACCCGGCGAGCCGTGGCCGCGTCCCGCGCCGCGGTGAACGGCAGGGTGTTGCCGCCGGTGATCCGGAAGGGCTCGTCCGCGAGGGTCAGATGGGCGCCGCCGGACTCCTCGACGAGGAGGAGGCCCGCCGCGTGGTCCCAGGCCGCCTCCCAGGAGAACGCGACCGCGTCCAACCGCCCCCGTGCGATGGCGAGGTACTCCAGCCCCGCCGACCCGCACGGGCGCGGGGCGACGCCCTCCGTGCACAGGCCCAGCAGCGCCGCCTTCTGCCCCTCCGAGGTGTAGTCCGGATGGGAGGTGGCCACGTCGAGGTCACGGCCGGGCTCGGGTGGACCGGCGTGCAGGGGCTCACCGTCCAGCGTGGCCCCCCGGCCGCGTATCGCCACGGCGAGCCGGTCGAGCGCGGGCGCGTACGTCCAGGAGGCGCGCACCACCCCGTCCAGGGCGAGGGCGACGAGCGTGCAGAAGCCGGGCTCGCCGCGCACGAACTGCCGGGTACCGTCCACCGGGTCGACGATCCAGACCGGCGCGTCGCCGCGGATCGCCTCGTACGACGCCGGGTTGGCGTGGACCGCCTCCTCGCCGACCACGACCGAGCCGGGCAGCAGCGCGGGCAGCACTTCCGTCAGATACAGCTCGGCCTTGCGGTCGGCATCGGTGACGAGGTCGTGCGGGCCGTTCTTCTGGTCGACCTCGTGCGCGGCGAGCTGCCGCCAGCGCGGCATGATCTCGGCGGCGGCGGCCTTGCGCATCGCTTCTTCGACGTCGGAGGCGTGCCGGGCGAGAAACTCGTCGATGGTTTCGCTGTCTTCGATCATGCCTCCATCACAGCACGCACCGCTGACAATCCCCACCCGGCCGGTGCACTCCGCATGGAATCACCATGAACAGCGTGGCCGGGTAACGACGAAGCCCCGCTCAGCGCCCGACCGCGTACCCCTGCATGCCCCGCGGGTTCGCCGCCGCCGACAGCACTCCGGTCTCCGGGTCGCGCGCGACCGCGCAGAGGCGGCCCTCGGACCAGGGTTCGCCGACGGTGACGTCATGGCCGCGCCGGCGCAGTTCCGCGACGACCCGCGCGGGCATGCGGTCCTCGACGGTGACGCTGCCGGGGCGCATACCGCGCGGGTAGAAGGAGCCGGGGAAGCCGTCGGTGTGCCAGTTCGGGGCGTCGATGGCGCCCTGGAGGTCGAGGCCGCCCCGGACCGGTGGGCGCAGGGCGACACCGAGGAAGAAGTGGAGCTGCCACTGGTCCTGCTGGTCGCCGCCGGGGGTGCCGAACGCCAGCACGGGCACCCCGTCGCGGAGCGCCAGCGAGGGGGTGAGCGTGGTGCGGGGCCGGCGGCCGGGGGTGAGCGAGTTCGGCAGCCCCTCGTCCAGCCAGGTCATCTGCAGCCGGGTGCCGAGCGGGAAGCCCAGCTCGGGGACGACGGGGTTGGACTGGAGCCAGCCTCCGCTGGGTGTGGCCGCGACCATGTTGCCCCACCGGTCGACGACGTCCAGATGGCAGGTGTCGCCCCGGGTGCTCCCGTCCGCCGCGGTCTCGGGCTCCCCCGGCACGGGCGGCCGAGGGCTCCTGGCGACCGTGGGCTCACCGACCCCCATCGGGTTGAAGCCGGGTTCGCCGGTGGCCACCACGCTCGCGTGGGCGCTCAGCCGGGGGGTGCGCCCGCCGGGACTGCCGGGCCGCAGCTCGTACGAGGCGCTGTCGCCGACGAGCGCCCGCCGCTCGGTGTTGTACGCGTCGGACAGCAGTTCGGTCAGCGGAACCGGTGCCGCGTCCCCGTACCAGGCCTCGCGGTCCGCCATGGCGAGCTTGCAGCCCTCGATCAGCAGGTGCACGTAGGCGGCCGACCCGTACGCGGGCAGGTCGGGCGGGAGCAGGGCGAGTTGCTGGAGGAGCACGGGGCCCTGGCTCCAGGGGCGCGCCTTGCACAGGGTCCAGCCGTTCCAGTCGTACGTGGCCGGGGATTCGTACGAGGCGGACCAGGCGGCCAGGTCGGCCATGGTGAGCGTGCCGGAGTGCCGTTCGCCGCTGGTGTCCATGGTGGGCCGGCCGGCCTGCCGTACCAGGGCCTCGGCGATGAAGCCGGAGCGCCACACCTCCCGCGCCGCCTCGATCCGGGCCGCGCGGTCCCCGGCTCCCTCCACCTCGGCGAGCAGCCGCCGCCAGGTCGCGGCCAGGGCGGGATTGCGGAACAGCTCGCCGGGGCGGGGCGCCCGTCCGCCGGGCAGGTAGACCTCCGCCGAGGACACCCACTCCTTCTCGAAGAGGTCGCGCACCGACTCGACGGTCGCCCCGACGTTCTCCACGGGCGCGTGACCGTCCTCCGCGTACCCGATGGCGTACTTCAGGACGTCGGCGAGGTCCTTCGTCCCGTGGTCGCGCAGCAGGAGCATCCAGGCGTCGAACGCGCCCGGCACGGCGGCCGCCAGGGGGCCCGTACCGGGGACGAGGTCCAGACCGAGTCCCCGGTAGTGCTCGATGGTCGCCCCGGCGGGCGCCACGCCCTGTCCGCACAGCACCCGCACCTCGCCGTCAGCGGTGGCCAGGATGAGGGGGACCTCCCCGGCGGGCCCGTTGAGGTGCGGCTCGACGACGTGCAGGACGAAACCGGCGGCGACGGCCGCGTCATAGGCGTTGCCGCCGTCCTCCAGGACGGCCATCGCGGACTGCGACGCGAGCCAGTGCGTGGAGGACACCATGCCGAAGGTCCCCTGGAGCGTCGGTCGAGTGGTGAACACGGGCGGACTCCTCACAGCACGACGATCGTCCGCCGATCGTACGCAGCGTCCCCCGAGGCCCCGTCAGAAGCGCTTCACGCACGCCGTCCCACGGTCAGCACATGCCCGCTCGCGCCGAGCAGCGACGGCTCCGATTCGATGCGCCGGGTCGCCGCCGGAACGGCCTTCCTCCGCTCGGGGTCGTCCAGCCACTCCTCCACGTCCCCCATCGGCCAGGCGACGCCCTCCAGGCCGTACTGGCCCTCGCACGCGAGCCCCGCCGCGTCGAACTCGCCCGGCACTTCGGCGGGGTCGGCGAAGTAGGCGGTGGTGAAGACGGGGTCGTCCGCCGAGTGCGGGTGGCGCCCGTGCGCCGAGACGGCGTCGGTGCGCGCACGACGCAGCTCGTCCGTGTGCACACCGCCGGGAAACCCCGGTGCGGCGGACGGGGCCGCCGTCGAGGGCACGGCCCGGTCGGGGTTCACCTCGCGGTCGATCTCCTCCGCCAGACCACAGCCACCGACGGCCACGACCAGCGCGGCGGCGAGGGACACACGGGAGACCGTACGGCCCGGTATCGGGATCACGGACCGATCCTGGCACGGGCGCCGGGCAGAAGCCGTGACTCCGCGAAGTCGCCACTCGCTGAACGGTGGAGGCCGGTCACCACGTATACACGGAGCGAGGTCGCACTTTCGCCCCACAGGCAGTCGTGTGACACTGACGTACCCCACCGACCGGCGGTACCGCCGCCTCGACCCCGAGAAGTGCGCTGTGCGTGATCTCCCTCTGCCGCTCGCCCTCACCGTGCGTCTGCTTCCGGTCGCCGTACTCGCCACGGCAGGCTGGGCGTTGTCGTCCGGTTCGTCGGACACGAGCCCGGCGGGGAAGGAGTCCACGCGGGACACCGCCTCCGGGCCCATCTCCACAACCGAGTCCGCGCCGGCCACGTCCGCGGCGACCAGGACATACGCCAAAGCACCGGCGCCCTGCGGCGCCGTCACGGCGAAAACGGTCAAATCCCTTGTTCCGGGCGCCAAGACGGCCGGCAAGGAGATAGCGTCGACCGACGAGTCCGTGCGCCGCACCTGCTCCTGGAACGCGCTCAAGGGCTACGACTACCGCTGGCTCGACATCTCGTACGAGATTCACCAAACGGACGCGAAGGCCGAAAGCACCTACAAGGAGCGGATGTCGCAGAAGAGCGGCGGCGGCGCGGTGCCCGGTCTGGGCGACGGGGCCTATTCGGTCGTGAACCTCACCACCGAGGACAAGCAGCAGACACGCGAGGGCGTGGTGTACGCGCGCGTGGCCAACGCCCTGGTGGTCGTCACCTACAACGGCAGCGACTTCGAGTCGCAGAAGGCGCCCGGCACCGACGAGATCAACAAGGGCGCCATCAAGGCCGCGAAGGAGGCGGTGGCCGCACTGGAGGGTGCCCGGTAGGGGCATGTCTCCGGCACGACCACCGCCACCGCGGTCAGAGGCGCCGGCTCAGACGGTCGCTCTCGCCTTCTCCCGCTCCCCCGCCATCAGCGCCACGTACACCAGCATCGACGCGGCGAGGCCCACCGCCCAGCCGTAGTCGGCCAGCGGCTTGAGGAGCGGGATGAGGCCGTCCTCCGGGAACGGGCCCGAGGAGACCCCCTCCGCGGACACGGTCGAGTACGAGCCGCCGACCGCGAGGACGCCGCCGACCAGGAAGGCCACGATGGCCCGCCAGTTCCAGCCGGAGGAGTACCAGTAGCGGCCGCCCGGCGTGTACAGGTCCGCGAGGTGCAGGACCGTGCGCCGGATGATCCAGTAGTCGGCGATGAGGATGCCCGCGACCGTGCCGAGCAGTCCGCCGACCACGCCGAGCCACGTGAAGATGTAGAACTCGGGTGTGGAGATCAGCTTCCACGGGAAGATCAGGATGCCGACGACACCCGTGATCAGGGCGCCCGTGCGGAAGTTGATGAGCTTCGGAGCGAGGTTCGCGAGGTCGTAGGCCGGGGAGACCACGTTCGCCGCGATGTTCACCGAGATCGTCGCGATCAGCACGGTGATCAGGGCGAAGAGCAGACCGAAGGTGCTGTCGGCCTTGGCGGCGAGGGTGACCGGGTCCCAGATCGCCTCGCCGTAGACGGCCTCGGAGCCGGAGGTGACGAGGACGGCCAGGATCGCGAAGAGCGTCATGGTCGTGGGCAGACCGAGGGACTGTCCCCAGGTCTGCGCCTTCTGACTGGCGCCGAAGCGGGTGAAGTCGGGGATGTTCAGCGAGAGGGTGGCCCAGAAGCCGATCATGCCCATGAGGGAGGGGAAGAAGACAGGCCAGAAGTCGGCGCCCCAGCCCAGCTTGGACGGCTGGTCCAGCAGGGCGCCGAAGCCGTCCGCCTTGACCGCGATCCAGATGAGCAGCACGAAGGCGCCGACGATCACGAAGGGCGCGGCCCAGTTCTCGAAGTGCCGCAGGAAGTCCATGCCCCGGTAGATGATCGCGATCTGGAGCGCCCAGAAGAGGACGAAGCAGAGCCACAGCGGCCAGGGGTTGCCCGCGATCTTCCCGGCGGTCTCCCACTGACCGCCGGTGAGCTTGGAGCCGAGGGCGAAGATGCCGCTGCCGCCGATCCAGGTCTGGATGCCGAACCAGCCGCAGGCCACGGCCGCCCGGATCATGGCCGGTATGTTCGCCCCGCGCAGACCGAACGAGGCGCGGGCCAGCACCGGGAACGGGATGCCGTACTTGGGTCCGGCGTGCCCGGTGGCCAGCATCGGCAGCAGCACGATGACGTTGGCCAGGGCGATGGTGAAGACGGCCTGCTTCCAGTCCATGCCGAGGGCGACCAGGCCGGAGGCCAGGGTCCAGCTGGGAATGCAGTGGGCCATGGAGATCCACAGCGCCGCGAAGTTGTACGTCGTCCACCTGCGTTCGGAGACGGGTACGGGGCGCAGGTCCTCGTTGGCGAAGGGACTGTCGGCGGGGAAGGCCTCGGGGGCCAGCTCGATCCGGCCGGACGAGTCGGCGGACTGGGCCATCGGCGACCCCGGGGGAACTGTTTCGGTCATGGGCAGGCCAATCAGGGAGGCGGGACGGGAGAGAAAGGCCGTGCGGGCCTTGGGCCCTCCCCGGGGGAGCGGGGAGGGAGTCAAGGTGTGGGGGGTCGTGACGGAGCGAAGCGTTCCGGATTGTGGCAGGAGCCGACCGAGCAGGGAACCCCAGGTCAGCCGGTGATCGCGGGGATGACGGTGGAGCCGTACACGTCGATCACCCGCTCCTGCGCGTCGTGCATGTCGTACACGGCGAACTGGTCGACGCCCAGGTCCCGCAGCGCGTTCAGCTTCGCGATGTGCATGTCGGGGGTGCCGATGACGCAGAACCGGTCGACGATCTCGTCGGGGACGAACGCCGTGTCGGGGTTGTCGGCCCGTCCGTGGTGGGAGTAGTCGTACCCCTCGCGGGCCTTGATGTAGTCCGTGAGCTCCTCCGGTACGGCCGCGGAGTGCTCGCCGTACTTGGAGACCAGGTCGGCGACGTGGTTGCCGACCATGCCGCCGAACCAGCGGCACTGCTCACGGGCGTGGGCGAGCGCCTCCGGCGAGTCGTCCTCGGTGATGTAGGCGGGGGCGGCCACGCAGATCTTCACCTCGGACGGATCGCGTCCGACGGCGACGGCCGCGTCCTTGACCGCCTTGACCATGTACTCGGTGAGGTACAGGTCGGAGAGCTGGAGGATGAAGCCGTCGGCCTCCTCCCCCGTCATCTTCAGTGCCTTGGGCCCGTACGCGGCCATCCAGACCGGGAGTTCGGCGTCCTCCCTGATCCAGGGGAAGCGGATCACGGTGCCGCCGAGGTCGGCCTCCTGGCCCGAGCCGAGGGCGCGGATGACCTTCATGGCGGCGCTGATGCGGGCCAGGGTGTTCGGGGTGCGGCCCGCGACGCGCATCGCGGAGTCGCCGCGGCCGATGCCGCAGACGGTGCGGTTGCCGAACATGTCGTTCAGCGTGGCGAAGGTCGAGGCGGTCACCTCCCAGGTGCGGGTGCCCGGGTTGGTGACCATCGGGCCGACCTTCAGTCTCGTGGTCTGGGACAGGATCTGGCTGTAGATGACGAACGGCTCCTGCCACAGCACGGCGGAGTCGAAGGTCCAGCCGTGGGTGAAGCCGTTGTCCTCGGCGCGCTTCATCAGCTCGATGACACGCGAGGCCGGCGGGTCGGTCTGCAGGACGAGTCCGAAGTCCATCTGCTCCGCTCCTAGTTGAGGTACTGACAGGTGGAGCGGGGGGTGTAGACACCGTGCCCGGCGTGACCGGTGTACTCCCGCTCGGTGATGACCGGCTCGCCGCGCGAGAGGACCGTCTCGACCCGGCCGGTGGTGCGCTTGCCCTCGTACGCCGAGTAGTCGACGTTCATGTGGTGGGTCTCGGCGGACATGACCTGCTCGGCGTGCGGGTCGTAGATGACGATGTCGGCGTCGGCGCCGGGCGCGATCGTGCCCTTCTTGGGGTACATGCCGAACATCCGGGCCGGGGTCGCGCAGGCGATCTCGATCCAGCGGCGGCGCGAGATGCGCCCGTCGACGACGGCCTGGTGCAGCAGGTCCATCCGGTTCTCGACGCCCGGCAGACCGTTGGGGATCCTGGAGAAGTCGCCGCGGCCGAGTTCCTTCTGCCCGACGAAGCAGAACGGGCAGTGGTCGGTGGAGACCACCTGGAGGTCGTTGGTGCGCAGGCCCTGCCACAGCTTGGCCTGGTGCTCGCGCGGCCGCAGGGGCGTGCTGCACACGTACTTGGCGCCCTCGAAGTCCGGCTCGGCGAGGTTGTCCGTGGACAGGAACAGATACTGCGGGCAGGTCTCGCCGAAGACGTTGAGCCCCTCGTCGCGTGCCCTGGCCAGCTCGGCGACCGCTTCCATCGCCGAGACGTGCACGACGTACAGGGGGGCGCCGGCGACCTGGGCGAGCCTGATGGCCCGGTGGGTGGCCTCGGCCTCCAGCAGGGCCTTGCGGACCTCGCCGTGGTAGCGGGGGTCGGTCTCGCCGCGCGCCAGCGCCTGCTCGACCAGCACGTCGATGGCGATGCCGTTCTCCGCGTGCATCATGATCAGGCCGCCGTTGTCGGCGGAGCGCTGCATGGCGCGCAGGATCTGGCCGTCGTCGCTGTAGAAGACGCCCGGGTAGGCCATGAACTGCTTGAAGGAGGTGACGCCCTCCTCCACCAGCAGGTCCATCTCCTTGAGCGTGTCCTGGTTCACGTCGGAGACGATCATGTGGAAGGCGTAGTCGATGGCGCAGTTGCCCTCCGCCTTCGCGTGCCAGGCGTCGAGGCCCTCGCGGAGGGTGTGGCCCACGCTCTGCACCGCGAAGTCGACGATCGTCGTGGTGCCGCCCCAGGCGGCGGCCCGGGTGCCGGTCTCGAAGGTGTCCGAGGCGAACGTGCCGCCGAAGGGCAGCTCCATGTGGGTGTGGGCGTCGACGCCGCCCGGGATCACGTACTTGCCGGTGGCGTCGATGGTGCGGTCGGCCTCCCATCCCTGGGCGGCCGATGTCCCACTGGCGGCGAGGGCGGCGACGCGGCCGTCCTCGATCAGGACATCGGCGTGGATCTCATCCGAGGCTGTGATGACGAGACCGCCGCGGATGACTGTACGGCCGCTCATTCGGTCACGCTCCGTTCGGTTGTCGGGAAAGTGCCGGTCGTTCGTGGCTGGTCGCGCCCGGGCGGCGGCAGCCGCAAGGTGGTGCGGCCCCGCGCCCCTTCGAACAGCACGGGGCGCGGGGGAGGCTTCGCTACGGCGCCGTGAGAGGCGCGTACGCGTCCGGGCGGCGGTCGCGGAAGAACTGCCAGCGGTCCCGGACCTCGCGGAGCTTGGCGAGGTCGAGGTCGCGGACGACCAGCTCGGTCTCCTTGTCGCTCGCCACCTCGCCGACGAACTGGGCCTCCGGGTCGACGAAGTAGGACGTGCCGTAGAAGTCGTTGTCGCCGAGGTCCTCCACGCCCACCCGGTTGATCGCTCCGATGAAGTACTCGTTGGCGACCGCCGACGCCGGCTGCTCCAACTGCCACAGGTAGCGGGACAGTCCGCGCGAGGTGGCCGACGGGTTGAAGACGATCTCCGCTCCTCCGAGGCCCAACGCCCGCCAGCCCTCCGGGAAGTGACGGTCGTAGCAGATGTAGACGCCGATCTTCCCGACCGCCGTGTCGAAGACGGGCCAGCCCGCGTTGCCGGGGCGGAAGTAGAACTTCTCCCAGAAGCCGGGCACCTGCGGGATGTGGTGCTTGCGGTACTTGCCGAGGTACTTGCCGTCCGCGTCGATCACTGCGGCCGTGTTGTACAGGACACCCGGCTGCTCCTCCTCGTACATCGGCAGCACCAGGACGAGGTTCAGCTCCTTGGCGAGCGCCTGGAAGCGCTTGACGATGGGGCCGTCGGGGATCTGCTCGGCGTACTCGTAGAACGCCTTGTCCTGGACCTGGCAGAAGTAGGGACCGTAGAACAGCTCCTGGAAGCACATGACCTGGGCGCCCTGCGCCGCCGCGTCGCGGGCCGCCTGCTCGTGGACCTGGATCATCGATTCCTTGTCGCCGGTCCAGGCCGTCTGGAAGATGGCTGCGCGGATGACTCTGCTCATCGGGACCTCCGGTCACTCGGTGTGCGGCGAGCCTAGGAAGTCGCGCGGAGCGGTTTGAGTTGCACGGTGTCACGTCTGGAGCCGCTTCGCGTTCCACCGTGTCACCTCTTCGTGGGCGCATGTTTCACCGCTGTTTTCGCAGGTCCCGGCATGTTTCAGCCCTGTTGCGCGTCGTGCGCGAGGAGGGCGATGTGCACGGACGCGGCCTGCTCGAAGTCGTCGAGGTCGACGCCGAGCCGGGCCTCTATGGCTTCGAGGCGGCGGTACAGGGCGGGCCGGCTGACGTGGTGCAGCTGGGCGGTGTGCGACTTGTTGCGGCCGGTGGCGAGATAGGTCCGCAGGACCGGCAGCAGGTCCTGCTCGGCGTGGCGGTCGCCGCACAGCAGCCCGTCCAGCTCCCGCTCGGCGAACGCCTGGACGTGCGGATCGTCCCGCAGCAGCCGGATCAGGCCCCGCAGATGGACGTCCCGCAGCCGTACGACGACGGGCAGGTCGAGCCCGGTCGCCGACTGGGCGACGGCGTCGGCGACGTGCCGCGCCTCGCGCAGTCCCGCCGGGACCTCCTCCCAGGTGATGCGCGGCTCGGCCGCCGCCACGACCGTCCGGCGTCCCCCGGACTCCGACCGCAGCCGGGTCGCGAAGTGCGCGGCGAGCGCCTGCGCGTCCTGGTCCCGGGCGAGGCTCAGCAGGACGGCGGTCGCGCCCTCGGCGAGTTCGGCGACGAGCCCCGACAGGCCCAGCATCCGCAGCACCCGGTCGAGTTGGGAGGGGTCCCCGTCGCCCACGACGAGCGGCACGAACGTCCGGCGGTTGACCGGCAGCCCGGCCGCCCGCGCCCTGGGCAGCAGTTGCCGGGCCGGTACGACACCGGAGACCAGATCGGTCAGCAGGCTCTGCGCGGACTGCTCCTCCCAGCTGTGCGCGGTGCCGCCGAGCATGCGGTGCAGGACGAGCGCCTCGGCGGCCCGGTCGGCGAGGAGCCGCCCCGTGGCCGTGTCGCCGCGGTGGCCGCACAGCACGATCCGGCCCCAGCGCTCCCCGCGTCCGCCCAGTTCGGCGCGGATCCAGCCGTCGCCCTCGGTGCCGCCCGCCTGCCGTGAGATGCGCTCCCAGTCGCGCAGCACGTCGTCGACGGCCGACCGCTCGCCCGCCGTGGCGAGGACGCGGTGGGCGAGGTTGGTGACGACCAGCGGACAGCCCGCGTGCTGGGCGATCTCGTCCAGCAGCCGTTGCAGCGGGGCGCCGGCCGTGATGAGGCCGGTCAGCGCGGTCCGCACGGCCTCGGAGAGGCTCACGGCGGCGAACTTGCGCCGTACGAGCCGGGACTGGACCTCCTCTGTCAGCTCGGCGAAGGGGAACGGCCGGTGCAGCACCACCATGGGCAGTCCGCACCGCTCCGCCGCCCGGCGCATCACCTCGGGCGGCGTGGGGAAGGCCCGGCCCAGGCCGAGGACGACCGCCGCGGCCTCCGCCCGGTGCAGGGACCGGATGTACTCGGCCTGCGCCTCCTCGTCACCGGCGAGGAGGACCCCGGTGGTGAGGACCATCTCGCCCCCGCTGAGCATGACCCCCACGTCGGGGGCCTCGGCGACGTGCACCCAGCGGACGGGCCGGTCGAGCTGCCCGGCCCCGGCCACCACCTCTGGCTCTCCGGCGAGGACCCGGTCCAGGGTGAGGACCTGGCGTACCGACAGGGCGGGTTCCAGGGCGGTGGTCATGCGGCGTTCCTCAGATCTGCTCCGGTGGCGTTACCGAATGCTCCGCAGAGCTTGTTCGAGGGCGTCGGCCCCCTCCTCCGCCTCGGCGACGGTCAGGGAGAGCGGGGGTGCGATGCGCAGGGCGCTGGTGTTGTGGCCGCCACCCTTGCCGATCAGCAGGCCCTCGCGGCGGGCCGCTTCGAGCACGGCCGCCGCCGCGTCCGGGTTGGCCTGCTCGGTGCCCGGCTGCACCAGCTCGATGCCGATCATGAGGCCCCGGCCGCGTACCTCCTTGACCTCCGGGATCTGCGCCGAGATCGCCCGGAGCCGCTCGATGAGCAGTCCGCCGACGCGGCGCGCGTTGCCCTGGAGGTCGTGCTCGACCAGGTAGTTCAGGTTGGCGAGCCCGGCGGCCATGGTGATCTGGGTGCCGCCGAAGGTGGAGATCGAGTTGCTGTCGAGGCAGTTCATGACCTCGGCGCGGGCGACGACACCGCCGATGGACATGCCGTTGCCGATGCCCTTGGCGAAGGTCATGATGTCGGGCGGCCCGTTCCGCCCGTGCGCCTGCCAGCCCCAGAAGTTGTCGCCGGTGCGGCCCCAGCCGGTCTGCACCTCGTCGGCGATCCACAGCACCCCGTGCCGTTGGAGCACCTCACGGAACGCCGCGTACAGGCCGTCCGGCGGTGAGGTGAAGCCGCCGACGCCCTGGATCGGCTCGGCGATCAGCGCGGCGGGCGGGCGGACATGGCCGAGCAGGTCCTCCAGGTCGGCGACGCAGGCCGCGATGAAGTCGGCGTCGCCGAGATCGGCGTACGGGCCGCGGGTGCGGACGCCGCCGTGCACGTACAGCGTCTGGAGCGGGGACAGCGAGGTCGGCGACCAGCCCTTGTTGCCGGTGATGCCGACCGCGCTGAAGGAGCGGCCGTGGTAGCTGTTGCGCATGGCCAGGATCTGGTTGCTCTGCCGGTACGTCGTGGCCAGCAGCAGCGCGGTGTCGTTGGCCTCGGTGCCGGAGGTGGTGAAGAAGACACGGGCGTCCGGGATGCCGGACATCTGGGCGATGCGTTCGGCCAGTTCCACCATCGGCCGGTTGAGGTAGAGCGTGGAGGAGTGGATGATCCGCCCGGCCTGCTCGCTCACCGCCTTGGTGACCTCGGGCAGCGCGTGCGCCGTCATCGTGGTGAGGATGCCGCCGAAGAAGTCGAGGTACTTGTTGCCGGCGGCGTCCCAGACATGACGGCCCTCGCCGTGGGTGATCTCCAGCGGGTCCGCGTAGTAGAGCGCGAGCCAGTCGGGCAGCACGGCCTTGTGACGGCCGAGCAGTTCGTCGGTCACGGCTGCACCACTCCTTTCACTGCGGTACGGGTGTGGTGTGTCAGGGCTGTACGTGCCCACGTCAGGGCCGCACGAGTCCTTCGTACGCGTCCGGCCTGCGGTCCCGGTAGAACGCCCACTGGGTGCGCACCTGCTCGATCAGATCGAAGTCGAGGTCCCGTACGACGAGTTCCTCGTCCCGGTCGCTCGCGGTGTCGCCGACGAACCGGCCGCGCGGGTCGACGAAGTACGAGGTGCCGTAGAAGTCGTTGTCGCCGTACTCCTCCACGCCGACCCGGTTGATCGCGGCGACGAAGTACTCGTTGGCGACGGCAGCCGCGGGCTGTTCGAGCCGCCAGAGGTGGGAGGAGAGGCCCCGGTGCGTGGCGGAGGGGTTGTAGACGAGCTGGGCGCCGTTCAGGCCGAGCTGGCGCCAGCCCTCCGGGAAGTGGCGGTCGTAGCAGATGTAGACGCCGACCTTGCCGACGGCGGTGTCGAAGACCGGCCAGCCGAGGTTCCCGGGCTTGAAGTAGTACTTCTCCCAGAAGCCCTTGACCTGGGGGATGTGGTGCTTGCGGTACTTGCCGAGATACGTGCCGTCGGAGTCGATCACGGCGGCCGTGTTGTAGTAGAAGCCGGACTGCTCGACCTCGAAGACCGGGACGACGATCACCATTCCGGTCTCACGGGCCAGCTCCCGCATACGGGTCACGGTCGGCCCGTCGGGCACGGGTTCGGCCCATGCGTAGTGCTCCGGCTCCTGCACCTGGCAGAAGTAGGGCGCGTTGAAGACCTCCTGGAAGCCGATCACCCGCGCGCCCTGCCGGGCCGCCTCGCGGGCGTGCTCGATGTGCTTGGCGACCATGGATTCGGTGTCGCCGGTCCAGGTCGCCTGGACGAGGGCGGCGCGTACGACGTTGGCCATGTCAGCTGCTCCTTCGACCGGGGAGTCAGACAGCCTCTACGCCCGTAGAAGCAGGCCGTAGAGGCTTGAAAGTAAGCCTCGCCGACGGGCTGGGCAAGACCATCGCCGTTAACCGGCCGAGTCGATCACGTTTCGCACTCCAGTGGGTGATCGCCTGCGCGTCCCGGGGAGAGGGCCGCCGTGGCGACCGGTGTGCCGTCAGGCGAGTCCGGCGACGCGCAGGGCGTGCGCCACGTCCCGTTGCCGGTCCTCCGACACGGCGTGCGCCGCTTCCACGACCATCCGGGTGAGCCGCTGCGGGTGTGCCTCGGCGACGCGGGCCGCCTCCTCGGGCGTGCGGATGCGTACATACGCTTCGAGCAGCGCACGCGCCTGTCGCTCACGCCCCTCGGCGGTGAGCCCGAGCACCGCCTCGCCGATCTCCTCGGCGGGCCGCGAGACGCCCTGCCGGAGCATCTGCTCCCCGTCGGTGCCGCGGCCCGCCGCGTTCAGGGCGTCGACGACGGCGACCAGCCGGTCGACGGGCAGCGAGGCGGCCTCCCACAACAGGGTCGCCCAGTCGGCACCCAGTCCTGCCCTGTGCATGTCAGTCGCCAGCAGCGGGAAACGGGCGGCGGGCCAGTACGCGACCTCCACGAGCAGGGCGTGCGCCTCCCCGCTGCGTCCCTCCCTGCGCAGTCGCAGCAGCCGTTCGACGGTCTCGGCGACCTCCCGCCGCGCCTCGTCGTCCAGCGGCTGCCGGGCGGGCCGCTCCCGCTGTGGCTCCGGCGCGGCCGTCTCGGCGACGCCCGCGTAGCGTGCGCCCCGGGGTGCGCGCCCCTTGGACGCGGCCGGCTGCGCGGGCGCGCTCTCGGGCACGACGACGGGCGCCTCCTCCGCCTCCACGGCGCCGGCGAAACGGGCACCGCCGCGGGGGCGCCGCTTGGAGCGCTTCTTCGTGGCCGCGGGCTCGGCGTCGGGGGTGGGTTCGGCGTCGGGGGTGGGTTCGGGCGCGGGGCTTTGGGGTTCCGGGGTGGAGAAGGCCGTGTCGGCCGGGGCAGGCCCGTCGGGGGCGGGGAAGGCGGTGGCGTACCCGTCACGGCGGGCGTCGCGCGCGATGTCGTGAGCGGCACGGCTGGTGTGCGCGACCTCCTGAGCGGCACGGGTGTCCTGCGTACGGCCGTCGCCTCGCGTGCCCGGGTACGTGCGGCCGCCGCGGGCCACCGCCTCCGGACCGTGCCCGTCCCCCTCCGACGCCCGGGAGACGCCGTCGGCGGAGTTTCCAGCAGAGCGCGTCGCGCCCCGCACAGGCAGGTGCGGGGCGCGACGATCGAGGGTCTCCATGCGGGCGAGGAGTTCGGCGCAGCGGGCCGTGGCCCGCTCCTGGTCGTCCTGGGCCCAGGCCAGCTCGAGCCGGAGGGCCTCGGCCTGTTCCCGGGTGGTGGCGGCACGGAGCCGGCGGTCCAGTTCGGCGGTGCGGTCGGCGGCGTAGCGCTGCTCGCGGAGCATGCCGTCGTAGCGGTCGCCGAGGGCGTCGCGACCGCCGGGCCGGGCGTCGTACGCGGCGAGTGAGGCGCCGTGCAGAGCGCGGGCCCGCCGGGTCTCCTGGGCGGCGGCAGCGGGACCGTACGCGGTGTGGAGGTCGTGCATGAGCGCCTCGACGACGTCCCAGGGCGGAACCTCCAGGCCGTCGAGACAGGCCCGCATGCCGTCCGGGTCGCGCCGCCAGAAGACGGCGCACCAACCGCCGCCCTGGTCCAGCTTCGCCATCAGCTTGTTGAGGTAATCCGCGAACTCCCGAACCTCACCCGGGAGTTGATCCACAGCCATCGCATACTCCCCGGCAGACTGGAGTGCCCCGGTCCGCCAGAGAACACCAGCCGTGTTACAGGGAGGCTACGGGGAGTTTTCGGACCGGGCGCAGTGTGCCGTGCGCGGTCGGCCGGCCGCTGTGTGTGAGGGTTTCGGACACCGCGGCGACGGGCTCCGGCCACGCGTCGCCCCCGGGCGCACGCCCGACCGGCTCAGGCCACCGCCGCCGGCGGCACGGCCTCCGCCGGTGCGCACCGCCCGGCGAGTTCGTCCATGGACAGGCCCAGCGCGCGGGCCAGGGCGGCGACCGTGAAGAAGGCCGGGGTGGGCGCGCGGCCGGTCTCGATCTTGCGGAGCGTCTCCGCGGAGATGCCCGCACGGGCGGCGATGTCCGCCATGGTGCGGCCGCCGCGGGCCTCCCGCAGCAACCGGCCGAGCCGCTCGCCGCGCTCGCGCTCTTCGGGGGTCAGGGGGGTACGGACCATACGCCCATTCTAATACCGGCCACCCCGGGGCGACCGGTATGAGAATTGGATTCGAGCGGTATAGTAATTGGCATGGTGGAATTGAAGACGGACGCGTCCATCGACGCGATGTCCGAGGCCGGGCAGGTCGTGGGGCGGGCGCTCAGCGCGGTGCGGAAGGCCGCCGACGTGGGCGTTTCCCTGCTCGAACTGGACGAGGTGGCGCACGAGGTGCTGCGCGGGGCGGGTGCCTCGTCACCGTTCCTCGGCTACCGGCCCTCCTTCGCGCCGACGCCGTTCCCGGCGGTGATCTGCGCCTCGGTCAACGACGCGATCGTGCACGGCATCCCCACCTCCTACCGGCTGCGCGACGGCGACCTCGTCTCCATCGACTGCGGTGCCCGACTGAACGGCTGGGCCGGGGACTCGGCGATCAGCTTCGTCGTGGGCGAGCCGCGCCCCGCCGATCTGCGGCTGGTCGAGACCGCGGAGCGGGCGCTGGCCGCGGGCATCGGGGCCGCGGTCGTCGGCAACCGCATCGGCGACATCGCCCACGCCATCGGCTCCGTGTGCCGTGCCGCCGGGTACGGCATCCCCGACGGCTTCGGCGGGCACGGCATCGGCCGCCATATGCACGAGGACCCGTCCGTACCGAACGAGGGGCGGCCCGGGCGGGGGCTGCCCCTGCGGCACGGCCTGGTGCTCGCGATCGAGCCGATGCTGATCGGCGGCGGCGCGGACGGGTACCACACGGCACCGGACGGCTGGACGCTCCGCACGGACGACGGTTCCCGTGCGGCCCACGTGGAACACACGGTGGCCATCACGCACGCGGGGCCGCGGGTGCTGACCGAGCGGTAGGGCGCCGGGGGCCCACCGGTGCGGGGCTGGTCGCGGTTCCCCGCGCCGCTGGAAAAGCCGGAACCTGCCGCCCCGTGCCTTTCCGATGAAGGCGGGCCGCAGGCCCAAGCCTTCAGGGGCGCGGGGAACTGCGCGAGTAACCACAACCGACCCGCACCCGACAACACACCCCCGCCCCGACGGCGCCCCCGGGTGTAGCCGCGCGGCGACAGGGCACTCGCGTGCCAATGAACAGCGGATTCCCGGGGCCCGAGGGCTACGGTCCGGACCCCTTCAGTGAGTTCTTCGCACGCTTCTTCGGCGGGCCCCGCCCCCAGCGCATCGAGATCGGGCGGCTGATGAGCGGCCAGGCCCGGCAGCTGGTGGCGGACGCGGCGGCGTACGCGGCGCAGCACGGCAGCAGCGACCTGGACACCCAGCATCTGCTGCGCGCCGCGCTCGCCGCCGAACCGACCCGGAGTCTGGTGGCCCGCGCGGGCGCCGATCCGGACGTGCTCGCCGGTGAGATCGACGAGCGGTCGGGCCCCGCACGGCACAAACCCGGCCAGGGGCCGGCACCCGCGTCGCTCGCCCTGACCCCGGCGGTCAAACGGGCCCTGCTGGACGCCCATGAGCTGGCCCGGTCCACCGGCTCGGGCTACATCGGCCCCGAGCACGTCCTGAGCGCCCTCGCCGCCAACCCGGACTCGGCCGCCGGGCACATCCTGAACGCCGCGCACCTGTCGGCGGCGTCGCTGCCGCCGGAGGCGTCGGAGCCGCCGACGAACGGCACCCAGCCCGGACTGCCGCGCCCCGTGTACCCGCAGTCCGAGCTGCCGCGCCGCGCGACGACTCCGACCCTCGACAGGTACGGGCGTGATCTGACCGAGCAGGCCCGCCAGGGACGTATCGACCCGGTGATCGGCCGGGACGAGGAGATCGAGCAGACCGTCGAGGTGCTCTCCCGGCGGGGCAAGAACAACCCCGTCCTCATCGGCGAGGCGGGCGTCGGCAAGACCGCGATCGTGGAGGGGCTGGCGCAGCGCATCGCCGAGGGCGACGTGCCCGATGTACTGGCCGGGCGCCGCGTGGCCGCCCTGGACCTGTCCGGGGTGGTCGCCGGCACCCGCTACCGGGGCGACTTCGAGGAGCGGCTGACCACCATCGTCGACGAGATCCGCACGCACTCCGAGGAGCTGATCGTCTTCATCGACGAGCTGCACACCGTCGTGGGGGCCGGTTCCGGGGAGAGCGGCGCGATGGACGCGGGCAACATCCTCAAGCCGGCCCTGGCGCGCGGCGAGCTGCACATCGTGGGCGCCACGACGCTGGAGGAGTACCGCAGGATCGAGAAGGACGCGGCGCTGGCCCGCCGGTTCCAGCCCGTGCTGGTCACCGAGCCGTCCACCGCCGACGCGCTGGAGATCCTGCGCGGTCTGTGCGACCGGTACGAGGCCCACCACCAGGTCCGCTACACCGACGAGGCGCTGAGGGCCGCCGTGGACCTCTCCGACCGGTACCTGTCCGACCGGCGGCTGCCCGACAAGGCCATCGACCTGATGGACCAGGCGGGCGCCCGGGTGCGGTTGCGCTCCCGGACCAAGGGCACGGACCTGCGGGCCCTGGAGCGGGAGATCGAGCAGCTGACCCGTGACAAGGACCAGGCGGTCGCGAGCGAGCAGTACGAGCAGGCGACACAGCTGCGTGACCGGATCGGCGAGTTGAGGCAGCGGGTCGCCGCAGGCCACGAGGAGGACCGGGCCGACGACGGGCAGAGCCTGGAGATCACCGCCGAGGACATCGCCGAGGTGGTGTCCCGGCAGACCGGCATCCCGGTCAGCAGCCTCACCCGGGAGGAGAGGGAGCGGCTCCTCGGGCTGGAGGAGCATCTGCACCAGCGGGTCGTCGGGCAGGACGAGGCGGTGAGCGTGGTCGCCGACGCGGTGCTCCGGTCGCGGGCCGGGCTGTCCAGCCCCGACCGGCCGATCGGCAGCTTCCTCTTCCTGGGCCCGACCGGTGTCGGCAAGACGGAGCTGGCCCGCGCCCTCGCCGAGGCCCTCTTCGGCAGCGAGGACCGGATGGTCCGCCTCGACATGAGCGAGTACCAGGAGCGGCACACGGTCAGCCGGCTGGTGGGCGCGCCGCCCGGCTACGTCGGCCACGAGGAGGCCGGCCGGCTCACCGAGACCGTGCGGCGGCACCCTTACTCGCTGCTGCTTCTGGACGAGGTGGAGAAGGCCCACCCGGACGTCTTCAACATCCTGCTCCAGGTCCTCGACGACGGCCGGCTCACCGATTCCCAGGGCCGCACGGTCGACTTCACCCACACGGTGATCGTCATGACGAGCAACCTGGGCTCGGACGCCATCATCCGCCGGGGGTCCGGGCCGGGTTTCGTCGCGGGCGGCGCCGAGGCGGCCGAGGAGGAGCGGCGCGAGCGCGTCCTCAGGCCGCTCCGGGAGCACTTCCGGCCGGAGTTCCTCAACCGCGTCGACGAGATCGTGGTCTTCCGCCGGCTCACCGCCGGGCAACTGCGGCGCATCACCGACCTGCTGCTGGAACGCACCCGGCAGCGCCTGCACGCGCAGGGCGTCACCATCGACTTCACCGAACAGGCCGTCGACTGGCTCGCCCACCACGGCCACCAGCCCGACTACGGGGCCCGGCCGCTGCGCCGCACGATCCAGCGGGAGGTCGACAACCCCCTGTCCCGCCTCCTCCTCGACGGCCGCCTGCCGTCCGGCAGCCGGGTGCGGGCGGAGACGGAGAACGGGCGGCTCACCTTCCGTACGACGACGCCGCCCGCTCCGGATGCATCAGACGTGGGCTGACGCGGGCTAACGCGTCGGGTGCACCACCATCGCCGAGCCGCCGCCGCGGCGTACCGTCTCGGCGGCGGCCAGCCACTTGCCGTTCGGCAGCCGCTGCACGCCGGCGACCGCGCCGATCTCGGGGTTCTGCCGGAAGCCGTGCCCGATGGATTCGAGCTGTCCCCTCAGAGGGCTGTTCCACAGACCCGGTTCGAGCTCCGTGGTGGTCTGGTTGCGCTGGCTGGCGCGGGGCGCGGCGATGGAGTCGACCAGCGGCAGGCCCCGGTCGAGGAAGCCGGTCAGGGTCTGCAGCACGGTGGTGATGATGGTCGCGCCGCCCGGCGAGCCGAGCGCCACCACGGGCCTGCCGTGCTGGTCGAGCACGATCGTCGGTGACATGGAGGAGCGCGGCCGCTTGCCCGGCCCGGGCAGGTTCGGGTCGTGCACGGCCGGGTTGGCCGGGGTGAAGGAGAAGTCCGTCAGCTCGTTGTTGAGCAGGAAGCCACGGCCCGGCACGGTGATGCCGCTGCCACCGGTCTGCTCGATGGTGAGGGTGTACGAGACGACGTTGCCCCACTTGTCGGCGACGGTGAGATGGGTCGTGCTGTCCCCCTCGTACGTGGTCGGCGCGGCCGTACCGCCCGTCGGGCAGGCCGCCGGGTCGCGCGGGTCACCCGGCGCGACCGGGCTGGTGAGCACGGCGTCGTCCTTGATCAGGCATTCGCGCGAGTCGGCGTACCTCTGCGAGAGCAGTTCCTTCGTCGGTACGTCCTCGAAGGCGGGGTCGCCCACCCAGCGGCCCCGGTCGGCGAACGACACCCGGCTCGCCTCGATGAGGCGGTGCAGGTACCGGACGTCGCTCGCCTTCGACAGGTCGGTCCGCTCCAGGATGTTGAGCGCCTCGGCGACCGTCGTACCGCCGGAGGAGGACGGGGCCATGCCGTAGACGTCGAGTCCGCGGTACGACGCCTTGGTGGGCGCCTGGCGCTTGGTGCGGTAGGCGGCGAGGTCGGCGGCCGTCAGGTCGCCGGGGCGGGCGTTGTAGCCCGAAGCGGGGTCGACGGGCGGCTTGTTGACGGTGTCGACGATGTCCCGCGCGATGTCGCCGCGGTAGAGCGCCCCGACGCCCTTGCGGCCCAATTCGGCGTAGGTGCGGGCCAGATCGGGGTTTTTGAGCGTCGAGCCGACCACCGGCAGCTGCCCGCCGGGCAGATAGAGGTCGACCGTGGCGGGGAAGTTGCGGAACCGGGCCTCGTTGGCGGCGGTCTGCGCGCGGAAGGTGGCGTCGACGGTGAAGCCGTCGCGGGCCAGTCTCTCGGCGGGCTTGAGCAGCTTGGCGAGCGGCTTGCTGCCCCAGCTGCGCAGCGCGGTCCGCCAGGTGGCGGGCGTGCCCGGGGTGCCGACGCTGAGCCCGCTCGTCACGGCCTCGGCGAACGGGATCGGGGTGCCGTTCTCCAGGAAGAGTCCCTCGTCGGCGCTGAGCGGCGCCGTCTCGCGGCCGTCGACGGTGTGGACCCTGCGGGACGCGGCGTCGTAGTACACGAAGTAGCCGCCCCCGCCGATGCCCGCCGAGTACGGCTCGGTGACACCGAGCGCGGCGGCGGTCGCGACGGCCGCGTCCACCGCGTTGCCGCCCTTCCTGAGGACCTCGATCCCGGCGGCCGAGGCGTCCGGGTCGACGCTCGCCACGGCACCGCCGTAGCCGACGGCGACCGGCACCTTCTCGACGGGGTCCGGCGCGGCGGACGTCGGCGGCGCCGCCCCCACCGACACCACGGCGGACACAGCCGCCAGAACCGCCAGTTTCCGCGCGACAGGGCGACGCAGACGCATCAGTACCTCCAGTCAACGACCGTTCGCGCAGACTAACGTGGCCGCGATGGCCCCGTCAGCGGCGTCTCGGCCATCCGGCCGTCCCGCAACACGCCCGCGACGCAACGCCCTACGGGGGCGACCGCACAGGTGGCCGACCGGGTGGCCCGACGGAACCGGTCAGGGAATAGGACAGGGATTCGGACAGGGTTCCGCCGCGCCCGCTACCATGCGCGGCCATGAATGACGACGTGCGCAATATCGTCCTCGGCGTGATCGCGGCGGGCATCAGTGCCTCGCTGGGCTGGTTCGTCCGGACCTACCTGTGGAAGCGCAAGCTCCGCCGCAAGCAGGCGTTCTTCGGGCTGCCCGAGAACTCCGAGTCCCTGCTGGTGGTCAACCGCGATCCGTCGAGCGCGGACCTGGCGGTGCACCGCTTCGACGTGTTCGCGCTGCTGGAGCTGTCCGCGCTGATCAAGGACTGCGGTGCGCACGCCCAGATGATCACCCAGGACGCGGCACGGCAGGGCTTCGGCGAGCGCACCGAGTTCTGCGTGGGAGGTCCCGTATCCAACCGCCGTATGGCCGCGCACATCGGGGCCATGCTGCCCGGCCTGCGCTTCAACACCGATCCCGAGCCAGGCCCGGACCGCGCCGCCTTCCTCATCGGCGACGACACCTACCGGATGGAGCCCGGCGTCACCGAGCACGTCCTCCTGGCCCGGCTCACCACCGGCCAGCCCGACCAGGCCCGGCCCGTCTTCCTGTTCTGCGGTCAGCGGGCCATCACCAACCAGGCCGCCACCCGTTATCTCGCCCGCCACCACGAGCGGCTCCACCGCAAGTACGGCACCGGCAACTTCGTGCTGCTGCTGAAGGTCGTCAACTCCCAGGCCTACGGCCCCGATGTCGTCGAACTGGTCGCGGACGTCACCCGCGCCGCCCAGACCCCGCCGGCGGCGCTCCCGGCCAAAGCCTCCCACCGGGCCTCGTAGGAGGTGCGGGGCGAGTCGGCCGACGCGTTCACGCCAACTGTTACCGTCACGTAACTTACCGAGGAGTTACCTCTGGTAAGCCGTGGCGGTTACCGTCGGGTCACTTTGCACTGACACGAGTGAGGAGCGACCCGTGAGACACCCGCACGGCACGACTTCGCGCACGGCCAAGGCCCTGCGCACGACCACCGTGGGGGCCGTGTCGGCCACCCTGGTCGCCGGCACGGCCCTCGGGCTCGCGCCCGCCGCCCAGGCGGCCGCGGCGGACTCCCCCACCACCCGCTTCGTCGACATCACGGGCGCCGGCGGCACGGTCCTCAAGGCCAATGTCGTCGCCCCCGCCGACTCCTCCCGCACGTACCCCCTGCTGGTGCTCCCCACGAGCTGGGGCCTGCCGCAGGTCGAGTACCTGGCCCAGGCGCAGCAGCTCGCCAAGGCCGGGTACGTCGTGGTCAGTTACAACGTGCGGGGCTTCTGGGAGTCCGGCGGGTACATAGAAGTGGCCGGGCCACCGGACATAGCCGACGCCTCCAAGGTGATCGACTGGGCGCTCGCCCACACCCCGGCCGACGAACGGCGCGTGGGCATGGCGGGGCTGTCGTACGGCGCGGGCATCAGCCTGCTCACCGCCGCGCACGACAAGCGGGTCAAGGCGGTCGCCGCGCTGAGCGGGTGGGCCGACCTCATCGACTCCATCTACTCCGGGCGCACCCAGCACCTCCAGGCGGTCGGCCTGCTGGACGGCGCCGGCCGGATCACCGGCCGGCAGAGCCCCGAACTCCAGGAGATCTTCAAGAACTTCTACGCGTCCAACCTGACCAAGGAGCAGGAGATGATCGGCTGGGGGAAGAAACGTTCCCCCGCGACCTATGTGGACGCCATCAACGCCAACGGCACGGCCGTCATGCTCGCCAACGGCTGGGGCGACTCGGTCTTCCCGCCCAACCAGTACGCGGACTTCTACGAGAAGCTCACCGGTCCCAAGCGACTCGAACTGCGGCCCGGTGACCACGCCACCACCGAGTTGACGGGCCTGTTCGGGCTGCCCAACGACGTGTGGACGGACACCAGGCGCTGGTTCGACCACCATCTGCGGGGCCAGGCCAACGGCATCGACGGCGAGCAGCCCGTCCAGCTCAAGCCCCGGACCGGCGGAGCCTTCGAGGGCTATCCGGACTGGAAGTCGGTCACCGCGACCCGCGAGAAGATCGCCCTCGCGAGTGGCACCACGATCCACACGAACGTGGACTCGGGCGCGAACGGCGGGGTCATCTTCCTGTCCAGCGTCCTCGACCAGGTCGTCCAACTGCCGCCCGTGGCCTCGATCCCGCTGCTGCCGCGCCGCTGGGCGGCCGTGTGGCAGTCGGAGAAGTACCGGACGACGCAGCGGGTGCGGGGCACCGCGAAGCTGCACACCACGGTGACGGCCACCAAGGAGAGCGGGACCCTCGTCGCCTATCTGTACGACGTGGGCCCGCTCGGCCTCGGCAAGCTGGTCAGCAACGCGCCGTACACCTTCCACGGCAAGACGCCCGGCCGGCCGTTCGGCGTGGACCTGGAGTTGTTCTCCACGGCCTACGACGTTCCGGCGGGCCACCGTCTCGCCCTGGTCGTCGACACGGTCGACCCGCTCTACATCGAGCACAACCCGTCCGGCGCGCAGCTGACCTTCTCCTCGCCGCCGGACGACCCGTCGTACGTGTCGATCCCACTGCGCGAGCAGTGATCTCCGGCTGCCGCCGGGCGGGCCTGGCCCCTGGCTACTGCACGCCTGGCAGCAGCGTCCCCTTGATGGCCGGGATGGAGTCCACGGCCTCGGTCACCCCCAAGTGGAGGAACCGCTCATCGTAGTCGAGGCCCGCGCCCGGTCCAGCGGCGGCGGTCAGTGCTTGAGGATCTTCGAGAGGAAGTCCTTGGCTCGGTCGCTGTTCGGATTCGTGAAGAACTCGTCGGGCGTGCGGTCCTCGACGATGCGCCCGTCGGACATGAAGACGACGCGGTTGGCGGCGGAACGGGCGAAGCCCATCTCGTGGGTGACGACGACCATGGTCATGCCCTCGCGCGCCAACTGCTGCATGACTTCGAGGACTTCGTTGATCATTTCGGGGTCGAGGGCGGATGTCGGCTCGTCGAAGAGCATGACCTTCGGGTCCATCGCCAGCGCCCGCGCGATCGCGACGCGCTGCTGCTGACCGCCCGAGAGCTGCGCCGGGTACTTCGGCGCCTGGTCGGACAGGCCGACCCGGTCGAGGAGTTCGCGGGAGCGCTTGTCGGCTTCCTCCTTCTTCTTCTTGCGCACCTTGATCTGACCGAGCGACACGTTCTGCAGCACCGTCTTGTGCGCGAAGAGATTGAACGACTGGAAGACCATGCCGACATCCGCGCGGAGCGCCGCGAGGGACTTGCCCTCCGCCGGCAGCGGCTGTCCGTCGAGCAGGATCTCCCCGGAGTGGATGGGCTCCAGCCGGTTGATGGCCCGGCAGAGCGTCGACTTCCCCGATCCCGAGGGGCCGATGACCACGACCACCTCCCCCCTGTCCACGGTGAGGTCGATGTCCTGGAGGACATGCAGGTCACCGAAGTATTTGTTCACACCATGCAGTTCGATCAGCGGATCGACAGCCATGCACTGCCCGCCCTGTTCGCTCTCGGCCGTGTCGTGTCGCAGGTGCCGCAAACTATCCGGACGGAGGGTGACTCAATACGCGACACGCACCGTCGGGGAATAGCCGTATTGTCAGGCACGGGGCGGGGCCTCGCCGCGCGGGCACCCGACCCGGCCCTTCACCCCTCCGCGATCTCGGCGTACAGCTGCGACAGCTCCGGTACGCCGTTGTCGGCCCATTCGTGTCCGGCCTCGACCACGTCGATCTCCCGGCCGGAGGCCAGCCTCACCACGGGCTGCCCATTGGGCCAGATCTCCCAGCGGGCGCCCGGGACGGTGCGGACGACGACCGTGCCGAGGTACAGCCCGGCGTCGTTGCCCAGCCAGGTCGCGGTCTCCTCGTCGTCCCGCCAGCGCGGCACCAGCTGATCGAGTTCCTCCAACGAGGCGGCCGAGTCGTCGAGTTCCGCCCCCGCCTGCTGGGCCTGCGCCCGCAGCAGCTCACATTCGGAGAGGAGTTCGACGATGCGCTCCTGACGCTCCTGACCGTTGCCGTCCCCCTCGCCGACGGAGATCATCGCGACCCCCCGCGCGGGACCACGCTTCTTGCGCCAGTTGCCCAGGAAACGGATGTTCATGTGGTCAGCGTGTCATTCGCACCACCCCTGGCACCACAGGCGCGCGGAAGTCGCCTGTTCGCCCGGAGTTCCTCCCCGGTTCGCGCCCGCCTCATTGACGGGCCCCTGACGCCTCCTTAGTTTCGTGGCGCATCCGTCGCCCCGTCGTTGGATCGGACGGAGGCGACGGATCGATGGATCGATGGATCGAAGTCGCGAGGGTCATCAGCGAACGGGAGGGGGCGCGCGTGCGCCGACGGGTCTGGGGAACGGCTGTCGTACTGGGCCTGTCGGCGGCGGTGGCTCCCGTCGCCTCCGCCCGTGCCGCCACCGGTGGAGCGGGCGAACCGGTCCCGCTGGCGCGGTTGTTCGACAACCGGGCGGTCAGTGAGGACACGCGGCCCGGCGAGGCCGACTTCGACGGCACGGGCGGTTCCCTCTCGGCACGGGACCTGACGGCCGCCGGCTGGACGCCCGGCCGTGCCCTGACCGTTCAGGGAGCCCGGCTGACCTGGCCGGACCGCGCCCCGGGCGAGCCGGACAACGTACGGGCCGACGGCCAGTCCGTACGGGTAGGGGGCCGGGGCGACGCCCTCGCCCTCCTCGTCGCCGCGACGGGCGGCACCGACGCGACCGGCACCGGCACGGTCCGCTACACGGGCGGCGCCCGCTCCTCGTACCGGCTCACCGCTCCGGACTGGCGCACCGGCCCGCTCGCCACCAAGGCCGTCGCCCTCCCCCACATCAACACGCCCGGCGGTCAACTCACCGAGAAGGCGCGGCTGTACGTCGTCACCGTGCCCCTCGTGCGGGGCCGCCAGGTGGCTTCGGTGACCCTGCCGCGCGACCGGGACCTGCATGTGTTCGCCCTGTCGGTGCGGCCCGAGTCACGTGGCTGGACCGGAAGTTGGGCGGCCGCGACCTCGGGCTACACCGCCGTCGGACCGTGGACCGACCGCACTCTGCGGCTGGTGGTGCACACGTCGGCCGGCGGCCCCCGGGTGCGGATCCGGCTCGACAACACCTTCGCGTCGGCGCCGGTACGGGTCGGCAGTGCGACGGTGGCGTTGCGGGCGGAGGGGGCCGCCGCCCTCGGCACACCGGTACCGCTGTCGTTCGGGGGCCGCGCGGGCACCGAGATCGCGGCGGGCGCCCAGGCGTTCAGCGATCCACTGGGCTTCGAGGTGCCGCCGGACACCGATCTGCTGGTGAGTTTCCATCTGCCCGGCACGGTGCCGGCCGCGCCCGTGCACCGGCTGGCCCAGCAGACCTCGTACGTCAGCGAGGCGGGCGACCACGCGGGCGACGGCTCGGCGGCGGCGTACACCTCGGCGATCACCACCTGGCCGCTGCTGACGGGCGTCGACGTGGGCGGCGGTCCCGGGTCGGTGGTGCTCCTCGGTGACTCGATCACCGATGGGGAGAGGACGACGGCGGGCGCGAACCGCCGATGGCCGGACGTGCTGGCCGACCGGCTGCTGAACCAGGGCGAGGTCCCCCGCTACGGGGTCCTCAACCAGGGGATCTCCGCGAACCGGGTGGTCACCGACCGCTATCCGGGAGACGGCGTCTCCACCGACACGGGCGGCGTCAGCGCCCTGAACCGCCTGGACCGCGACGTCCTCGCGCAGACCTCCGCGCGTACCGCCGTCGTCTTCCAGGGCGTCAACGACGTCCGCTGGGGCGGCACGGCGGACCAGGTCGTCGCCGGGCTGCGGGAGATCGCCGCCCGGGGCCGCGCCCGCGGTCTGCGCATGCTGGTGGCGACGATCGCGCCCTGCGAGGGCGAGGCGCGCTGCACGGCCGCCGCCGACGCCCAGCGGGTCGCGGTCAACGAGTGGATCCGCGGCAACGGGGATTTCGACGGGGTGCTGGACTTCGACCGGGTGCTGCGCGACCCGGACCGGCCGTCGCGGATGCTCCCCGCCTACGACAGCGGGGACCATCTGCATCCGGGCGAGGCGGGGCTCGCCGCGCTGGCCGAGTCGGTGGATCTGCGGCTGCTCTGAGGCGCTGTCCCCGCGCCGCTACACGTCCAGGTCGACCACGACCGGCGCGTGGTCGGAGGCGCCCTTGCCCTTGCGCTCCTCGCGGTCCACGTACGCGTCCTTCACGGCCTTACCGAACGGCTCGTTGCCGTAGACGAGGTCGATGCGCATGCCGCGGTTCTTGGGGAAGCAGAGCTGGCGGTAGTCCCAGTAGGTGAAGGGGTGCTCGTACTTGAGGGGGCGGGGGACGATGTCGGAGAGCCCGGCCTCGCGGAGGGAGGCGAGGGCGGCGCGCTCGGCGGGGGTGACATGGGTGGCGCCCTCGAAGGCGGCGACGTCGAACACGTCGTCGTCGGTGGGCGCCACGTTGTAGTCGCCCATGACGGCGAAGGGGCGGCTGCCGGCGGCGTCACCGGCGACGGCGGCCTTGAGGGCCTCGAACCACTGGAGCTTGTAGGCGTAGTGCGGGTGGTCGACCTCGCGGCCGTTCGGCACGTACACCGACCAGACGCGGACCGGGCCGCAGGTGGCGGAGATCGCGCGGGGCTCCACGACGCCGTCGTAGCCGGGGTCGCCCGGCAGGCCCTTGACGACGTCCTCCAGGCCGACGCGGGAGATCACCGCCACGCCGTTCCACCGGCCGGTGGCGTGCACCGCGGCCTCGTAGCCCCGCTCGCGCAGCGCGTCGAAGGGGAAGGCGTCCTCGGCGATCTTGGCCTCCTGGAGGCAGAGCACGTCCGTGCCGCTGGTCTCCAGCCAGGCGAGGAGCCGCGGGAGGCGGGCGGTGATCGAGTTCACGTTCCAGGTGGCGATGCGCATGCCCCACAACTTACCGGCCGGGTCCGACAACGCCGTCCCGCCCGGCCCCGGCCCTGCTTCGGCCCGCTCCCGCTCCTCTTCCGGCTCCTCTTCCGGCTCCTCATCCGGTCCGGCGGGTGCTCACAGGTCCGCCGAGGTGCCGGGCGCGAGGCGGAGGTGCTCGGCGCCGCCCAGGGCGCCGATCTGGCGGTCGTAGATCGGGCGGGCCAGGTCGGTGAGGAGGGCGTCGTGGATGTCGTAGGCCCGTTGCGGCTTGACCTCGCGGACGTAGTCGATGACCTCGGAGATCTTGCTCCAGGGGGCCATGACGGGCAGCATCAGCGTCTCCACGGCGCGGTCGGGGACGGTCAGGGCGTCACCGGGGTGGAAGACCCGGCCGCCGTCGACGAGGTAGCCGACGTTGGTGATGCGCGGGATGTCCGGGTGGATGACGGCGTGGAGCTCGCCGTGCACCTGGACGTCGAAGCCCGCGGCGGTGAACGAGTCGCCGTGGCCGACGGTGTGCACCCGGCCGGGGAAGGCGGCGGAGATCTTCTCGGCGACGGAGCGCAGGGTCCAGATCTCGGCGGCCGGGTTGCCCTCGAGGGCCGCGCGCAGCCGTCCCTCGTCGAAGTGGTCGGGGTGCTCGTGCGTGACCAGGACCGCGTCCGCGCCGACCGCCGCGTCCTCCTCGCTGAACCCGCCGGGGTCGATGACGAGTGTGCGTCCGTCCTTCTCCAGACGGACGCAGGCGTGCGACTTCTTCGTGAGCTTGATGGTCATGGGTCCATCCTGCCCCCGCCGGGCGGCCGACGGCCCGCTCACCGGCCCTTTCCGGGCCCGCTCGCCGATGGTTCCCGGGCTTGCCCGCCGGTCGCTCCGGGGTCATTCCTCAGGCGTGGTCTCCTCGCGGATGACCTGCTGGGCCACCTTGAAGGCGCTGTTCGCGGCCGGGACGCCGCAGTAGACGGCGGCCTGGAGCAGGACTTCCTTGATCTCGTCCGGGGTGAGCCCGTTGCGGAGGGCGGCCCTGGTGTGGAAGGCGAGTTCGTCCAGGTGTCCGCCGGCGACGAGCGCGGTGAGCGTGACGCAGCTGCGGGAACGGCGGTCGAGACCCGGCCGGTCCCAGATCTCGCCCCAGGCGTAGCGGGTGATGAACTCCTGGAAGTCGCCGGAGAAATCGTCCGCCGTGGCCAGCGCCCGGTCGACGTGGGCGTCGCCGAGCACCTCGCGGCGGACCTTGAGCCCGGCGTCGTACGGGTCCGGTCTGCCCGTCGCCTCCGGCTGGACGGCGGCCGGGGCGATCTCGGCGACGGGGCCGCTCTGCGGTGGCACGGCGACGGCGAGGGCCGGCTTGGCCGGCGCCACCGGGATGGCGACCTGACCGGTGGTCGAGTCGTACGCGGGCTGCCAGGCCGTCGAGAAGTGGCGGACGAGGAGGTCGGTGACCGCGGCGGGCTGCTCCACTGGGACCAGGTGCGAGGCGCTGGGGACGACGGCGAGCCGGGCGTCAGGGATGCCCGCGACGAGCGTACGGGCCTCGGCCGGCCCCGTCACCTGGTCGTCGGAGCCGACGAGGACGAGGGTGGGGACCCCGATACGGCCCAGTTCGGCGCGGACGTCGAACGAGGCGAGGGCCTCGCAGGCGGCGATGTAGCAGCCGGGGTCGGTGGTGCGGACCATCTGCACGGCCCACTCGGTGATCGCGGGCTGCGCCGCCGCGAACCCGGCGGTGAACCAGCGGTCCGGGGACGTGCGGGCGATGGGGTCCAGACCGTTCGTCCGTACGATCACGCCGCGCTGACGGAACTCGTCGGCCGTGCCGAAGCGCGGCGAGGCGGCGATGAGCGCGAGCGAGGCGAGGCGGTCGGGGTGGCGCAGCGCGAGCTCCGCCCCGATGGCGCCGCCGAGCGCGCAGCCCGCGTAGCCGAAGCGCTGCACGCCGACCGCGTCCAGCGTGGCCAGCAACCTGGCGGCCAGCTCGGAGACCGAACCGCCGGGGTAGGCGGGGGCACCGCCGTGGCCCGGCAGGTCGAACCGGAAGACCCGCCACTGCTTGGTCAGTTCGGGGATCTGCCTGTCCCACATGTGCCATGTCGTACCGAGCGAGGGCCCGAGGATGAGGACCGGGGCGTCGTCCGGCCCGTCGAAGCGGTACTGGAGGGCAGGGGTCGTCGTCTCACTCACCGGTACACGCTAACGTCCCGCCTTCGATGCTCTGTCCCGGGGACCGTAATCCGCCCTGCCGACTCCTGAACATCGGCGGGCAACTCTCACACCGTCTTCACCGAAGCGCAGGTCACGCCGTGGGACGGGTGGGGGGCCGGAGAACGGACCACCCTTCGAACAAAAGTCCCGGCGTGTCGCGTGTTGCGCTTCGGGGTGGAATGGAGAGCCGTCAGAGGCCGTCGGTCGCCCCCAGGCCCGTCAAGGCTCCCACCGGGTCGAGGTCCGGTGTGCCTCTCGGCCACCAGTCGTCGTGGCCCGGTTCGGACTCGTAGGCGTACCACAGGCCGTCCCGGCCGAGCCGGAGCTGGACATGGCCCAGGGGGTGGGTGAGGTGGTTGTGCCAGGGGCGGAACGCCGGGAGGTCGGCGGCGAGGAGCAGGGGGCGGGCACGGTCGAAGCGACCCGCCGGCGGGTCCCAGGGCTCCTCCAGGACGGCGAGACCTTCCAGGCCGCCCTGGCGCCAGGCGGCGACCGCGCGGGCCAGGTCGGCCGGGGTGCGGCCGGTGGCGGCGGCCAGCGAGGAGTACAGGGCGCGGGTGGTGGCGGTGAGGCCGGAGCCGGGGCGTGCGGCGGCCAGGCGTACCGCGTCCTGCCAGAGCGTCAGCTCGGCGACCGGGTCCCGTCCGGTGGTGAGCATGGCGTGCGCCCGGGCCGCCGCGTCGGTGGCCAACTGGTCCAGTGCGAACGGGTCGGGACCGCCCGGCGCCCCCGGATACACGGGGGGCTGCTCCGGGTGCGGGGGCGTGGGCAGCGGGGCCGGCAGCGGCGGGAGGGTGCGCGGGGCGAGGGCCTCGGCGGCCCGGACACCCGGTGGTGCCGCGGGTCGCTCCTCCTGGGCGGCACGCGCCGCCCGCGCGGCGTTGCGCCGGGACAGCGCGTCGAGCAACTCCCGCTCTCCCCGGCCTCGCAGAAGCAGCAGCGTGAACGGGTCCTCGTCCAGCAGCCGCGCCGTCTGATAGCAGAGCGCCGCCGCGTGCTTGCAGGGGTGCCCGCGATCCGGGCAACTGCACCGGGGGTCCAGCTCACCGGGGCCGGGCAGCAGTCGCGTCCCGCGACGGTTCCGGGCGGCACCGGACGCGGGGGCGGCACCGGACGCGGGGGCGGCACCCGCACCGACGTCGGCACCGATGTCGCCGAGGGACTGCGGCAGTTCCCTGTCGAGCAGGGCGGCGATGTCGCCGGGGCGCTCGGCCGCCCTGTCCAGGAAGCGGTCCCATTCGTCGTCGTCCAGCGTCCGCAGCCGGACCTGCACCCGGTACGGTCGGGGCCGGCTGCCGTGCACATAGGCCAGGACCAACCCCGGCGTGACCGTGATCGCGTCCACGCGGCCCTTGTCGGCGTACGCCCGACCCCGCGCGAGCCGGGCCGCGTCGAGGGCGCCCTCCTCCAGCGCCGTCACCCACGCGTTGCCCCACCAGCTCTCCGCGAACGCCTCCCCCGTCGAGGTGCGGGGCGGGAACGCCCCGAAGGTCCGGCGGAGTTCGCCGTCCCGGGAGGGCGCGGCCATGGTGGCGGGGACGCGAGGGGTGGCGGAGCCCGCGGGTCGGGTGTCCCGGGGGTGGTCGACGCCTGCGTGTGGGACGGCCCGGTCGCCGACCTGGGCTTCACGTTCGGACTCGGCTTCGGACTCGGCTGCGGCTTCGGCTTCGGTGGGTTCCGGGTGTGTGCTGCGCCGCCCGGAGGCCGGCCGAGATGCCGTGGGCCGTGTCCGGGGGCCGTCGTGGCCTACGCCCTCGTCCGGGCCGAGGCCGGACGCGGCGTCGAGGTGATCCTGCGGCGCCTCGGCGGAGGTGGGGTGAGGTGCCGGCTCCGCCGCGGGCGGCTCGAAGGCACCTGCGAGCCGAGCGCGTACGTCCCCGACCGGACGGGGCCCCTCGCCCCGATCAGCGGCGGGACCCCGCCTCTCCTGCCTTGCCCGGCGGTGGAGCGGCGCCGGGCCCGCGGGAGGGCGCGGGGCCAGGGTCCCGGGCGTGGCGTCCGGTTGCCCTGGCGCTTCCTCAGGTGCGGCTGCCTCGGTCCTGGCCACGGCTCCGGCCTCCGCTTGGGCGCGGGCCCGCTCGGCCGCGCCACGAGCGGCGCGCAGGGCTGCCCGGGCGATGTCACCGGGCCTGGCGCCGCCCGAGGCACCCCTGCCACCGCCGCGGGGTGCGTCCGGAGCACGCGATGCGCTCTCGCCGGCCGGTTCCTCGGGGGTGGCCGCCGCCCTGGCGTCGGCGGCCCGCCACAGCGCTTTCCGGGCCACGTCGCCCGGCCGGGCGCCCCGTGTGCCCCCGGCCTCGCACGGGGGCGACGCGGGCGCCGAGTCGCCACCACCCGCCCGGTCACCGGCGCTGTCCGGTTCGGGACCGCCCAGGCCGGACGTCTCCGCCGCACGGCGCGATGTCCGGGCGGCACCGTCGGAGGCCGTACCAGCCGGGCCCGACGTCCGCGCGACGCGGTCCGACGCCGTGGCACCCCCGACGGACCTCCCGGCGCCGCTGCCCGCCGTCCCGTCCGCACCGCCCGGCACCCCCGTGTCGTCCCCGGATGCCGGACCCGTGCTGCCCGGCGCCGATGTCGCGGTGGCCGGCTCCTCCGCCCGTTCCGCGCCGCGCATGGCCCGTTCCCGGGCGGCGCGCAGCGCCTGGCGGGCCGCGTCGGCCGGGCGGGGGGCGGGGTCGGGGGCGCTCATCCCGGCCTCCGCAGGGAGACGAGGTCGGTCAGCTCGCGGTCGGTCAGCTCGGTGAGAGCCGCTTCGCCGGAGCCCAGGACGGCGTCGGACAGGGCCCGCTTCGATTCGAGCATCTCGGCGATGCGGTCCTCGACGGTGCCTTCGGTGATGAGGCGGTGGACCTGGACGGGCTGGGTCTGGCCGATGCGGTAGGCGCGGTCGGTGGCCTGTTCCTCGACGGCGGGGTTCCACCAGCGGTCGAAGTGGATGACATGGCCGGCGCGGGTGAGGTTCAGGCCGGTGCCGGCCGCCTTGAGGGAGAGGACCAGGACCGGGGTCTGCCCGCTCTGGAAGCGGTCCACCATCTCCTCGCGGTCCTTGACCGGTGTGCCCCCGTGGAGCAGCTCGACCGGGATCGCGCGGGCGGCGAGGTGCGCGGTGATGAGGCGGGCCATGCCGACGTACTGGGTGAAGACCAGGGCGGAGCCGTCCTCGGCGAGCAGGGTGTCCAACAGCTCGTCGAGGAGGGCGAGTTTGCCGGAGCGCGCGGACAGGCGGTCCCCGTGGCCGGCTGCTTCCTCCTTCAGGTAGAGCGCCGGGTGGTCGCAGATCTGTTTGAGGGCGCCCAGCAGTTTGAGGACCAGGCCCCTGCGGGCGATGCCCTCGGCCGTCTCGATGGCCAGCAGCGACTCGCGGACGACGGCCTCGTAGAGCGCGGCCTGTTCGCGGGTGAGGGGGACCGGGTGGTCGGTCTCGGTCTTGGGCGGGAGTTCGGGGACGATCCCCGGGTCGGACTTCTTGCGGCGGAGCAGGAAGGGGCGCACCAGTCGGGCGAGACGGGTCACGGCCTCCTCGTCCTCGCCGTTCTCCACGGCGCGGGCGTGGCGGGCGCGGAAGGACTTGAGGGGGCCGAGGAGGCCGGGGGTGGTCCAGTCGAGGAGGGCCCACAGCTCGGAGAGGTTGTTCTCCACGGGGGTGCCGGTGAGGGCGACGCGGGCGGGCGTCGGGATGGTGCGCAGGGCCTTCGCCGTCGCCGAGTAGGGGTTCTTGACGTGCTGGGCCTCGTCGGCGACGACCATGCCCCACCGCTGCTCGGCGAGTTGGGGTGCCGTGGAGCGCATCGTGCCGTAGGTGGTGAGGACGAAGCCGGGGCCGAGGTCGTCCAGGGTGCGGTCGGGGCCGTGGAAGCGGCGCACGGGCACACCGGGGGCGAAGCGGGTGATCTCGCGCTGCCAGTTGCCCAGCAGCGAGGCGGGGCACACGACCAGGGTGGGCTCGGGGCGGGCCCGGCGCAGATGCAGGGCGATGACCGTGATGGTCTTGCCGAGGCCCATGTCGTCGGCGAGGCAGCCGCCGAGGCCGAGGGAGGTCATGAGGTCCAGCCAGGCCAGGCCCCGGAGTTGGTAGTCGCGGAGGGTGGCCGCGAGACCCGGGGGCGACTCGACCGGGCCGACGCCGGCCGTCAGTCGGTCGCGGAGCGCGGCCAGCGCGCCCACCGGGACCGCCTCCACGGTCTCCCCGTCCACGTCGGCGGTGCCGGTGAGGGCCACGGACAGGGCGTCCACCGGGTCGAGCAGGCCCAGTTCGCGTTTGCGGGCCTTGCGGACGAGAGCCGGGTCGACGAGGACCCACTGGTCGCGCAGGCGGACGATCGGGCGGTGCGCCTCGGCCAGGGCGTCCATCTCGGCGTCGGTGAGCGGGTCGCCGCCGAGCGCCAGCTGCCAGCGGAACCGCAGCAGTTCCTCGCTCTCGAAGAAGCCCGTGCCGTCCGTGGCCGAGCCGGGCGCCGGGCGCACCTCGGCGCGGGCGCTCAGGTCCTGGGCGAGGTCGCGGGGCCAGTGCACGGCGACCCCGGCCGCGGCCAGTCGGGTCGCGGCCACGCCGAGGAGGTCGGACAGCTCGTCCTCGGAGAGCGCGAGGACGTCGGGGACGTCCTGGTCGGCGAGCCGGTCCAGGGGCGGCCAGACGCGGGCCGCCCGGCGTACGGCCAGGGCGGCGTCCACACGGGCGCGGGGCCCGAACGCCTCGTCCGCGTCGCCCGCCCAGAGCGCCGTGGCGTCGACGACCAGCGTGGGGTCGGCGAGGCTGTGCACCTGGACGACCGCCGCGCCGGCCCGGCGGCCGCCTTCGCTGTCGTCGAACAGGTCGTACGCCGACAGGTCGAGGCGCAGGGAGACCCGTACGCCCGCGTCCATGCCGGCGGCGACCTCGGCGGCCCAGTCGCGGGCGCCCGGGAGCCGCTGGCCGGTGCTCGCGGCGAAGGGCCTGCCGGATACGTACGGCGCGGCCGGGCCGCGGGGCAGGGTGTCCGCGACGGCGTCCAGGAAGGACCGCACCAGTGCCTCCGGGTCGGGCAGCCTGAGGGGGCCCTTGCCGGGGAGTGGCACGGCGTGGCCCTCGTACGGCAGTGCTGCGGCGACGGCCCTGAGGTGGGCGATGTCGTCCGGGTCGAGCGGTCCGGCCCGCCAGGCGTCGAACCCGTCGGCGGTGAGCCCCGGCAGCAGACGCCCCCGGGCGACGAGCCGCAGCGCGTGCAGGGCGGCGGCACCCCAGCAGGCCGTGGCGGGGTGGGCGGCCGGGTCGCGGCGGGCCCGGGCGAGCAGGGGCAGGGCGTCGGCGACGGGCAGGGACAGGGCGGGGACGGTGCCTCTGCGGACGCCGGTGGCGCCGTGCCGGCGGACGACCGTGAGGTCCTCGGTGGCGCCGCCGGGGGGTGGTTTGTCGCTCTCCGGGTCCCAGAACGCGACCCGGCCGTGGCGGGGCAGGGGTGCCGGCCGGAAGACGGCGGCCAGCCGCACCGGGACGGTCAGGGGATCGGTGACGGCCGGTGTCACGGGAACGGCCGTGTCGGCCTCGGGAACAGCCATGTCCCGCATGTGTCCGGTCACCTCCCCGCCCATGGTCGGATGAGCCGCCTGTCGGCTCCGATCAGCTGTCTCCGACTCTACGGGCGGGGTCTGACATTCGGTCCCGTCGACCGTGCGCGAACCCCGACGGGCCCGGGTACGCGCAGGTCAGGGCACGGTTCGCGAGACCACGTACACCATCGGATGGTCCGGGTTGGACCGGTTCACGACGATGTTGTGGGTGGGCGCGGGATCCTTCTGCCTGTTGACGAGGCCGTACCAGGGGCCGGGGCCGCTGAAGTCCCAGCCGACGATCCGCCGGTCGCGGGCGTGGACGGCCATCTCGCCCTTCTTCAGCGCCGCCGTGCTGGTGCCGATCTGGTCGAGGAAGCGTTCGAGGCCCTCGTTGCTCGTGTAGAACTGCACGTACAGACGGCTGGTCCGCCAGTTGTTGGTCTCGTAGTACGCGAGGTGCTTCGAGTACGGCGGGATCGGGACGTCGTAGAGGCGCTGCTGGAGCCGCGAGGGCCAGTGTGCGGTGAGGCCGGTCGCCGAGTACTTCGCTTCCTTGTCCTTGCCGCTGTCCCGGCTCTGGTTGGCGGAGATCACCAGATAGCCGGCGGGGACGCCGATCAGCAGCACGATGATCGCCAGGGTGAGCGCGCGCCGGCGGATCTTGTGGCGGCGGTCCTCGGCGGGCTGCTCGGGTTCCTCGGGTGAGGTGCCCTGACGGGGCACGGAGGCGGTCATGCGGAGTCCCGGGTGGTGCGGCGGGCCTCCACGTACCGCGCGTACCGCTCGTAGCGCTCGACCCGGCGGCGGTTGGCGCGGCGGAAGCGGCGGGCGACGAGGCGGGCGAGGTCGGCGGCGCCCACCATGCCGGCCTCGGGGCCGAGCTGGGCGCGGGCGATACGGGCCTCGGGGCGGTAGCCGCGGCCGGTGAGGTGGCGGCGGAAGGCGTCGCGGGCGGGGCCGATGAGGAGGTCGTCGGCGGCCGAGACGCCGCCGCCGATGACGAAGCAGGACGGGTCGAGGGCGGCGGCCAGGTTGGCGATGCCGACGCCGAGCCACTGGCCGATGTCCTGGAGCAGCTCGATGCACATCGCGTCGCCCTCACGGGCCAGCTCGGTGATCATCGGCCCGGTGATGTCGCCGATGTTGCCCTTGACGTGCTCGATGATCCCGTAGGCGACCGGGGAGTCCGCCGCGGCCAGCTCGCGGGCCTCTCTGACCAGCGCGTTCCCCGAGCTGTACTGCTCCCAGCAGCCGCGGTTGCCGCACGGGCAGCGGTGACCGCCGGGCACGACCTGCATATGGCCGAACTCACCGGCGACCCCGAACTTGCCGCGCTTGACCTGGCCGTCCTCCAGGATCGCGCCGCCGATGCCGGTGCCGAGCGTGATCATGACCAGGTGGTCCTCGTCGCGGCCGGCGCCGAAGCGCCACTCGGCCCAGGCGGCGGCGTTGGCGTCGTTGTCGACCAGCACGGGCACTGCGAGGCGGTCGGCGAGCCGGTCGCGCAGCGGTTCGTTGCGCCAGGACAGGTGCGGGGCGAACAGCACACGGTTGCGGTCCGCGTCGACCCACCCGGCGGCGCCGATGCCGACCGCATGCACGTCGTGCCGGTCGGAGAGGTCCAGCACCAGCTCGACGATCGTGTCCTCGACGACCTGGGGGCTCTTGGACTTGTCCGGGGTCTCGGTGCGGAGCTTCTCCAGGATGTTGCCGTCGGCGTCCACGACGCCCGCCATCACCTTCGTACCGCCGATGTCGATGCCGACGGTGGGGACGCGGGGCGCCGTCAGGTGCGAGCGGCGCTCGCGTGTGCCGACGGTACGCAGGACGGTGGCCCGCGCGGAGCCGCGGTGGGTGAAGTCGCGGTAAGTGCTCATCGGACCGATTCTGCCTTAGCGCTCCGCTTGGTGCGCCGTGGGGGCAGGGGGTGCCGCCCCTTTGTTTTTCGGGTGCGGGTGAGTGGGGGCTGGTCACGCCCACGCGCCGGAGTCGCACATGTCACAGCCCGCGCCCCTGATGAGCGAGGACTGCGCCCCTTGCTCATCAGGGGCCCGGGGGACGGCCTCCTACGCCCTCACCAGCAGCTGGAAGTCGAACGAATAGCGGGAGGCCCGGTAGATGTGGGTGCCGTATTCGACCGCTCTGCCCGTGTCGTCGAAGGTGGTGCGCTGCATGGTCAGGAGGGGCGCACCCTCGGGTTCGGTCAGGCGTTCGCCCTCCTCCGGTGTGGCCGTTCTCGCGCCGATCGTCTGGCGGGCGCTGTGGAGGTTGATGCCCGCGGAGCGCATCAGGCGGTAGAGGCCCGTGGCCTCCAGCTGGGGCGAGTCGAGGTCCAGGAGGCCGGTCGGGATGTAGTTGCAGAGGGAGGCCATGGGCTCGCCATGGGCCAGACGGAGTCGCTCGATGCGGTGAACCTCGCTGCCCTCGGCGACGGCGAGGGCGGCGGCGACGTCGGCGGAGGCGGGGACCGTGGCGTTGAGCAGGACCCGGGTGGCGGGGCGCTGGCCGGCGGCCTCCAGGTCGTCGTAGAGGCTGCTGAGCTCCAGGGGGCGCTTGACCTGGCTGTGGACGACCTGGGTGCCCACGCCGCGGCGGCGGACGAGGAGGCCCTTGTCGACGAGGGACTGGATGGCCTGGCGGACGGTCGGACGGGACAGGCCGAGGCGGGCGGCCAGTTCGATCTCGTTGCCCAGCAGGCTGCCCGGGGTCAGCTCGCCGTGCTCGATCGCGGCCTCCAGTTGCTGCGACAGCTGGAAGTAGAGCGGGACCGGGCTGCTGCGGTCGACGCTGAGCTGGAGCGACACGGTCGGATCCACTTCTGGTTTCGGCACGGGCCGAGCGTAGCCCCGGCGCCGGATGACGGGAAGCGGCGTCGTTCGGTTGTCCGGACAAAGCATTGACACGGCGGTGGGTGCGACCGCACTTTGTTTCTCATGCGCATCGGACTCATCGGAGCGGGTCGAATCGGGACGATTCACGCGGCCACGCTCAGCCGCCACCGCGATGTCGGCTCCCTGATCATCACGGACGTCGACACGGCACGGGCCCATGACCTCGCGGATCGCCTGGGCGAGACGGCCGCGCCCGGCGTGGACGAGATCTTCACCTGGGGTGTGGACGCCGTGATCATCACGGCCGCCACGTCGGCCCACGGCGAACTGATCGGTCGGGCAGCACGCTCGGGTCTCCCGGTGTTCTGCGAGAAGCCCATCGCCGTGGACATGCAGGGCACGTTAAACGCGCTCGCCGAGGTCGACGCCGCCGGAACCGTGCTGCAGATGGGCTTCCAGCGACGCTTCGACTCCGGCTATGTCGCCGCCCGTGAGGCCGTGCGGTCGGGGCGGCTGGGGCGGTTGCACACCGTGCGGGCGCTGAGCGCCGACCAGGCGCCGCCGCCGGCCGGGTATCTGCCGGCGTCCGGGGGCATCTTCCGGGACTGCATGATCCACGATCTGGACGCCGTGCGATGGGTGACGGGGCGCGAGGTCGTCACCGTGTACGCCACGGGGTCGGACGCCGGGAACCCGGTGTTCCGGGAGGCGCACGACGTGGACACGGCGGCGGCCGTGCTGACGCTGGAGGACGGCACCCTCGTCACGGCGACGGCGGCGCGGGTGAACGGGGCGGGCTACGACGTCCGCATGGAGCTGGCCGGGGAGCTGGACACCGTGGTGGTCGGGCTGGACGACCGTACGCCGGTCGCGTCCACCGAGCCGTCCGGTCCGCCACCCGCCGACAAGCCGTGGACCGGTTTCGTGGAACGCTTCGCCGCGGCGTACGAGGCGGAGATCGCCGCCTTCGTCGAGGTGGTGCGCGGCGAGCGGGCCAACCCCTGCGACGGCCGCGAGGCGCTGCAGGCGCTGCGCGTCGCCGAGGCCTGCGAGCTGTCCCGCCGGGAGCACCGGCCGGTGAACCTCGGCGAGATCCCGGGCGGCCGCGACTGAGCCGCCGGCACAGGACCGCTTGCGCGGGCGCGGCTCACACGAGCAGCCGTACCGACGGGGTCTCCGTGTCGGTGGCCAGGATCTGGTCGCAGTCGCGGCAGCGGAGGTCCCACGGCCGGCTCACGTTGGTCTGGATGCCGGGCTTGCCCGATTCCCCGGTCTCGTGGCAGTAGTAGCCGAGGTGCAGCCGCACCCAGGGGTGGCTGGTCGGTGCCGCGGAGCGGCGGCCGTCGCGGCCGTCCTCGAAGGGCGCCCACCAGAAGTCGAGCAGGATCCGGACCGCGAGCCGCTCGTCCCCGGAGGTGCTGTCGAACGCGGCGATGCGGGCCGGCGCGTGATGACGGCCGAGGCCGCTGCGCGTGCCGGAGCACAGGGCTTTCTCGGCACCGCGCTCGAAGACCGTGGTGCGGCCGAGGCGCTCGCAGACGAAGCAGTCGAGGCTGAATTCGAGGGTGGGGCCCCAGTACAGCTGGTGGCTCTCCTGGCCACCCGGCGGCCGGACGAGGGCCGCGGTGATCTCCGCGGTGCGCAGCATGGTCGGGTTCTCCTGCGGGGCTGGGGGCGGCGAGCGGTGGAGAGCGTACTCACCAGCGGACCGGAAGGCTCCGTACGCCGCGTATGAGCATCCCCGGCAGCCAGGGGCCCGGCGGGCCGTCCAGGGCGAGCCCGGGGCAGCGGTCGAGGAGGGCGCGGAGGGCGACGCGTGCCTCCAGCCGGGCCAGGGGCGCGCCCAGGCAGTAGTGGATGCCGTGGCCGAAGGCGAGATGACCGCGGGTGTCGCGGTGGATGTCGAAGCGGTCGGCGGCGGGACAGCGGCTGTCGTCGCGGTCGGCGGCGGCCAGGCCGATCAGCACGGAATCGCCGGCCGCGATGGGTGTGCCGGCTATGGCGAGGGGCTCGGCGGCGAAGCGGAACGTCGCGTTCTCGACGGGGCCCTCGTAGCGCAGGGTCTCTTCCACCGCCGCGTCCACGAGGTTCCTGTCGGCCCGGACCTCGGCGAGCTGGCCGGGGTGGGTGAGCAGGGTGTGGACGGCGTTGGTGATGAGGTTGACCGTGGTCTCGTGGCCGGCGATGAGCAGGATGAAGGCCATGCCGCGCAGTTCGTCCGGCGACAGCCGGTCGCCGTCCTCGTCGGTCGTGCGGATCAGCGCGCTCAGCAGGTCGTCTGCGGGCGGGGAGCAGCGCTTGTCCTCGATCAACTCGCCCAGGTACGAGGCGAGTCGGACGAAGGCGTCGTATTCGCTCTCCGCGCTGGTGGGTGCCACCGTCTCCGTCGACAGCTCGCGGAAGGCGGCGCGGTCGAACTCGGGCACGCCGAGCAGTTCGCAGATGACGGTGAGCGGCAGCGGATAGGCGAAGGACTCCACCAGGTCGGCGTGGCCGAGCGGCAGCATCGCGTCGAGCAGCGAGTCGGTGATCTGCTGGATCCTGGGCCGCAGTTGCTCGACACGGCGGGCGGTGAACTCGCGGGCGACGAGCTTGCGCAGCCGGGTGTGCCGTGGCGGGTCGGAGACCAGCAGATACTTGCCGATCAGCTCCTCGTCGAGGAAGGTGACCCCGATCTTCGAGGCGTCCTTCGACAGCCGGGGGTCGGCGAGCGCCGCCCGCGCCTCCTCGTACCCCACCACCAGCCAGGCCTCATGGTGGGCGTCGGGTCCCGGCAGCCGGACCCGGTGCACCGGGCCGAGCGCCCGCAGCTCGGCGTACACGGGGTACGGGTTCTCGGTGAACCGGGTCCCGTACCTGCTCAGATCGATCACTTTCGTCTTCCTCACGATTCCCCCCTCACCCGCACAACGCTCGGGCCCCCGCCCGAGTGCCCTAGCACCGGTCGATCGCCGCCCGCGTGCTGGAGACGAGGACGGGGACGGGGACGGTCACCGTGTCCCCCTCGAGATGCGGGTCCGCGTGAGGCGTACCAGACCGCCGGTCTCGGTGCCCGGACGGCACACGGCACAGGCGCTTCCGGTCACCGGCGGAGGCGACCGCACGGACTGCTTCCACCCCTATCGCCCGTCGTCCTCCAGCAACCCGGCGTCGTATGTCAACAGGGCTATCTGCACACGGTTGTTGAGGTCGAGTTTGGCGAGGATGCGGGAGACGTGGGTCTTGACGGTGGCGACACTCATGAAGAGCTGGGCGGCGATCTCGGCGTTGGAGGCGCCCCGGCCGACCGCGACGGCGACCTCGCGTTCCCGGTCGCTGAGGGCGGCGACGCGGGACCGGGCGGTCGTCCGGCGGGTGTCGGGGGCGCTGCCCGCGGCGTGCGCCATCAGCCGGCGGGTGACGGCGGGTGACAGGACGGGTTCACCGGCGGCGACCCTGCGTACCGCCGCGACGATCTCGGCGGGCGGGGTGTCCTTCAGGACGAACCCGGCGGCCCCCGCGCGCAGGGCCCGCAGCACCTGGTCGTCGGCGTGGAAGGTGGTCAGGACGACGACCTGGGGCGCGTCCGCGCGGCGGCGGAGCCGCTCGGCGGCCGAGAGACCGTCGACGGTCGGCATCCGGATGTCCATGAGGACGACGTCGGGGCGTGCGCGGTCGACCAGGGCGTCCACCTCGGCGCCGTCGGCCGCCTCCCCCACGATCTCGATGTCGTCGGCGCCGCCCAGCATGAGGGAGAGCCCGGCGCGGACGAGGGGGTCGTCGTCGACGAGGAGCAGTCGGATCGTGGTCATCGGCCCACCGTTCGCATGTCGGTCATGGGCCTACCGTATTGACGCCGCGTCACGGACCGCCGCCCTCCGCCGGGGCGACCCGTTAGTGTCGGCCGCCACGGCATTCAACTGACGGAGGTTTTGGGTGCGTTACCGACTCCTGGGCCGGACCGGGCTCCGTGTCTCCGAGTTGTTCCTCGGCGCCATGACGTTCGGCGAGCAGGGCGGGGTGGGGGCGCCCCGGGCGGAGTGCGCGCGGATCCTCGACGTGTACGCGGAGGCCGGCGGCAATGTGATCGACACGGCCGTCAACTACCGGGGCGGAGAGAGCGAGCGCATCGTCGGCGAGCTGCTCAAGGGGCAGCGGGACCGGTTCGTGCTGTCCACCAAGTACACCGTCTCGCGCGACGGCACCGACCCCAACGCGGCGGGCAACCACCGCAAGAACCTGGCCCTGTCGCTGGAGACCAGTCTTCGGCGGATGGAGACCGACTACATCGACCTGTACTGGGTGCACATCTGGGACCGGAACACGCCGGTCGAGGAGACGATGCGCGCCCTGGACGACGCCGTACGGTCGGGGAAGGTGCTGTACGTCGGGATCTCGGACGCCCCGGCATGGGTGGTCTCGCGGGCCAACACCCTGGCGGAGTGGCGGGGTTGGTCCCCGTTGTCGGCGCTCCAGGTGCCGTACAGCCTGCTCAACCGGGACATCGAGCGTGAACTGCTGCCGATGGCGGAGGCGTTCGGGATGTCGGTGGCGGCCTGGAGCCCGCTGCAGAACGGCATCCTGTCCGGCAAGTACACCCGTCCGGGCGGGCCGGCGCCGGGCACGGCGACCCGGTTGTCCGCGGAGACGGTCGGGCGGCGGGAGCGCGCGGTCGCGCAGGCCGTGCAGTCCGCCGCGGACGAACTCGGCGCCACCCCCGCGCAGGTCGCCATCGCCTGGACCATGGCCCACTCCCCCGCCGTCCACCCCATCCTGGGCGCCCGCCGGGCCGAACAGCTCACGGACAACCTGGGCGCGGCCCGGCTCGTGCTGCCCGAGGAGGTACTGGCCCGCCTGGAGGACACCACCGGCTTCCGCCTCGGCTTCCCCGGTGACTTCATCGACGAGGCGTCGGCGTGGGTGTACGGGTCGGCGGGGCAGCGGGTGGTGCCGCGAACGGGGTGACCCCGGGGTCGCCTCGCTCCACCCTTCAGGGCGCGGGGAACTGCGCGAGAAACCACCCACCACCCGCACCCGCTGCCCCGCCGACCCGTACACCCACACTCTCAGCCCCAGGGCAGCCGGGCACGCACCCGGAAGCCGCCGTCCGCCTCGGGGCCGTGCTCCAGGCGCCCGCCGGTGAGCGTCGCCCGCTCGGTCAGGCCGATGAGTCCCTGGCCGGAGCCGGGGACCGGCGGGACCTCCCCCGGCGGCGCCGGATTGCGTACACAGACGGTGAGTCCGTCGCGCGGCGCGCCCGAGACCGTGACGGTGACCTCGGCGCCGGGTGCGTGTTTGCGGGCGTTGGTCAGGCACTCCTGGACGATGCGGTACGCGGTGCGGCCCACGGAGGCGGGGACGGCGGCGGGGTCGGTGACGCGGTGGTCGAGGACGACCTTCGTCCCGGCGACGCGGGACTCGGCGACGAGGCCCTCCAGCGCGGCGAGCGTCGGCTGGGGGCGCCCGGCGTCCTCGGACTCGCCCGCGCGCAGGACGCCGATGATCTCCCGCAGGTCCTGGAGCGCCTCGTGGGCGCTCTCCCGGATGACGCCCGCCGCGCGGGCGATCTCCGCGCGGGGCGCGTCGGGCCGGAACTCCAGGGCGCCCGCGTGCACGCTGAGCAGGGTGAGCCGGTGGGCGAGCACGTCGTGCATCTCTCGGGCGATGGCCTCGCGGGCCAGCCGCTGTGCCTGTTCGGCCCGCAGGGCCGCCTCCGTCTCGGCCCGCTGGGCGCGGTCCCGGAAACTCAGCATGAGCTGTCGTTTGGCGCGCACGAACATGCCCCAGCCGACGGTGGCGGCGGTGAGCACGACGGAGACGAAGACCGCCCAGGGGTAGGTGATGTCGGGGTCGGGGCGCAGCCGGAAGAAGACCGGGTTCAGCAGGAGGGAGGCGCCGCCCACCCAGGCCACGTACCGGAAGGGCCGGTGGACGGTGAGGGTGAAGAGGGCGACCAGGCCGGCCCCGCCCGCGGTGGCGGACACGAAGCAGACGGGCACCATCGCCACGGCGAGCCCCGTCGGCCGGCGCCTGCGCAGCCAGACCGCGGCGCACGCGAGCGCGCCGAGCACCTGGTCGAGGACGGCGAGGGCCGCGGGGAGGTCGGTCTCCTTGTTCACCGTGTCCACACCGAGGAGGCCGATGCCCACCGCGATCAGGAAGCAGGTGAAGTCGACGACCCAGTCGCGCGCGGTGCGCCGGGGTCGTCTCCCCGGCCGTCCGGTGCCGGGATCCAGGGCGGGGTCGAGGACGGCCGACGGCAACAGCCAGCGCCGCGCGGGGAAGTCCGGTGGTTCGGCCACCTGTTCGTCAGCGCTCACAGTCGACAAATCTATGCGGGGACCGGGCCTCGTTGGTCCCCGATGCCGGGGACAGCGACCAAAGTCGTACCCCTCGCCCGACTTTCGGCGGTCCGGCGTCGTGCGTATCGGTACTCCGGTCGGAAGGGCCGCGCCCCGCGGCCGATGAGGGCGAGGGGTCCTCGCGGTGAGGATCTCTCCTATGAAGCAGTTGTTGGAGTTCCTCGGTTTCATCGCCCTGCTGCAGGGCTCGGGCGGTCTGGTGTACGAGCTCACCGGCAAACTGAGGTGGGGTGTGACACAGCGGTGGGCCGTCCTGGACGGCTACGAGATTTATGTGAGCATCGCGCTGATCGTGCTGGGGCTCGCGCTGTTCGCGGCGGCCGACGGCCGGAAGGCCGGGTGACCGGCCCGTCGGGCCGCCCGTCCGGGTGGGGGAGGACGGACGGCCCGGCGGGTGTCCCGGCGGTGATCAGCAGTCGTGGTCGATCAGGTCGAAGGACGCGTAGTGGTCGGCGGTGTAGTAGTCCTCCTGGTGCTGCTGCCCGGTGACGACGCGGCGGGCGCCGCGGGTCGAGGAGCCGGGGGTCTTCACCGTGTACTCGTGGTAGTAACCGCTGGACCGGGAGGGCAGGACGCGCTCCCGGTTCTGGAAGACGCTCCCGTCCTGCGAGTACGGGAACGGGCCGCCCCGCTCGATGAGGTCGAGCGTGGTGTGCGCCTGCGACGGCAGGTCGCCGTAGCAGATGCTGCCGACCGCGGCGGCCGAGGTGTCCGCGGCGCCGGCGGTGACGGTGCCGCCCACGAGGAGGGCGGACATCAGGGCGGCGACGGCGCCGACACGCGTGGCGCGCGCTGTGCGTGGGGGGAATCTCATGCCCTCATGATGACGCGCGTAGACGATGGCATGTCAATGACAAGCTGGATGATTCGCCCGGCACGCACGGTAAGTTTTCCGGGAGTTAACAGGAGTTCACGGACGGCGCGTTCTCTTCACATACGACGACATGCGACGCCCCGTGAGACGTCCTCAGGCGTCCTCAGGCGTCCTCGGAGACGTCCTCGGAGTCCTCGGGGAGGGCGAAGCTGCCGTAGGCCGGGCGCCCTTCCAGCTCGTACGTCTGGATGGAGACCCCGCGGCCGGTGATCCGGCCGCCCGCGTGCCGGAAGGCCGTCGGCAGGGCTCCCTCACGGAACAGCCGCAGGCCGGAGCCGAGCACCACCGGGAAGGTCAGCAGGTGCAGGGTGTCGACGAGGTCGAGGGCCAGCAGGGAGCCGACCAGCGCGCCGCTGCCGTGCACCTGGAGTTCGCCGTCGGTGCGTTCCTTGAGGGCGGTGACCTGCTCGGCGAGGTCGCCGCGGATGACCGTGGTGCCGGACCAACCGGGGTCGGTGAGGGTCGAGGAGGCCACGTACTTCGGCAGCGTGTTCAGCTTGCCGGCGACGGGGTCGGCCGGGTCGGTCACCTTCGGCCAGTGCGAGGCGAAGATGTCGTAGGTCCGGCGGCCGAGGAGGAACGCGCCGACCCTGCCGAAGCTCTCGGCGACGAACGTGCCGAAGTCGTCGTCGGCGTACGGAAAGCTCCAGCCGCCGTGTTCGAAGCCGCCGCGGGTGTCCTCCCGCGGGCCGCCGGGGGCCTGGTAGACGCCGTCGAGGGTGACGAAGACGGTCGAGACGAGCTTGCCCATGGCGATCGCCTGCTTCCTGGTGCGGGGTCTGCTGTCATCACCTCAGACCCCGCGGACGCCCGCAACTCATCGGTGCGGCGGGAAGTGGTTCGGCCGCCCGCGGGGGGTGCGGGACAGCGCTCCGTCGGCGACCGCAACGGCGTGGGCACGTTCGCGCGGTCCCCCGAGCCCCTCGCGAGCGCCTCGGCTTCCCTGACTTCTCAGACGCCCAGCTCCTGGAAGCGGGCGGCCAGCCGCGTCCGGCCCTCCTCGGTCAGGGAACCGTGGAGGCGGAGACGGGAGATGCCGCCGTCCGGGTAGATGTCGATACGGGCGTGGGTGGCCACCACGGGCTCGGGGAGGACGAAGCGGTGGTCGGTGTCGGGCTGGAGGCGGGTGCGGGGGAGGATCTCCGTCCAGGTGCCGTCCTCGCCGTTGCGCACCGAGACACCGGCCCACCCCGCCGCGTTGCCCTTCAGACAGGCCGTGTCGATCTCCAGGGCCCGGATCTCGGACTGGGCGGCCAGGCGGTAGCGGATCCAGTCGTTGCCCTGGTCGCGACGGCGACGGGTCTCCCAGCACTCGTGCATGACCCGGGCGCGGCCGGGCCGGATGGTGTTGGTGGCCGGGGAGTAGAAGAGGTCGGAGGCGTCCTCGGCCTGGCCGCCGTTCTCCAGCGCGACCACGTCGAAGGTGCCGAGGACGTCCAGCCACGCGGGGTCGGGGACGACCTCGCCGTACACCCGCAGTCGGGCGATGCCGCCGTCGGGGTGCTGGTTGACGCGCAGGTGGGTGAAGCGCTGTTCGACCGAGACGGAGAAGCCGTTCGCCGCGTGGCCGCCGACCGGGGTGCGCGGGACCAGGGTCGTCCACTTCACGTCGTCGGCGAGGAGGTCCTCGGGCGAGGGGGCGCCCGGTACCGAGGCCGCCTGCACCGACACGGCCTGCGGGTAGTTGCCGCGGAAGTGCGCCGTGTCGACGACGATGCCCCGGACGACGCCGGGCGCGCCCAGGCGGACCAGCGCCCAGTCGTGGTCGTCGGCCGTGGGCCAGGGGTGGTCGGCCGAGGCGCCCCGGCGGCGCCGGGTCTCCCAGCCGTCCATGATCTTGCCCTTGTGCCCGAAGTGCTCCGGGTCGAACTCGGCCCGCTCGGGCAGCAGCAGGTTCTCCCGCTGGGCGAAGAACTCGTCGTTGGCGGCGATGACACCGGCGCCGAGCCCGCGGTCGGCGAGGTTGGCGTGGTGGGTGAAGGGGAATTCCGCGGTGCGGTAGTCCGCGTACGGGTCACCGCCGCCGTAGGGGTTCGCGTCGCCGGTGAAGTTCACGATCGCCGTCACGATGATCAGGTCTGCCTCTCGGTTGGGGCCCGCCGCGAGGCGGAAGTGGATCAGGGGGTGCGGGTGAGGAGCCGCCCCTTCGGCGCGGTGAACTCGCCGTCCGCGACGATGCGTTCACCGCGGAGCCAGGTGGACCTGACGACGCCGTGCAGCGTCCGGCCCGCGTAGGCCGTCACCCGGTTGCGGTGCTGGAGGGCCGCCGGGTCGACGGTGAACGTCTCGTCCGGGGCGAGCACGGCGAAGTCGGCGTCACGGCCGACCTCGATGGCGCCCTTGCGGTCGAGGCCGACGAGGGCGGCCGTGCGGGCCGACATCCAGCGGAGCACGTCCTCCAGGCCGTGGCCGCGCCGGCGGGCCTCGGTCCAGACCGCCGCGAGGCTCAACTGGAGGCCCGAGATACCGCCCCAGGCGGTGGCGAAGTCGCCGGTCTTCAGATCGGCCGTGGACGGGGAGTGGTCGGTGACCACGCAGTCGATCGTGCCGTCGGCCAGCGCCTGCCAGAGCAGGTCCTGGTTGGCGGACTCGCGGATCGGCGGGCAGCACTTGAACTCGCTCGCCCCGTCCGGGACCTCCTCGGCGGTCAGGGTGAGGTAGTGCGGGCAGGTCTCCACGGTGATCCGTACGCCCTCGGCCTTGGCGGCGGCGATCAGCGGCAGCGCGTCACCGGAGGACAGGTGGAGCACATGCACCCGGGCGTCGAGCCGTCGGGCGTGGTCGATGAGGGCCGCGACGGCGGTGTCCTCGGCGTCGCGGGGGCGGGAGGCGAGGAAGTCGGCGTACCGGGGGCCGCCGCGCCGGGGGGCGGCGTCGAGGTGGTGCGGGTCCTCGGCGTGCACGATGAGCAGTCCGCCGAAGCCCGCGATCTCGGCCAGGGAGCGGGCGAGCCGCTCCTGGTCGAGGTGCGGGAACTCGTCGACGCCGGACGGGGACAGGAACGCCTTGAAGCCGAAGACCCCTGCGTCGTGCAGCGGGCGCAGGTCCTTGATGTTGTCGGGCAGCGCGCCGCCCCAGAAGCCGACGTCGATGTGCGCCTTGTCGGCGGCGACCTCCTGTTTCGTACGGAGGTGGTCGACCGTCGTGGTGGGCGGCAGGGAGTTGAGGGGCATGTCGACGAGGGTGGTGATGCCGCCGGCCGCCGCGGCGCGTGTCGCGGTCCAGAAGCCCTCCCAGTGGGTGCGCCCCGGATCGTTGACGTGCACATGGGTGTCGACCAGGCCGGGCAGCAGGACGTCGTCACCGAGATCCTCCAGACGGGCGCCGGGGGGCACGTCGGCGTCGTACGGGAGGACGGCCGTGATCCGGCCCGCCGCGACGGCGACGGCGGCGGGGCGCGATCCCTCGGGCGTGATGACCCGCGTCGAGCGCAGCACCAGTTCAGCGTCGGACACCCGGACCCCTCTCGTCCTGCGGTCGTTTCTCTTCCGCGTCAACGGGATTTACTTCCACGTAACGGAATTCAACGTTCTGTTGAAGGAGTCTTCACTTCAGGCCGGACCCCGTCAAGGGCACCCTCTTCCACTCTGCTCCCCCATCCCACCCCCTGGACATTTTCATTAAACGGAAGGAGAATTCCGCCAGGCAGAACATAGTGACGCTCAAGGGAGCAGTCAACGAACTGCCCGGTAGGCTGCGACTTCGCCTGCCTTCGTGAAAGGACCCGCGCCCGTGCCGACGTCCAGCGCCAGCACCACCGACTCCACCAAGTCGTCCTCGTCCGGCGGCGGTGTCCAGTCCCTCGAGCGCGCCTTCGATCTGCTGGAGCGGATGGCGGACGCCGGCGGCGAGGTCGGCCTCAGCGAGCTCTCCGCGAGCAGCGGGCTGCCGCTCCCCACGATCCACCGGCTGATGCGCACCCTCGTGGTCTGCGGCTACGTACGCCAGCAGCCCAACCGGCGCTACGCCCTCGGCCCGCGCCTGATCCGCCTCGGCGAGTCCGCGTCCCGGCTGCTCGGCACCTGGGCGCGCCCCTATCTCGCACGGCTGGTCGAGGAGACGGGCGAGACGGCGAACATGGCTCTGCTCGACGGCGACGAGATCGTGTACGTGGCGCAGGTGCCGTCCAAGCACTCCATGCGGATGTTCACGGAGGTCGGCCGCCGGGTGCTTCCCCACTCCACGGGGGTCGGCAAGGCCCTGCTCGCCGAGCTGCCGGCGGACGAGGTCCGGGCCCTGCTGTCCCGTACCGGTATGCCGGCCGCCACGGAGAAGACGATCACGACGCCCGACGGATTCCTCGCCGCGCTCGACGACGTGCGCGAGATGGGTTACGCCGTCGACGACAACGAGCAGGAGATCGGCGTGCGCTGCCTCGCCGTCTCCGTCCCCGACTCGCCCACCGCGGCGGCCATCTCCATCTCCGGCCCCGCGGGCCGCGTCACGGATGCGGCGACGGAACGGATCGTGCCGGTGCTGCGGCAGGTGGCGGCGGAGCTGTCGGAGGCACTCGCCAGCACGGGGGGCTGAGACGCCGGGCGCGTGACGACTCGGGGCCGGGGGATTGCTCCGCGGCTGCGGGTGGGTGGGGTGTCCGCCGGGAACGCCTTCGTCGGCGCGCTGAGGGAGCCGGTCGTGACGCCGTCACGGTGCGTCCCGGCGATGGCGCCGCGAGCGGTGGTGGTGTCAGCGCGGTGCGGTCGCGTCGGCGGTCCCGCGGGCCGCGTCACGGAGGCGGCGGCGGAACGGATCGCGCCGGTGCTGCGGCTGAGCCGGCCAGGACGCGGCGGCCCACCGGCTGAGGGTGGTGGAGGACCGGGGCGGCGGGGCGGGACCCCGGCGGTCACCGACCCGGCGGCTCCCCGAACAGGTCCACCGCCAGGCGGACCTCCGCCAGCCCTCTCGACAGCGCGCTGACCGACCCGATCGCCCCCGCGATCAACAGAAGGGACCGCCGCAGGCGCGGGACCTCGGGGATGCCGCTCACGACCATCGCCGCGAGCGCGGCCAACTCGTCCTCCGCGATCCCCCGGTCCGGGAAATCGGCGGGATGCGCGGCGAGTTCACGGCGCAACCGGGACACGGCGGACCGCAGCCCCGCCACCCTCTCATCCTCACCACTGCCGGTCACCGGCCTCTGCCCCAAGCTCCGCAAGCCAGCCCTCCCCCTCACACCCGCCGGTCGCGCCCCGTCGCACGTCCGGCCGCCCCCCTGCGCGTAGGTCGCCCGCCGGGGGTGGCGCGGGCCAGTAAACGCCAACGGTATGGCGAGCGCCACACCGAGGACCGAAATTCAGCCCCATGGATTCCTCTGCCGACAGACGCCACCGGCCCCCGGCTCACGGGCACTTGCACGCCGGTTCGGGTATGCAGGGCGCATGACACACGACCACCGGCGGCCCGCAGGCCGAGACGACGGAGAGACCGCAGGTCAGGACGACCGGCAGACCGGAAGCGACGGCGGCCGGCCGACCACCGCCCAGGCCGGTCAAGGCGATCAGCGCGGTCAGGCCGGTCGGGACTGCCGGGACGGTCAAGGCGGTCAGGACGCCCAGGGTGGTCAGGACCGTCAGGGCGGCCAAGGCGGTCAGCCACCCCGCATCGCCGCACTGCTGCTCGCCGCCGGCGGCGGTCGGCGCCTCGGCGGGCGCCCCAAGGCGCTGCTCCCCCATCGCGGGCGCCCCCTGGTCGAACACGCGGTCGCGGTGCTGCGGGCGGCAGGCTGCTCGCGGATCCATGTGGTCCTCGGGGCGGAGGCGGCGAGCGTACGGGCCCGGGCCGAACTGCCCGGCTGCGTCCTGGTGGACAACCCGCACTGGGCCGACGGCATGGGCTCGTCCCTGCGGGCCGGACTGGAGTCGCTGGCCGGGACGGGCGCCGAGGCGGCGCTGGTGTCGCTCGTGGACCAGCCGGGCATCGGGCCGGAGGCCGTGACCCGGGTCCTCACCGCGTACGAGTGGGCCGGAGCGGGCACGGCACTCGTGGCCGCCGCCTACGCCGGGGAGCGCGGCCACCCCGTGCTGTTCGGCGCCGAGCACTGGGCGGGCATCGCGGAGGCCGCAACCGGCGATCAGGGGGCACGCGCCTACCTGAGGGCCCACGCCGAGGAACTCACGCTCGTCGAGTGCGGGGACGTGGCGCGGCCGTACGACATCGACACCGAGGCCGACCTCGGCCATCTCGAATGAGCGGCGCGTGGCCGGAGTGGCACCCGGCGCCCCCTTGCCTCGCACCGGAGAATCCCGACATCAACAAAACATTGAACTTCCACCATGAGGAAACTAGTATCCACTAACCAGAAGTGCCGCCATCTGAACGCGAGGGCGCTTCCCGCCCTACCCGGGTCGACCGACACCCGGTGCCACGACCGCTGAAGGAAGTGACAGCTCATGTCCGCACCAGCGCCGTCCCCGCTGGCCATCGTCGACGCCGAGCCCCTGCCCCGCCAGGACGAGATCCTCACCGACGCGGCCCTCGCCTTCGTGGCCGAGCTGCACCGGCGGTTCACGCCCCGGCGTGACGAGTTGCTCGCCCGCCGCGCCGAGCGCCGCGCGGAGATCGCCCGCACCTCCACGCTCGACTTCCTCCCGGAGACGGCCGCGATCCGCGCCGACGACTCCTGGAAGGTGGCCCCGTCGCCGCCCGCCCTGGAGGACCGCCGGGTCGAGATCACCGGCCCCACCGACCGCAAGATGACCATCAACGCGCTCAACTCGGGCGCCCGGGTGTGGCTCGCGGACTTCGAGGACGCCTCCGCCCCGACCTGGGAGAACGTCGTCCTCGGCCAGGTGAACATGGCCGACGCGTACACCCGGAACATCGACTTCACCGACGAGCGCACCGGCAAGTCGTACGCGCTGCGCCCGAACGACGAGCTGGCGACGGTCGTCATGCGCCCGCGCGGCTGGCACCTGAACGAGCGCCACCTCGTCGACGCCGGCGGCACCCCCGTGCCCGGCGCCCTCGTCGACTTCGGCCTGTACTTCTTCCACAACGCCCAGCGGCTGCTCGACCTCGGCAAGGGCCCCTACTTCTACCTCCCGAAGACGGAGTCGCACCTGGAGGCCCGCCTCTGGAACGACGTGTTCGTCCTCGCACAGGACTACGTCGGCATCCCCCGGGGCACGATCCGTGCCACCGTGCTCATCGAGACCATCACCGCCGCGTACGAGATGGAGGAGATCCTCTACGAACTCCGCGACCACGCCTCCGGGTTGAACGCCGGCCGCTGGGACTATCTGTTCTCCATCGTGAAGAACTTCCGTGACGGAGGGGCCCGGTTCGTCCTCCCGGACCGCAACGCGGTGACGATGACGGCCCCGTTCATGCGGGCGTACACCGAACTGCTCGTCCGCACCTGCCACAAGCGCGGCGCGCACGCGATCGGCGGCATGGCCGCGTTCATCCCGTCCCGCAGGGACCCCGAGGTCAACAAGGTCGCCTTCGAGAAGGTCCGCGCCGACAAGGACCGCGAGGCGAACGACGGCTTCGACGGCTCCTGGGTGGCCCACCCCGACCTCGTGCCGATCGCCATGGAGTCCTTCGACAAGGTGCTCGGCGACAAGCCGAACCAGAAGCACCGGCTGCGCGAGGACGTCCATGTCGAGGCCGCCGACCTGATCGCGGTCGACTCGCTCGACGCCAGGCCCACGTACGACGGTCTCGTCAACGCCGTACAGGTCGGCATCCGCTACATCGAGGCCTGGCTGCGCGGCCTCGGCGCCGTGGCCATCTTCAACCTCATGGAGGACGCGGCCACCGCGGAGATCTCCCGTTCCCAGATCTGGCAGTGGATCAACGCGGGCGTCGAGTTCGAGAACGGCGAGAAGGCCACGCCCGAGCTGGCCCGCAAGGTCGCCGCCGAGGAACTGGCCGCCATCCGCGCCGAGATCGGCGAGGAGGCCTTCACGACGGGCCACTGGCAGCAGGCCCACGACCTGCTCCTCCAGGTCGCGCTCGACGAGGACTACGCGGACTTCCTGACGCTGCCGGCGTACGAGCGGCTCACGGGCTGACCCCCGGCGCCGCGCCGGCACCGGCTTCGGCCGGTGCCGGCTGACGTCACTTCTCCGAGTGGCCCAGGGACTTCCCCGGGGCCACTCGGTCGCGCACGGCCTTCTTCACGGCCGTGGGCTCCGGGAAGCCCTGGTCACGGCGGTCCCACACGATCTCGTCGTCGACGCGTACGACGAAGACGCCGCCGGTGCCGGGCCGCAGGGACAGCTCGGCCAGCTCGGTCTCGAAGGTGGTCAGCAGTTCCTGGGCCAGCCAGGCGGCGCGGGGCAGCCAGCGGCACTGGGTGCAGTACTCGATCGACACGCGCCGGGGGGCCGTGGGCGTGCCGGTCGCCGAGTCCGTCGTGTCCGTCATCCGAGGTGCACCGACCAATCCTGTTCGGCCGCCGGTTTGCCGTGCAGGTCGGGGACCCGCTTGAGCCAGTCCGGGCGGCCTCGCTGCGTCCTCGCCGCGCGGAGCGCCTCCTCCGCGGCGAGTTCCTCCCGGGAGGGGAAGTCGGTGGGGAGCCAGGACTCCGAGGCCCGCACGCGCGCGTGGAGGTAGTCGACGTACGCCGTACGCGCCCGGTCGGGCGTCGCGAACCCGTCCTCGACGCTCAGCCAGGCGTCGGGGACCTCCGCCACGATCCGCCGCAGCAGTTCCTCGGTGACCTTCGGCGCCAGCTCGGCGTCGGCCGCGCGGACGTCCGGTGCGTAGTGGCCGAGGGCGTGGTGCCGGAAGTCGTACGCCTTGGCGGGGTCCGAGGCGTCCCAGCGGTGATGGAAGACGAGGGCGGCGCCGTGGTCGATGAGCCACAGCCGCGGAGGGACGGTCCCGAGGGTGGGCCAGACCATCAGGTTCGAACTGTGGACCGTACGGTCGACGTTGACGGTGAGCGCGTCGAGCCAGACGATCCCGCCCGCCTCCGAGGAGTCCACGGGGAACGTCTTCGCGACCTCGGGGGTGAAGTCCTTCGCGCCCGGCAGGAAGTCCATGCCGAGATTGACTCCCGCACTCGCGCCGTGCAGCTCCCGGACCTCCTGGTGCGGCTCGTCGTCGGCGATCGCCGGGTCGAAGTGGACGAGGACCAGCTCCGGGAACCGCAGCCCGAGCGCACGCGCCAGCTCCCCCACGATCACCTCGGCGACCAGCGCCTTGCGGCCCTGCGCGGAGCCGGTGAACTTGACGACATAGGTGCCCAGGTCGTCGGCCTCGACGACACCGGGGACGGAGCCACCGGACCGGAGGGGGGTGACATAGCGAGTCGCGGTGACCTCTCTCAGCACGTCCTCGGGTCACCCGCCTCGTCTCCGGCCTCCGGTATGAAGTGAGCATAGTAACCGGGGGTAGATCGCGGCTCCGTCCGGTTCAGGCCGCCGCTCCGGCCGGGACCGGCCCGGTCGGCGTCGTGATCCCGGCCGACGACGGGGACCGCGCCCCGCGCGGCTGCGTGGACGTCGGCGGCGGCGCGGAACCTCGCGGCCGTGTCGTCCCCGAGGTGGACCGACCACATCACCGCCGAGGCCCGGTACGCCGTCCTCAGACGCTCCCTGCCGAGACGCCACGCCGTCCGCACAGCGCCCTCCTCACCTGTGCCGGCGGCTTCGCCGCATCGGGTCTCCCCTCTTCCGCTGACGATCCGGACCCCACCTTCCCGCTCATATGCCATACGACCACGACAAACGTGCAGGATCTTGAGGCTTATTTATGCTTTTGCCGGGAACCCGCATGGCGCAACGGTCGCCGCGGGTCCCCTGCCCGGCGGGCGATCTCGGGAACGGAAGAGGGAGAGATCGTGGCCGTTCGGGTAGGCGTTGAGGAAGAGTTCCACGTCCTGGACCTGGAAAGCGGGCGACTCGTCCCGGGCGCAGACGCGATCCTCGGCCGTCTGCGCAGACCGGGCTTCAAACCCGAGCTTCAGCGGTCGGCCGTCGAGTGGAACAGCCGGGTGCACACCTCGCTGGAGGCCCTGCGCGCCGACCTGGCGGGGGCTCGGCGACGGCTGGACACCGCGGCCTCCCCTCTCGGGCTGGCCGTCGCCGCCGCCGGGACCGTACCGTTCGCGCAGGTGACCCCGGGTGACCCCACCCCGGACCGGCGGTACCGGTCCATGGCCGAGGAGTACCGGCAGGTCTCCGACGAGCACCTCGTGTGCAGCGCGCAGGTGCACGTCGACGTACCGGACCGCGACACGGCCGTCCGGATCATGTGCGCCGTCTCGCCCTGGCTGCCCCCGCTGCTGGCGCTCTCCGCCAGCTCACCGTTCTGGCTGGGCGCCGACACCGGGTACGCCAGCTGGCGCACCATGCTGTGGCAGCGCTGGCCCACCGCCGGGCCGGTCGGCTGCTTCGCCTCGGCCGACGACTACGACGCCGCCGTCGCGGATCTGATCCGCGGCGGAGTGATCAGCGACCCGGGGATGGTCTATTACGACCTGCGGCCGTCCGACCACCAGCGGACCCTGGAGCTGCGGATCTGCGACGCCTGTCCGCGTACCGAGACGGTCGTGCTCGTCGCCGGGCTGTTCCGGGCCCTCGTCGAGGACGCCCGGGTCCGGCTGGAGCGGGGGGACCAGGTGTGCGACGGCAGGCACGAATGGCTCCGGGCAGCCGTCTGGCGGGCGGCCCGGGCGGGACTGGAGGGGGACCTGGTCGATCCGGTCACCCGTCTGCCCGCGCCCGCGCCCGTCGTTCTGCGCGGCATGCTCCGGAGGCTGCGTCCGGCCCTGGAGTCCTGCGGCGACTGGGAGATCGTGCGTCTGCTCATGGCGCAGACCCTCGCCGAGGGCAGCGCCGCCCACCGGCTGCGCGGGGTCGCCGAGGTCCACGGTCTGCGCGCGGCCGTGGAGACGGTGGTCGCCGAGACCCGGGGGGAGCGCGGCAGGCGCCCCGTGCCCACCGCGGTGCGCCGGCCTGCAGCGGCGGACGGTGCCGCGGTGCGGGGGCCCTTGGCGGCGGGCCCGGTGCAGGCCGTCGGGGGCTGAACCGCGCAGCCATGCGGAAAGGCGGTCACCGGCCGACGCCCCCCGAGGGGGCGGCGCCACCCCCGGAGCGGTCGTGGTCCGCTCCGCGGCGCCGGTGTGCCGCCTGCGATCAAGGAGATTCGACATGCCCACCAGCAACACCGATACCGATCAGACCGGGTGGTCCCCACTCGGCGCTCCCTCGTCGCCGGGCACGACCGGCGTCCATCCGCGAGGGGGTGCGGCCTGATGTGCGGTCTCACCGGAGAGATCCGTTTCGACGGCGGCCGCCCCGACCTGGCGGCCGTGGAGCGCATGACCGACCGACTCGCCGCCCGCGGACCGGACGGCAGGGGCGTCTGGTCGCAGGGCGCCGTGGCCCTGGGGCACCGGCGGCTGAAGATCATCGACCTGTCCGAGTGCGGGGCCCAGCCGATGGCCGACTCCACCGGCCGGATCACCGGTGTCTTCAACGGCTGCGTCTACAACTACCGGGAACTGCGCGAGGAACTGCGCGGACTGGGCCACCGCTTCTTCTCCGACTCCGACACCGAGGTCGTGCTCAAGGCGTACCAGCAGTGGGGCACCGGCTGCGTCGACCGCTTCTTCGGCATGTTCGCCTTCGTCATCGTGGAACAGGACACCGGCCGGCTCGTGCTCGGCCGGGACCGGCTCGGCATCAAGCCGCTGTACCTGGCCGAGTCGCCGGGGCGGCTGCGCTTCGCCTCCTCGCTGCCGGCCCTGCTGGCGGGCGGCGGCGTCGACACCTCCCTCGACCCCGTCGCCCTGCACCAGTACATGAGCTGGCACGCCACGGTGGCCGCGCCCCGCACCGTCCTCAACGGGGTGCGGAAGCTGCCCGCGGCCACCGTGCGCGTCGTGGAGCCCGACGGACGCCGGCGCGACATCCGCTACTGGCAGCCGTCGTACACGCGCCGGCCCGAGCACGCGGGGCTGGGCGCGGACGACTGGCGCGACGCGGTGCTCGACGCGCTGCGCACCGCCGTACGCCGCCGCATGGTCGCCGACGTGCCCGTGGGCGTCCTGCTGTCGGGCGGCCTCGACTCCAGTCTGATCGTGGCGCTGCTGGCGGACGAGGGGCAGACGGACCTCGCGACGTTCAGCGTGGGGTTCGAGTCGGAGGGCGGTGTGGACGGCGACGAGTTCCACTACTCCGACCTGGTCGCCCGGCGCTTCGGCACGGACCACCACCAGCTGATGGTGCCCTCGGACCGGGTGTCGACGGCCCTGGACACGGCGGTCGAGGCGATGAGCGAGCCGATGATCAGCCATGACGTGGTCGCCTTCCACCTGCTGTCCGAGCAGGTGGCCAAGGAGGTCAAGGTCGTCCAGAGCGGCCAGGGCGCCGACGAGGTCTTCGCCGGCTACCACTGGTACCCGGACATGGCCGCCGTGCCCAGGGAGCGGGCCCACCATGCGTACATCGAGACGTACTTCGACCGCTCGCACGGCGATCTCACCGGGATCGTCCAGCCGCACATGCTGCCCGACCACGACGTCTCGGGGCAGTTCGTACGGGAGCACATGGCGCGCCCCGGTGCCGAGACGGCCCTCGACGCGGCGCTGCGGCTCGACGCCGAGGTGATGCTGGTCGACGATCCGGTCAAGCGGGTCGACAACATGACCATGGACTGGGGGCTGGAGGCCCGGGTCCCGTTCCTCGACCACGAACTCGTGGAGCTGGCCGCCGCCTGTCCGCCGGAGCTGAAGCTCGCCGACGGAGGCAAGGGAGTCCTCAAGGCCGCCGGCCGGCGGGTCCTGCCCGGGGAGGTCGTCGACCGCCCCAAGGGCTACTTCCCGGTCCCCGCGATCATGAACATGGCCGGCCCGGTACTCGACCGGGTGACCGAGGCCCTGTCGGCCCCCGAGGCCGCGTCGCGCGGTGTTTTCGAGGAGGCGTACGTGGCCAAGCTGCTCTCGGCGCCGGACGAGCACCGTACGAGGCGTGGGGCGAACGCCCTGTGGCAGGTAGCTTTGCTGGAGATATGGCTGCAAACGCACGGAATCAGCTGACCGGGGCGCAGGGGAGCCGGCCCTCGCGCCCGGCCACGGCAGCCCCGTCGGATCCGACCGCGGAGCCTCCCTTCGACATCCGCGCCGGTGAGGACGTCGTCGGCGGGCTGCCGTGGCTGCCCCTGGACCACGGCGCCGTGTCCCCGGCCAGGGCCGCTCCGGGCACCGCGCGGGCCGGGATGTCCGGCCTCGCCCCCCCGGCGTCGACGGCGCCCGTGCCGGTGCCGCTGCCGGAGACCGCCGGGACCCGGGACACCCCGCAGCCGCTGCGGTCCCACGGCTGCTGGTACCCCTCGGTGGACCCCACGGGCCGTCAGGTGGCGTTCATCTGCGACCGGGGCGGGGTGCCGCAGCTGTGGACCGGTCCGGTGGACGGACGCGAGGTCCACCTGCTGGACTCGGATCCTCACCCGGTCAAGGAGGTGGCCTGGTCGCCGGACGGCCGCTGGATCGCCTACACCACCGCCCCCGGCGGTGGCGAGCACACCCGGGTGCTGTGCGTCCGGCCCGACGGCACCGGGCGGCGGGTCCTCGCCGGTGCGGAGCCGGGCAGCTCCGCGTATCTGGGCTGCTGGCAGCACGACGGCTCGGCGGTCGCCGTCACCGTCGCCGAGCCGGTCCTCCTGCCGGGCGGCGGCGACACCGAGGAGACGCCCGCCCGTGCGGAGCCGGGCCTCGCCGACCCGCACACGTACACGCCGGCCCGCCCGCCGGGCTGGGCGGTCCGCGACGGCCGGGCCGTGCTGCTGGGCGGCCCGCACCACGGCGACGCCGGACCCGCCGACCATCTCGCGGAACGCGAGGGCGGGACCGCCCGCCGAAACGACCGGGAGGCCGACCGGGAGGGGGCGGCCGGTGGCGGTCTCGCCGCCTACCTCGTCGACCCCACGGGCGCGGCGGCGCCCGAGCTGCTGGCGGTCGAACGCGGCGCCGCCACACTGCGGGTGTGCGACCTCAGCCAGGACGGCCGGCTCGCCCTGGTGCGCCGGGGCCCGCGCGGCCGCCGCGAGGCGCTCGTGGTCCGCACCTCCGACCTGCGGACCACGTTCGCGTTGCCGGTCGCCGACGGGGACCCGTGGATCGGCCGGTTCTCCCCCGACGCCACGACGCTGTGGCTGCGCAGCGACGCGGCACGCGAGTTCGCCGCGCTGTTCGCCGTGCGGCTGGCGCCCGAGGGCGAGCCGCTGGGGATGGCCGTCGCCGCGGAGCGCGACGGGTGCGGACTGGAACTGCTGACGTTCGGTCACGACGGGTCCACGGCGGCCCTGGCGTGGAACGTGCGGGGAGCGACCGAGCTGGAGGTCACGGCCGTCGCGGTGTCCGCGGGCGACGCGTCGGTGGGGGTGCGGCGGGCCGTGTCGCTGCCGCACGAGGTGGTGACCCGGATGGTGCGGGCCGGCGGTGGTTCGGACCTGGTGCTGGCGCTGTCCGGGTCGCAGCGGCGGCCCGGTGTGTGGTGGCTCTCCGAGGGCGCCGCTCGGCGCACCGAGTGGTCGTCGCGGGACGAGGACGCCGTACCACCGGGGCGCCCGCCCGTGCGTCCCGTGCCGCTGCGGCCGATGGCGCGCGACGGGCTGCCGCTGAGCGGCTGGTACTACCGTGCGCCGGGCCGCGCCCCGGGGCAGCCGGCACCCTGTGTGATCCATCTGCACGGGGGTCCGGAGGAGCAGGAACGGCCCGTCTTCAACCCGCTGTACCACGAGCTGTCGGGCCGGGGGCTCGACATCTTCGCCCCGGACGTGCGCGGCTCCTCCGGACACGGCCGGTCGTTCGTCGACGCGGACCTCGGTACGGGACGGTTCGCCGCGATCGAGGACGTCGCCGACTGCGCCGCCCACGTCGTCGAGGCCGGTCTCGCCGATCCGCGGCGGCTGGCCGTCATGGGCCGCTCCTACGGCGGCTATCTGGTGATGGCCTCGCTCGTGTGGCACCCGGAGCTGTTCCGCACGGGTGTCGCGGCGTGCGGCATGTCGGACTTCGCGACCTTCTACGCCGGTACCGAGCCGTGGATCGCGGAGTCGGCGGCGCACAAGTACGGCCATCCGGAACACGACCGCGAACTGCTGCACGCGCTGTCCCCGATGACCCGGATCGACGCGCTGCGGGTGCCGCTCCTCGCCGTCCACGGCGAACACGACACGAATGTGCCGCTCGGCGAGTCCGAGCAGTTCGTGCGCGCGGCCCGCGAGCGGGGCCTGGAGGCCGAACTGCTGCTGCTGCGCAACGAAGGCCATGACTTCCTGCGCGCGGACAGCAGGCGGATCTTCCGCCGGGCCGCGGCCGACTGGATCGAGCGCCGCGTCGCGGACTGATCCGGCCGCCCCGGGTTCGGGAGGCCGGGCCTCCGCCGGCCCGGAGCACGGAAGGCCGACCCCTTTCACACAAAGGGCATTTCCGGCAATTCGGTGCATGAGTGTCCCGCCCGGGGGCACTCGCCCGCCGAGCGGACATCCCCCCATCCCGAGGAGCCGATCATGGTCATCAAGAAGTTGCACGACATGGGCATCCGCAGCGAGCACGCCTACATCGCCGCCATGGCCTCCATCGGCCTGACCGTCGTGGCCTGGGCCGGTTCCCTCAAGATGGAGCCGGGCACCGGGCTGGACCGGGCCGACCGCTGGGGTCTGTTCGTCGGCGAGTGGGCGCCCACCTTCTTCGGTCTCGGGCTCGCCCTGTCGCACTACGAGCAGCAGGACGGCACGCTGACCGCCACCGTCCACGAACTGCGCGAGCAGCGCGAGCAGCGGGTCGGCTGACCGCGCGGGGCACCCTCGGCACCGGCGCGTAATGGAGATGGATGCCGAGCCACCGGCCGGGCGGGCGGCGCGCGGTGAAGGAGACGGGCTCCCGGGGTCCTCATGGAGGGGTTCGTCGAGCCAGCGCAGCGACTGCCACGGCAGGGTGCCCGGCAGCCGGCCCGGATCGCGGCCGAAGAGTTCGCCGGCGCCCTTGCTGACGTAGGTGAACCGTGCCTCCAGGTCCAGGGCGCAACTGCCGCCGGGCAGGCGCTCCACGAAGTCCGCCAGGGCCATCTCCTTGCTCATGGACGGGCGGCCGGTCCCGGTGGGGACGACGCGGGGCAGGCAGGCGGGCACCGCTACGCCGTCGTGCTCCTCCCTCTCGTCGAGCAGCCGGGCCAGGCGTCTGCACCGGGACTCGATATGTCCCCGCTCGCGAGCCGTCATGTACGGGGGTGGCCGGTCGGCCACATCAGCAGCTGCGTCCCCCACCGCCGTGCGCCGGTGGCGGGGGCGGCCGCCAGGGCCAGCGGGTACGGGAGCACCATCGCGGTGCGCGGAAAGGAGCGGGCCATCTCCTCCTGCCCGCCCACCCACACCAAGCGGCCCTCCCGGGCCGCGACGGCCACCGGGGCGCGCGCCGAGCGGCACGCGCGTCCAGGGGGCGGCGAACTCGGCCGGCGATCCGCACAGCAGACGGAGGCGCAGCACCTCCTCGTCCGGCGCGAGCAGATAGAGGGCGCCGATGGACGCGCCGATCCCCCGCACGGTCTCCGCGAACTCGGCGTCCAGGGCGTCGGCAGCGGTGGCCGGATCACTCCCGCCGCTCACGAGGCACCTCCGGCGTCACGGGGAGGCCACGGCCGGACGGCCGCGGCGGCCGTGCTCCCCTCGGGGCGCGGTACAGGCGGGCCGGACGTGCCCGAGTCCCCTCAGGCAGGGCGTTACGCGGCCCCGGAGCGGTCGGCATGCCGGAACGGGTTGGGCAGCGGGAGGTAGCGGGCTTCCGCGCCGTCGGCCCCGGTCCAGCGCAGCAGCAGGTTCGTCTTGCCGGGCAGCGTCGCCGCGTCGAGGAGGTTCTCGACGCCGGGCACCTCGCGGTGCCGGTCCAGTTCCCCGCGTACGGCGGCCCGGACGTCGACCCCGGGGTGGTGTTCGGCCACGGCCGCCCCGACCTCCAGGACGTTGTTGACGAACAGGCAGTACACCAGCCGCTCCCAGCCCGCCTCGCGGGTCACGTCCGGCAGGAGCTTCACGCCCTCGGCGTCCCGGTACAGGGCCTGGACGGGCGTGCCGGCGGCGTCGCAGGCCACCAGGGTGTTCTGGAGGTGGGCTTCGAGGACGACGCCGTGGTGGTGGAAGGCGCCGAGGGCCGGGGGCACGACCGCGCGCAGATACGCCTTCCACCATTCGCCGGGGGCGGTGGCGCGGACCAGCGGGTTGTCCGGGAACGCCGCGGTGTCCTCGGTGAGGGCGGCGCCGAGGACGGCGGTCGTGCCGGGGGCCAGATGTCCGGCCAGCCCGTCGCGGACCAGTACCGCGAGCTCCTCGAACGCGAAGGCGGCGGTGCGGTAGCCGCGGTCGCTCAGCCAGGCGCCGTCCGGCAGCGCGGCGAGGGCCGCGCCGGCCGCCGCGTCCGTGCGGCGCAGCTTGAGCAGGTCGTGGCGCCACAGGCGGCGTACGTCGTTGGTGATGCGCACGTCCAGGCTGAACTTGAGGAAGAGGTCCGCCTCGAAGCGGTCCGCCCCGGGGACCTCGCCGGGCGTCCCACCGGGGTTCCCTCGAACGACCTCCCCCGGGACGCACACCGTGCGGATCGCGGCCGTCGGCCACACCTCCCCCGCCGTGTGCCCCAGCCGTATCAGCCGTCCGTCGGCGAAAGCCTCGGCCAACCGCTCACCCACCAGGTCGAGTTGCCAGGGGTGCGCGGGCAGCAGCCGGTAGCCGGGCGGGGCCGCGCCCAGGGTGTCGAGGGCGGTGGTGTCGCCCTCCTCGACCAGCATGTCCTGGCGGACCCCGAGCAGCGTCAGCGGGAAACCGGCGTACGCCTCCGGCGCGTAGGGCAGCCAGGCGGCGGCCGGGCCGCCGCCGCGCGCCTTGGGGGCGGGGTGGTACGGGTGCCCGGTGACCAGCGACTGTTCCGAACGGCGGTACGGGTCCTCGGGTGCCGTCGCGTGGGCGCGCGCCGCGAGGAAGGCGGCCACGGTCTCGCGGCTGTCGAGCATCTCGGCGGGCAGCTCGGGGTTGGCCAGGCCGGTGCGGAGGCGGAGTTCGTCGGCGGTGAGTTCGACCAGTCCGGCGTGGGTCAGCGGACGCCAGGCGCCGTCCGTGAACACCTCGGGGCCGGTGGGGCGGCGGGTGCCCCGGACGCGCAGCAGGCGGCCCCCGGCCGCGAGGCGGTACACACCTGGTCCGACGGGCTCGGCCACCTCCCTCAGGAGGCAGTTGAGCAGCGGTGCGGCGGCGTGGGCGTCGGCGGCGGTCCCGACGTCGTCGCGGGGCGGGTTGGCGTCCACGGAGTCCATTCGTTCCACATACGGTGCACGTGTGATCAGTATGTCTGCCCGAGGTGGCTTGTCCCGACGCCGTCATGCGTCGCCGCGGAGGCGGGCGGGCAGTGGTCGTACGCCGCTGTCGACAGCGGTGCCGTATCCGCCCGTCGTCGTACCGCCCCCTAGGAGGCCGCCCGTGGACCGCCGTCCGATGTCGGATGCCGAGGCGGCGCTCGGCGCCGAGCTGGGCGCCGTGCGCCCCGGTCTGACGCTGCCCTACACGGCCGCGCTGCCCGGTGCCCGGGCGGCAGTGCTGGCGCGGCTGTGGCGGGGCCTCGTGCACGAACCGCTGCCCTGGGTGGTGCGCCGGGAGACGGCCGGGGACGACGGCGTCACGCTCCTGCTGGCCGACGGCCGCCGGCTGCACGGCCCCCCGGTGGACCCGTACGCCACGGATGCGCCGGTCGACCAGGTGTGGTTCGGCGGGCGGCCGTACGACCGTCCGGCGCGGCTGATGAGCGCGCTCGCGGTCCCGCACAGTGCCGCCTTCGCAGCCGAACTCGACCACAGCGCGGCCTCGTTGGCGCTGTCGCGGGCCGGCCGACCGACGGTGGCGGAGGCGCCGGTGACGAGCCGGGAGTGGGAGCAGTCCATCGTCGACGGACATCCCTTCCACCCCAACTGCCGTTCCCGGCCCGGTTTCTCCGCCGCCGATCAGCTCGCCTACGGGCCCGAGCACCGGCAGCTCGTACCGCTGGGGCTGGCACCGGTGGACGAGGCGCTGGTGGTCGGGGAGTGGCCGGAGCGCTTCCGGGACGGGGGACGGGTGCTGGTGCCGGTCCATCCGTGGCAGGCGGCTCATGTGCTCAAGTGCCCCCCGGGCGAGGTGATCGACGCACATCCGCTGATGTCGTTGCGCACCCTCGCCCTCGCGGAGGGCGGGGAGCATGTGAAGACCGCGTTGAGCGCCCGGTTGACGTCCTCCGTGCGGGACATCTCGGTCTACTCGATCGAGACCTCGGCGATCGTGTCGGACTTCATGGCGGAGGTCGCCGACCGCGCGGACGGGCTGCTGCACGTGACCCGTACGCTCGGCGCGGTCACCGCGGGTTCGCCGGACCTGGCGGCCGTCCTGCGGGAGTCGCCGGAGAGGTACGCGGACACCGCCGCCGGTGAGCGGGTCGTCCCGGTGGCCGCGCTGGGGGCCACCGGACTGCCCCGGTCACCCTCGTGGCTGGCGGATTTCAGCCGACTCGCGCTCACGGTCTGCCTCCGGCTCCTCGACCTGGGTGTGGCGCTGGAGGCGCACGGCCAGAACCTTCTGGTGGTGCTGTCGCCGTCGGGTGCCCCCGTGCGGCTCGTCTACCGCGACCTCGCGGACATCAGGGTGAGCCCCGCCCGGCTGGCCCGGCACGGGCTCGCCGCCCCCGCGATGACCGGTCGCATCATCACGGACGACGAGACCGCCCTGCGCCGCAAGCTGTTCGGCGCGCTGATCACGGGCGCGCTGGGGGCGACGGCGGGCTCGACGCCCGTGCTGCGCGAGGCGCTCTCCGCCGCCGTACGGGACGTGCCGCCGACCGCCGATCTGGACACGTTGCTGGAGGGGCCGGTACCGACGAAGGCGCTGACGCTGATGCGTCTTTCGCCGGAGCGGCCGGGTGACATCTGGGCGGAGCTGCCGACTCCCCTGCGGTGACGACCGCCGGTGGGGCCCGGGGCCGGGGCTCGTCACCGGGGCCCATCGGCGGAACGGCCACTCGCCACCGGGCCCGTCGGCGGCCCGGCGGCCGGGGCGAACCTCCGCCGCGCGCCCGCCTCCCCGCCCGCGCGGCGGGTGCCGTTGTCCGGCCGGTGAACGGGCGGTCTCGTTTTGAAGCGCGGGCCTCCCGGTCAATAGGATCCGCCGATGATCACAAGACATCGGCCGGCAGCAGGGGTGTTCGCCCTGCTCGCCGCCCTGACGGCCGGGATCGCCGTCCCGTCCACGGCCGTCGCCGACGAGACGACGGCCACCGCGCCCAAGGTCAACCTCCTGCTGGACGTCAGCGGTTCGATGCGGGCGAAGGACATCGACGGGCAGTCCCGGATGGCCGCGGCGAAGCAGGCGTTCAACGAGGTCCTGGACGCGACACCCGAGGAGGTACAGCTCGGCATCCGCACGCTGGGGGCCGACTACCCGGGCGACGACCGCAAGACGGGCTGCAAGGACACCGCGCAGCTCTACCCGGTGGGCCCGCTGGACCGCACCGAGGCGAAGACCGCGGTGGCCACGCTCACCCCGACCGGCTGGACCCCGATCGGCCCGGCGCTGCTGAAGGCGGCCGACGACCTGGAGGGCGGCGAGGGCACCAAGCGCATCGTCCTGATCAGCGACGGCGAGGACACCTGCGCCCCGCTCGACCCGTGCGAGGTGGCCCGCGAGATCGCGGCCAAGGGCATCGGCCTGACCATCGACACGCTCGGCCTGGTCCCCAACGCCAAGATGCGCGTCCAGCTCAGCTGTATCGCCGAGGCGACCGGCGGCACGTACACCTCGATCGAGCACCGCGACGAACTCACCGACCGCGTCAACCAGTTGGTGGACCGCGCCGCCGACCCGGTGGTCGTACCGAAGGCCGTCGAGGGCGCCGAGGCGTGCGCCCAGGCGCCCACGCTCACCTCGGGTCTGTTCACCGACCGCGAGGAGTTCAACCAGCAGCGCTGGTACCGCGTGGACGTGAAGCCCGGCCAGGAGCTGCGGGCCTCGGTGAGCGTCGCGGCGGACCGTGACGTCACCCCGTCCTACGGGGTGCTGCTGCGTGCGGTCACCGTGAAGAACCGCGAGATCGTGCGCGGTGAGGCGGCCGGGAACGGCCGTACGGACGTGATATCGACGGGTCTGCGCTACCCGAAGGCGGAGGCCGAGGACGAGGAGGACGAGGACGTCGCCGAGACCGTGTGCCTCCAGGTGACCCACTCGTACGCGCCGGCCGGCGGGGTGAAGACCACGCCCGGTCTGCCGCTGGAGATCACCGTCGATGTCGTGGAGGGACCGGACCAGGCGAAGGACGTGGCCTCCTTCGGGCTCGGCCGCGGCTGGTGGCTGCTCGGTGTGCTGGTGCTCGCCGGGTTCCTGGCGGGTGTGCTGTGGGGCTGGCTGTCGCGCTGGCGGGTCGCGGTCTGGAGGACCAACTGATGCGGATCACACGTGTGTGGGGCGCCGCCCTGCTGATGCTGGCCCTGGCCGTCTCCCCGGCGGCGGCCGACTCCACTCCCTCCGCGAGCCCGTCGGAGAACGGTGACGCGCCCACCGAGGCGGGCACCTCCTTCCGTACGGCGGCGGAGTTCGAACAGGGGGAGACCGCGACGGCGAGCGCCTCGACCGGCGACTACCTGTACTGGTCGTTCCCGGCGGACGCCGGCCAACGCCCCACCGTGCGGGCGACGGTCAAGCTGCCGGAGGCGGCCGGGTCGTCCTCGACGTGGCAGCTCGACGTGTACGACGGGCTGCGGCGCCGCCAGGCCTGCCAGTACGGGGCACAGACGCGCACGGCCGACGCGGGGGCGGCCTCCGTGGAGCTGTCCTGCACGCTGCGCACGGTCCGCGCCTGGTCGGAGCAGTGGTCGGGCGACCCGTTGCCGGGCACGTACTACGTCCGGCTGACGACGACGCGACTGGCCACGGCCGATCTCGGCCTGCCGGTGGGCGTGGAGGTCCGGGCCGAGTCCAAGGACATCGGCGGTGCGGCGGCGGTCGACGGGTCGCTGGCGCAGCCGCTCGTGCCGGGCATCGCGGTGACCTCGCGGCAGGATGACGAGGACTCCTCGGCCGAGGCCGTCCTGTCCTCCCTCGAACCCGACGACGGCTGGGCCTCGGGCTGGTGGAGCGACCGCTGGGTGTGGACCGCGCTCGGCGCGGTCCTGGCCGCCCTCGCGGGCATCGGCGGCTACTCCCTCACCCGCGGTTCGGGCCGCCCGGCGAGGGTGCCGCCGCCGGGCGCCTGACGCCCGTTCAACGGCCCGCCGACCACGTGTGGTTCGGCGGGCCTTCGCACGGACCGCCCGGAAGGGACGCCCGCGAGCGCCCTCACCGGAACTCATCCCTCCCGCAACTCCTTCGCCAGGGCCCCCTCCCCCGTGACCTCGACCCGGCCCTGCCCTACGGCGTCCCTCAGGCCCAGTTCCCCCCGGCCCACCGCGCCGCAGGTCTCCTCGTCGAGAGACAGCCGGGCGTCCGGCTCCCCCGGAGCGGGCCCGTCGCCGTACACCGGCGCCTCCCCGGCGCCCGCCCACAGGTGGAACGTCCCTTCCGCCAGCCGCACTTCGACGAGCCCGGCGGCACAACCGTCGAGGTCGCGGAGCAGCGGCAGGGCGAACCAGTGCGCCCGTACGGCGTCCGTCGGCCGCCGGTCGCCCAGCACACCCTCGCCCCACTCCCCCAGCGCCTGGAGCACCGGCAGCAACGCCCTTCCGCGCGAGGTGAGTTCGTACACGTACGCGGCCCCCGGCGGCGGCAGCCGGCGCCGGGTCGACAGACCGTCACGCTCCATGTCCTTCAGCCGTGACGCGAGGACGTCCGTACTGACGCCCGGCAGGTCCGCGTGCAGGTCGGTGTAGCGGCGCGGCCCGGCGAGCAGTTCGCGCACGATCAGCAGGGTCCAGCGGTCACCGACGAGGTCGAGCGCCCGGGCGGCGGAGCAGTACTGGTCGTAGCTTCGGCGAGGTGACATGCGACGCAGTCTAGACATGTCATTGGACTTTCCAAGCGCCTACTTGGTAAAACCAAGCGAACAAGCGACATAGCGAACCGGAGGGCGAGAGCGCATGGAGTTCCGGCAGTCGAGCAAGCTCAGCGAGGTCTGTTACGAGATCCGCGGCCCCGTGATCGAGCACGCGAACGCGCTGGAGGAGGCGGGCCACAGCGTGCTGCGCCTGAACACCGGCAACCCCGCGCTCTTCGGCTTCGAGGCGCCCGAGGAGATCCTCCAGGACATGATCCGGATGCTCCCGCAGGCCCACGGCTACACGGACTCGCGCGGCGTCCTCTCCGCCCGACGCGCGGTCGCCCAGCGCTACCAGACCCTCGGCCTGGAGGTCGACGTCGACGACGTCTTCCTCGGCAACGGCGTCTCCGAGCTGGTCTCCATGGCCGTACAGGCGCTGATCGAGGACGGCGACGAGATCCTCATCCCCGCGCCGGACTTCCCGCTGTGGACGGCCGTGACCACCCTGGCCGGCGGCAAGGCGGTCCACTACCTGTGCGACGAGCAGGCCGACTGGTACCCGGACCTGGACGACATGGCGTCGAAGATCACCGACCGCACCAAGGCCGTCGTCATCATCAACCCCAACAACCCCACCGGCGCCGTCTACCCGAAGGAGATCATCGAGGGCATCCTCGATCTCGCCCGCCGGCACGGCCTGATGGTCTTCGCCGACGAGATCTACGACCAGATCCTGTACGACGACGCCGTGCACCACTCGGCCGCCGCACTCGCCCCGGACCTGGTCGTGCTCACCTTCTGCGGCCTGTCCAAGACCTACCGGGTGGCGGGCTTCCGCTCCGGCTGGCTGGTCGTCACCGGACCCAGACAGCACGCCCGCAACTATCTGGAGGGCCTGACGATGCTGGCCTCCATGCGGCTGTGCGCCAACGCCCCCGCCCAGTACGCCATCCAGGCCGCGCTCGGTGGCCGTCAGTCCATCCGGGACCTGACCACGCCGGGCGGGCGTCTGCACGAGCAGCGGAACGTCGCGTGGGAGAAGCTCAACGAGATCCCCGGCGTGTCGTGCGTCAAGCCGAAGGGCGCGCTGTACGCGTTCCCGCGCCTCGACCCGAAGGTCCACAAGATCCACGACGACGAGAAGTTCGTCCTCGACCTGCTGCTCCGCGAGAAGATCCAGGTCGTCCAGGGCACGGGCTTCAACTGGCCGGCCCCCGACCACTTCCGCATCCTCACGCTGCCGCACGCGGACGATCTGGACGCGGCGATCAGCCGTATCGGACGGTTCCTGAGCGGCTATCGGCAGTAGCGGAGGGCCGCGGAGCTGGGGGCCCCTCGGCGAGGGACGGCCGGGCGGTTCCGGGGAACCGCGTCCGGGGCTGCCTCCCGGTCGTCGTACGGGACCTCCGGCAGGCCGACCGCCCCGTCGTGGGTAGACCCTTCCCATGACTGACCGACCTCTGCTCCTGCTGGATGTCGACGGCCCCCTCAACCCGTTCGGCGCCCGCCTGCGGCGACCGCGCGGCTACATCACCCGCCGGGTGCACCCCACCCTCTGGTCCGCCCGCCAGAAACCCGGCTCCCGCAGGCTCCGCCGGGGCCTGCGCGTCCGCCTCAACCCCGCCCACGGGCAGCGCCTGCTCGCCCTGCCGTACGACCTGGCCTGGGCCACCACCTGGATGCACGACGCGAACGAGATGATCGGCCCCGTGATCGGCCTCCCCGGCGACCTGCCCGTCATCGAGTTCACCGATCTTTTCGCACGAGACCCCGACGGCCTCTACTGGAAGACCCGCCGGGTCCTGGAGTGGGCCGCCGGCCGGCCCTTCGTCTGGGTCGACGACATGATCACCGACCTCGACGTCCGCCATGTCGCCCGGCACCACGACACACCGGCCCTGCTGCTGCGGATCGACCCCCGCCGGGGGCTGCGCGAGCCGGAGTTCGAGGAACTGGAGCGGTGGGCTCGTAGCCTGTGAGGCATGGCTGATCTCTTTCTCGTGCGGCACGGGGAGACCTCGTGGTCGCTGTCCGGGCAGCACACCAGCTGGACGGACCTGCCGCTGACCGACCGGGGGCGGGAACAGGCGCGCGGGCTGGCGCCGTTGCTGAACTCGCACCGGATCGGGGCCGTGTTCGTCAGTCCGTTGAAGCGGGCCCGGCAGACGGCCGAGCTGGCCGGGCTCGCCGGGGCGCAGGTGGACGCGGACCTCTCCGAGTGGGACTACGGGGCGTACGAAGGGGTGACGACCCAGGAGATCCACCGGACGCGGCCCGGCTGGTTCCTGTTCACCGACGGGGTGGCTCCGGGACCGCCCGACCACCCCGGGGAAGGCCCGGAGGACGTCGGGGCGCGCGCCGACCGGATACTGGCGAAGGCGCACGCGGCGCTGGCGAACACGGAGGGCTGTGTGGTGCTGGTGGCGCACGGCCACTTCCTGCGCGTCCTGACGGCGCGCTACCTCGGGCTGCCGGTGTCCGCCGGGGCGCTGTTCCAGCTCGCCACGGGCACGGTCTGCCGGCTCGGTACGGAACACGGCCGTCCGGTGCTCGCGGCATGGAATGTCAGACCCTCCTCGTAGTCTTCGAGTGGGTTGACGTCGTCCGCGTACGACAGCGCTCCTGCGGGAAGGGAGGTCGTCGTGACCCGACCGCCGACCGCCGTCCAGCGGCGGATCATCGACGCCGCCGAGCCCGTGACCGGACGGCTCACGGGTACGGCGGCCCAGCTGGCGGCGCTGGTGAAGCGAGGGCTGGCGTTCCGCCACCCACGCCCGCCGCACGATCACTTCCTGACGCCGGCCGGGCACCGGATACGGGAAACGGGCCCGCCGCCCGAGGCCGCGGAACGCACCGGGGCCGCCGCGCCCGCCGGCCCCGCACCGGCGCCGTCCCCGGCTCCGCCCGCCCCCGCCGAGTCGGGGGTGTTCGCCGCCCGGGTGGGCGGCGAGGAGTCCGCCGAGGCCGGGCCGGCACGGGCCCGTGAGGTGCACAGCGCCTGGCAGGGACTCCTCGAACTACGGCGGATGACCAACCCTGGCGGCGCCACCGACCGCCCGTGCGGCTGGGAGCGCACGCATCTCGTACGGGCCGCCGCGCTCGCCCTCGAGGCGGCGGGCCACCGCCCGGCGGGCGCGCAGACGGAGCGTGGCGGCTACCGGGTGCGGGCCACCCCGCAGCCGGAGGCCGTCGCCGTGCACGAGCCGGACGCCGGGGCGCTGCGCGCCTGCGCGGGGACCCTGGAGAAGGCGGGCTGGCACGCGAGCGAGCACACGGACCCGCGGACCCGCGAACGGTATCTGCTGGCCTCACCCAGGAAGGTGTGACCGGCCAGAGCCGGACCGTCGACCACAACATGAGCAAGCGCTCAGTAGGCTTGCGTCCGTCCTGTTCACCGCCGAGGCAGCCGAGGGGTAGTTGTGTCAGAGTCCGAGCCGTTTTCCGTCCCGGTGACCGTCCGGGGGTACGAGACCGATGTCCAGGGACACCTCAACCAGAGCGTGTACCTGCAGTACGGGGAGCACGCGCGCTGGTCGCTGCTCCAGGCGGCCGGGATCCGGCAGGCCGACCTGATGGCGAAGGGCGTCGGTCCCGTCGCCCTGGAGACGACGATCAGCTACCGGCGTGAGCTGCTCGCCGGTGACGAGGTCGAGGTGACCTGCGCGTTCCTCTGGGGCGAGGGCAGGACGTTCCGGATGGAGCAGACGATTCGCAAGGCCGACGGCACGGTGGCCGCCGAGATCACCGGTGTGGGCGGGCTGTTGGACCTCCGGACACGCAAGCTCGTCGCCGACCCGCGCGAGTACTTCAGGGAGCTGGCCGCCGACCCGAAGCCGTTCGGGCTGTGAGCGCGGCCCACAGCCCGAACGGCGAGTGACAGCCCTCCGGTTGCTCAGTCCAGCGGGTTCAGCGGCTTCGGGTCGTTCTCGAAGGCGAGCAGGAGCAGGTCCGTCATCGCGAAGCGGCCCCTTGCGGTGGCACGGGAGGCTCGGGCGCCACCCCTGGTGCTTCACGATCGACACCCGGCGGCCCATTCGGGACATCCGGCGCACATCGACGTACGGCGAACGGGACGAGAGGCGCAGGAGGACATGACGAAGGCGGAAGCCGCCCCGGTCGGTGCGCCACCCGTCACGTCGCGGCGAACGCCTCCCGGTGGTCCTCCGCCCACTCCCGGTACGTGCGCGCCCGTCGGCCCAGCACCCGCGGAACGTCGTCGGTCACGTCGGCCCCACCGCCCGCGCGCACGAACGCGGTCCCGGCAACGACGCCCTCCACATAGGTGTCCCCCATCCCCGCGGCCACCAGGTGGTCCCGTACCTGCCCCGGCGACAGGTCGACCGTCCCGACCGGCCGGCCGAGCACGGAGGCGAGGGTGGCGGCCTGGTCCGCGGTGCTGATGGCCTCCGGGCCGGTCAGGGTGTAGGTCCGCCCCGCGTGCCGTGCGGTGAGGAGCGCTTCCACGGCGACCTCCGACACATCGCGGGGGTCGACGACGCCCTGGGTACCCGTGCCCGTCATGTTGGGCACGGGTGAACCGGAGCAGATCGCCTGCGCCCAGCTCAGCGTGTTGGAGGCGAACGACGAGGGCCGCAGGACGGTCCACTCCAACCCGCTGTCGCGGACGGCCCGTTCGCCCGGCAGATGCCAGTTGCCGCCGGGACCGGCAGCCGGGTCCCCGGTGCCGATGGCGGAGAGCTTCACGATGCGCCCGACGCCCGCCGCGCGGGCCAGGTCCACCAGGGCCGCGTCCACCTCTCCGTCACCGGGGCCCAGCACACCCACCGCGAAGAGCGCCGAGGCCCCGGCCATCGCGGCCTCGACGGTCGCGAGTTCGCGGTGGTCCCCGCGCGCCACTTCCACACCGCCGGGCACCCGCGCTCGGGACGGGTCCCGCGTGAGGGCACGCACCTTCTCACCGCGCGCCGCGAGCTGTCGTACGACTTCACTGCCGATGGTGCCGGTGGCACCCGTGACGATGATCATGCCCACCAGGCTGCCGATCGCCGGCCCCGGACTCTAGGAAATTCCGGCACAGTCGCCGACCCCCGTTCCAGCGTGTCCGGCGTCTACGGTGGACGGGTGAACACGCCGACGACGTACGAGACCGGGGCCGGGGCCGGCGCACCCGAAGGGCCCGGCCCGCTGCCCGACGCCCTGCGGGCGTGGTTCGACGGAGCGGAGGCCGAGGCCGCGCCGACGGATGGTGATCCGAAGGAGCCGTACGCCCATCTCCCCGACACCGCGACCAAGCTGGTCGTACGGGCCGAGGAGAGCGGCCACCGGGTCGTCATGGTCGTGGGCCCGCGCCCCCGGGCGTCCTACCACGTGAGCGAACGACCGGTCTCCTGCGTGCAGTTGCGCCTGGCGCCGGGCACAGCGCGCCCATTGCTGGGTGTCCCGGCGGCCGGCCTGGTGGGCAAGGTGATCCGGCTCGGCGACTTCCCGACAGCGGCGGCACGCCGACTCGCCGACGAACTCCGTTCGCCGGAGGCCGAGTCGATCCTCCCCCGCCTGGCGGAGGTCCTGTCGGAGCACCTCGCCCCTGCCGACGACCCCCGTACCGCGATGCTGCGTGCGGCGGTGCGCGCGCTGTCGACGGGTCCCGGCCATCTCCCCCGAGGTGTGCGGGAATCGGCGGAGCGCCTCGCCGTCAGCGAGCGGCAGCTGCGGAATCTCTTCGCGGACGGGGTGGGGGTCTCGCCGAAGCACTTCGCCCGCATCGCGCGGGTGCGGCACATCCTCACGCACCGCTCCCCCGCCGTCCCGTGGGCCCAGCTCGCGGCCGCCACCGGGTACTACGACCAGTCGCACATGACCGCCGACTTCCGCACCCTCATGGGCGTACCCCCGGCCTCGTTCTTCACCGGCCGCCGTCCCGCCGGCCGGCCCTGTCAGGCGTACGCGCGTCCCTAGAGGCCGAGTCCGCCCGGCCCGAAATCCGGATGCGCCGCGTGTCGGCCGGCCGTCATGCTCGCCCCATGGCACTACGCAGGATCAAGCCCAGTCTGTACATCTCCGTGGACATCGAGGCCGACGGACCCATCCCCGGCCCCTACTCGATGCTCAGCGTCGGCGCGGCCGTCGCGGGCCGGCAGGACGTGGACGGTTTCACGCCGGCCGACCCGGAGGAACACACCTTCTACCGTGAACTGCGGCCGATCAGCGAGGAGTTCGTGTCGGAGGCGCTGGCCGTGAGCGGCCTGGACCGGGAGCGGCTGCTGGTGCGGGGGGCCGACCCGGCGGTCGCGCTCGGGGAGTTCGGCGCGTGGGTGCGTGAGGTGAGCGCGGGGGCGCAGCCGGTGATGTGCGGGTACCCGGCGTCGTACGACTGGACGTTCCTGTACTGGTACCTGATCCGCTTCACCGGCGACAGCCCGTTCGGGCACTCGGGGTGCCTCGACATGAAGACGCTGTACGCCACGAAGGCGAAGGTCCCGCTGCGGGCGGTGGCCAAGGGGACGATGCCGCGCCATCTGCTCTCGCGGCGCCGGCACACGCACCACGCCCTCGACGACGCCGTGGAGCAGGCGGAACTCCTGGCCAACCTGATGGCGTGGACCCCCGCCCCATAGAGCCCCGGGCAGCGCGGGCGCCTCCCGGCCGTTCACGGCGGATTCTCCCCCTTGTGGCCGTGTGTCGGTGCGGAAGTGTCGTTTCGGGGGTATTCCTCCCTCGGCGTACCCCCCACCCGCACCCGGAGACCTCATGCCGCTCGCCCGTCGTGCCCTTCTCGCCGCCTTCGCCGCCGGTTCGGCGGGGGCGGCGGTCGCCTGCACCCCCGCCCGTGCGACCCCGCCGGTCGACGCCCTTCGCGCGGACGGACAGGGGGACGCGGCCGCTTCGGCGGCCCGGCGGCTGCTGCCGGACCACTGGCGGCAGATCACATTCGCCGAGAAGGCCGAGCGGGACACCTTCCAGGTCACGGGCCGCACCGGGCGCATCACCGTCACCGGGGACACCCCGGCCACCCGACTCACCGGTCTCCACTGGTACCTGCGGCACATCGCGTACGCCGAGATCAACTGGGCGGGCGAGCAGACGGACCTTCCCCGCGCCCTGCCGGGCCTCGACGGCACGGTCACCCGACGCGCGAACGTCCCCCACCGCTTCGCCCTGAACGACACCAACGACGGCTACACGGGCGCCTACCTCGACTGGTCGTACTGGGAACACGAGCTGGACGTGCTGGCCCTGCACGGCTACAACGAGATCCTCGTCTACACGGGCGCGGACGCGCTCTACCACCGGGTGTTCCAGGAGTTCGGGTACGGGGAGGAGGAGCTTCGGGAGTGGATCCCGGGCCCCGCCCACCAGCCGTGGTGGCTGCTGCAGAACCTGTCGGGATTCCCCGCCCCCGTCTCCCGGCAGCTGCTCGACGCCCGCGCCGCCCTCGGCCGCCGGATCGCCGACCGGGTGCGCGAGCTGGGCATGACCCCGGTGTTCCCCGGCTACTTCGGGACGGTCCCGCCGGGCTTCGCCGAGCGCGTCCCGGGGGCGCGGACGATCCCGCAGGGCGACTGGATGGGCTTCGCCCGCCCCGACTGGCTGGACCCGCGCACGGACGCGTTCGCGCGGGTGGCGGCGGCCTTCTACCGGGTACAGAACGAGCTGTTCGGCGGTCCGTCGAACCTGTACAAGATGGACCTGCTGCACGAGGGCGGCGATCCGGGTGACGTGCCCGTGGGGGACGCGGCGAAGGGCGTCGAGCGGGCGCTGCGGCGGGCTCGCCCCGACGCCACCTGGGTGATCCTCGGCTGGCAGCACAACCCGCCGCGCGCGATCGTCGACGCCGTCGACAAGAAGCACATGCTCGTGGTCGACGGCCTCTCCGACCGATTTCCCACGGTCACCGACCGCGAGGCCGACTGGGGTGACACACCGTACGCGTTCGGCTCGATCTGGAACTTCGGCGGCCACACCGTGCTCGGCGCCAACACCCGCGACTGGGCGGAGCTGTACGAGACGTGGCGCACCAGGCCCGGCAGCAGGCTGCGCGGTATCGCACTGATGCCGGAAGCGGCGGACAACAACCCGGCGGCCTTCGCCCTGTTCTCCGAACTGGCCTGGCGCGAGGGGAAACTGGACCTCAAGAGGTGGTTCGCCACGTGGGCGCACGCGCGGTACGGCGCCCGCGACCCGCATGCCGAGGCCGCCTGGGACATCCTGCGCCGGACCGTCTACGGCACCACCCGCGCCGACCGGTGGAGCGAGGGCGCCGACGGCCTGTTCGGCGCGCGTCCGGCGCTGGGCGTCGTACGAGCTGCCCGCTGGTCGCCCAAGCAGCTCCGGTACGCCCCGGCGGACCTGGAGCCGGCGCTCGGCGAACTGCTGCGTGTGCGGGCCGGGTTGCGTACGTCGTCCGCCTACCGCCGGGATCTCCTGGACGTCGCCCGCCAGGTCCTGTCCAACCGCAGCCGGGTGCTGCTGCCGCGGATCAAGGCGGCGTACGACGCCCGTGACGCCGCCCGGCTGAAGGAGCTGGCGGAGGTCTGGCTGTCCCTGCTGGAGCTGCTGGACCGGCTGCTCGCCACCGACTCCCGTCATCTGCTGGGCCGTTGGGTCGCCGATGCGCGGGCCTGGGGGGCGAGCGACGCCGAGCGGGAGCGGCTGGCGTACGACAACCTGTCGCTGCTGACCGTGTGGGGCACCCGCGAGGGCGCGGACGCGGGTCTGCGGGACTACGCCAACCGGGAGTGGGCGGGCCTGGTCGGTGGGCTGTACCGGTTGCGCTGGTCGACGTACTTCGAGGAGCTGCGGGCCGCGCTCGCCGACGGGCGGGCACCGAAGAAGATCGACTGGTTCGCCCTGGAGGACCGCTGGATCCGGAACCCTGGACCGCTCGCCACCGAGCCGGCCGGAGACACGTACACGGTGGCCGCCGAGGTGTGGGACCGGCTCACGGCGCTCACCTGAAACGGGTTCGTGTGCGCTCGGGAGACGGCCGCCGCGGACCCCGGCCGGGTCCACGGCGTACCGGCGAGGGCCGTCCCCCTCGGCCGGAGTCCACCGCCGTACGGCGCGGCCGGGTTGCCGCTGCGCCGCCGGCGGTGGGCACCCGCGGCCCGTCAGTCCCCTGCCGCGATCCGGGCCAGTCGCCGGGCCTCTTCCCGTGTCGAGCGGGCGATCGCGTCCTCGTCCACGTGCAGCAGGCGGCCGTCCTCCACGACGGCACGGCCGCCCACCAGCGACAGGGTCACCGGGGCCGCCGCGCCGAAGACCAGGGCGGTCACCGGGTCGGCGATGGAGGCGTGGGCGAGGGTGTCGAGCTTCCACAGGACGAGGTCGGCGAGCTTTCCGGCCTCCAGGGAGCCGATCTCGGCCGCCCGGCCCAGGACCTGGGCACCGCCGTAGGTGCCGAGGCGCAGCGCCTGGCGGGCGTTGAGGGCGGCTTCGCGGTGGGCGCCGAGGCGGTTGACGAGGAGCGCGTTGCGCAGCTCGGTATGGAGTTCGCCGGACTCGTTGGAGGCGGTGCCGTCGACGCCGAGGCCGACCGGGACGCCGGCCGCCAGCATGTCGGGGACGCGGGCGATACCGGCCGCGAGCCGGGCGTTGGAGGACGGGCAGTGGGCGACGCCGGTCCTCGTCCGGGCGAAGGCTTCGATGTCGGAGTCGTTCATATGGACGCAGTGCGCCATCCACACGTCCTCGCCGAGCCAGCCCGTCGACTCGAAGTAGTCGGTCGGGCCCATGCCGAACAGCTCGTGGCAGAACTTCTCCTCCTCGACCGTCTCCGAGCCGTGGGTGTGCAGCCGTACGCCGAGACGGCGGGCCAGCTCGGCGCCCTGCCTGAGGAGTTCGGTCGAGACGGAGAACGGGGAGCAGGGGGCGACGGCCACTTGGGTCATGGCGCCGAAGGAGGCGTCGTGGTGGGCGTTCACGGTGGCCTCGGTGGCGGCGAGCGCCCCGTCGAGGGTCTCGACGGCGAAGTCCGGGGGCAGGCCGCCGTCCTTCTCGCTGCGGTCCATGGAGCCGCGGGCGAGGGTGAAGCGGACGCCCGTCTCGCGGGCGGCCCGGATGATGGAGCCCGACAGGTCACCGGAGCCCTTCGGGAAGACGTAGTGGTGGTCCATCGCGGTCGTGACACCGCCGCGGGCCATCATCGCGAGGGAGCCCTGGGCCGCCGCGTACGTCATCTGCTCGTCGATGCGCGCCCAGGTCGGGTACAGCGCGACGAGCCAGTCGAAGAGGTTGTGGTCGGTGGCGAGACCCCGGGTGATCCACTGGTAGAAGTGGTGGTGGGTGTTGACCAGGCCGGGAGTCACCAGGTGTCCGGTGGCGTCGATCCGGCGTACGACGTCCGTCAGTCCCTCGGGGGCCCGTCCCGCGCCCACCGACTCGATCACGTGGTCCGCCACGACCACATGGCCCGACGTGTACTCCGTGTCCCGCGCGTCCACGGTCGCGATCGCCGCGTTCTCGATGACGATGCGCTGAGCCATCGTTGTTCGTCCCAACTCCCGGATGTACGTTCCGGGTCCGCGTCAGAGGTTGGTGAGGTCGGCCGGGATGCAAGCCTCTGCGCCGTCCCGCAGGACGGTCGCCTCGATGAGGCCGTAGGGGCGGTCGGCGGCGAAGTAGACGGCTCCTTCGGCGGTGTCGTTCTCAAGGCCGAACGGGGCGAGGTCCACCAGGAAGTGGTGGTTGTTCGGGAGGGAGAAACGGACCTCGTCGATCTCTCCGCGCCGGTCGATGATCCGGGCGCCCATCGCGTAGAGGGTCTGCTGGAGCGAGAGCGAGTACGTCTCGGCGAAGGCCTGGAGCATGTGCCGCTTGACCTGCGCGTACGACTCGTCCCAGGTCGGCGTCGGCGCCTCGTCGTCGGTCCAGTTGAAGCGCCAGCGGCCGGAGACGTCGGTGGCGAGGATGCGGTCGTGCGCCTCGGGGAGGGTCGTGTACTTGTCCTTGACATAGCCCCAGAACTCGGAGTCGGTCGAGTTCATGACGGTGAGGTCCTTGAGGCCGGAGACGACCTCCCACGCCGAGCCGTCGTAGGTGATCTGGGCGAGCCGGGTCTCCTGGCCCTTGCGGACGAAGGAGTGCGCGCCCTTCCCCGAGTGCTCGATGCGCTCCCAGGAGTACTCCTCGATGCGGATACGGGCCCGGTGGATGGCCGGCTGGGAGGTCACGAAGTGGCGGGCGAGACGGATGCCGAACTGCTCGGCGGACTCGATGCCGTGTTCCTTGGCGAAGGCGTACACCGTGTTCTTGGTGGTGTCCGTCGGCAGGACGTTGGCGTTGGAGCCGGAGAGGTGGACCTCGTCCATGTCTCCGGAGAGGGCCACGGAGACGTTGAGGTCCTTGATGTGGTGGGTGGCGCCGTCCCGCGTGATGCGTACGACGCGGTTCTCGGCCTTGCCGTACTGGTTCTGTCCAAGAATGGGCATGCGTGCTAACTCCCTCGGTATACGGAGTAGCCGAACGGGTTGAGCAGCAGCGGTACGTGGTAGTGCTCGCCGGCGTCGACGGCGAACGTGATGACCACCTCGGGGAAGAACACACCGCTGTCCCGGTTCGCGGGGGCGTCCTGCTGTGCCTCGGCTTGCTCGGTCTCGGCCTGCTTGGCCTCGAAGTACGGCTCCACGGCGAAGTCGAGCCGTACGTGGGTCGTCCCTTCCGGCAGCGCCGGGAGGTCCTTGCACCGGCCGTCGGCGTCGGTCGCGGAGCCGCCGAGGTCCCGCCAGTCCGCGTCGCGTCCCGGACGGGCGGCGAGGCGGACGGCGACCCCGGGGGCGGGGCGGCCGACGCTGGTGTCCAGGATGTGCGTGGACACGGAGGCCGTGGTGCTGTTGCTCATGCTGCTGTCAGTCCTCTTCGACCAGTCGGGTGAGGCGGATGCGGTTGATCTTGCCCAGTTCGACACGGACGATCTCGCGTTCCTCCTCCGGCGTGTTGCCGATGCGCTCGCTGACGGCGTCGCGCATCTGCTCGCCGGTGCGGCCGGTGGCGCAGATCAGGAAGACGTGGCCGAACTTCTCCTGGTAGGCCAGGTTCAGTTCGAGCATCTCCGCCTTCAGCGCGTCGGAGGCGCCGGCCATGCCGCGTTGCTCACGGGCCGAGGTCGGGTCGCCCGGCCTGGGGCGGCCGATCGGCGGGTGTCCGGCCATCGCCTCCGCCAGGTCCTCGGCGGTCAGCTCGGCCATGGCGGCGTCACCGGCGTCGAGGAGGTCCGCGACGGTGGCGTACGGACGGCCGGCGAGCAGTCTGCGCCCCCATTCCGCCGAGGCGCACACCTCGTGGAGCGCTGCGACGGCGGCTTGCTTCTCCAGGGTGTTGAAGCGGGTCAGGCCGGGCGTCGAGGAACGCGAAGTCACGGGAGCCTCCGTGGCCGTGGTGCTGGACTGGCTACGGCAAGCTAACGCCCCGCGACGACACCTCGTCAACAGTTTGTTGAAAACATACGGTGGGCGCCGCTCGCCCGACCGGACCGCCCTTCACCGGCCCTTCGCCGCGTTCTCCCTGTTCAGGTAGTTGTAGACGGTGAAGCGGCTGACGCCGAGGGCGCTCGCGACGGTCTCCACACCGTGCCGCACGGAGAAGGCGCCGCGCGCCTCCAGCGTCCGTACGATCTCCTGCTTGGTCTTGCGGTCGAGGTCGCCGAGGGCCTTGCCGTGCTTGCGTTCCAGCGCGGCGAGGATGTGGTCGAGCGACTCGGCGAGCTGCGGCAGACGTACGGCGACGACATCGGCGCCCTGCCAGGAGAGCACGACGTCGTCGGGGCCGGCCTCGCCCGGCGGCAGCATGACCCCGCCCATGGCGTCGACCAGCGGCTTGACGGCCGCGACGAAGGGGTCGTCCCCGGCGGCGCTCACCCCTGCCCCTCCCCGACCACGTTGACCTGGAGCGAGACCCGGGTGGCGCCCGCCTCCAGGGCCCGGCGCAGCAGGGCGTCGACCGCGGTGAGCACGGCGTCGGACCCGCCCTCGGCGGTGTTGCCGAAGGGGCCCACGTCGACGGCGTCCAGCTCGGCCGCCTCGATGACGTCCCGGGCGACCAGCGCATGCCGCGGGGGCTCGTCCAGGTCGAACGGCTCGGTGGTGAACTCCACTCGCAATCGCACTACGCCCCCATGACGTCGGCTCCGACCTGCACGTTCCCGCATCGCACGCTTGGTGCGCCCCCGCCGCTGCGACACGACCTTAACGGACGCCGCACGGCGATCCGAGGTCGCCCGGCCCGGGTGTCCCGACACGGCCGGGGCACGGCGACCGGGCCCTGCGTACACACCGAGGCTCGCCCATGTAGGGACACGAGCCGGGCGAAACGCCGCCGTGGTCCTTCGTGCCCCTCCCCGGACCGGCGAACATGCCACGTCATGGACATCTTGCTGGTAGCCGGCGCGTTCAACAGCCTTTCCCAGCGTGTGTACGCGGAACTGTCGGACCGGGGGCACCGCGTGGAGGTCGTTCTGGCCTCGCACGGCACCGACGCGGTCCTGGCCGCCGCACGCGAGAGGCGCCCGGAGCTGATCGTCGCTCCCCTGCTGAGGACGGCCCTGCCCGAGGAGGTGTGGCGGGAGCGCCCCTGCCTCATCGTGCACCCGGGGCCGCCCGGCGACCGCGGCCCGTCCTCCCTGGACTGGGCGATCACCGAGGAGGCGCCCCACTGGGGGGTGACGGTCCTCCAGGCGGAGGCGGGGATGGACGCCGGTGACGTCTGGGCCGCCGTGTCGTTCCCGGTGCCTCCGGTCGGCAAGAGCGACCTGTACCGGGGCGAGGTCTCCGACGCCGCCTCGGCCGCCGTCCTGCTGGCCGTGCGGCGGTACGCCGAGGGGTCCTTCAAACCGCGGCCGCAGAGCGATCCCGGCATCCGGGTGGTGTGGCGCGACTTCTTCCGCCAGGAGCGGCGCCGGATCGACTGGGAGAACGACGGCACGCGGACGGTGCTGAGGAAGCTCCGCGCGGCCGACTCGCAGCCGGGAGTCCTGGACGAACTCCTCGGCCGGGAGGTGTTCCTGCACGGCGGACACGCCGAGGACCGGCTCCGCGGACGTCCCGGCGAACTGCTGGCGACACGGGCCGGGGCGGTCTGCCGGGCCACCCGGGACGGCGCGGTGTGGATCCCCGAACTGCGCCCGCGCAAGAGCTCCGGCGACCCCGCGCCGTTCCGCCGCCCGGCGGACTCCGTCCTCGCCGGCTTCTCCGCCCCGCCCGGAGCCGCCCGGGGGACGCCGGGCTCCGACGACCGCCGGACCCGGCTGCCGGTGAGCGCCGTCCCGCTCGAACTGCCCCCGGGCCGGCGCACGTTCACCGACATCCGGTACCGCCGGCTCGGCGCCGTCGGCTTCCTGGACTTCTCGTTCCCCGGCGGCGCCATGGCCACCGACCACTGCCGGCGGCTGCTCGACGCCTACCGGTACGCGGTCGCCCGCCCCACGCCGGTGCTGGTGCTCGGCGGGTCCCGCGACTTCTTCTCCAACGGCATCCACCTGGCTGTCATCGAGGCGTCGGCCGACCCGGCGGCCGAGTCCCGGGCCAACCTCGACGCCATGAACGACCTCGTCGAGGCGGTGCTGTGCACCACCGACCGCCTGGTGGTGGCGGCGCTCGGCGGCAACGCGGCGGCCGGCGGCGTCATGCTCGCCCTGGCCGCCGACGAGGTGTGGTGCCGCGAGGGCGCCGTCCTCAACCCGCACTACCGGCGCATGGGCCTGTACGGGTCGGAGTACTGGACGTACACGCTGCCGCGCCGCGTCGGAGCGGAGACCGCAGAGCGGCTGACCGGCGAGGCGCTGCCGGTGAGTGCCGCGACCGCCGCGCGGATCGGGCTGGTGGACCGTCTCCTGCCGGTCGCCCCGCAGGGGTTCACCGCCGAGGTCGAGAGCATGGCGGCCGCGCTCGCCGAGGCGCCGGATCTCACGTCGCGGATCGCCGCCAAAGCGGCGGCACGCCGGGCGGACGAGGAGCGGCGGCCGCTCGCCGCGTACCGGGAGACCGAACTCGCCCGTATGCACGCCGTCTTCCTCGACCCGCACGCCCCCTACCACGCCCTGCGTTCGGCGTTCGTCCGTAAGCAGCCCCACGGCTCCGCCCGGCCCCTGGCCACGGGAGGTGCGCGATGAGCGCGCGCCTGCTGGTCGCGGGGGTCGGCAACATCTTCCTCGCCGACGACGCCTTCGGCCCCGAGGTGATCCGTGCCCTGGACGGGTGCCCGCTGCCGCCCGAGGCGCGGGTGCGGGACTTCGGCATCCGGGGCATGGACCTCGCCTACGAACTGCTCGGCGGCTACGACACGGCCGTCCTGGTGGACGCGTCCGTGCGCGGGCACCGGCCCGGCACCCTGTCGCTGATCGAACCGGAACCGCCCGACCGCGCCACCGGCGGCCCCCCGCCCGAGGCACACGGGATGGACCCGGCGAAGGTCCTGGCCCTGGCCGCCCACCTGGGCGACGAACCGCTCCCCCGTGTCCTCGTCCTCGCCTGCGAGCCGGAGGTGCTGCCGCACGGCGACGAGGACATCGCCCCCGGGGTCAGCGCGACGGTGCGCGACGCCGTCGCGCGGGCCGTCACGGCGCTGCACACCATGGTCCCGGCGCTGCTCGCGGACCCGGCGGCGACGCCCCCGCTGACCCCGGCGGCGCAGCCCCGTTGAGCCGCCCGGACGAATCCGCGGGCCCGTCCGCGGCCCGTCTCCCCCGCCCGGTCGCCGGCGGCGCGGAGGATCGGCAGCGGTCCGACGCACCCGACCCCTCGCGAGGAGCTGCGCCATGTGCGAGTCCGTGGACGACGTCACCCAGGCCGTCCTGGCGAAGAACGACGGGCTGGCCGCGAGCCTGCGCGACGAGCTCACCGGACGCGGGGTGACCGTGGTCAACCTGCTGTCCAGCCCGGGCAGCGGCAAGACCGAACTGCTCGGCCGGGTGCTGGCCCGCGCGGTGGAGCGGCAGCTGCCGGTGGCCGCGCTGACCGCGGACCTGGCGACCGAGAACGACGCCCGCCGGCTCGCCCGTTCGGGGGCGCCGGTCAGGCAGCTGCTGACCGACGGGCTGTGCCATCTGGAGGCCCGGCAGCTGCGCGGCCACGTGGAGAGCTGGCTGCCCGCCGACACCTCGCTGCTGTTCGTGGAGAACGTCGGCAACCTCGTCTGCCCGGCCTCCTACGACCTCGGCGAGAGCCTGCGGATCGTCCTCATGGCGGTGACGGAGGGGGAGGACAAGCCGCTGAAGTACCCCACGGCCTTCGGCTCCGCCCATCTCGTGGTGCTCACCAAGACCGATCTGGCCGAGGCCGCCGGTTTCGACGAGTCCGCCTTCCACGCCCAGGTGCGGCGGGTCAACCCGGGCGTGGAGGTGGTGCGGTCCTGCGCCCGCAGCGGCGAGGGCGTCGACACCGTCCTGGAGCGGGTGCTCGCGGTGCGGGACGGGGCGCCCGTCCACCGGCCTCCCCTGGCGCCGCGTCCGCACAGCCATGAGGACACCGGGTCCGGCCTCGCGGCCGGCCGCGTCTCGTGACGGCGCCCGCCACCAGCGCTCCGCGCGGCACCGGCGGCGAGCGGACGGTGCGCCGACGCGTCACCGTGCGCGGAACGGTGCAGGGCGTGGGCTTCCGCCCGTTCGTCCACCGCCTGGCCACGGACCTGGCCCTGGCCGGCTTCGTGAGCAACACGGCGAACGGCGTGCTCATCGAGGTGGAGGGCCCGCCGGCCGGCATCGCGCTGTTCTGCGACCGACTGGCCGCGGAGCCGCCGCCGTTGGCCGCCGTCACCGGTGTCGGGGTCGAGGACCTGTCCGCCACGGGTGCCGACGACACCTTCACGATCCGTTCCACCGAACGGTCCCCCGGCCGCACCCTGCTCCCGCCGGACACGGCGGCCTGCGCGGACTGTCTGCGGGAGCTGGCCGACCCGGCCGACCGCCGGTACCGGCACCCCTTCGTCACCTGCACCCACTGCGGTCCCCGCTTCACCATCGCCACGGGGATGCCGTACGACCGGGCCGTCACCACCATGGCCGGCTTCCCCCTGTGTCCGGCCTGCGCCCGGGAGTACGGCGACCCCGCCGACCGCCGCTTCCACGCCCAGCCCGTCGCCTGCCCCGGCTGCGGGCCCCGGCTGCGTCTGGTGCCCGCGTCGGGCAGCGGGGTCCGGCCCGCCCGGGACGCCGACGCCCTCGCGACGGCCCGCGCGCTGCTGGCCGCCGGCCGGATCGTCGCCGTCAAGGGCCTGGGCGGCTACCACCTGGCGTGCGACGCCGGCGACGCGACCGCTGTCGACGCCCTGCGCACCCGCAAGGCGCGCGGCGGCAAACCGTTCGCGGTGATGTGCGCGGACCTCGACACCGTACGGCGGATCGCCGCCGTCTCGACGGCCGAGGCGGCGGCGCTCACCGGCCCCCGGCGCCCCATCGTCCTGCTGCGCCCGCGCGCGGGTCAGCGGGTCCTCGCCTCCGGTGTGTGTCCCGGCAGCCCGCACCTCGGCGTCATGCTGCCGTACACCCCGCTGCACACGCTGCTGTTCGGGCTGCCCGGCGATCCGCCGGGCCCGCGGGTGCTGGTGATGACGAGCGGCAACCGCTCGGGGGAACCGATCGTCACGGACGACGACGAGGCGCTGACCCGGCTGGCCGGCCTCGCGGACGCCTGGCTCGCCCATGACCGGGCCGTCTCCGCGCCCTGTGACGACTCCCTGCTGCGGGTGCGCCCCGACGGCACCGAGCAGGTGCTGCGCCGGTCCCGGGGGTACGTGCCCCGCCCGCTGCGGCTGCCGGTGGCGGTACGGCCCGCGCTCGCGGTGGGCGGCGATCTGAAGAACGCCCTGTGCCTGGGCGAGGGCGACCAGGCGTGGTTCGGTCCGCACATCGGCGACATGGGTGAGCTGACCACCCTGGAGGCGGCCCGGCGGGCGGAGACGCGCATGCGGAGCCTGACCGGCGTCAGCCCCGAACTCGTCGCCGCGGACCGGCACCCCGGGTACCACTCGGCGCGGTGGGCCGCCCGGCTCTCCGGGGGCAGGCCCGTGCTCGTCCAGCACCACCACGCGCACATCGCCTCGGCGATGGCCGAGCACGGCCTCGACGGCACGGCGCCCGTCATCGGCGTCGCGTTCGACGGCACCGGCTACGGCGACGACGGCACCGTCTGGGGCGGTGAGATCCTGCTCGCCGACTACACGGGCCACCGGCGCTTCGCTCACCTGGCCCCCGCCCCGCTGCCCGGTGGTGACGCGGGGGTCGCCAACCCGTGCCGCCTCGCGCTGGCCCGGCTGTGGGCCGCGGGCCTGCCGTGGGATGCGGACCTGCCCTGCGTGACCGCTTGCGCGCCGCGAGAACTCCGAATGCTGGATCGCCAGTTGACGCGCGGACTGGCTTGCGTGGCGACGTCCAGCATGGGCCGGCTCTTCGACGCCGTGTCGTCCCTGGCGGGCGTATGCCACCGCGCGGGCTACGAGGCCCAGGCCGCCCTGGAACTGGAGGCGGCGGCCGCCAGTGCCTGGGCTGCCGACACCTCGGCGTACGCCTTCGGCATTACCGCCGACGCGTGGGACCCGGCGCCCGTGCTGCGGGCGCTCGTCGCCGACCTGCGCCGGGGCACCCCGCCCGCCGTGCTCGCGGCGCGCTTCCACCGGGGCGTCGCGCGGGCCGTCGTGGAGATCTGCCGACGGGCCCGCCGGGACACCGGCCGGGCCGTCGTCGCCCTGAGCGGCGGCGTCTTCGCCAACGCCCTGCTGGAGGAGGAGTGCACGCGACTGCTGGCCGGGGCGGGCTTCACGGTGCTGCGGCACGGCGAGGTCCCGCCGAACGACGGCGGGCTGGCCCTCGGCCAACTGGTGGTCGCGGCTCACCGACGACAAGAGGAGTGACCCATGTGTTTGGCAGTGCCCGGCAAGGTCGTGGCCATCGACGACGGCGCCGACCCGCTCACCGGGCTGATCGACTTCGGCGGTGTGCAGAAGCAGGCGTGTCTGGAGTACGTACCCGAGGTGCGGGTGGGTGAGTACGTCATCGTGCACGTCGGGTTCGCGCTCCAGCGCCTGGACGAGGAGTCGGCCCTGGCCTCCTTGAAGCTCTTCGAGGAACTGGGGCTGCTGGAGGAGGAGTTCGGCGACGCCTGGGAGCAGGCGGCGAAGGAGGCGGGAACCCCGTGAAGTACATCGACGAGTTCAACGACCCCGCTCTGGCGCGGCGGCTGCTGGACGAGATCCGTGCCACCGCCACCCGGCCGTGGGCCCTGATGGAGGTGTGCGGCGGGCAGACCCACTCGATCGTCCGCCACGGCATCGACCGTCTGCTGCCCGACGAGGTGGAGCTGATCCACGGGCCGGGCTGCCCCGTGTGCGTGACACCCCTGGAGGTCATCGACAAGGCGCTGGAGATCGCCGCGCGCCCGGGGGTGATCTTCTGCTCCTTCGGTGACATGCTCCGCGTGCCCGGCACCGACCGGGACCTGTTCCGGGTCAAGGGCGGCGGCGGTGACGTCCGCGTGGTGTACTCGCCGCTCGACGCGCTGGAGCTGGCCCGCCGCAACCCGGACCGGGAGGTGGTCTTCTTCGCCATCGGCTTCGAGACCACGGCCCCCGCCAACGCGATGGCCGTGCACCAGGCGCGCCGCCTGGGCCTGACCAACTTCAGCCTGCTGGTGTCGCATGTGCGGGTGCCCCCGGCGGTCGAGGCCATCATGACGGCGCCCTCCTGCCGGGTGCAGGGCTTCCTCGCGGCCGGGCACGTGTGCAGCGTGATGGGCACGGCAGAGTACCCGGACCTCGCCGAGCGGTACCGCGTGCCGATCGTGGTGACCGGCTTCGAACCGCTGGACATCCTGGAGGGCATCCGCCGCGCGGTCCGCCAGCTGGAGCGCGGTGAGCACCGCGTGGAGAACGCCTACGCGCGTGCCGTGCGCGAGGAGGGCAACCCCGCCGCCGTCCGCATGATCGAGGAGGTGTTCGAGGTCACAGACCGCAACTGGCGGGGGATCGGGCGCATCCCGGCGAGCGGCTGGCGGCTCACCGACGCGTTCCGCGCGTACGACGCGGAGCACCGCTTCGACGTCTCGGGTATCCGTACCGAGGAGCCGGCCGAGTGCCGCAGCGGCGAGGTGCTCCAAGGGCTCATCAAGCCCACGGAGTGCGCCGCGTTCGGCACCGCCTGCACCCCGCGCACCCCGCTCGGCGCCACCATGGTCTCCAGCGAGGGCGCCTGCGCGGCCTACTACCTGTACCGCCGGATGAACGACGGCCCGACACCGCAGGCCGCCCCGGCCGCGCGGGAGGAGATGAACCCCGTTGCCTGAGCAACTCGCCGATGTGGTCGATCCGTCCGCCTGGACCTGCCCCGCCCCGCTGCGCGACCAGCCGGTCGTGGTGATGGGACACGGCGGAGGGGGCGCGCTGTCGGCGGAACTGGTCGAGCAGGTCTTCGCCCCCGCCTACGGCAACGCCGTGCTGGCCTCGCTCGCCGACTCCGCCGTCCTCGAACTGGGCGGTGCCCGGCTGGCGTTCTCCACCGACTCCTACGTGGTCCGGCCGCTGTTCTTCCCCGGCGGCTGCCTGGGCGATCTGGCGGTCAACGGCACCGTCAACGACCTGGCGATGAGCGGTGCCCGGCCCGCGTTCCTCTCCGCCGCCTTCGTCCTGGAGGAAGGCGTGGAGCTGGCGGTCGTGGAGCGGATCGCCCGCGCCATGGGCGCGGCGGCCGAGACCGCCGGCGTGACCGTCGCCACGGGCGACACCAAGGTGGTGGAGTCCGGACACGGGGACGGGGTGTACGTCACCACCGCCGGTGTGGGTCTCGTCCCGGACGGCGTGGACATCCGGCCCCAGCGGGCTCGGCCGGGGGACGCGGTCATCGTCAGCGGGCCGATCGGCCTGCACGGGGTGGCGATCATGAGCGTGCGGGAGGGGCTGGAGTTCGGGGTGGACGTCGCCAGTGACACGGCGCCCCTCGCGGAGCTGGTCGCGGCCATGCTGGCGGTCACCCCCGACATCCATGTGCTGCGCGATCCCACCAGGGGCGGTCTGGCGGCGTCCCTGAACGAGATCGCCCGTGCCTCCGGGACCGGTGTCCGCCTCCGGGAGCGCGCCATCCCGGTGCCGGACGCGGTGGCCAACGCCTGCGGGTTCCTCGGGCTCGACCCCCTGTACGTCGCCAACGAGGGCCGGCTGGTCGCCTTCGTGCCGCCGTCGGCGGCGGAGGAGGTGCTGGCGGCGATGCGGGCCCATCCGCAGGGCGCCGGGGCCACGCTGATCGGTGAGTGCGTCTCCGACCATCCGGGGATGGTCGTGGTCGCCACCGGTCTCGGCGGCACGCGGGTGGTGGACCTGCCGCTCGGCGAGCAGCTTCCGCGGATCTGCTGAGCTGGAGTCCGAGGGCCCCGCCGGCGTACCGGCGGGGCCCTCGGGCTATGCGGGTGCCGGTGCCGGCTCGATCGCGGCGATCTCCAGTTCCCGGCCGCTGCGCAGCTCGGTGGAGGGCCGGTCGCAGCGCGGGCACCAGAAGAAGGGCGGCATGCCCACCGCGAACTCCTCGGCGCACTCCCCGCACCAGGCCTGTGCGGGGACCTGCTCGACCAGGAGCCGTGCCCCGGCGAGGGCGGTGCCGTCCCGGGCCACCTCGAAGGCGAAGCTGAGGGCGTCGGGTACGACGCCCGCCAGCTCCCCGACCCGGACGGTCACCGCCGAGACGGAGCCCGTGCCGTCCGCCCGGGCCAGCTCGTCGGCCCGTTCGATGATCGCGGTCGCGATCGACAGTTCGTGCACGGCGGGCTCACGGATACCGGTGGCCGGCGCGGAAACCGCCGGCCATCCGCCAGATCCGCGCCTCCCGCCGCAGGCTCGGCAGCTCCCACAGGAGCAGCGCCAGGGCCAGACCGCCGACCATGGCGGCCTCGGCCTTCAGGACCCGCTGTCCGGTCATCCCGCCCCGTCTGCCGACGGAGGCGGGCCTTCGTACGCGCATGTACGTCATCATCACGGCGACTCCCTGCTGTCTCATCCCGGTGAGATGTTCGGCATGGTCTCCGCGAGGGTGTCATGCCGCTTCCAGTGGATCCCGGTGGAGCGGCGCGCGTCGGCGGTGCCGTCCTCGTGGTGTCCCTTCTGGGCCTTGTACGGTCCCCGGTTGCCCTGGTGCATGCCGGCGATGTGCCGGGGCGTATCGGGCTTGGCCTGGGCCCGGCCCACTCTGATGCTGCCCATGGGTGCGCTCCTTCCTCGCCTCCGACCCGCGGAGTGCGTGCTCATGACCGCTCGGTGAGGTCCTCGAAGAACTGCTCGACGGCCGGCCAGATGCGGCCGCCGCCGGACAGGCCGCGCCACTCGCGGCGTACGACGGCGACCATGCGGTAGCAGTCGTCGACCGGCACGATCCAGTGGTGGTCGAGACCGTGGACGGTGTTCACCAGCAGGGCCTCCACATCGGGTTCCATGCCGGCGAGCTGCGGACACGTCCCGACCAGTTGCGTCCAGGCGTCCGCGTCGACCTCCCACCGCATGGCGCCCGCCGGGCTCGGGCCCTCGGCGGTGACGGTGCCGTCCGCCCGGGGGACGAAGAAGACCAGGCCGACCGGGACCCCCAGCACGGCCGTGTCCAGGTGCGGCAGCCGCACCCGGCGCCGGGGCACCAGCCGGTAGTGGCCGTCGCCCGCCCGGGCCTCGGCGAACAGCACCGAGCAGGGGCCGCACACGCAGCGCACCTCCGCCTGCCCGGTGTCGTAGAGGTGGGCGTGCTCGTCGGCGACCGGAGCGGCGCACAGGTCGCACACCTCCGCCTCGGCCGCCGCGGCGCGGTCGGCGGACGACCGGATGAGGCGGGCCAGTGCCCCCTCGGTGGTCACGGTGCACCCCGGCGCCTGAGCGTGGTCAGCGGGACGAACGCGGGGGCCGGAGTCTCCGGCACCGGCTGCACCTCCGTCAGCTCGGGAGCCATGGCGAGCACCGCCTCCCGTACGGCGGCACTGACGTCGCCTCCTCCGCCGCCGCACCCGGAGCCGCAGCCGCCGCCCGACGTCAGCCGGACCCGGGCCACGTCCCCGTCCACACCGGCCCACTCCACGTCGCCGCCGCGTTCCCGTACGGCGGGCCGGAGGCGTTCGACCGCGCGGGCCGCCCGGTCCTCGGGGGACTCGGGGTGGATGTCGTGCAGCACCAGCAGATGGCCCAGCAGTTCGTCGTCGGCGAGGCGTTCGGCCAGCGGTGCGTCCGCGTGGTCGAGGACACGGGCCAGGGCCTCGCCGTAGACCTCGGTCAGCAGCCGTACCGCCTCGGTCGCGGAGCGCGTCGCCGGGCCGGGTGCGGACTCGACCTCCTCCAGCAGCTCGTCGAGGCGGGCGAGCCGGGCCTCGACGTCCGGGTCCGCGAGCCGTGCCGGGGCGGCGGCCTCAGCCATGGTTCGCCCCGTACGTCGGCGAGTGGAGCGTGGTGAGCGTCTTGCCCTTGCCGACGTACATGTGCACGCCGCACGGCAGGCAGGGGTCGAAGCTGCGCACGGTGCGCATGATGTCGATGCCCTTGAAGTCGTCGGGACCGTTCTCCTCGAAGATCGGCTGGCCCTGGACGGCGTCCTCGTACGGGCCGGGGGTGCCGAACTTGTCGCGGGGGCTGGCGTTCCAGGGGGTGGGCGGGTACGGGTGGTAGTTGGCGATCTTCTTGTCCTTGATCACCAGGTGGTGGGAGAGGACGCCGCGCACCGCCTCGTGGAAGCCGCAGCCGATCGCCTCGTCGGGCACCTCGAAGTTCTCGAACACCTTGGTCTCGCCGGCCCGTACCAGCCCCATGGCCTCCTCCAGGAACTGGAGGGCCATCGCGGCCGCGTAGGCGACGAAGTACGGCCGGGCGCGGTCGCGTTCGATGGTGTTGCTCCACTGCGGGATGCGCCACTCGAAGGTCGTCTCCGGGAGCGTCTCGCCCTTGGGCAGGGAGATGCGCACGCTGTGGCCGGTGGACTTGACGTACGGGGTGTCGACGATGCCGCTCAGCGCGGTCGACCACAGGCGGGCGAGCGGGCCGCCGCCGGTGTCGAGGGCGAGGTGGTCCCCGGTGCGCGGGTCGAGCCAGCGGGGGCTCATGACCCAGCTGTACTTGTCGTCGAAGTCCCGCTTCTGCGGCACCGGGACGGTGGTCTGGTTCCACGGGTGGCGCATGTCGACGGGGTTGCCGAGCGGGTCGTGGGTGACGAAGGGCTGCTCGTTCACCCAGTCCTCGTAGTACGAACTGCCCAGCATGATGCGCAGGCCGAGGTTGATGTCGATGAGGTTGTTGGTGACGAGTTCGCCGTCGACGATGATGCCCGGGGTGACGTACATCTGCTTGCCCCAGGTGTTCATCGTCTCGTAGCGGTAGTCGACGGTCATGGGGTCCTGGAAGGCGCCCCAGCAGCCCAGCAGGACACGACGGCGGCCGACCTCCTCGTAGCCGGGCAGCGCCTCGTAGAAGAAGTCGAAGACGTCGTCGTTCATGGCGACGGCCTTCTTCACGAAGTCGATGACCCGCATCAGCCGGCTCAGGTAGTCGGTGAAGGTGGTCGGCTGCGGCATCGTGCCGACGCCGCCGGGGTACAGCGTGGACGGGTGGACGTGCCGCCCCTCCATGAGGCAGAACATCTCGCGCGTGATCCGGCTGACCTTCAGGGCCTCCTTGTAGACCTCGCCCTCGAAGGGGTTGAAGGCCCGCATGATGTCGGCGATCGTGCGGTAGCCGTGGATGTCGCCGCGGGGTGCCGACGTGGCCTCGGCGCGGGCCAGCACACCGGGGTTGGTGGACTTGACCATGGCCTCGCAGAAGTCCACGAAGACCAGGTTGTCCTGGAAGATCGTGTGGTCGAAGATGTACTCGGCCGCCTCGCCGAGGTTGACGATGTAGTCGGCCAGCGGGGGCGGCTTGACGCCGTAGGCCATCTGCTGGGCGTAGTCGGAGCAGGTGGTGTGGTTGTCACCGCAGATGCCGCAGATCCGGGACGTGATGAAGCCCGCGTCGCGAGGGTCCTTGCCCTTCATGAACACCGAGTAGCCGCGGAACAGCGACGAGGTGCTGTGGCATTCCACGACTTCCCGGTTGGCGAAGTCGATCTTCGTGTAGATGCCCAGGTTCCCGATGATCCGGGTGATCGGATCCCAGGACATGTCCACGAGTTGTGGCGGCTTGCGCTCGGTGGGCCGGGCCTCGGTGGTGGTCATGTGCGGTGGTGCCCCTCGTTGTCGGCTTCGTGCGGGTGACGGGTGGGTGGGGTGGTGCAGGTGCTGGGGGTGGTGCAGGTGCTGGGGGTGGTCGGGGTCGTGGCGGCGGGACGCGGTGTGCGCGGCCTCACGGGCGCCAGCGCGGGTTGTAGCCGCTGGTCAGCTTGCGCTTGTTGTGGCGCCACCTGGGCTCGTGGTTGACCAGCTCGTTCGTCATGCCGCGCAGTCTGCGGATGACGGCCCCGTACGGCTTGATGACCATCGACGACAGGGTGCCGCCGGGGGGCTCGTCCATGAACGGCATGAACGCGTCGGGGAAACCGGGCATCGTGCAGCCGATGCAGATGCCGCCGACGTTCGGGCAGCCGCCGATCCCGGCCATCCAGCCGCGCTTGGGCACGTTGCAGTTCACGACGGGGCCCCAACAGCCGGTCTTCACCAGGCACTTGGGCGAGTTGTAGTCCTTGGCGAAGCCGGCCTGCTCGTAGTACGAGCCCCGGTCGCAGCCCTCGTGCACCGTCTTGCCGAACAGCCACTGCGGGCGCAGCATGTGGTCCAGCGGCGGCGGGGGCGCGGAACCGGCCGCGTGGTAGAGGACCCAGACCAGGGTCTCCATGAAGTTCTCGGGCTGGATCGGGCAGCCGGGCACGTTGACCACGGGCAGCCCGCCCTGCGAGGTGTAGTCCCAGCCCAGGTAGTCGGCGAGGCCCATGCAGCCGGTCGGGTTGCCGGACATGGCGTGGATGCCGCCGAAGGTGGCGCAGGTGCCGGCGGCGACGACCGCCCAGGCCTTGGGGGCGAGTTGGTCGATCCACCAGTTGAGGGTCTGCGGCTCACCGGTCTCCGGGTCGTTGCCGAAGGACGTCCAGTAGCCGTCGCCCTCGATGATGTTCTGGTTGGGGATCGAGCCCTCGATGACGAGGATGAAGGGGGCCAGGTCGCCGCGTGCCGCCGCCCGGTAGGGGGCGAGGAAGTCCTCGCCGCCCAGGCTGGGGGACAGCACCTTGTTGACGAGGTTCACCTTCGGCAGGCCGGGGATCAGTCCGAGGACCAGGTCCTCGATGGAGGGCTGGCCGGCGGCGGTCAGCGACACGGTGTCGCCGTCGCAGCTCATGCCCTCGGAGATCCAGAGGATCGTGATCTCGTCGAAGCCCTCGCGGTCCTCGGCGCGGCTGGGTTCCTTGCTGACTTCGGTGGTACTGCTGCTGGTGGTCATGTCATCGGCCTCCGCTGCGGTGGGTCTCGGAGTCGGTCGTGTGCCGCGCCGGGGCTGCGGCGGGAGCCGGTTTCGGCGGCTCGTCCGGTGATCCGGCGGGCTCCAGTGGTTCGAGCTCGTCGGGCCGGAAGTAGTGGAAGCGGCCGTACCAGGTGTGCAGTTCGGACGCGGGGTCGTCGTCGAGGGTGACGGCGAGGTGCAGGCTGCCGTCGACGTCGTGGAAGACGGCGGCCACCTTCGCGGTGCGCCCGGCCAGGAACATGTCCTGGGCGTCGGCGCTCCTGCGGGGCCGCAGCCGTACACGGCTGCCGCCGCCGAGCGGGACACCGTCGACGACCACCGTCTCGGTGGACGGGCAGAGCCCGTCGTCGGCCCCCTCCTGCCACCAGACGGGGCGCTCGGGGGCGGGGGGCGCCGGGGCGGCGACCGGAGTAGCGGATGCCGCGGTGGCGACCGGGGTCAACGAGCGGACGGCGCCGTGGAGGCGGGCGAAGACCTCCGGGGGCATGGTGTCGACCCGGTCGAGGATCGCGGCGGCCCGCGGGTCGGTGGCCCGCGCCTCCCGCTTCTCCTCGTCGGTCAGCAGCATGGTGCGCAGCGTGAGGATCTCGTCGATCTCCGCCGCGTCATGGAGGTCACCCGGGCTCTCGGGGGCCACCTGGGGGTGGTCGGGCAGGATGATCGGCGCGGAGAGCACGACGGACCCGGCGGGGGGTTCGCCGGCGAGGACGGGGAAGGTGAACTCGTTCCGGCAGGCCCGCGCATGGTCGGCCAGGTCCGCCGGCGGATCGATCAGCGAGACGAAGTCCACTCCGTCACCGCCGATGAGGGTGTGGGTGGCGACGAGCGCCCGGCGCAGCGCCTCGTCGCGAGGCGCCCGGGGCTCCAGGCCGTCCACGGTGTTCGCGGTGTGGACGCGCAGCCGGCAGACGTCGTCCGCGAGCCGCTCGGCCGTCAGGGTGACGCTCGCCCTCACCTCCTCGCGGCGCCGCACCACCCGCCCGGCATGGCGGGGCAGCGGCTCGATGTCCTCACCGGCCGGCACCGCCACCGGGACGGTGGTCTCGCCGCGCAGCAGATCGTCCAGCGGGACCACGACGTCGGCTTCGCACGGGACCGCCTCGTCGAAGGTCAGATGGACCGTGCCGTCGTCGCTCCGCAGCGACTCGACGGCGCGGTGGCCGCCGTCACGGCCGGTTTCCTCCACCTGCTTGCGCTGCGTCTGCAGATGACGCAGCCTCACCCGGACGGTCGCGTCGGGCCGCCGGACACGCAGCAGACACTCCGTCCGCTGGTACCAGGAATCGGCCGAGCCGGACACACCGGGAACGACAGGGCCGTCCGCCTCCACCCACTCCCGGGGGAACAGCACACCGAACTGCCATCGGACGCGGTTCTTGGCGGAGGACCGCCGGTAGGGGTACAGCAGATAGCCCTCGTAGAGCACGGCGTCGGCGACGGCGGCGATCGGCTCGAAGACGCCCCGGGACGGGTCCGGCGGCAGGCCGCCGTCCATGTCCGGGGCCGGGCACACCGTGCCGCTCTCGACCGCTCCGTACGCCATCGCGCCCTCCTCCTGTCCGTGTACCGACCCATCCCTTCCACCACCGTCACACCGCTCACGCGCTGCCGCCTCCTCCGGCGGAACGCACTGAGCCGTTCGAGGGGTCTCCCACGGCTCCCCTCCCCCGAGTCCTCTTGGCAAGCTCCGATTACGAGCGACATCTTCCATTAAACAGAAGATGAATTCCGAATTATGGAAACCCAAGTACCGGAAACGGTGCGGACGGGAGCGTCCGAGGCCCCATGGGACTCCCGCTCCTGGAGCGCCCCGCGGCCGCCACCGCGGCCGGCTTCTCGAACGGCCCTCCAACGCCGCCACGCACCGCGCCACCGTGGGGGCGTTGTGGTCTTCCGGCTGACGGATCGTCACCAGTGCCGGTTCTGGGCGGACATGCCCGGCGCGCTGCCTACGCAAGGGTGCGTAGGGCGCCTACGGAACCCTCAAATCAACCTCTGAACACCCGTCAGGGGGCTTCAACTGACCCTGGGTGCGGGCACATCCTCAACACACGAGGCCCGCCGGCACGGGGGCGGCGGGCCCTCTGGGGGAAAGCCTCGTCGTGGGTACGGGGCAACGCGTCATCGTGGACACGGGGGAAACGGGTCCGCGTGATCGCGGGTTCGGCGAAAACGGGGGAACGGGTTCGCGGGACCGGGGAAACGGGGGCACGGGGGAAGCGGGGGCCGTGCCGCGGCGTGGCAAAGCGGCTCGCATCATGCGAGGTCACACCGGCGCACGGCCCCCTCCCGGTCAGACCTGAAGAGTCCTGTGGGACGTGCGGAGCCCTGTCAGACCGTCAACCAGACCTTCGAGCAGACCTTCAAGCAGACCTTTCAGGAATGACCGAGGCCGGCTCGCGACCGGGCCCGGTCGCGAGCTCCTCGGACTCCACCACGGCACCGATGCCGTTCGTCGTGGACATCGAGACGTCGGTGACCCGCTCCGGGATCACCCTTGTTCGGGGTCCCCGCGCCGCGATCACCGGACTCGGCGGCGGACCGCCGACCGCCCACACCTGTCACGGCGTTCCCCTGCCGGTGCGCCCCCGGGTGGAGGACGATGAGGGGGCTGTTCGACGGGACCCGGTGAGCTCGGTGGTGGGGTGGGACATGAGCGAGACCATGGCGGTGCGCTGTCCGGACTGCGGGCGGGAACACGAGTACGCCGCCCCCGCCTACCCCTGCGCGTGCGGCACCCCGGTCGCGCCGCCCCTGAACCGGCGCGCCGCCCCCGTCTGCGTCACCCACCGCACCTGGGACGAGGACTGGGTCACCGTCCGCTGCGGGAGCTGCGGACGCGCGGACCAGTGGCCGCATCCGGAGCTGGGCTGCTCGTGCGGAACCGTGCTGCGCGTGCCGGTGACCGGCGCCGCAGAGCCGCACAGCCCCGCGAACGGGGACCCGGTGGAACCACCGGCCGAGCCGCCCACCGAACCAGCCGCCGAGCCGCGGGCCACCTTCCAGCCCGTCACCATCCGCACCGCGCGCGACGCGGTCACCGCCGTCGCCCTCTATCTGCGCTGGCTGGGCTACCGGGACGTCCGCCGCGCCGACCGGCGCCAGCCCCACGGCATCGGGCTCTGCGCGCCCGGGGTCCTGGCACAGGTGCACCCGCTGGTCGAGCCGGCTTCGCTGCGCGACGTCGAATGCCTGTGGCTGACCGCCCTGGCCGAGTCCCGCGACTGTGTCCACTTCTCGCTCGCCGGATACGCCGACGACGCCCGCGACCGCGCCGACCGACTCGGCGTCGCCCTGTTCGTCCTGGACCTCACGGGCACCCCGCAGCCGGTGAACGCCGCGGCGGTGGAACTGGTCGCGACCGGCGCGGGGGCGTGAACATGTGGGGACCCCGATGGCCCCTGGAAGGCTGATTGCCCTACGACTTCTCCCCGGCCCGCCTGCGCTGCACGGAACCGGCCGAAGAGCTCTCCGCCCAGGACTCACCGCTGCCTGAAGCACGGCCTACGGGACAACCCTCAGTCGGCCGCGTAACGCTCCCGGAGTTCGACCTTGCGGACCTTCCCCGACACCGTCATCGGGAAGGCGTCCAGGATGCGCAGCGCGCTCGGGATCTTGTAGTGCGCCAACTGCCCGTCGCAGAAGGCCCGTAGCTCCTCCAGGGTGAGGGGCCGGGCGGGGTCGCGCGGGATGACGCAGGCGAGGACCTCCTCGCCGTACCGCTCGTGCGGGACGCCGACCACCTGGACGTCGGCGATCCCCGGGTGGCCGTACAGGAACTCCTCGATCTCCCGCGGGTAGATGTTCTCACCACCCCGGATGATCATGTCCTTGATCCGGCCGACGATCTCGACGTAACCGTCCTCGCGCATCACCGCCAGATCCCCGGTGTGCATCCAGCGGCCGGCGTCCACGGCCTCGGCGGTCTTCTCGGGCTCCTCCCAGTAGCCGAGCATCACGCTGTAGCCGCGGGTGCACAGCTCCCCCGCCGTGCCCCGCGGCCGGGTGACCCCGGTGGCCGGGTCGACGATCTTCACCTCGATGTGCGGCAGGACCCGGCCGACGGTGCCGGTGCGGTGCTCCAGGTCGTCGTCGCGCCGGGTCTGGGTGGAGACGGGCGAGGTCTCCGTCATGCCGTAGCAGATCGACACCTCGGCCATGTGCATGTCGGCGACGACCCGCTTCATCACCTCCACCGGGCAGGGCGAGCCCGCCATGATGCCGGTGCGCAGGGACGACAGGTCGTACGACGCGAAGTCGGGCAGGTTCAGCTCCGCGATGAACATCGTCGGCACGCCGTACAGGGAGGTGCAGCGTTCCTGCTGGACGGCCTCCAGAGTCGCCTTCGGATCGAAGGAGGGGGCCGGGATGACGACGCAGGCGCCGTGCGAGGTGGCGGCCAGGTTCGCCATGACCATGCCGAAACAGTGGTAGAAGGGGACGGGGACGCACACCCGGTCCTGCTCGGTGTAGGCGAGCAACTCGCCCACGAAGTAGCCGTTGTTGAGGATGTTGTGGTGGGAGAGGGTCGCCCCCTTGGGGAAGCCCGTGGTGCCCGAGGTGTACTGGATGTTGATCGGGTCGTCGCAGGACAGCTCCTCGAACGGGACAGGCGTACCGCGCGCGATCAGCGCGTCCCAGCTCGGGTCGCCGATGTACACGGTCTCCCGCAGCCGTGGGCAGTTCCCGCGCACCTGCTCCACCATCGCCCGGTAGTCACTCGTCCTGTGGCTGAGCGAGGCGAACAGCAGGGAGACCCCGGCCTGGTTGAGGACGTACTCGACCTCGTGGGTGCGGTAGGCCGGGTTGATGTTCACCATGATCGCGCCGATGCGCGCGGTGGCGTACTGCACGAGCACCCACTCCGGGCAGTTGACCGCCCAGATGCCGACCCGGTCGCCCTTGGCGATCCCGCCGGCGACCAGCGCGTACGCCAGCCGGTCCACGTCCGCCGCGAACCGGGCGTAGGTCCACCGCCGCCCGGACGGCACGTCGACGAGCACCTCGCGGTCCGGCCAGGCGGCCACCGCCCGGTCGAGGTCGGCGCCGATCGTCTCGCCGAGAAGGGGCGTGCCGCTCGTCCCGTGCGCGTACGACGACCCGCCCGCGGGCCCGCCGCTCCCGCTCACCGGAAGTCCTCCTCGCGGTACTCGGCGTCCGAGCCCTCGGCCGTGGCCTCGCGCAGCTCGATCCGGCGGATCTTGCCCGACACCGTCTTCGGCAGGTCGGCGAACTCCAGCCGCCGGACCCGCTTGTACGGTGCGAGGACGGTCCGGGAGTGCTCGAAGAGGATCTTCGCGGTGTCCGGGCCCGGCTCCCAGCCCGCCGCCAGCACGATGTACGCCTTCGGCACCGCGAGCCGCACCTCGTCGGGCGCGGGCACGACGGCAGCCTCCGCCACCGCCTCGTGCTCCAGCAGGGCGCTCTCCAGCTCGAACGGGCTGATCTTGTAGTCGCTCGCCTTGAACACGTCGTCGGCGCGGCCCACGTAGGTGAGGTAGCCGTCCCGGTCGCGGGAGCCGATGTCGCCGGTGCGGTAGTAGCCGCCCGCCATGGCCTCCGCGGTGCGGTCGGGGTCGCCGTGGTAGCCGGTCATCACGCCCACCGGACGGTCGGACAGATCGAGCGCGATCTCGCCCTCGTCGACGTCGGGGGCGCCGGTGACGGGGTCGAGGAGGACGACCTTGTAACCGGGGCTGGGCCGGCCCATCGAGCCGGCCTTCAGCTCCTGGCCGGGGCTGTTGGAGACCTGCACGGCGGTCTCGGTCTGGCCGAAGCCGTCCCGGATGGCGACGCCCCAGGCCCGCCGCACCTGTTCGATGACCTCGGGGTTCAGCGGCTCGCCCGCGGCGACGACCTCACGGGGCGGGGTACGCAGCTGGGTGAGGTCGGCCTGGATCAGCATCCGCCACACGGTGGGCGGGGCGCAGAAACTGGTGACGCCCGCGCGTTCCATCTCCGACAGCAGCCGGGCCGCGTCGAAGCGGGTGTAGTTGTGGATGAAGACGGTCGCCTCCGCGTTCCACGGGGCGAAGAGATTGGACCAGGCGTGCTTGGCCCAGCCGGGCGAGGAGATGTTGAGGTGGACGTCGCCCGGTCGCAGGCCGATCCAGTACATCGTCGCCAAGTGGCCCACGGGGTACGACACATGGGTGTGCTCCACCAGCTTCGGCTGGGCGGTGGTGCCCGAGGTGAAGTACAGCATCAGCGGGTCGGAGGCGTTGGTCTCGCCGTCCGGCGTGAAGTCCGCGGGGGCCAGGCGGGCGTCCTCGTAGGGTCGCCAGCCGTCGACGGTGCCGCCGACGGCGACCCGGGTGTAGCGGCCGGGCACCTCGTCGAACTTGGCGGCGTCCCCGGCCCGTGCGATCACATGCCGGACCCGGCCCCGCTCGACCCGGTCCCGCAGGTCGGCGGGGCCGAGCAGAGGGGTGGCGGGGATGACGACGGCCCGCAGCTTCATGGCGGCGAGGGCGGTCTCCCACAGCTCCGCCTGGTTGCCGAGCATGACGAGGACGCGGTGGTCGGCGCGCACGCCCTGCGCGCGCAGCCAGTTCGCGACGCGGGAGGAGCGCTCGGACATCTCGGCGAAGGACAGGCGGGTCTCGGTACCGTCCTCCTCGACGATGTGCAGGGCCGTGCGGTCGTTCCCGCGCGCGATCTCGTCGAACCAGTCGAGTGCCCAGTTGAAGAAGTCGGGGCGCGGCCAGGTGAAGCCCTCGTAGGCCGTGGCGTAGTCCTCGCGGTGGGCGAGCAGGAAGTCCCTGGCCGCCCGGAACTCCTTCGTGGCGCTCGTCATCGCCGACATGTGTCCTCCTCATTGCCGGACCGTCGCCTGACATCGTGTAATGCGTGATACGCGTCTCACTACCCCCGAACGGGGGTGCGCCGCGCGGAAAGGGCGAGTTCGTGGCAGTTGATCCCTTCGGTTCCGTCGATGCCGCTTCATCCGGTACGGCGGACTTGCGCGGCGCGCTGAACCGGTTACGGCGGGCCACCGGACTGCCGCTGGCCTTCGCCGGACTGGTCGAGCCGGGCCCCGGGCAACTGCGGATCAGCGAACTCCAGGGCAACCGGACGACCTCGCTCAGCGGGCTGTCCGTGCACTCCGGGAACGGCCTCGGCGGCAAGGCGGTGGCGCTGGCCCGCCCGTGCTGGGTGACCGACTACTCCTCGTCGCGGCAGATCAGCCACGAGTACGACGGGGCCGTCGCCGCCGAGGGCATCCGCTCGGTGCTCGCCGTCCCCGTCGTCGTACGGCGCCGGGTGCGCGGTGTGATGTACGGCGCCCTGCGCACACCCCAGCCGCTGGGCGACCGTACGGTCGGGGCGGCGCTGGAGGCGGCACGGGACATGGAGCAGGCCCTGGTGGTGCGGGACGAGGCCCGGAACCTGCTGGCGGCGGCACGGCCGCCGGAGGACGGGGCGCCTGGGGCGTGGGAGGAGGTCAGGGAGGCGCATGGGGCACTGCGCGCGCTGGCCCCGCGCATCGACGATCCGGAGCTGCGCCGGGAGCTCCTCCAGGTCTGCGGCCGCCTGGCGGGGGCCGCCGCCGTCGACGCCCCCGGCCCCGGCTCCCCCGCGCCGCCCGCCGGCCCTCGGGTCACCCTCACCCCCCGCGAGCTGGACGTCCTCTCCTGCGTCGCCCTCGGCTCGACCAACGCCGCCGCCGCGGGCCGTCTCGGCCTGCGCCCCGAAACGGTCAAGGGCTACCTCCGCTCGGCCATGCGGAAACTGGAGGCCCGCACCCGTCTGGAAGCGGTCGTCGCGGCCCGCCGGGCGGGGCTCCTCCCGTAGGGCTCGGTCCGGCCGCCGCCCCGCGGGGGCAGGGGGACAATAGGGGTGTACGGGGGCCGTCGTCGGCCGCGCGGCCGGCGCCGGGTCCACCGCGACCCACGTGCTGCGCAGGGGCCCGCCTCCCTGGGCCCGCGCGGGTGGCGGGAGCCGCCCGGGACGGCCGGCTCACGGACCGGCGGGGCCACAGGCCGGTGAGGGGTGGGCCCGGGCATGGCGGGGGATTCATGTTTCGGGCGTGTGAAATTCCTTATGCCGTACCCTTCCTGTTATTTCCCTCACCACGCTGCGTTCCGAAATTCAAGGACTGGTTGCCTAATATTGGCCCGGACACGACACAGAGGGGAGCGGTGGCCCGTGCATCGGGACTTCAAGGAGCCTGGGAGACCCCGCCCCGACCTGGTCATAGGCAGGGAGGAGCTGTTCACTGCGGCGCGGGAGCAGCTCGCGCGCGGCGGCAGCGTCCTCGTGCACGGCTCGGCCGGTATCGGTAAATCGACCGTCCTGCGCGCGCTGGCCGCTGAATACGACACGACGGCCCGCACCGTGCTGCGCTGCTCGGCGACCGAGTCCGAGTCGCACCTGCCGTTCCTCGCCCTGACCGACCTGCTGGGCCTCGTCGTGGACGAGGTCTCCGACCAGCTGCCCGCCCCCCAGCGCACCGCCCTCGAATCCGCGCTCACCGGACGGGGTGAGTCCACCCTCCAGCGCGACGGCCTGGCCCTGCGCCTCGCGGTCCTGTCGACCCTGCGCGCGCTGGCCGCCAAGGGCCCCGTCCTGATCGTCGCCGACGACCTCCAGTGGCTGGATCCGGCCAGCGTGGAACTGCTCGGGTTCGCCGCCCGCCGCCTCGGCGAGATGCCGGTCCGCATGCTGTGCGCCGTCCGTACCTCGACGGACCCCCATGGCCATGAGCAGGACAGGTATCTACGCGCGTCCCCGCCGGACACCCTGGCCCTCAGAGTCAATCCGCTGTCCAGAGCGCATGTCGCCGAGCTGCTGGAGAACCGCGGTTACACGGGCCTGCCCCGCTCCACCGTGCGCGACATCCACCGCACCAGCGGCGGCAACCCGCTGTTCGCGCTGGAGCTGGGCCGCGCCCTCGCCGACAGCCCCACCCCGCCCCGCCCGGGCGAGCCGCTGCCGGTGCCGACCTCGCTGCGGACGCTGGTGCTGAACCGGCTGGACATGCTCTCGGCGGAGGCCCGCCGCACCCTGCTCGTGGCGAGCGCCGGAGCCCGGCCCACCCTGGCCCTGCTGCGCGCCGCCGGGCGGGAGAACGCCGAGGCGGAGACCGCGCGGGCCGTCGAGCTCGGGCTGCTGGCACCGGAGCGGGAGAGCCCCGGCGTACGGTTCGCGCACCCCTTGGTGTCGGCGGCGCTGTACGCGGAGGCCACCGCCCAGGAGCGGCGGGCCGCCCACGCCGCGCTGTCCACGGCCGCCGTCGACCCCATCGAGCGGGCCCGGCATCTCGCGCTGTCCACCACCGGTGCCGACCCGCAGGTCGCCGCCCGGCTCGGCGAGGCCGCCGCCGTGGCCCGGGACCGCGGGGCGCCCTCGGTCGCCGCCGAGCTGGGCCTGCTCGCGGCCCGGCACACCCCGGGCGACACGACGCCCTCCCCGGACGAGCGGCGGCTCCAGGCCGCCGAGGACGCGCTGACCGCCGGCGAGAACGACCTGGCCCGGGACATCGCCCGCGAGGTGCTGAGCCGGGCCACCGAGCCCGCCGAACGCGTCCGTGCCTGGATGGTGGTGATCGAGGCGGCCGGGCAGTCGATCGCCGAGGTCGACGCCGTCTACCCGCAGGCCCTGGCCGACGCGGGCGACGACCCGCGGCTGCTCGCCCTGGTCCACTACCAGCTGGCCTGGCGCGCGCTGGTCATCGACGGTGACTTCGCGGCCGGCCGCGAGGAGGCCGCGCGCTCCGCGGAACTGGCCGCGAAGGCCGGTGACCGCCGCACCGAGCTTCTGGCGCTCGCCCACCAGGCGCAGGTCGAGACCTTGATGGGGCACCCGGACGCGCCCGCGACGATCAAGAAGGCGCTGAAGGAGCCGCAGGACCCGCAGCTGGCCTGTCACCACAACGGGGCGGGCGCGACCCGCTTCCGCTGGCTGATGATGAGCGACCAGTTCGGCGACGCCCGCGCCACGGCCACCGCGCTGCTGCGCGAGGTGCGGCGTCGCGGCATGGTCGAGAGCGAGGTGCACTACGTGCGCTTCCTCGCCGAGATCGAACTGCGCACCGGGCACTGCGGCCGGGCCCTCGACCTCGCCCGTGAGGGCTACGGGCTCGCCCGGGACTCCGGTATCGGCGAGGGCGCCTCCGCCATGCTGACCTCGCTCGCGGAGGCCGCGGGGGGCGACGTGGAGCGGGCCCAGGCTCTCGCCCGGGAGGCCGCCGAACACGCCGAGCAGGACGGCGACCTGATGTACCTCTCGCGCGCCCTCGGCGCCCTCGGCCACGCCCGGTTGGTGGCCGGGGACGCGGCCGGCACCGTGCAGGCGCTGCGCCGGGTGCGGGAGTTGGAGGAGGGCCTCGGGGTCACCGACCCCGCCCGTGGCCGCTGGCAGGCGGATCTCGCCGAGGCGCTGGTGCGGGTCGGGGAGATCGCCGAGGCGCAGGACGTCATCGACGCCACCAGGCAGCGGGCGATGCGGCTGGGCCGCGAGAGCATCCTCGCGGTCCTCGACCGGGCCGAGGCCCTCGTGCGTGCGGCACGCGGTGAACACGAGGCGGCCGTACGGCAGTTGACCTCGGCGCAGGACCGGCTGGCCAAGCTGGGCTGCGGACTGGAGGAGGCGCGGGCCGCCTACGCCCTGGCCCGTCTGCGCGCCGCGCCCCAGACACTCGGTGTCGCTCCGCGCGCAGGGGTGGCACCCGCGCCCGGCCCGGCCGCGTACGACGAGGCGTCCCGGCTGTTCCGCCGCTGCCGCGCCCTGCCGTGGCTGCGCCAGGTGGAGCGGGCCGCGGTCGCCCCGGCACCCGCGCCGCAGCCGGCGATCGCCCCGTCGGCGTTGGACGCCCTCGCCGGGCTCGCGGCGACGGAACGGCAGGTAGCCGAGCTGGTGATGGAGGGCGCCACCAACAGGGAGATCGCCGGCAAGCTGTACATCAGCGTGAAGACGGTCGAGGCGACGCTCACGCGGGTCTACCGGAAGCTGGGGATCCGGTCGCGTGTGGACATCGTGCGACTGGCGGCGGGACACCGGACGAACTGACCTCCCCGGGAACGGCGCACGACCCCTCCCAGGGGACCGGTGTGCGAGGGTTTCGCGTCGACCGTGACGCGCCCCCGCCCTTGCGACTCCAGCCTAGGCTCACACCACGGCCCGGGTCATCGAGGGTTTTCCCTCCCCAACTCCCTTAGGGGGATCCCCCCTTGGGGAGCGATCACATCGGGTCATACGTTTTACGCCGTGCCGCACGCCAGGGCACACAGACCGGCCCACCGCCCCCGCTCGGCTCCCCCGAGCGGGGGCGGTACCGCAGGCCCCTGTGCACCACCCCCACCCGCGCGTCCCCCACCGGCAACTCCCCCCCCATGAGGAGAACCATGTTCGGGTTCCACCGTGCCAGGAAGACGATCGTCGCCGCCGCGGCGACCGCCGCCGCCTCCGCGGCCGCGCTGCTCGGCGCCCCCGGCGCCGTCGCCGCTCCCCAGCCCATCGTCGGCGGTACGACCACCACCGCGAGCGCGTACCCGTACGTCATGCAGATCACGAACGCCTCGCAGAGCCAGTTCTGCGGTGGCACGCTCGTGTCCGCGACCAAGGTGATCACCGCGGCCCACTGCGTCGACGGCAGAACCACCAGCAACACCCGTGTCGTCGGCGGCCGCACCTACCGCAACGGTACGAACGGCACCGTCCGGTCGGTCAGCCGCATCTGGATCCACCCGAACTACACGGCCGCCGAGGACGGCAGCGACGTGGCCGTGCTGACCCTGTCGTCGTCGATGCCGTACACCCCCGTCTCGTACGTCACCTCGTCGCAGACCGGTGTCTACGCGGCCGGCACCACCGCCCGCATCCTCGGCTGGGGCACCACCTCCTCGGGCGGCTCCTCCTCCAACCAGCTGCGTACCGCGACCGTGCCGATCGTCTCCAACTCGGTCTGCGGCGGCTCCGGTTCCTATGGCTCCGCGTTCAAGGCGAGCGACATGGTGTGCGCCGGTTACACCTCCGGCGGCGTGGACACCTGCCAGGGCGACAGCGGCGGTCCCCTGATGATCGGGGGCGTCCTGGCAGGTATTACTTCCTGGGGCTACGGCTGCGCCGACGCGCAGTACCCCGGTATCTACACCCGGCTGACCACCTTCTCCAGCACGGTGGCCGCGCAGGTCAACTCGTAGTCGGGGAAGGCCGGCCCGCGAACTCCTGAGGCACATCCTCAGGTGATACCAGGGGGCGTTGCGAACCTGCCACGAGCGGTTCGCAGCGCCCCCTCTCCATGGACGTCCGCCGGACGGCCCGCCCGGTCGGGTCAGCCGGCGACCGCACCGAAGCGGATGTCGTACGGGCCGCCGCCGGCGTCCGCACCCTCGCCGGGCAGCGTCCTTAGGGTGCGCTCGGCCTCCGCGACGAGTCCGGCCCGCTGCTCCGCGGTGAGGCGGCCGAACGGCTCCAGGACAACGACGGGGCCGTCGAACTTCCAGATCCCCGCCAGGAACCCGTCGACGAGGAAGGTGCGGTAGGCCTGGTTTCCCTGCCAGCTACGGCCCTTGAGACCGGGGGGCACGACGCGGGAGCGGTCGGCGTGGGAGAGGAGCAGGTTGTCGAACTCGGGCAGCAGGCGGGGCGGGGCCGGGGTGTCCGGGTCGGGGCGGGGCGCGTCGGGGAGGTCGAAGAGTTCGACGCCGCTCTCGTCGCGGAAGGTGACCAGCTCCGGGCGCAGCCGGTCGAACGCCTCGCGCAGCCGGGTCAGCCCGGCCCAGGTCTGCATGTCCTTGACGGAGGCGGGCCCGAAGGCGGCGAGATAGCGGCGTACGACGGTCTCGGGCGCGGGGGCGGGCTCGGCGGGGCGGCCGAGCCAGTGCTCGGCGGTGGTCAGCGCGACCTGGCCGCTCCTGCCCCACAGCCCGCGCGGGGTGACCTGCACGAGCGGCAGCCGGCAACGGGCGGCGATGCCGAGGGCGAGCGGATCGGCGTCGGGCCACTCCACGAGCAGCGCCTCGCGCAACTGCTTGAGGGTGCGCGGCTCGTCCTCCACCAACTCCCGTGCGAGGGAGGCGAGCCGGTCGAGGTCGACACCGACGAGACCCTTGCGGAACTGGTGCAGCTCCCGCTCGCGGGCGGGCTGCACCAGCGGCCGCAGGGTGAGGCAGTCCTCGGCGGTGTGGGTGTGGATGGTGGACCGCATCGTGACGATCCGTACGACGGCACGCTCCGCCATGAGCCGCGACAACTGCTCGGGGGCGAATTTCTCCAGGCGGGCGGCGAGCGCGTAGTAGGGCGGTTTGACGTTCTGCGCCTGGAGCCCGAGCAGATGCTCGACGGCGCCGCTCACCGACAGCTCGGTCACCGGCGCACGGCGCAGCAGCAGCTGCCGGGCGAGGGTGGCGCGGTTGAGGGCGCGGGCGCCGAGCAGGGGTGCGGTCGAGGTCGCCTTCTTCGTCATGGTGGAACGCTAGCGACCCTTGCGGACAGGTTCTGTCCGCAAGGGCCGACGCGCGCGGCTCCCGCGGCCCGTCACACCGTTTGCCCCGTATATCCTGCTCGAAGATCACACAGACATATGTGCGACTCGGGAGGCAGACCGATGGCCGAACGCCGTGCCCGCCCGGCCTCGAAGAGCGCCAGGAGGTCCGTCTGGCGCCGCGCCCTGCCCCCTCCCACGTCCCCGGCGGCCATGCCGCCGGCACCGCGTCCCGAGCCGGCGCGGCCGGAGCAGTCCGAGCGGGCCAGCGTGGTGCAGGCGGTCCTGTACGAGGACGGCGTGCGGGTTTCCGCGCCGGCGACGCTCTCGGAGACCTTCCGGGAGCTGCGGGAGGCACCGTCCGGCATGGCGTGGATCGGCCTGGCCCGTCCGACGGAGGGTGAACTGCTGTCCCTGGCGACGGAGTTCGACCTCCATCCGCTCGCCGTCGAGGACGCGATGGAGGCCCATCAGCGACCCAAGCTGGAGCGCTACGGCGACACGCTCTTCGTCGTGCTGCGCGCGGCCCGTTACCTCGACGCCCCGGAGGAGGTCGACTTCGGAGAGCTGCACGTGTTCGTGGGCCCCGACTTCGTCATCACGGTCCGCCACGGCGCGGCGCCGGACCTCTCGGCGGTCCGCCGCCGTATGGAGGGGACACCGGAGCTGCTGAGGCTGGGCCCGGAGGCGGTGCTGTACGCCATCCTCGACGCGGTGGTGGACGACTACGCACCGGTCGTCGCCGGGGTGCAGAACGACATCGACGAGATCGAGACCGAGGTGTTCGGGGGCGACCCGGAGGTCTCCCGCCGTATCTACGAACTCTCCCGCGAGGTCGTCGAGTTCCAGCGCGCCACCCGGCCCCTGGTCGGGATGCTCCACGGCCTCATGGCCGGCTTCACCAAGTACGGGACGGACGACGAGCTCCAGAGCTACCTCCGCGACGTCGCCGACCACGTCACCCACACCAGCGAACGCGTCGACGGCTTCCGCCAGGCCCTCACGGACATCCTCACGGTCAACGCGACGCTGGTGACACAGCAGCAGAACGCGGAGATGCGGGCCTTGGCGGAGGCGGGCTTCGAACAGAACGAGGAGATCAAGAAGATCTCGAGCTGGGCGGCGATTCTCTTCGCTCCCACACTCGTGGGAACCATTTACGGCATGAACTTCGAGCACATGCCGGAGTTGGGCTGGGACTTCGGATACCCCTTCGCGATCGGCTTGATGGGGGTGGTTTGCTTCAGCCTGTACGTGATTTTCAAGCGGCGGGACTGGCTCTGATTCCCTCTTGCGGGGCCCAGTCCTATGCGGCCTCTCCTCTCGCACCGGTCGCGGACCGCGCCGGAATCGGCTCCGAGGAGTCCCTGGGGAGAAGCGATGCGGCTGATCGCCCACCTGCCTCCGCTGAAACCCTGACCAGCACTTTTGCCCTCCTGGGCGGGCCATCGCCCAGGCGGTCGGTGATCGCGTCGGTCGATCTCGGGCGGGCCGCGATGACCGTTGCGCTCTGGCCTCTGAGCCAGGCTGTGGGCCGCACCACGGGCGCCGTGCTGTGCGCCGCGTCCGCCGCACCGCTGGTCGCACTGGGAGAAGCCGGGGAGTGGCTGCGCGGCCGATGGCGCGTCCGCCGCGACGGCAGGCGGAGAACGCGCTCAGGCGGTGCCGGCCGAACCGCATCGCCGCGGGATCGACCGGGTTGTCCGTCGCCTGGGGCTGGGTGATCGCCGCCGCTCTGGGTGCTCTCGCCGTCGCGCCGGCCGTCAGCTGGTTCGTCACCCGGCGTCTGACCGCTCCCGTCGTCCGGGTCGCGGCCACCGCCCGTGCGCTCGCCGCCGGGGACCGCACCGCCCGCACCCACATCGACGCACCGGGCGAGCTGGGCGACCTCGCCCGCTCCTTCGACGCCATGGCCGACGACGTCACCCGCGCCGAACGGGCCCGCCACCGGCTCGCCGCCGACATCGCCCACGAACTGCGCACCCCGCTCGCGGCCCTGCAGGCAGGGCTGGAGGAACTGCGCGACGGCTACGCCGACCCGGCCCCGGAGCGCCTGGCCGCGCTCCACGACCAGACCCTGCGGCTGGGCCGTGTCGTCGGCGACCTCGGCGAACCGGCGGACGCCGAATCGGCCCGGCTGTCCCTCCACCCGGCCGACGTGGATCTGACCGGCCTGGTCCGTGCCGCGGTGGCAGGCCGCGAGGCCGAACTGCGCACCGCCGGGCTGACCGTGCGCACCCATCTGGACGCCGGGCCCGTGACCGTCCGGGCCGACGCCGACCGCCTGCACCAGGCCCTGGGCAACCTCCTCAGCAACGCCGCCCGCCACTGCCGGCCCGGCGACACCGTCACCGTCACCACCTCCTCCACCACCGCCGAGGCACTCGTCGAGGTGGCCGACACCGGGCCCGGCATCCCCGCCGCCGAACTCCCCCACGTCTTCGACCGCCTCTGGCGCGGCACCCGCGCCCGCGCGACCGGCGGCAGCGGCATCGGCCTGGCCGTCGTCCGGGAACTGGTCACCGCGCACGGCGGCACGGTCACCGCTGCCTCCGGACCGGGCGGCGGAACCCGGATCACCATCCGCCTGCCCCGAGCCGGCACACGACGGCCGTGAGCCGCCCGTGAAGCCGGCACAGGCCGTCGGCGCGCCGGCGCCGACCCGATGTTGCCTGTCGGGCAAATACCCCCCGGGGTATTTGACGCACCTCCCGGAACCGCCGTACTCTCACCGACAAGACACCCCCCGGGGTATTTGAGGAGGCAACCAAGTGGCTCGTGAAGTGACACAGGAAGCCCTCGCCGCGGCCTGGTCCGACGGCGGACTGGTGGTCGACGTGCGGGAACCGGACGAATACGCCGCCGGGCATGTGCCCGGCGCACAGCCGATGCCGCTGCGCACCGTGCCGGCCCGGTGCGGCGAGCTGCCCACGGACCGGGCGGTGTACGTCATCTGCGCCAGCGGCAACCGCAGCAAGACCGCCGCCGATCTGATGACCGCCCGCGGTATCGACGCCTACTCCGTGGCCGGTGGCACCGGCACCTGGGCCCGTGACGGCCGCCCGATCGCGACCGGATCCCGCGAGCACGCGGCCTGACCCCCGTACGACACCCGCACATCGGCCAGCCCGGAAGGAGCATCGCCTTGGCCACGTCCCCCTCACCGACCGACGCGCCGGTCTCCGGCCGCCACCGCGTCGCCGTCATCGGCGGCGGCAGCGCCGGCATCAGCGTCGCCGCCCGCCTGCGCCGCGCCGGCGTCACCGACATCACCCTCGTCGAACCGTCCGACACCCACTGGTACCAGCCCCTGTGGACCCTCGTCGGCGGCGGCCAGGCCCCCCTGCACACGTCCCGCCGCCCCGAGGGCTCCGTCATACCCGACGGCGTGCGCTGGATCCGCCGGCGCGCGCTGGCCGTCGATCCCGACGCCCGCACGCTGACCCTGTCCGGCGACGCCGAACTCACCTACGAACATCTGGTGCTGGCGCCCGGCCTGCAGCTCGACTGGGGCGGCGTGCCCGGCCTGGCCGAAGCGGTCGGGCATGACCGGGTGAGCAGCAACTACTCCCCCGAGTACGCGCCGCGCACCTGGGAGCTGATCAAGCAGATGCGCTCGGGCACCGCGGTCTTCACCCACCCGGCGACCCCGATCAAGTGCGGCGGCGCTCCGCAGAAGATCGCCTATCTGGCCGCCGACCACTGGCGCAGGCAGAAGGTCCTCGACCGGATACGGATCATCCTCGTCATCCCCGACCCGGCGATGTTCAAGGTGCCCGCCTGGTCACAGGTCCTGGAGAAGGTGGCCGCGCGCTACGGCATCGAGGTGCGGCTGCGCTCCGAGATGACCGCCGTCGACGGCGATGCCCGCGAGATCACGGTCGCCGACCACGCGAACGGCACCAAGGAGACCATCGGCTACGACCTCCTGCACTCCGTGCCGCCGCAGAGCGCCCCCGACTGGATCGCGTCGGGCTCGCTCGCCGACCCTGCCAGCCCTCAGGGCTTCGTCGCCGCCGACAAACACACCCTCCGGCATCCGTCGTACGACAACGTCTTCGCGCTCGGCGACGTCGCGAACCTGCCCACCTCCAAGACCGGAGCCGCCGTGCGCAAGCAGGCGCCGGTCGTGGCCGCCAACCTGCTCGACGTGATGAACGGCCGTTCCCCGTCGCACCGGTACGACGGCTACACCTCCTGCCCGCTGGTGACCGCTCGCGACCGGATGCTGCTCGCCGAGTTCGACTACGACCTGAACCCCACGCCCACCTTCCCGCTGCTCGACCCCTTCAAGGAGCGGCGCGCGATGTGGCTGTTCAAGCGGTACGGGCTGCCGCCGGTGTACTGGCACGGCATGCTCACCGGCCGCCTCTGACCGGTCGGCCCGGGCATCCCCCGACCCGGGCCGACCACCATCCCGTCCGCGCACAGGGCGGACCAGACCCTGTTGCATACCCCCGGGGGTATGAAGAAAGAGTCCTGCTCTTCCGACACGGAGGTCCCCAAGATGTTCTTCGCCCAGTACTACCTCGACTGCCTCTCCCAGGCGTCGTACATGATCGCCGACGAGACCACCGGCAAGGCCGTCGTCGTCGACCCGCGCCGCGACGTGTCCGAGTACCTCGCCGACGCCGCCGAGCACGGTTTCACCATCGAGGCGGTCATCAACACCCACTTCCACGCCGACTTCCTCGCCGGCCACCTGGAGCTGGCCGACCGCACCGGCGCCTGGATCGGCTACGGACAGCGCGCGGAGGCCGAGTACCCCATCCACAAGTTGATCGACGGCGAACACATCACCCTCGGCGACGTCCAGCTGCAGATCCTCGAAACCCCGGGCCACACCCCGGAGTCGATCAGCGTCCTGGTGTACGAGCACGCCGACGACGCCGTCCCCTACGGCGTCCTCACGGGTGACGCGCTGTTCATCGGCGACGTCGGCCGCCCCGACCTGCTCGCCTCCATCGGCGTGACCGCCGACGAACTCGGCAAGATGCTTTACGAGACCATCCAGCACAAGCTGATGGGCCTTCCGGACGCGGTCCGGGTCTTCCCCGCGCACGGCGCCGGTTCCGCCTGCGGCAAGAACCTCTCCACCCAGCGCCAGTCCACCATCGGCGAGCAGCGTGCCACCAACTACGCCTGCCGCCCGATGAGCGAGGAGAGGTTCGTGGAGCTGGTGACCGAGGGACAGCCCTCCGCGCCCGCCTACTTCGTCTACGACGCCATCCTCAACCGCAAGGAACACGGCCTGTTCGACGCGGGCGCCGCACCCCGGCCGCTGTCGGTGGAGGAGTTCATGGAGCGGCGGGCGGCGGGGGCGGTCGTGGTCGACGCCCGCTCCCCGCAGGACTTCGCCGCCGGTCACCTGCGCGGCTCGGTCAACGTGCCCGCCGACGGCCGCTTCGCCGAACAGGCCGGCATGGTCGTCGCTCCCGAGCAGGACGTCGTCGTGGTCGCGCCCCAGGACCGCGAGGAAGAGATCGTCACCCGGCTCGCCCGCATCGGCTTCGACAGGGTCGGCGGCTACCTGCGCGAGCCCGAGGGCGCCTTCGTGGTCCTGGCCCACGAGATGGAGCAGGCCGGCCGACTGACCGCGGACGAACTGCGCCGGGAGCTGGACGGCGAGGAACCCCCGCTGGTCCTCGACGTGCGCAACAGCGCCGAGCGCGAAGAGGGCTTCATCGAGGGCTCCCTGCACATCCCACTGGCCGAACTCGCCCGCCGCGTTGACGAGATCCCCGCCGACCGGCCCCTGGCCGTGCACTGCGCGGGCGGCCACCGCTCCTCCATCGCCGCCAGCCTGCTGCGCCACAAGGGCCGCACCGACGTCTCCGACCTGCTCGGCGGCTACGGCGCCTGGCTCGCCCGGCCGGCCACGGCCGACGCCTGACCCACCCCACCCCGGGCGGCGGTCCCGAGGTCGCGGCCGCCGCCCACCCCCCATCAAGAGAGAGCTTCAAAGACAGCAAGGAACCCCGATGACCACCCACGCCGACAAACCACGACTCGATCCCGCCGCCCTACGCGACCTGACCCGGGACGGGGAAGGCCCGCGCCTGCTGGACGTGCGCACGCCCGGCGAGTTCCGCGCCGCCCACATCCCCGGCTCCTACAACGTCCCCCTCGACACCCTCCGCGAGCACCGCGCCGAACTGCGCCACCACCTCGACGAGGACGTCGTCCTCATCTGCCGCTCCGGCACCCGCGCCGCCCAGGCCGAACAGGCCCTCGCCGAAGCCGGACTGCCCAACCTGCGCGTCCTCGACGGCGGTGTCATGGCCTGGGAGACCGCCGGCGGCGCCCTCACCCGCGGCCCCGAACGCTGGGACCTGGAACGCCAGGTGCGCCTGGTCGCCGGCACCCTCGTCCTGATCACCGGCGTCGCGGGCCTGTTCCTGCCCGGCCTGCACCTGATCGGCACAGCCGTCGGCGCCGGGCTGACCGCCGCCGCGCTCACCAACACCTGCGCCATGGGCATGCTGCTGTCGAAGCTGCCCTACAACCGCGGCCCGCGCGCCGACATCGACACCGTCGTCGCCGCCCTGCGGAGCACGTCATGATCGCCGTGATCATCGCCGCGTCCCTGCTCATCGGGGTCAGCCTCGGCGTCCTGGGCGGTGGTGGGTCCATCCTGACCGTGCCCATCCTGGTCTACCTGGCCGGAATGGAGGCCAAGGAGGCCATCGCCACCTCGCTGTTCGTCGTCGGCGTCACCAGCGCCGCCGGCGTCGTCTCACACGCCCGCGCCGGACGCGTCCGCTGGCGCACCGGGCTGCTGTTCGGCCTGGCCGGCATGACCGGCGCCTACGCGGGCGGACGACTGGCCGAGTTCATCCCCGGCACCGTGCTGCTGCTCGCGTTCGCTCTCATGATGATCGCCACCGCCGGCGCCATGATCCGGGGGCGCAAGCGGCAGCCGAAAAAGGTCCACCACGAACTCCCCGTCCTGCACGTCCTGTTGGACGGCATCGTCGTCGGCCTGGTCACCGGGCTGGTCGGCGCGGGCGGCGGCTTCCTGGTCGTCCCCGCCCTCGCGCTGCTCGGCGGACTGCCGATGACCGTCGCCGTGGGCACCTCCCTGCTGGTCATCGCCATGAAGTCCTTCGCGGGGCTGACCGGTTACCTCGCCAGCGTGCACATCGACTGGGGGTTCGCGGCCCTCGTCACGGCGACCGCCGTCGCCGGCAGCCTGCTCGGCGGTCTGCTCGCCGGACGCATCCCGCAGGACGCGCTGCGCAAGTCCTTCGGCTGGTTCGTCGCCGTCATGGGCGTCTTCGTCCTCGGCCAACAGATCAGCCCCGACCTGCGCCACACACTGCTGACCAGCCCCTGGACCTGGGCCTCCCTGGCCTCGGCCGCGGGGATCGTGTTCAGCTGGTACATGTTGCGTGGCTCCGACGGACGAACGCCGATGGGGGTCCCCCCGCGCGAGCAAGGCCGAGCGTGGGTTACGGCACTCCGGGTGTCCTCGTCGTACGGCGTGAGCTGGTCCGCAATCGGGTGCCCACCGCGCCCGGCGGCGGCACCGTCGCCTTCGTCGACCCGCTCGGCCACCGCTATCTCGACGACGCGGTGGCACGTGAGGAGGGTGGCACCCCGGCCATCGTCGAGTCCATCCGCGCCGGTCTGGTCTTCGCCCTGAAACAGGCCGTCGGTACCGACACGATCCAGGCCGCCGAGGAGGGCCACTGGCGGCAGGCGCTGGCCCGCTGGGACACCAACCCGCGCATCGAGATCCTCGGCGACCACCACGCCCGGCGGCTGTCCATCATCTCCTTCCGCATCCGCCATGGGGCACGCTCCTACCTGCACCACAACTTTGTCGTCGCCCTGCTGAACGACCTGCTCGGCGTCCAGGCCCGCGGTGGCTGTTCGTGTGCCGGACCGTACGGCCACCGCCTGCTCGCCATCGACGCGGCCACCTCGCACGCCCTGCTCGACGAGGTCGTCCACGGCTTCGACGGCATCAAACCCGGCTGGACCCGCGTCAACTTCAACTACTTCATCAGCGACACGGTCCGCGACTACCTCATCGACGCCGTCGACCTGATCGCCACCCATGGCCACCGGCTCCTGCCCGAATACCGCTTCGACCCGCACACCGGGCAGTGGCACCACCACGCCGACGCCGCCGATCCCCCACTGCGGCTGACCGACGTGCGCTTCACCGCCGACGGGCGCCTCACCGCGCCGGCCGTCCGCCACCACCGGCTGGGCGAGGAGGCACTGCCCGGTCAGCTCGACCGCGCACGCAAGGTGCTGGCCTCTCGTTCCGACCGCCTGGACGACGCCCCCACCGGGCTGCCGGCCGACTTCGAGCGCATGCGCTGGTTCCCGCTGCCGCCCGTCTGCCTGGAACAAACCCGGACCGGCACCGGTTGAAACGGATACCCCACCGGGTATATGAGAGGAGACCGGAAGCCATGCCCACCGTGGAACTGACCAAGGACAACTTCGAGGAGACCGTCACCGGCTCGGAGATCGTGCTGATCGACTTCTGGGCGGCCTGGTGCGGACCGTGCCGGATGTTCGGCCCCGTCTACGAGAAGGCCGCCGCACGCCACCCCGACATCGTCTTCGGCAAGGTCGACACCGAGGCACAGCCCGAACTCGCCGCCGCCTTCCAGATCTCTTCCATCCCCACCCTGATGGCCGTTCGCGACCGGACCGTGCTGTACTCACAACCGGGCGCACTGCCGCCGCAGGCACTGGAGGAGCTCATCGGCAAGCTCCGGGCCGTCGACATGGAGGACGTGCGCCGACGGGCCGCCGACCCGGCGGGGGCGAACTGACGGCCGAGGGCACCCATGGAGTCTCCACGGGTGCCCTCAGCCGTCCCGAACCGGGACATACAGTACCCTTAGGGGTATTTCTTGAGGAGTGATCGTGGAACTGGAGCTCGAGGGTGCGGACCTGAAGGCCGTGCTGAACCGCCTGCGCCGCGCGCAGGGTCAGATCTCCGGTGTGATCCGGATGATCGAAGAGGGACGGGACTGCGAGGACGTCGTCACGCAGCTCGCCGCCGCTTCACGTGCTCTCGACCGGGCCGGTTTCGCGATCATCGCGACCGGCTTGCAGCAGTGCGTGGCGGACATCGACTCCGGTCGGAAGAACGGTGAGGACACGGACGCGATGCGCGCCCGGTTGGAGAAACTGTTCCTGTCCTTGGCATAGGGCCCGGCCGGGTCACAGTGCTCGCCGGGCCTGAGGGCTCGTCGGGCCTGAGGGCGTCGGCGCATCACACCACCGGGTCGGTCGACATGAGGCGCGGCCCCCGTCAGCAGCACCAGGGCGAAGATCCGTTGAAGCCCTGCAACGTGGTCGTCCGCCGTGACGGCGACCGCACCGCCGTACAGGCCCTCGACCCGAACACGGAGCAGGGGCTGATCGTCCCGGACCGGGGCGCGAACGGGTATCGGGAGTACGACGACCGCTACGTGGACAGGGTCAACCAAATCCGTGGCCTGCTGGATGCGGGGCTCCCCACCCGCATCATCAAGCAGATCCTTCCGTGCCTGGACAAACCTCGATCGATCCACTTCCCCGATGCAACACCGGAGATGCTGGCCTTGCTGGCCGCCGAGCGGGACCGGCTCACCGAGCGGATCGACGTACTCATCCGCAACCGTGACGCGATGAGCGAGTACCTGGCCGAAGTCGGACAATGCCGGGCGCCGGCGCCCGGCAGCTCTCACGGAACACCGAACTCCCCGTCGGGGGTGTCGGCAACGTCATGACCCAGGCTGGTCCGGGCGTCGATGACGTCGCCGGCGGGCCTGCCGAAGGTGCTCCGGGCGAGTTCGTTCAGAAGAGCGGTACGGCGCCGCCCGGCGTCTCAGCCGGCGGCCACGAAGAGCTTCCTCAGCGGCGAGCGGACCTCCCACTCGGTCCGTTCCCCCGCGTGCAGACGCACGACGACCCCGGGGGTCAGTTCGACACTCTCCCCGGTTTCGAAGCGCACGGTCGCGTCTCCCTCGAGTACGACGAAGATCTCGTCGACCTCGATGTCGCGCACCGTACCGACCGTCAGGGCCCACAGGCCGAATTCCGTGCCGCCGACCTCCCCCAGAGTTCTCGCGGACGCAGCCGGGCGTCCCGCGAGAACGTCCTCCTCCTTCAGCGGCAGGGGGGCGAGCTCCACCTCGTGTGCGTTGACGCAGCGGTCCATCAGGGCACCCTCCTCGGGTTCACGATCTGCCGCCCATGGTGCCGCAACAGGCACCAGTCGATCACAGGGCCGGCCGTCGGAGCCGGGCGGCGGAGCGGCACGGGTCCGGCCGGGGGACATCGGTGTGGCGTCCCCCGGCCGTCGGCAGTGGTTCGTCCGTCGGGGATTACGGGACAACCCTCAGGAGGAGATCCCGGCGTCGCGCGAGCGATTGCGGCGCAGGCGGTCGCGGAGCAGTGCGACCGCGACCACGCCCACGGCCACCAGGGTGGACAGGACCACCTGGTCGCGGCCGCCGCCGTCGGCGGTGTCGGTGAGCATGTAGCCCAGGACGAATGTGATCATCGCGATGGTGGCCCAGGTCAGGTACGGGTAGAGCCACATCCTGACGACCAGCCTGTCCGGCGTCTCCCGCTGGATGATCTTGCGCATCCGCAGCTGGGAGAAGCAGATCACCAGCCAGACGAACAGGGCGATCGCGCCGGAGGAGTTGAGCAGGAACTGGAAGACCGTGTCCGGCCACAGGTAGTTGAAGGCGACCGCGACGAAGCCGAAGACCACCGAGGCCAGGATGGCCGTCCGCGGTACCCCGCGCCCGGTGGTGCGGGCGAACGGAGCCGGGGCGTCGCTGCGGCGGCCGAGCGAGAACGCCATCCGGGACGCCGTGTAGAGGCCGGAGTTGAGGCAGGACAGCACCGAGGTGAGCACGATGGCGTTCATGATCTGGCCGGCGTGCGGGATACCGATGGAGTCCAGCGCGGCCACGTACGAGCCGTCCTTGAGGATCGCCGGGTCGTCCCAGCGCAGCAGGGACACCACCACCAGGATCGAGCCCAGGTAGAACACCGCGATCCGCCAGATCACGCTGTTGGTGGCCTTGGTGACCGCGGCCCGCGGGTTCTCGGTCTCGCCGGCGGCCAGAGTGACGATCTCACTGCCCATGAACGAGAAGACGACCATCAGGATGCCCGTGAGGATCGCCCCTGGGCCATGGGGCAGGAATCCGCCGTGCCCGGTGAGGTTGGACAGGCCCGTCGCCGGGTGGTCCGAGCCGGGCAGCAGGCCGAAGACCGCGAGTCCGCCGACCACGATGAACGCGGCGATGGCGACGACCTTGATCCCGGCGAACCAGAACTCGAACTCGCCGTAGGAGCCGACCGAGCCGAGGTTGGTCGCGGTGAGCACGACCATGACGATCAGGGCCCAGCCCCACTGCGGGACGCCGGGGATCCACCCGGTGAGGATCTTGGCGCCGGCGGTCGCCTCCACGGCGAGCACCACGACCCAGAAGAACCAGTACAGCCAGCCGATGGTGAAGCCGGCCCAGCGGCCGAGCGCCCGGTCGGCGTAGGCGGAGAACGAGCCGGAGGTGGGGTTGGCGGCGGCCATCTCGCCGAGCATCCGCATCACGAGGACGACGAGGGCGCCGACCAGCGCGTACGAGATGAGGATTCCGGGGCCCGCGGCGGCGATGCCCGAGCCGGAGCCGACGAACAGGCCGGCGCCGATGACACCGCCGATCGCGATCATCGACAGATGGCGGTTCTTCAGCCCGGCCTGCAGGCCGGATCCTTCTGAGGCGCCGTCCGGGGCGGTTGCCTGATCGAGGGTGGAGACAGGGGGACGTGTTGTCATCACGACATCCAGTGGCAGACGGGGACGAGGGAGGGTTCCGGCGGGATCGGTCGGGGTCGCCGCATGGATTCCGCGGGCGGGCGTGGGAGGTGCCGGGCGAAGACGAGGGTGGCGATCACGGTCGCGGGAAGGGCATGGTGGACCGCGGCCCCCCGACCCGGTGGCTGCCGGACCGGTCGTGCCGGTGGCGGTCAGGAAAATAGTTCACCGCGATCTAAAAAAACAAGGGGTCCCGTCGCGCCCGCTGCCCGGCACCCGAGCGTGGCCCCCCAGGGCATGCCACCCCCGGAAAGGCCCCCACGCGCCACCGAGGGAGCCCGAAGAGGCCCTCTTCGGGGAGCGAATTACCTGCTCAGGGCCGTCACGGCGGGGGTATCGACCGGACCGCCTCCGTCGGTTCCACGACCGGTCGCGGCAAGGTCTTGTTTAACTGTTCACCTTGCTCTAATTTTTTCTGCAGCGCGGTCCGTCACCCCGTCGCGATGCCTTGCGCCGTGCCGTCCCCCGGCTGTTCCGAGCCCTCCGTCCCCTGCTCCTCCCCTCCCTCGCCCTGGAGCCCCGATGCACCGCACCGCCGCCTCGTCGCGGGAACCACCCCCGGTCCTCCCCGCTCACCGGGATCGCCCGACACCGGCCCCGGTCGGCCGGACCAGGTCTCGCGCCGGGCCCCGACCGCGGTCGGCAGGCCGTTAGGGTGGCGCCGTGGTGAACGCAGCGGGCAAGTTCGGGCCCTACAACCAGGCGGGCCCCGCTCCTACGACATCGGCCATCGGCGTGGGACACGCCCGCGCGCTGCCCCTCGGCGGCCAGAGCGGATCCGATCTCGTACGGTCACGGATCGCACTGCGGATACGCCTGCGAGCGGTGCGGCCTGGCGACCGGCTGCCCGACACCGGTGTCCTCGCCGAGGAACTGGGGATCAGTGAGATCACCGTGCGCCGCGCGCTGGAGGGCATGTGCCAGGACGGTCTGCTCGACCGCCGGCGCGGACGGTCGGGCGGAACCTTCGTCGCGCACGGCTGGGACACCGTCGTCGCCCTGACGCACGACGCCGCGGAGGCGGCCTCGCTGGACGCCTTCCATCTGCTGCTGGAGTGCGGTCTTGTGGCGCACGGTGCGGGAGAGGTACCGGCCGAGCGGCTGGACGGGCTGCGCGCACTGGTCGGGGACATGGACCGGAGCGACGACCCCACGCACCTGGCCGAGCTGGAGACCCGCTTCCACCTGGACCTCGCCGAGGTGCTCGGCGGTCCCGGCATCCGCGAGTTCGCAGCCGACCTGCTCGGCCGCCTGTGTCTGCTGCTGCCCGCACCGCGGCCCGAGGTGGTACGGGCGCGGAACGGCTGCCACGCCGAACTGCTCACCGAACTGGGGCGGGGCGCCACCGATCCGGCCGTGCGGGCGGTGAAGGCACACCGGCATTCCGGGCACGGCTGACGCCCGGTCCGCACCGCCTGCCCCTCGACACCCCGCGCACCCACCACGCCACCACACCGCACGAGGAGTTGCCGCCATGCCCCACCCCGGAGCCGGTCCGCTGTCCCCGCCGGGTCCCGCCGGCGGCGCGCCACAGCGGCTGCGCGGCGGTGTCCTCGGCATGGCGGACATCGCCGCCGCCACCATGGCCAACGTCGGCCCGGCCATGAGCTTCTTCTTCGGTTTCGCCTTCCTTGCCACCACCGCGGGCGTGGCCTCGCCCCTGACCATCGCGGCCGCGGGCATCGCGGTGGCGCTCCTCGGCAACACGCTGGCCGAGTTCTCCAGGGCGCACCCCTCGGCCGGCAGCTTCATCACCTTCGTCGGCAGGACGTTCGGACCGGTCAGCGCGGTGACCACGGCGCTGCTGGCGGCGGTGGGCTACATCATCGCGATGGCCGGCGTCGTCTCGATCTCCGGCGGGTTCGTGCAGATCACCCTGCACCACTACACCGGCGTGGACCTGCCGTGGATCATCTGGACGCTGCTGCTGACCGGGCTGGCGGTGGTGCTGATGCTGCGCGGGGTGGTGGTCTCCACCAAGTGGGCCGGCTACTTCTTCGGCGCCGAGATGCTGGTGCTGGTGGTGGTCTCGGTGGCGGCGCTGGTGGAACACCGGGGCGCGCTGTCCTTCGACCCGTTCCTGCCGAACCACATCAGCGACGGGTTCAAGGGGCTGGCGGCGGGCTTCCCGCTGGCGGTGTACCTGTTCATCGGCTGGGAGAACTCGGCGGCACTCGCCGAGGAGACGGAGAACCCCCGGCGCAACGTCGGCCGCGCGGTGTTCTCCTCCGTGGTGATCATGACGGTGAGCTACATTCTCTTCGCCTACGCCACGGTGACCGGCTTCGGCTACGACGTGACCAGGCTCGGGAACTCCCGGATCCCCTTCATCGAGGTGGCCCACGACACCCTCGGTGTGCTCGCGTTCCTGGCCTATCTCGGAGGTCTGACCTCCACCCTCGGCGTGCTGATCGCGGGCATCAACTCCCAGGCCCGCCTGGTGTTCAACGCCGGACGCGAGGGTCTGCTGCCCGCGTTCTTCGGCTATGTGCACCCCACCCGCCGCACGCCGAACAACGCGATCGTCACCTTCACCGCCATCGCGTTGCTGATCATCGGCGGCTGGGGCCTGGGCCATCTGCTGGGCCCGGGCGGCGGCCCGATGAACCCGGTGGTCTTCTTCACCGAGTCCTCGACGCTCGGCGCCATCCTGATCCTGCTGGTCTACCTGGCGTCCAACATCGCCCTGCCGCTGTACTACCGCAGGTACCGCCCGCAGGAGTTCCGGGTGGTCCGCCACCTTCTCCTGCCCGTGCTCGGCACGGTGGCCATCCTGGTCCCGCTGTACTACCTCGCCAAGCCGGGACAGCCCGCGCCGTACAACTGGTTCCCCTACGCGGCGATCGCCACGCTGCTCGCCGCCGTCTGCTATGCGGCCCTCCTGGTCCGCCGCGATCCGGCGCTGGCCGAGCGCGTCGGCTCGATCGTCGCCGACGCCGACTGAGCGGCACGACCGGCGAGCACGCGGAGCGCCGTGCGGCGCCGTGGGGCGGCGGGCAGGGAGTGGCCGGCGCTCTCTCCCCGCGTCGACGGCGGACCGGCTCCGTCTGGTCGGCCGGTCACGCGCAGGGGGCGTCAGCGCGTCCCGCCGTGGAGGTGCCGTGGTGACGGGTCGAGGCGCAGTGCGTGGGCTTGGCGGCGCACGCGGCGGCCGGGATGCTCGTACGGCCGGAAGGGACCGGCCGGAGCCGGCGAGCGCGGCGACCCGGCGGAAGACGGCACGCTCGGCGACCCGGCCGGCGCCGTCGGTGTGCGGGGGCCGCGGTACCGCCGCCCCTCGCGCTGGGCATGGGCACCGCCTCGGCCGGCACCCGCGCCATGACGACGCGCTTCCCCGCCGCGGGGGACGACGAGCGGCGTCACGGTGCCCAAACCCCGAACCGCACCCTCGCACGGGGCGGAGTCACCGGCTCCGCCCGGGGCACGGGGGTGAGCGGAGGAAGGCGCCGGCGGGCGGCGGGTGTCGGCCGGTCGCGGAGTCGGGCATCCGGCATGCCCGCCGCGCCGCGTCCGCCGGTTCGAGGTCGACGACCACCGCCGGGTACGTCATGTCATCCCCGCCGGTGTCCGCAGGAGCGCTCGCGTCGCCGCATGGTTCGGCGCGGTGAAGACCGTGGCCGTGGGGCCCGACTCGACGCCGCGGCCCGCGTCGAGGACGGTGACCGTGTCGGTGCGTTCGGCGATCAGCGGGAGATCGTGGCTGATGAGGACGAGGGCCGTGCCGCGCTCCTCGCGTAGCCGGGCCAGCAGGTCCATGATCGACTCCGCGGTGGCGGAGTCCAGCGCCGAGGTCACCTCGTCGCAGATCAGTACGTCCGGGTCGGCCGCCAGTGCCCTCGCGACGGCCACGCGCTGGCGCTGTCCGCCGGACAGCTCGTGCGGGTAGCGGGAGGTGAACTCGGCGGGCAGCCCGACCTGTCCGAGCAGGTCCGCCACCCGGGCCGGCACCTCACCGGACGTACAGCGCCGGTGCAGTCGCAGCGGCCTGCCGATCGCGGCGCCGACGGTGCGGCTGGGGTTGAGCGCGCCGAGCGGGTTCTGGGTGACCAGCTGGACGCGGCGGCGCTGTTCGCGGCTGCGGCCGCGCAGGCCGGTGCTCAGCGGTGCCCCGTCGAGACGGATGGTGCCGGCGGTGATCGGTTGCAGCCCGACCACGGCACGGACGAGGGTGGTCTTGCCGGAGCCCGAGGCGCCGACGATGCCGGTCGCCGATCCGGGGGCGACGGTCAGGGAGACGCCGTCCAGCGTGGGGACGTCCGAGCGCCGGCCGAAGACCACGCGCAGGCCGCGCACGTCGAGCACGGGTGTGTCCGCCGGCGAGGTGCCGGGCGCCCGGCGCCTCGGCCGGTCCCCGACCGGGTCCCCGGCCCGGTCCTCGGTCGGGTCCTCGGCCCGGTCCTCGGTCGGGTTCGCCGCCGGGTCGCCGGCCACGGCGTCGCCCGGGCGGGGCGGACGGGGCCGGGGGACCCTCGCCCGGAGTTCCACCACCTCGTCCGCGATCCGCTCGACGAGTTCGGGGTCGTGGCAGGAGAGCGCGACGGCCAGCTGGTGCTCGCTGGCGAGATGCTGCAACAACTCGCCGATCTCGTCGCGGAGTTCGGGGTGCAGACCGGCGGTGGGCTCGTCGAGGAGGAGGATCCGGGGGCGGCGGGCCAGGGCGCGGGCGAGGGCCACCCGGCGCTGCTGACCGCCGGACAGTGCCGCCGGCCGCCGGGTCGCGAGGCCGCCGGCCGCCGGGAGCCGCACCTCTTCGAGGAGTGCCCGCACCGCTTCCGGGGTGCGGTCGTCGCTGAGTTCACGCAGCAGGGAGCGGACCCGCATCCGGGGGTTGAGCCCCGAGCCGGGGTCCTGGCCGACGTAGGCGAGGCGCTGGCGGCGCAGGGCTCGCAGCTCCCGCTCGGACAGGGCGAACACGTCGCGGCCGAGGACGTCCACGCGCCCGGCCGTGCGCTCGGTGCCGGGGGGCAGGAGTCCGGTGAGGGCGCGCAGCAGTGTGGTCTTGCCCGAGCCGGAGGGGCCGGTGAGGGCCGTCAGCCGGCCCGGTCGCAGGGTGAGCCGGGCGTCCCGGAGCAGGATCCGCCCGTCGTGGGCGGCCACGGTGAGGTCGGACACCCGGGCCGCGGGGGTGGCGGGGGACGCGGCAAGGCCGTCCTTCCGGTACCGCTCGGGTGTGTGGCTCACAGGACGGTCACCGCCTTCCGGCCGGTCTGGGGTGTGAGGGCGGACGCCGCGAGGTTGACGCAGAGGGCGAGCAGACCGATGGCGAGGCTGGGGGCGACCACGGACCAGGGGTTGAGGAGGATGCCGGAGGAGTTCTCACGGATCATCAGCGCCCAGTCCGCGGCCGGGGGTTGGGGCCCCACCTGGAGGAATCCGGCGGTGGCTACCAGGTAGACGGCGGCGACGAAACGCAGCCCGAAGAGGGCGAGCAGGGTGGCCCGCAGGTTGGGCAGGACCTCGCGCAGCACGAGGTGCCACAGCCGTTCGCCGCCCGCCGCGGCGGCCTCGACATAGCCGGAGGCGGCCACCGGGGCCGCCGCGCCGGCCACGAGCCGTACGGCGTACGGCACGCCGAGGACGACGGCGGCGGCGATCACGGCGAGCCGGCCGCCGTCCGGCCAGGACAGGGTGACCAGGAGGATGCCGAGCACGGCGGGCAACAGCATCAGCACGTCGGCGGTCCGCTCCACCAGCCGCCCGACGCGGGGGCGCAGGGCGCCGATCGCGCCGAGCACCGCGGCGCCGCCGGTGACCAGCGCGGCGACGAGCAGCGAGGAGAGGACCAGCTCCCGCCCGCCGGCCAGCAACCTGCTCAGTACGTCCCGGCCCAGCTGGTCACCGCCGAGCAGGGCGTCTCCGCCGGGTTCCGCGTACGGCGCGGCGACCGGCGCGTCGATGGGGTGGGGGGCGAGCCAGGGCCCGGCCAGCGCGAGGCAGACCAGCAGCAGCGCGGGCACCACACGGAGGGCGAGCGCCCGGGTGCGGGGGTTCATCGGCGTACTCCCGCCGTGATGTTCCGGACCAGGTCGGCGAGGAGCAGGACGCCCGTGATGACCGCGCCCGACAGGACCGTCACTCCGGCGATGACGGGGCTGTCGCGGTCGGCCACGGCGGAGGCCAGGACCGACCCGATCCCGGGGTGGTTGAAGATGGTCTCGACCACGACCGCGCCGCCGAGGAGCATGCCGGTGGAGGTCGCGAGGCCGGCGGTGATGGTGGGCAGCGCGCCGGGCAGGACGTGGTGGGTGAGGACGCGGTGCGGGGGGAGGCCGTCGAGGACGGCGGTCTCCACATGGGGGGCGCGGGCCTCGTCGGCGAGGGCGGCGCGGACGATGCGTACGTTCCAGCCGGCCTGCGGGACGGTCAGGGCGAGCACGGGCAGGATCAGCATGGTCCAGTCGGCGGGGGTCCCGTCGGCGTCGGTGAGGGTGACCGCGGGCAGCCAGCCCGTCCACAGCGAGAGCGCCAGGACGAGGACGACGGCGACGACGAACTCGGGCAGGGCGAGGACCGCGGTGGCGGTGCCGGAGACGGCGCGGTCGGCGCGTCCGCCGGGCCGGAGCGCGGCCCAGCAGCCGAGGGCGAGGGAGACCACGGCGGTCAGCAGCAGCGCGAGTCCGCCGAGCAGCAGGGTGTTGGGGAACGCCGAGGACAGCAGGTCGCTCACCTTCTCGCCGCGCGCCGACACCCCCAGGTCCCCGGTGGGCAGCCCGCCCATCCAGTCCCAGAACCGTTCCAGGACCGGCCGGTCGAGGCCCAGCAGTCTCCGTCGGGCCGCGGTGTCGGCGGCGCTCTCCCCGCGCTCGGAGGTGGCGTCGGCGGCGTCGCCCGGCAGCAGTTCGACGGTGCCGAAGACCAGGGCCAGGAGCACCGCGAGCAGCATCGCCCGTTTCAGTACGACGAGTCCGAGCCGGGCGGCGCGCAGCGGGAGGGGGGCACGCGATCGCCGGGCCTTCTCCGTCTCGGGAGAGGGCCCGGCGGGTGCGGCCGTGTCAGCGGTCAACGGGCCAGCCATGCCCGCTCGAGCCGGACCCGTCCGTAACCGGGCAGCGTGGGCAGCCCGTGGACCTTGGGGCCGGCGAGGTCGATGCCGTCGGCCATGCCCCAGAGCAGGTAGCCGGAGCTCTCGTGCTCGATCTGCTGGAGTCGCTTCAGCAGTGCGGTGCGCTCGCCCGCGTCGGCGGTGCCGATGGCCTTCCGGTACGCCGTGTCGAAGTCCTTGTCCTTCCAGCCGGCCTCGTTGGTGCCGCTGTCGGAGACCATGGTCTTGCTGGCGAAGAAGACCACCGAGTCGTTGGTGCCCCAGTAGGTGGTGTAGAGGTCGGCCTTGAGCCAGGTCCTGTCCCAGAAGGTGGCCGACTCCTGCTTGACGACCTTCACCTTCACGCCGGCCTCGCGGACCTGGGTGGCGAACAGGGTGGCCGACTCGGCGAGGCCGGCGATGTCCTCGGTGGTGTACAGCTCGTACGTCCTGGACGTGTCGAACTTCGCCTCCTTGAGCAGTGCCCTGGCCTTGGCGAGGTCACGGGTGCGCTGCGGGATGCTCTTGTCGTAGGCCGGGTCGCCGGTGCCGAGGATGTCGTTGGCGACGGTGCCGTAGCCGGACAGGACCTGCTTGACCATGGCCTCGCGGTCGACGGCCAGGCGCAGCGCCTCGCGGACCTTCGCGTCGGCGAACGGGCCGTCGGCGGTGCGCAGGACGACGGGCATCGCCATGTCGTTGGGGCGGCGGACGGTCTTGACGTCCTTGCGGCTCTCGGCCGTGCGGGCCGCGACGGCGCCGACGTTGGAGGCGAGGTCGATCTGGCCGGCGAGCAGGGCGCTCGCCATGGCCTGCGGGCTCTCGAAGATCTTGACCTCGATGGCGTCGAGGTGCACGTCGCCGCCGTACCAGTCGTCGTTGCGGACCAGGCGGGCGTTGCCGCCGCGGAACCAGTCGAGCTTGAAGGGGCCGGTGCCGGGGGCCTTGGCGATGTCCTTGTCGGTGGTGCCCTCGGGGACGACGAAGGTGGTGAGGCGGACCAGGAGCGGCAGTTCGGCGTTGGCGTAGTCGGAGACGATCACGACGGTGTCGGTGCCGTCGGCGGAGATGTTCTTCTCCTGGATGCCGGGCAGCCGGGAGGCACCCGCGGGGGTGGCGCGCAGCCGCTTGAGCGAGAAGACGACGTCCACGGCGGTGACCGGTGAACCGTCGTGGAACTTCGCGCCCTTGGCGATCGTGAACCGCCAGGTCTTCAGGTCGTCCGAGGCCTTCCAGCTCGCGGCGAGGCGCGGCTCGGTGTTGGGCCTGGCGCCGGGGACGGTCAGGGTGTCGTAGATCAGGCTGAGGATGAGGTAGTCGCTCTCGTTGGCCTGGCTGCCGTGGGGGTCACGGGTGATGGCGCCGGCCCTGCCGAGGGCGCCGACCCGCAGGGTGCCGCCCTTGACGGGTTCGGCCGAACCGCCGTCGGCGGATGCGTTCGGCTCCTCGTCGCCGCCTCCACCGCAAGCGGTGAGCAGGGCGCCCGTACCGATGGCGCCGCCGAGCCAGAGCATGTGACGTCGCGTCAGCTCCACGTGTTCCTCGTTTTCCCGCAGTTGACCGAGATTTGCTTAGCCTTACCTACCTTGCGCAACTCCCTTGTGACAAGACCGACTTCACGTGATCTAGATCGTACTTAGGTAAGCCTTGCCTGAAAACTGGGGCCTGGCTATGTTTCACAGGGATTCCGGCACCGCACCGACCACGCGGCCCGCTCCGGAATGCCTTCTTCCCCATGCCCGTAGACCACTGCACCGCGCCCCGCACCCCCCGCACTGGAACGGACAGTCACCCATGCCCACGGGAACCGCACCCTTACGCCTGCTCGATCCCGACTCGGTGGCCGAACTGACCACCGCCGCCCGCACCCTTCTGACCAGGTACGACGGGTCGTCGACCCATCCCGGTCTGCTGGCCGAAGTCCCCTCCACAGCCGCCTCGTTGAGCGACGCGATACGCCATGCCTGCCGCCCCGTCGACACCGCCGACGGCCTGTTCGTGCTGCGCGGTCTGCCCGTCGACGACACCGAGATCGGCCCCACACCGGGCCACTGGTCGACCGCCGGTGACGCCGGCGCCGTATACGACGTGGTCCTGCTGCTGCTCTCGACGGTGATGGGCACCCCCATCGCCTGGGAGGGGCAGCAGGAGGGCCGTTTCGTACACAACATCGTGCCGTCTCCCGGCCATGAGGAGGAACAGACCGGCGCCAGCAGCAGTGTGCTGCTCAGCCCGCACACCGAGGACGCGTTCCACCCCGGCCGGGCCCATCTGCTGGTCCTCGGCTGCATGCGCAACCACGACTCGGTCGCCACCACGGCGGCCAGCATCCGCCAGGTCGAACTCGACGCCCGCGAGGTGGAGTTGCTCAGCCTTCCGGTGCTTCCGATCCTGCCCGACGACGCCTACGAGGAGGCCCGGGGCTACGCGGGCGAGCCACCGGCCGTGCCCACGCTGTGGGCGTCCCAGGAGGGCCTGACCCTGCGCTTCGACCCCGCCTACACCCCGCTGGACCAGGCACCCGAGGACCATCGCGCGGCCTACGCCCGGCTGGAGGACGAACTGGCCCGTGTCAGCGTCGCGGTGAGCCTGAACCCCGGTGAGGTCCTGGTCGTCGACAACGACCTGGTCGTCCACGGCCGGGTCCCCTTCAAGGCCCGCTACGACGGCACGGACCGCTGGCTGAAACGTTCCTCCGTGCGGGTCCGGGACCGCCGCACCAGGCCTCCCGCCGAGGAGGCGGAGCACGGCTACGGCCAGGCCGCCGTGGAGGCGTACGCATGACCCGCACCGACGACATGGGAGGACCGGCCGTGACGCCCGACGACAAGACTCTGCGTGTGCTCAGCACCAGCGACGTGGCCGGGATGGACATCTCGTTGGCCGATGTGGTCTCCGTGGTGGAGCAGGCGTACCGCACCCTGGCGGACGGCCGCTCCGACAACCCGCGCAAGCTCACAGTGAAGCCCGAGGACGGCCACTCCGTCGCCTACGCGATGCTCGGCCGGGACGGGGTGCGGGGGGTCGTCGCGATCAAGACCTCCTACAAGTACGGCCTCCACGAGGACCGCGACAAGCAGCACTACTACACGACGCTCACCCTCTACGACGACGAGACCGGCCTGCCGGTCGCCATGCTCGACTGCGGCCGGATCGGCGCCCTGCGCACCCCGGCGGTCTCCGCCCTGCTGGCCCGGGAACTCGCCGCCCCGGACAGCCGCAGCGCTCTCGTCATCGGCACCGGCACCCAGGGCCGGCTCGCGCTGCCGTTCCTGCTGACCACCCTGCCCGACCTGGAGCGGCTGATGCTGTTCGGCACCCACCCGGACGGCATCCGGGCCGTGCGCGAACAACTGCGCACCTACTTCCCCGACCGGGAACCGGAGATCGTCACGGACCTGCGGGCCGCCGCCGAGGACGCGGACATCGTCCTCGCCACCGCCGGACCGGGCACCCCCGCGTCCGTCGAGGCCGAGTGGCTCAAGCCGTCCGCCCTGTCGGTGCTGATCGGGTACGGCATCGCGCCCTCCACCCTGCACACCGCCGACCGGGTCATCGCCACCAGCGAGGCCCAGATGCGGGTCACCGGCACGGACATGGCCGACGCCGACGGCGAACTCCGGTCCGTGCACGCCGAGTTCCCGGAGGTTCTCGCGGGCCGCGCCGAGGGCCGCACGGACCCGGGACAGCGGATCTTCGCGTACAACAGCGGGCTGGTCGTCACCGACATCGCCCTCGGCCACCGGTTCGCCCAACTCGCGCTCGCCCAGGGCCTGGGCACGGCGGTGCCGCTGTGGACGTGACGACCGCCCTCCCCTCGCACACCACCGAGGAGGTGCGCGCGCTCCTCGGCCGGCCCGGCAGCGCCCTCCTGCACGAGCTGGGCCATGGCCTTGGCGGGCCGTACCACGTGCTGTTCCCGCGGCGGTTCGACGCGAACGCCGCCGCGTTCCGGGAGGCGTTCGCCTCGGCGGGCGTGGACGGCCGCGTGTACTACGCCAAGAAGGCCAACAAGGCGTCCGTCTTCGCGGAACGGGCCGCCGTGGCGGGCCTGGGCGTCGACGTCGCGAGCCACGGTGAGCTGCGCGAGGCGCTGGCGGCCGGCGTGCGCGGCACGGACCTGGTGGTCACCGGCCCGGCCAAGGACGACCATCTGCTGCGGGTCGCCGTACTGCACGGGGCGCTTGTCGCCGTGGACGCCCTCGACGAGCTGGACCGCGTCCTCGCCCTGACGAGGGAACTCGGCCGCACCGCACAGGTGTTGCTGCGCCTCCTCCCGCCGGGACAGCCGCACAGCCGCTTCGGCCTGGACGACACCGAGCTGGCGACGGCCCTGGACCGCTGCCGCCCCGAACAGGTGGACATGGCGGGGTTCAGCTTCCACCTCTCCGGCTACGACATCCAGGAACGGGCCGACCTGGCCGCCCGGTCGGTACGGCTGTGCGCGCACGCCCGCACCCTGGGGCTGCGGGCCGACCGGGTGAGCGTCGGCGGCGGCTTCGCGGTGGACTACGTGGCCGCGAAGGACTGGCGGCGCTTCCACGAGAGCACCCGGCCCGAGCACTTCCACCGGCACAAGACCTTCGCCGGCTACTACCCGTACCACTCCCCCGTCGCCGGCGCGGACGCCCTCGCCGCCCTGCTCGCGTCGACCCCGGCGGGCGAGGGGTCGAGCCTGGCCGACCTTGTGCGGGGGGCGGGGGTGACGCTGCTGGTCGAGCCGGGCAGGGCGCTGCTGGACCAGGCGGGCTGCAGCGTCTTCCGCGTCCAGGGCGTCAAGGAACGCGACGGCTACGACATCCTCACCGTGGACGGCAGCAGCCTCAGCCTGTCCGAGCAGTGGTTCGAGAGCGAGTTCCTGCCCGACCCGGTGCTCGTCCCGGCCGACCGGGCGGACCTCGCCGACGCGGGCCCGTACCCGGCCTGTGTGGGCGCCGCCACCTGCCTGGAGTCGGACCTGCTCACCTGGCGCAAGATCCCCTTCCCCGTCCGCCCGGCCACCGGTGACCTGCTGGTGTACCTGAACACGGCCGGCTACCAGATGGACTCCAACGAGTCCCCGTTCCACGAGCTGCCGCTGCCGCCCAAGGTCGTCGTCGAACCGTCGGCCCCCCACTCCCCCTCCGTCCGCGCCCACTGGCGGCTCGACCGCCACCCGTAGGGAGTCCCCAGCCATGAGCCACCCGGACCACCACCCCCTGCACCGCCCGCCCGTCGTCCGCCAGGTCTCCGAACTCATCGGCGCCACCCCGCTGTTCGAGTTGTGCCGTACGGAGAGCGACGCCCGGCTGCTGCTGAAGCTGGAGCAGTTCAACCCCACCGGGACGGCGAAGATACGCATGGCCCGGCAGATGGTCGTCGACGCCGAGGAGCGCGGGCTGCTGCGCCCCGGCGGGCGGATCATCGAGTCCACGTCCGGCAACACCGGCCTCGGGCTCGCCGTGGTCGCCGCCGAGCGGGGCTACACGTTCACCGCGGTCGTCGACCACCACGCCTCCAAGGACAAGCTGCGCGCCATGAAGGCCATGGGCGCCGAACTGGTCTACGTGGCCGCCGAGGGCGACGAGGACCTCGCCACGGCGGCACGCGAGGAGCTGGCGGAGCGGATGGCCGCCGAGTCGGACAACGCGTACTTCACCGAACAGCACAACAACCTCGCCAACGGCGTCGGTTACCACCCGGTGGCCCGGGAGCTGGACGCCGCGCTGGACGGCCGTATCGACATCCTGATCGGCGCCGTCGGCACCGGCGGCGGACTGTTCGGCACCGGGGGCGCGCTGCGCCGGACCGTGCCGGACGTGCGGATCGTCGGCGTCGAGCCCAAGGGGTCCATCGCGTTCGGACCGCCGGCGCACGACTACCACCAGTCCGGCACCGGCACTCCGGAGGGCGCGACGATCGGCGCCATGGTCGACTACGCGCTGCTGGACGAGGGCGCGAAGGTCGGTGACGTCGAGGCGTTCGCCACCGCCCGCGCCGTGGCCCGCCGCACCGGACTCATGCTCGGCGGCTCGGCGGGCGGAGTGGTGTACGAGGCCCTGACCCGGATGCCCTCCCTCGCGCCCGGGACGACTATGGTCGCCCTGATCAACGACGGCGGCGAGAAGTACCTGGACACCGTCTTCGACGACGACTGGATGAGCGCCCGGGACCTGCTCTCCCCCGACGCCGAACGCGAGGTGGACGAGCTGCTCGCCAAGCTCCGCCGCGTCGTGCCGGACGTCCGGGGGTAGACCCTCCCGTCGTAAGCGTCCCCCCACTCAGGAACGGAAGCCGATGCCGCCCGCCCTCGCCCGCCTCCTCGGCGACAGCCGCGCCCTCGCCTCGCTGGCCGTGCCGCTGGCGCTCACCCAGCTCGCGCAGGTCGCCCTCACCACCACCGACACCATCATGATGGGCCTCCTCGGCACCGAGGCCCTGGCGGCGGGCGGCCTCGCCATGGTGATCTTCAACCAGCTGCGCACCATGGGCGTCGGCATGGTCACCGCCGTCGGCAACCAGGTAGCGGCGGCCGACGCGCGGGCGGAGTCGGCGACATCACCGGGGGCCGCCGAGTCGCCGGGGGCCGCCGAGGACGAGGTACGGGACCTGGTCCGGGCGAGTCTGCTGCTGTCGACCCTCGTGGGCGTCGTCGGCGCCGTGCTGATGGTGCTCATCGGGCACGCCGTGATCTGGCTCGGCCAGGACCCGGAGGTGGTCGACGCCGCGAAGCCCGTCCTCTACACGATGGCCCCCGGCCTGATCCCCTGTCTGTGGTTCCAGGCGATACGGCAGTTCACCGTCGGCATGCGCCGCCCGCAGGCCCTGCTGCGCATCACCCTCGTCTCGATCGCCGTCAACGCCGGCCTCAACTGGGCCCTCATCCACGGCACCTGGATCTTCCCCGAGCTGGGCCTGCCCGGCATCGGCCTGGCCACCAGCCTGGTGTACGCGCTGTCCTGTCTCGCCCTGTACGTGTCCGCCCGGCGCGATCCCCGGCTGGCCCCCGTGCTGTCGCTCAGTGTCTGGAAGACCCGCCCCGCGACCCTGCGCCGGCTGACCGGGCTCGGTACGCCGATCGCCGCCACCTACGGCTCCGAGGCGGGCTTCTTCTTCGTCGTCGCCCTGTTCGCGGGCAGCTTCGGCACGGCGGCGCTGGCCGCGCACACCGCCGTCAACCAGCTTGTCTACATCGTCTTCCAGATCGCCGTCGGCCTCTCCCACGCCGCGTCCATCGGCGTCAGCCGGGAGCTGGCGCTGCACAACCTGGCCGCGGCCCGGCGGCTGAAGGCCACCGCCCTGGTCTGCGCGGCGGCGGTGATGGCCGTGGTCGGGCTGGTGTACGTGAGCGCACCTGGCCTGGTGCTCGCGCCGTTCTTCGACACCGGTGACGCCAGGGCGGTCGACATCGCCACCCAACTGCTGCTGGTCGCCGCTGTGCTGCAGTTCTTCGACTGCGCGCAGAACATCGGCGTCGGCCTGCTGCGCGGCCTCGACGACACCAAGGGCGGCTTCCGCGTCACCCTCGTCGGCTACTGGCTGGTGGGTCTGCCCGCCGCCGCGCTCCTCGGTCTCGCCCTGGGCCTGGACACCCTCGGCATCTGGCTCGGTCTGCTCACCGGCCTCGCCACCACCGCGGTACTCCTCCTGCGCCGCTTCGACCGCGGCCTCGGCCGGCTGCCCCGGGCGACGGAACCGGAGCCGTCCCAGGCCTGACCTCCGGTGGCGCGGGCGAGGCGGGCCGCCCCGCCCGCGCCACCGCTGATCAGGGTGCCCACGGGCCCCCGCTCAGCGGCGAAGCAGGGGACCGGCGACGAAGACCGGCGCTTCCTCGTGGGTGCCGACGGCCCGGACCCGTCCGGCCTCCATCACGACGATCCGCTCGACGCCCGTCACCGTCGCCAGGCGGTGGGCCACCCAGCACGGTCGTCTCCCGTGCCACCTCCATGACGACGTCCCGCAGCGCCATCTCGTTGGTTCTCGCGGAGCGTGCCGGCCGGCAGGGTCCCGTCCGGCGCGACCGGCCAGACCGGCGGGGCCGGCGCGTCCGATGCGACCGGACGGCGATCTCCTTCAGCCATTCGGCGGGGGTGGCCCCGACGGTTGCCGGATGGGCGCGGGGGAGGGTGGGCTTCCAGGCTGGGGGCACGAGACACCGTGCGCGGCCCGAGGAGCCCGACACCTCCCTCGACTCGGGCCGCGATCGGCTACGCCGGGCCGCCGACTGATCAAAAGCACGAACGCTATCAGCCCTTCCATCCCCTTATCGGAACTCGCAGAGATCCGGCTACGGAGAGCACTGCCCTCGTTACGGTCGGCGGCAGGGAGACCGAGGCAATCGGGGCCCCGCATCCGAGGAGGATCATGTTTCTATCGCGCAGGGCCAAGAGCACGCGACACACTGTGCCCGTTCCGGGCTCCATCGAGGGTCTGGACGAGGCTGAGGGCTGGGCCCTGTTGGAGTCCCTCGGGCATGAGGTCTTTCTGGAGCTGCACGACGGTGAACGCGTCGGCTTCACCGAGCTGTGGGAGGACTTCCGGGAGGACCCGCAGGGGGTGACGGAGCCCGCGCTCAGGCCGGCCGTGGCCTCGGGAATCACCATGTCGTCGGCGTTGGCGTACATCCTCCCGGTGGCGGCCTGGCTCCTGAAGATCGCCACCGAGCGCGTAGCGGGCCAGGCCGTGGACGCTCTCGGCAGCATCACGCGCGAAAAGATCAAACGTCTCCTCAGGAACCGTCGCCCCCAACCCCCGGCCGGGGAACCGGCGGCGGACTTCCTCCCGGTCTCTCTCGACCCGGAGGAGGAACAGGCGGCCCTCGCCTCACTGGCGGCCTGGGCGCAGAGCATCGGGGCGACTGCCGGTCAGGCACATGAGGTGGCCGAGACGATCATGCGGGTCCTGCGCGGGAACGAGGAAGGGAGCCGGTGACCGTCAGCGAGAGCCGGCGGCCCAGCCCTGTGGTGACGACGCCGGGACCGCACCCGGCACGGGGTCGGCTCGCCAGGGCTCTGTCGCCCACCACCGCACGCTACGTGCTGCTTTTCGTGACCCTGGCCCTCGCCGGTGCCTTCGCCGGCCAGCTGGTCCACAACCTGGTGTTCGGTATGTCCTGGGCGACGGAGACGAGCCGGTGCCTGGACGAAGCGCAGCGCGTACCGGGCACTGTTCTGGACCAGGCCCAGTGGTCGTTGCGCTGCCAGGCGCCGGTGCAGCGCAGGCTCGCCCTGACCTCCCTGGCCGGGTCGGCAGCAGTGCTCCTGCTCGGCCTGACGGGTCTGCGGGCCCTGCCGCGCATTCTGCTGTACAAGGCCGGGCCGCTGCAGGCGGTTTCCGCGGACTGGCAGGAGCCGGCCGACCGGGTCGCCCGGGAGATGGGCGTCATGCGCGCCCCGCGGCTGGCGTGGGGTGGGAAGCGGGTACAGGATGCCTTCACGGTGCGTCGCCGCGGCCGCCACCTGATCATCCTGCCCGAGAGGATCCGCCTGCTCCGCGAACCGGAGGCGGAGGCGGTCATCCGGCACGAGATGGGCCATGTCACGGCCGGGGACGTCACCTTGGTCTGGCTCACGCGTGGGATGTGGTACGCCCTCCTGCCCGTCCTCCTCGCCGCGCCCCTGCTGCACGCGGTGCACGGCATGCGCTCCCGGGAGGCGACTCCCCAGGGGATGATCTCCCAACCCCTCTGGGCCGAGTACGGAGTACGTTCCCTGGTCCTCGCCGTGATCGCCGCGCTCATCGCCCAGATGATCACGAGGTCGCGTGAGCACGAGGCGGACCTGACCGCCGTACACGGGCAGTCCGTTGCGCCCTGGGAGGTTCTGCTCGGTGAACCCCAGCCGAGGCGCGATCCGCTGAGCTCGGCGCGGGCCGCACATCCCACCCATCAGCGCCGCCTCGACGTGCTCCGTGACCCGCGGCTGTACATGCGCCCGACCGTCCTCGACACCATCGCCGTCGGACTGCTCACGGCCGTCCTGGTGGACGCCGTGAACCAGCTCGCCGGCCTCCTGCTCACCGGAACCGGCTGGAGTTCGGCCCCCGTCGCCGCCCTGGCGGCCGGGCTGTTTCTGACCTTCGGATGGGGGACGACGGCATGGCAGGCGGGCGGTGACCGGCAGGAAGGGTTCGCGCCCATGGCGTGGTGGCTGCTGCCGACCCTGGGGGTGAGTACGGCGGTCGGACTGTTCCTGCGCCTGCGCGGCACGGGCGCACCACAGACCGGGATCATGCAGGGGTGGCCGCCGCTGGTCACGCTTTCCCTGGCGGTCATGGGGGCTGCCGCGCTGAGTTCGGCGTTCGCCGGACTGCGGAACGTCCGCGCGAAGGCCGGACGGGGCACCCTCCGCGGCCGGCTGCCGGAGATCATCGTCGGCACCCTGCTGTTCAGCGGAGCGCTGTGGCTCGCGCTGGACTTCATCGTCGCCCTGAAGATCTTCCGTCAACCGGATGTGCTGAGCGCGGCCCTGCTGGTCGGCCCCCGCTCGCCGTCGAGCGCCTACAAGGCCGTCGCTCTGGCCGCGATCGCCGTGCTTGCCGCGTGGGCCTGGGCCTGCAGTCCTCGGCGGAGCCGACTCGGCCGGTTCCTCCCGGCCTCGGCCGCTGCCGTTGCCGCCCTCGCCACGGCCGCCACCCGGCTCGTGTCCCAACCGCGGGCGGCGGGCGACTGGAGCGATGTGTGGCGGCTCGATGTGCTGACGGCGGTATGCGCCGCGGCTGTCTGCGCGGTCACGCTCGTCGTCCTCCGAGGCTCCGGAGGGCTCGGTCACGCGCTGTACGCCGCGCCGCTCGCGGCCACGCTCACCACGACCGTGCTGTGGGCCGCCCGCTTCACCTCGTGGGCCCACCCCTTCGACGCATGGGCCACCGTGCTCGTCGAGAGCGCCCTGTCCGGAACGGGCCTCGTGCTGCTGGCCCTGGCCGTGCCTGGGGGCCTTCTGCCTTCCTGGGCCACGGAGCGCCGGACGGTGAACATCGCCCTCCAGGTCCTCACGGCCGTCATGGCGGCCCTCACGGTACTGGCGCTGCAGCGCTCCGCCGACACGCTGCTGCTCCGGTGATCCCGGCGGGGGGCGCGCCGCTGCCGGGGGAAGACGTCTTCGCCACAAACGCCCGCACCCCCTCCAGGAAGGGGGTGCGGGCGTCGGCGTGGCCGTCGGCCCTACGGGAGCGTGATGCCGAGCCGCTCCGCCAGTTCGGCCGCGCTGACGCCGTACGTCTGCCGGATGCGTACGCCGCCGGGGCCGACGTCGAAGACGCCGCAGTCCGTGTAGACGCGGCTGACGCAGCCGACGCCGGTGAGCGGATACGTGCACCGGGGCACGAGCTTCGGCTCACCGGAGCGGGTGAAGAGCGTCATCATCACGTAGACGTCCTTGGCGCCGATGGCGAGGTCCATGGCACCGCCGACGGCGGGGATGGCGTCGGGCTCGCCGGTGTGCCAGTTGGCGAGGTCGCCGTCGAACGCCACCTGGTACGCCCCGAGGACGCACACGTCGAGGTGGCCGCCGCGCATCATCGCGAACGAGTCGGCGTGGTGGAAGTACGCGGCTCCCGGCAGTTCGGTCACCGGGACCTTGCCGGCGTTGGTCAGGTCGGGGTCGACCGCGTCGCCCTCGGCCTTCGGGCCCATGTTGAGCATGCCGTTCTCGGTGTGCAGCACCACCCCGGAGTCGGCCGGCAGATGGTCGGCGATCTTGGTGGGCTGGCCGATCCCGAGGTTGACGAAGGCGCCCGCCGGGATGTCGCGCGCGATGACGGCGGCCAGTTCGTCCATGGAGAGCCGGTGGTCCGCGCCGACCGGCGCCCCGGCGTGCGCCTGACTGCTCGGCGCGGTCGTCGACCCGGTCGTCGACGCGGTCGTAGGTGTGGCGGTCATCGCGCCCCCTGCACGGTGTAGTGACGGGCCTCGACCTGGACGATCCGGTCGACGTAGATGGACGGGGTGACGACGGCCTCGGGGTCGAGCTTCCCGGGCTCGACGACCTGGTCGACCTGGACGATGGTCGTCGTCGCCGCCGTGGCCATGACGGGTCCGAAGTTGCGGGCGGTCCTGCGGTAGACGAGGTTGCCCATCGTGTCCGCGACGTGGGCGCTGATCAGCGCGTAGTCGCCCTTGATCGGGTACTCCAGCAGGTATTTCCGGCCGTCGATCTCCCGTTCCTCCTTGCCCTCGGCGAGCGGTGTGCCGACCGCGGTCGGGCAGTAGAACGCGCCGATGCCGGCACCGGCCGCACGCATCCGCTCGGCGAGGTTGCCCTGCGGCACGACCTCCAGTTCGACCTTCCCCTCGCGGTAGAGGCCGTCGAAGACCCAGGAGTCGACCTGGCGCGGGAACGAGCAGAGCACCTTGCGCACCCGGCCGGCGGCCAGCAGCGCGGCCAGTCCGACGTCGCCGTTCCCGGCGTTGTTGGACACGATGGTGAGGTCCTTCGCCCCCTGCCGGATGAGCGCGTCGATCAGGTCGAACGGCATGCCGGCCAGGCCGAAGCCGCCGACCAGCACGGTGGACCCGTCCTCGATGCCGGCGACCGCCTCGTCGGCGCTCCGGAGGACTTCCGCCCTGCTCATGCGGCCACCCCCGGCACGTCGCAGTTCTCCAGTACGACGGCCAGCCCCTGGCCGACCCCGATGCAGATCGCGGCGACGCCGTAGCGCTGCCCCGTCTCCCGCAGCACCTTGGCCAGCGTGGCGAGGACACGGCCGCCCGAGGCGCCCAGCGGGTGGCCGATCGCGATGGCGCCGCCCTTCTGGTTGACGAGGGCGGGGTCGATCTTCCAGGCGTCGAGGCAGGCGAGCGACTGCACGGCGAACGCCTCGTTGATCTCGACCGCGCCCACCTGGTCCCAGCCGATCCCGGCCCGGGCCAGCGCGCGGTTCGCGGCCTCGACCGGCGCGTAGCCGAAGTCCTGCGGCTCCAGCGCCATCACGCCGCGACCGGCGATCCGGGCGATCGGGTCGGCCCCGATCGTCGCCGCGGCCTTCTCGCTGCCCAGCAGCACCGCGGCGGCGCCGTCGTTGAGCGGGCTCGCGTTGCCCGCGGTGATGGTGCCGCCCTGCTCCGGGGTGCGGAACACCGGCTTGAGCCCGGCCAGCACCTCCGGCGTGGATCCGGCACGGATGCCCTCGTCACGGGTGAGGTCGACGCCCTCGACCGGTGTCACCAGGTCGTCGTAGAAGCCCGACTCCCAGGCCGCGTGGGCGAGCCGGTGGGAGCGGGCGGCGAACTCGTCCTGCCGCTCGCGGGAGATGCCGTGGCGCTCCCGGAGCAGTTCGTTGGCCTCGCCGAGACTGACCGTCCACTCCTTCGGCATCCGCGGGTTGACCAGCCGCCAGCCGAGCGTCGTGGAGACGGCGGTGACATCGCCGGCCGGGAACCCCTTCGCCGGCTTGGGCAGCACCCAGGGCGCACGCGTCATCGACTCCACGCCGCCGGTCAGCACCACCTCGGCGTCGCCGGACTCGATCAGCCGGCTGGCCGTCATCGCCGCGTCGAGGCTGGAGCCGCACAGCCGGTTGACCGTACTGCCGGGCACGCTCACCGGGAGCCCGGCGAGCAGCGCGGCCATGCGGCCGACGTTGCGGTTCTCCTCGCCGGCGCCGTTGGCGTTGCCCCACACCACGTCGCCGATCGCGGCCGGGTCGAGCCCCGGCACCGTCGCGAGCGTCGAGGTGATCGCGGAGGCGGCGAGGTCGTCGGGGCGGACACCGGCCAGGGCGCCGTTGAAGCGGCCGAACGGCGTCCTCGTCGCGGCGTAGATGAATGCGCTCATGGCAGCCACGCTAACCGCGCGACCCGATATTCTGAAGTACGCATATCGAACGCGATTGATATGGACGAGATATGGATCTGCGGCACCTGAGGTACTTCGTGGCGGTGGCCGAGGAGCGTCACTTCGGGCGGGCCGCCGAGCGGCTCCACATGGCGCAGCCGCCGCTGTCCCAGCAGATCCGGCAGCTGGAGGCGGAGCTCGGCGTCCCGTTGTTCCGCCGCACCACGCGCCGTGTCGACCTCACCGAGGCGGGCCGTGCCTATCTGGAGCGGGCGCGGGCGATCCTCGCCGACGTCGACGAGGCCGCCCACCACGCACGGCGCGTCGCCGCCGGCACGGTGGGCCACCTCGCGATCGGATGCGTGGGCTCGGCGACGTACAGCCTCCTGCCCGCGCTCTCGCGGCGCCTCTCGGAGGAGCTTCCCGGCGTCGACTTCTCGTTCCGCGGGGAGATGCTCGCGCCGGACCAGGTCGAGGCCCTGCGCATCGGGGCGATCGATGTCGCCCTGTTGCGCCCTCCGGCGGCGGACCTCTCCCTCACCGTGCACACCCTGCGCCGCGACCGGCTCGTCGTCGCCGTACCGGTCGACCACCCCCTGGCCCGCCGCAGCCGGCTGCGGGCGGCGGACCTGGCCGGTGCCGACCTGATCGTGCACTCCGCCGACCGCCGGTCGGTGATGTACGACGTCGTCCTGGGTCTGCTGCGCGGTGCCGGCGTCGAGCCGCGCATCCGTCACGAGGTCGGCGAGACCTCGACGCTGGTCACGCTCGTGGCCGGCGGTCTCGGTGTCGCGGTGGTGCCCGAGCCGGTGACCGCGCTGGCCCTCGACGGCGTCGTCTACCTGCCGCTGACCGGGGCCGACGCACGAGTGGAGCTGGCCGTCGCGCACCGCGCCGACCGCGCCGAGCCGCACCTGGAACGCGCCGTGGGGATCATCCGGGCCACCTGCTGAGGCGACGAGGCCGGGTCGCGCGGACGGCGCCCGGCCGGGCGGGGAGGAGCCCGGAGGTGGCTCAGAGTGCGAGGCTCATCAGGATGGCGTCCCGGTCGTCGCCCGGTGCGATCCGCAGCGCGCCGGGCCAGCGGCCGACCTCCTCCCAGCCCAGCTTGCGGTAGAAGTCCTCCAGCCCCACCCCGCCGCGGGTGGAGAGCTGCAGGCGCTCCAGTCCCATCTCGTCCCGCGCGATGTCGCGGACGCGATGCATCAGCCCGGCGCCGATGCCCCGGCCCCGGTGACGCGGATGGGTCTGGACGTGGTTGACCGTGCCGCAGTGCGCGCCGAGCGGGTGCGGCTCGCGGCGAAGGACGAGCCAGCCGGCCAGCGAGCCGCCGACGGTGGCGACGAGGAGCCTGCCCCGCCCGGGGTGCAGGCTCCGGACCAGGCCGTCGACCACGGGCGCTACGTCGTGCGTGCTGACCGGCAGCGGCGGGAACTCGGTGGCGAGCACCGCTCCGCCCGCGTTGGCCACGCCCTCCCAGCAGTCGGTGATCTCCTGCCGCAGGCCCGGGGTCACCTCGTCGGGGCTGGTGAACTGCGCGAACTCAGAGGATCTGTGCACCGTCATGTCCGCCAGCGTGGCAGAAGCGGGGGCGGTCGTGCACCGAGGGTCGTCACCCGAGGGCGGAGTGTGGCCCCGCGGCACCCGTGGATATGCTCGCCGTCCGGCGCCCGGGCCCGGTGGGAGTCCACACGGACCGGGTCCCGGCGGAGAGGCCCGCAGGACAGCCGTAGGACGACCGAAGGCAGCGAGAAGAGCACCGTGACCACGTACGACTACGAGAAGGACGGGGCGGAGATCTACCGCCGGTCCTTCGCCACCATCCGCGCGGAGGCCGACCTCGCGGGGCTGCCCGCCGACGTGAGCCGGGTCGCCGTCCGGATGATCCACGCCTGCGGGATGGTCGACCTCGTACGGGACCTGGCCTACTCGCCGGGCGTGGTGGCCCGCGCCCGGGAGGCGCTCCGCACGGGGGCGCCGGTGTTCACGGACGTCCGGATGGTGGCCAGCGGCGTGACCCGCAAGCGGCTGCCCGCCGACAACGACGTGGTGTGCACGCTCGCCGACCCGGCCGTCCCCGAGCTGGCGGCGAAGCTCGGCACCACGCGCAGCGCCGCCGCGCTCGAACTGTGGCGGGACCGGCTGGAGGGCTCGGTCGTCGCCGTCGGCAACGCGCCGACCGCCCTGTTCCGCCTGCTGGAGATGATCGAGGACGGCGCTCCCCGTCCGGCCGCCGTCATCGGCGTCCCGGTCGGCTTCGTCGGCGCCGCCGAGTCCAAGGACGCCCTGGCCGCGAACGCGTCGGGGCTGGAGTACCTGGTCGTACGCGGCCGTCGCGGCGGCAGCGCCATCGCCGCCGCCGCGCTCAACGCGCTCGCGAGCGAGGAGGAGTGAAGGGGGAGCCCCGTCGGGGGCGGGGCCGCGGGCGACACGGGTGCCCGGGGCCGCGGCCTCGGGGGAACGGGCCCGCGGGACCTTGCTGACGTCGGTGGAGACGTGCGCGGTCAGCGGCCCGTGAGGCGCTCGCCGACCCAGCGGGCCGCCGCCCCGGGGTCCGCCGCCGCGGGGACGCCCTCGGGCACCGGGGGCCTGCGGACCACGACCACGGGGAGGCCGGCCTCGCGTGCGGCGGTGAGCTTGGGTGCGGTGGCCGCTCCCCCGCTGTCCTTCGTCACGAGGACGTCGACGCGGTGGCGGCGCAGCAGCGCGCGCTCCCCGTCGAGCGTGAAGGGGCCCCGGTCGAGCAGTACCTCCATACGGGCCGGGTGCGGGGCCTCGGGCGGGTCGACGGACCGTACGAGGAACCAGAGTCCGTCGAGTCCGGCGAAGGCGGCCAGGCCCATGCGCCCGGTGGTGAGGAACACGCGCCGGCCGAGTGCGGGCAGCAGGGTCGCGGCCTCCGCCAGGGACGCGGCCTCGTGCCAGTCGTCGCCGTCGCCGGGGACCCAGCCGGGGCGGCGCAGGGCGAGCAGGGGAACATGGGCGTCGGCGGCGGCCCGCGCCGCGTGGAAACTGATCGTCCCGGCGAAGGGGTGGGTGGCGTCGATGAGTGCGTCCACCCGGTGCTCGCGCAGCCAGGCGGTGAGGCCCTCGGGTCCGCCGAAGCCGCCGACGCGGACCTCGCCCGGGGGCAGCCGGGGGCCGGCGACCCGTCCGGCGAGGGAGCTGGTCAGGGTCAGGCCGGGCGTGCCGTGGAGCAGTTCGGCGAGGCGGCGGGCCTCCGTGGTTCCGCCGAGTACCAGTACGTGCATGGGGGTCCGGGTCCGTTCATGAACAGCAGTGACGAGCAGCGCGCCGGTGGGGCGGCCGGTGCGGCGAAGGGCGGTCGCGCGGCCCAACTCAAGCACACCGGGCTGCGGCCCGGCTGGACCACCGGTGCCTGTGCGACGGCGGCGGCCACAGCCGCGTACACCGCCCTGCTGACCGGGGAGTTCCCCGATCCGGTGACGATCACCCTGCCGAAGGGGCAGACCCCGTCGTTCGCGCTCGCGGCCGAGGAGCTGACCGGGACGGCCGCGATGGCGGGCATCGTGAAGGACGCGGGCGACGACCCGGACGTCACGCACGGCGCGCTGGTCCGGGCCACGGTCCGGCGGCTGCCCGCCGGGTCCGGCGTCGTCTTCAGGGCCGGCCCGGGCGTCGGGACGGTCACCCGCCCGGGTCTGCCCCTGCCCGTCGGGGAGCCGGCCGTGAACCCGGTGCCCCGCCGGATGATGCGCGACCATGTCGCCGAGGTAGCCGCCCGCCACGGGGACACCGGTGACGTCGAGATCACCCTCTCCGTCGACCACGGCGAGGAGATCGCCCGCTCCACCTGGAACCCCCGGCTCGGCATCCTCGGCGGCCTGTCCATCCTGGGCACCACCGGGATCGTGGTGCCGTACTCCTGCTCGGCGTGGATCGACTCCATCCGGCGGGGCGTGGACGTGGCGCGCGCGGCGGGCCGTACGCATGTCGCCGGGTGCACGGGGTCGACCTCGGAGCGGACCGTCGTCTCCGAGTACGGACTGCCGGAGGACGCGCTGCTGGACATGGGCGACTTCGCGGGCGCGGTCCTGAAGTACATCCGCCGCCACCCGGTCGGCCGGCTGACGATCTGCGGCGGCTTCGCCAAGCTCTCCAAGCTCGCCGCCGGCCACCTCGACCTGCACTCCGGCCGCTCCCAGGTCGACAAGGGCCTCCTCGCCGAGCTGGCCCGGCGGGGCGGTGCGGACGAGACGCTGGCCGCCGGGGTGGCGGCGGCCAACACCGGCCTCGCCGCGCTCCAGCTGTGCGCGGCGGCCGGTGTGCCGCTGGGCGACCTGGTCGCGACGGCGGCCCGCGACGAGGCCCTGGCGGTCCTGCGCGGGGCACCGGTCGCCGTCGACGTGATCTGCGTCGACCGGGCGGGGGCGGTGGTGGGGCGCAGCGCGGTCGCCTGAGGACCGGACGGCCCCACCGACAAGTAAAGGCGCAGCTCAGGGCTCTGCCTGGAGCACAAGAGCGCTGCTGAGGCTGTGGCTGACGCCCAGTCGGCGGGCGAGCTCCCGGGCGAGGCTCGGCCGTGGCCCGGCTCGGCGAAGGCCTCCAGGCCGCGCGGCAGGATGCTCTCCTGCTCGGGCACCGCGGGCGTGTCCGCACCGGGTCGCCCCGGCCGTAGCACCGATCCGGCTTTCACTGCCACCACGGCCTCCGCCACATCCGGGTCGCACCGTCCTGGAGACCGGCATCCGCTCCCCCTGTCAGTCGTCGGATCAACGGCCGGCCCTCGTGTGCCCACCCCGAGGGGCCCCGGTCTACGGGAAGGACATGTCCGGGAGGCCGCCGGAGGCGTTCAGCTCGGCCCAGACGGTCTTGCCCCGGCGGGCGTGGCGGGTGCCCCAGCGTTCGGTGAGCTGGGCGACCAGGAGCAGACCCCGTCCTCCCTCGTCGAAGACCCGGGCCCGGCGCAGGTGCGGGGTGGTGCTGCCGGCGTCCGAGACCTCGCACAGGAGCGTGCGGTCGTGAATGAGCCGTAGTCCGATGGGGGGCCGGCCGTAGCGGATGGCGTTGGTGACCAGTTCGCTCACCACCAGCTCCGCGAGGAATCCCAGCTCCTCCAGGCCCCATACGGAGAGTTGGCGCGAGACGTTCGCCCTGGCCCGCCCCACGGCGGCAGGGTCCGCCTCCAGGTCCCAGGCGGCCACCTGCTCGGAGCCGAGCGCACGGGTGCGGGCCAGCAGCAGGGCGACGTCGTCGGGCGGACGCGCGGGGAGCAGTGTTTCCAGTACCGCGTCGCAGGTGGCCTCCAGGGACGCGGCGGGACGGGCGAGGGCTCCGCGCAGCCGGGTGAGCCCCTCGTCGATGTCATGGCCCCGCGCCTCCAGCAGGCCGTCCGTGTAGAGGACGAGCACACTGCCCACCGGCCATTCGAACTCCGCCGCCTCGAACGGCAGCCCGCCCAGCCCCAGCGGGGGCCCCGGCGGCAGATCGAGAACCTCCACGACGCCGTCCGGGGCGACGACGGCGGGCTGCACATGCCCCGCCCGCGCGAGCGCGCAGGAGCGCGACACGGGGTCGTACACGGCGTAGAGGCACGTGGCACCGATGACACCGACGGACTCGGCGTCGGCGAGGGGGAAGGACGTCCGCACGCCCCCTCCCGGCTCGGACCCGGGGGCCGTGTCCCCGGCGCCGCCCCGCTCCCCCTCGGCCTCGGCGGAGAGGCGGATGACGACGTCGTCGAGGTGGGTGAGGAGCTCGTCGGGGGGCAGGTCGATGTCGGCCAGGGTGCGCACGGCGGTGCGGAGCCGGCCCATGGTGGCGGCGGCGTGGATGCCGTGGCCGACGACGTCGCCGACGACGAGGGCGACGCGGGCCCCGGAGAGCGGGATGACGTCGTACCAGTCGCCGCCGACACCTACCCGGTCACCGGCGGGCAGGTAGCGGCAGGCGACCTCCACGGCGGACTGCGGCGGCGTACGCGACGGCAGCAGGCTGCGCTGGAGGCTGATCGCGGTGGCTCGGGCATGCGTGTACCGGCGGGCGTTGTCCACTGCCACCGCCGCCCTCGCCGCGATCTCCTGGGCGAGGAGCAGGTCCTCGTCGTCGAACGGGTCGGATGCCCGATGGCGGAAGAACTGCGCGACCCCGAGGGTGGCTCCCCGGGCCCGCAGCGGCACGACCAGCATCGAGTGCGCGGACGGCGCCTGGGGCGCAGGGGGCGCCGACGGTGCGGAGGGACTCGGGGGTGCGGACGGACTCGGGGGTGCTGGGGCCGGGGCCGGGCGGGTCGGACCGGGCGGGTCGGTCGGGTGGGTGCCGTCGGCGTGCCCGTCGGCCGTCGTCGGCAGCGCCGGGTCGGGGGGTTCGCCGTCCACGCGGTGCCGGAAGGGGTGCCCCGTGGCCAGGGCGCGGGCCGGGAGCGAGCCGGCCGGGAAGGTGTGGGGTCTCGGGGGCCCGGCCTCCGCCGCCTGCTCGACGGCGGGTCCCGGCTCGAAGGCGGCCCGGGGCCCGGTCCCGGGCTCGGAATCGGCCTCGGCCGGGGCCCCGGCATCGGACTCGGCCCGGTCCTCCGGTGCTGCCGACGTTCGCCTGGCGAGCCGGCGCAGTACGAGCGGCTCCTCCGGCGGGGTGTCGTGGCCGTGCAGCGCGGAGTCGATGAGGTCGACGGTGACCAGGTCGGCGAACGAACGGGCGGCCAGGCAGGCGAACGGCTGGGTGGCGAAGTCCGCGAGCTCCTGGGTGGTGCGGGCGATGTCCAGGGTCGTACCGATGCGCACGCTCGCCTCGTTCACCATCGACAGCCGCCCCCGGAGCCGCCGTTCCCGTTCCTCCTCGTACGCCACCACGCCCTGCTCCGACGAGCGGTCCACGTACTCGGTGGCCGTCACGATCAGTCGACGAGCGGCCTCGCTGATCAGCGTGGAGTCGTCCGTGAGCCGAGCCATCTCCTCGAGCAGCCGGTCGAGCATGACGCCCTGCCCGAGCCGGAAGGCCCGCAGCACCAGGCTGACGGGTACGCCGTGCCGCGCCAGCCGACGTACGCGGGTCAGCTCCGCGATCGGCTGCTCCAGGGCACGAGGGTCGACCCCTTGTTCGAGTGCGGACAGGACGACGACCACGTGCTGGGCGACGTTCTCCGACGTCATGGCGTCCGGGTGCTCCCAGAGGTCCGGCAGTTCGCTGCGCAGGCACCGTTCCACCTCGGCGATCAGCTCGTCCGCCTTCGAACCGAGCTCGCGCGCGACACGCGACACAAGACCGTCAGCCGTGGGGTCCACGCTCTCGACGTTACGCCGGAACACCGAGGGGTTGCGCGTCCTGGGTCTCCCGGGACGGACCGGGCAGTCCCCGTCGCCCGACGACGACCGGGTCCTTCGGTGACCGGATACGGAGCAGATGGCGTTCCCCCTGCCGTGCGCCACCGGCTCGGCCCCGTGCCGGAGCCCCGCCCCGAACCGCGGCCGGCCCCCGGGGGCCGGCCGCGGGCGCGAGGCGAACGAATCGAGACACTTCCCGGCTCCCGCAGCTCCCTCCACGATCATGTAGATGCCACGGAACGCCGGGGCCCGGCCCGGTCCGGGTGCGCCCGCAGGACCCGTACGGGTGGCCGGATATGGTGACGTCGCGAATCGAACGTACGCAGGGCTGGCGGAGGCACGTGGTGTCGGACGTAGGGCGGCTCGTCGCCGGGCGCTATCGGCTCACGGAGCAGATCGGCCGCGGGGGCATGGGCACGGTGTGGCGGGGCGAGGACGAGGTCCTCGGCCGTCAGGTCGCGCTCAAACAGCTCCACGTACAGCCGCACCTGTCCCCCGACGACCTGGCCAGGCTGTACGAGCGCACGCGCCGCGAGGCCCGCAGCGCCGCCCGGGTCGCGCACCCGAACGTGATCGTCGTCCATGACGTCGTCGACGACGAGGTGGACGGCGACGGACGGCCCTGCATCGTCATGGAGTACGTCCCGGCACCCGCCCTCGCCGACCTTCTCACCGACGGCCGGACCGTACCGCCCGAGGAGGCGGCCCGGATCGGTCTGGGCATGGTCACCGCGCTGCGCGCCGCGCACGCCGCCGGTGTACTGCACCGGGACGTCAAGCCCGGCAACGTCCTGCTCGGCGCGGACGGCCGTGTCGTCCTCACCGACTTCGGCATCGCGATGACGGCCGACGCCTCGACCCTCACCAAGACCGGCGAGATGGTCGGCTCCATCCACTACATGGCCCCGGAGCGCATTCGCGGCCGGAAGCCCGGCCCCGCGTCGGACCTGTGGGCGCTGGGTGCCACGCTCTACCAGGCGGTGGAGGGCCGCCCGCCGTTCCGCCGGCTGACCGCGATGGAGGCCGCGTACGCCATCGCCGTCGACCCGCTGGAGCCCCTGAAGCAGGGCGGCGCCCTGCGACCCCTGATCGAGGCCCTGCTGGTCAAGGACCCCGAGGAACGGCCCACCGCGGAGCAGACGGAACAGGCGCTGCGAGCCGTGCTGTCCGGCGCGCCGACGACCGCACTGCCCGGGCCGGCCGCCACGGGCGCCGCGGCAGGCCGCGGCGACCACGGAGATACGGGGCGGCACACCACGGCGACGGGAGGCCACATCCTGACGGGGCCGGAACCGGAGACGGGGCCGGAACCGGAACCGGAGACGGGGCCGCGGCGAAAGCCGGGGCAGGCGTGGCACGGTGACGCCCCTTCATCCCTCGGCCCCCGAAGGCGGCGTCGCGTCCTCGTCTCGCTCGCCGTGGCCGTGACCGTGGCCGCCACGGTCATCGGGGCGTCGCTCTACGCGGCCTCGAACCCCGGTGCGAACACCACTCCGGACAGTGCGGACGGTTCCCCCACCCCGGCCTACTCCCCGTCACCCGTCCCCGACGGCTACCACCTGGTCGAGGAGAAGGAGCTCAACGTGTCCTTCCCGGTCCCGGACGGCTGGAAGGTCGCACAGCGGACCTCGGAAAAGGTCGTCTACATCGACACGACCGGACTCGTCCGCCTCGACATCGGGGTGGTCGACCCCGCCGGTTCGCACCCCATGGCCCACTTCAAGGACATCGAGGCGAACACCAAGGCCAACTACCCCGGCACCTACCGCAAGCTGCGTATGCAGAAGACCACGCTGCGGGGGCAGCCGGCCGCCGTCTGGGAGTTCACCTTCCAGGGCCGCGCCCGGGCCTTCCGCGCCATCGACCTCGGCTTCGGGCGCGAGGGCGAGCGGGAGTACGACATCTACCTCTCGGCACCGGACCTGGACTGGGACACGTACCGTCCCGTCTTCGACAAGGTGAGCGACGGCTTCATCACCTCCGTGTCCTGAGACGGGCCGCACCGGCGCGGCCGTCGGCCGAGGGCGCGGCCCTCGGACGGAGCAATGCGGGCCGGGAGCCCGGACCGCCCGTACCTCTGGGCGCATGACGCTCGCTCTCTCCCTGTCACGTATCGCCCTGGCCGTCCTGTCAGCGGTGGCCCTGGGTTTCGCGGGCCACGACGCCGCGACGTCGGCGACCGGCCTCGCGGACTTCTTCGGCCGCTTCACGATCCTGAGCTCCATGGCGGCGTGCGTCGTCCTGCTGGTCTCAGGGGTGGAGGGGCTGCGCGGCACAGGGGGCGGGCGCGGGGTGCCGGACCTGGTGCGTGGTGCGGTGGTGCTGTACACGGCGGTCAGCGGGTTGGTGTACGGGGTGGTCGACACCGGGTTCCACGACACTCTGATGCCGTCGTGGGTGGACCATGTGCTGCACCAGGTGCTGCCGCTGGTCATGATCGCCGACTGGCTGGTCGACCCGCCGCGCCGCCGGGTCCGCTACCCGCGCGCCGCCTCCTGGCTGGTCCTCCCACTCCTCTACGTCGGCTACAGCCTGGCCCGGGGTGCGGTGACCGGCCGGTACGCGTACCGGTTCCTGGACCCGGACCGGGGTGTCGGCGGCTACGGGCGGATCACGGTGGCGTGTCTGCTGCTCGCGGTGATGTTCGTGGTGGTCGGGGCGTTGGTGGTCAGGGTGGGCAACACCGCCGGGGCGCGCCGCCGTCCGCGGGACTTCCGGGGCGGGTCCCACCGCAGGCCGGGGCCCCGGTGAGAGGCCGCGGGCCCGGTGGCGGCCCGCGGTCCCGGCGGGCGCCACCGGACCGGACCGGACCTGCGCGATGCCCCGCCGCCGTTGTCGCCTACGGCGCCGTCGGTGCCACGTGCAGCCGGAACCCGGCGGCCTCCCGGGCGGGCCAGGAGCGGGCGTAGTCGGGCGGGGTGCCGCCCGGTGCCACGAGGGCGGCGACCGGGATGCGCTCGGCGGTGCGCAGGATGCCCTCGCGGGTGGTGTTGGCGTTGTTGCCGCGGACGGCGGCGGAGGCGCAGCCGGCGTGGAACGCGATGGGGATGGCGTAGTCGCCCGTGAGCAGGCACGGCGGCCGTACGCCCAGCCGTCGCAGGTCGGCGGCGACCCGGTCCCAGTCGCGGTGCCAGGCGGTGGTGCGTTCGACGGTCCGCGTCAGCACGGCGTACTGCACGGCCAGATGGCCGATGAGGGCGAGCGCCACGAGTGTCCCGGCCACCGGCCGCCACGCCCCGCCCGGCCCGGTGACCAAGGCCAGCAGTCCGTCGGCGAGGGGGATCGCGAGCAGGGCGTACGCGGGGAGCATGAACCGGGGCGCGGCGTATCCGATGAAGAAGAGGTAGGGCAGGGCGGCGGTCGTGGCACAGGCCAGCAGGACCAGCGTGGGCGTACGGCGTCCCGCCCGGAACGCCACGACCGCCCCGACCGCGGCGAGCACCGGCAGGGCGAACCACCACGCGTAGACCGCGATGTGGGGCAGCTCGCCGGTGCAGGGGCGGCACAGGGTGCGCCCGCCCAGGCTGCGCAACTGGTCGTCGACGGCGATGTTCCAGCCCAGTCCGCCCTGGACGTGTGACGCGTCGGCCAGCCGCCGGGCGAGCCCGCCGTACCGGGCGTACGCCTCGATCACCCAGGCTCCCGCGCCGGTGCCGACTCCGACCGCCATCGCCGCGAGCAGCCGGGGCTGCCGCCACCTGCGCACGCCGACCAGCAGGAGGAACAGCGGCAGGGTCACCCACACGGCATCGGTGGGCCGCATCCACGCGATGAGCGCGGTGCCGGCGGCGGCGCCCCAGAGCGTCGTACGGCCCACCGAGTGCGCCTGAGCCTCAGCCTCAGCCTGAGCCTCAGCCTCAGCCTCGGTCCGCGCCCGCGCCCGCGCCCGCAGGAAGCATCCCGTCGTGACGAGCGCTCCGATGGCGACCCAGTAGTTGGGCATGGCCTGCGGCCCGTAGAAGAGGGTCACCCACAAGGTGGCGAACAGCGCCCCCGCGAGCGCCAGCACCCGCACGGGGAACAGCCCGCGCCACACCCGCAGCCCGAGATAGAGCCCGACGCCGGAGAGCACCGCCAGATAGATCCGCAGCAACTCGGTGGACGACGACCAGGCCGCGACCGGCGCGACGAGCAGCGGGACACCGCGCGCACGGGGCGCGCTGAAGAACGCGGCCGGCCCGTGCGGGCTGACCTGGCTGACGTACACCGACTCGTCCCAGCCCAGCCCCATCCCCGGTGGCACGAGGACGAGTTGGGCGAGCGTGAACGCTCCGGCCACGACGGCCAGCGGGGTGAGGACCGGTGATACGGCGGGCGGCACGGCGACGGGTGCGGTGAGCGGCGGGGCGTTGGAGCTGATGCGCATGACCCATCCCGGTGACACACGAGGACAAAGGACTGAAATTCCTCTTGAACGACAAAAGGATCAGTCATCGTGTGGGGCCGTCGTGGCACGCCGCACCGGCCCGCGGACGGCTTCACCCGCCCGCCCCACTACGCACCCCCGCCCTCTGCCTGCCGGGCCACGCTTCTGCTTCCGCCTCGGCGACGACGCGCCTGGATCGACACGTGGGCCGCGCCGGCGGCCCACTGGGTCGGTCGCGGATCAGATCGGGTGGGGCGCCAGGTCAAGACAGCTCGGACGCCACTCGTCGAGGACCTGCACCAGGGGTGAAAGCCGCTAACGGTCTCGGCAACGGATGGTTGTTGCCGACGCGCTGGATCAGGGCGGCCGGCGCGTCCTTGTGCCTGCTCTCCGCTTCCTTGATCCGGCCGACCTCTTTCAGGGTGACGGCAAGGTTGCCGGCACAGGTCAGCGTCGACGGGTGCGAGCGCCCGAGAACCTCCCTGAGCAGTGCATACGCCTCGATGCAGCTCTTGCGGGCCTCTTCCCAGCGGCCGAGCGCGCCCTCGGCCTGCGCCGGCCGGCCCGCCCGCCCGCCCGCCCGCCGAAGCGAGCCTGCCAGGCCCTTGGCGGTGTCGAGTACGGTCGGCGAGCCCTCGGTGAGACGGACATTGCGCAGACAGCGTTCGTAGGCGATCACACCGTGAACGACCCCGTTTCGGCCACACTCCTGATCGCCGGACGTCGGCGACCGGCGGACGGGCCCACGCCCGAGGCTCGACAGGACGAACGGCCGTGATCGTCAGGATGTCTCTCCTGGCGGCTCCTCGCGGTGGAGGAGCCGTCGGGTCAGGAAAGCCGTCCTGACGACACGGCCGTTGTCGTCGTGCCGGTCGGCGGGGGCGGAACGTTACGCCGCGCCGTCCTTCGCGGTGGCCACGGGAGCGGTGAGGTCTTCCTCTTCGGGAAGTTCGTCCACGTCGACCCCGCGTACCTGGGCCAGCTCGTGCTTGAGGGCCGCGAGTTCCGTACCGCCCGCCATGTGGTTGGTGAGTTCCTCCAGGGTGACCTGGTCGCGGGCGGCGGAGAGTTCCATCGTGCCGAGGCGCAGGACGCTGAAGTGGTCGCCGACCATGTAGGCGTGGTGGGGGTTGTGGGTGATGAAGATGACGCCGAGGCCGCGGTCGCGGGCGGCGGCGATGTACTTCAGCACCACACCCGACTGCTTGACGCCGAGGGCGGCGGTGGGCTCGTCGAGGATGAGGACGCGGGCGCCGAAGTAGACGGCGCGGGCGATGGCCACGCACTGGCGCTGGCCGCCGGAGAGGGTGCCGATGGGCTGTTCCAGGTCGTCCAGGACGATGCCCATGTTCCGCAGCTCGGCGTCCGCGGTCTGCTTCATCTTCTCGATGTCGAGGCGGCGCAGCGGCCAGGGCCCCTTCGTCATCTCCGAGCCGAGGAAGAAGTTCCGCCACACCGGCATCAGGGGGACGGTGGCGAGGTCCTGGTAGACGGTGGCGATGCCGGCGTCGAGCGCCTCGCGCGGGGTGGTGAAGCGGACCGGGGCGCCGTCGACCAGGAACTCGCCCTCGGTGTGCTGGTGCAGACCCGAGATGATCTTGATCAGGGTGGACTTGCCGGCGCCGTTGTCGCCCAGGACGCAGGTGACCTTGCCGGGGTGGACGGTCAGGTCCACGCCGTGCAGGGCGCGGACGTTGCCGTACGCCTTGCCCGCGCCGCGCAGTTCCACGACCGGGGTGTCGGTGGCCGGGGTCGCGTCGGTCGTGGCGGCGGTCGTGTTCGTGGGTGTCATGGGGTGGTTCACCTCCGGGTCGCCTGGCGGCGGACCCACAAGTTGACGAGGGCGGCGATCAGGAGCATCACGCCGAGGAAGGCCTTGAACCAGTCGGGGTTCCAGTTGGCGTAGACGATGCCCTGGTTGACCATGCCGAAGATGAAGGCGCCGATGACCGGGCCGATCGCCGAGCCGTAGCCGCCGGTCAGCAGGCAGCCGCCGATCACCGCGGCGATGATGTAGAGGAACTCGTTGCCCACGCCCTCGTTGGACTGCACCGTGTTGAACGAGAACAGCAGGTGCATCCCCACGAACCAGGCCCCGGCGCCCACGCCCATGAAGAGGGCGACCTTGGTGAAGTTCACGGGCACGCCGACGGCCCGTGCGCTGTCCTGGCTGCCGCCGACCGCGAAGATCCAGTTGCCGAACTTGGTGCGCAGCAGCAGCCAGGTCGCGATCGCCGCGAACACCAGCCAGTAGAAGATCGTGATCTTGAAGTCGACGCCGCCGATCGTCACCTCGGAGGCGAAGATGCTCTTGGCCTGGTCGAAGCCGTCCATGTCGGCGATCGAGTCGGACGCCACGTTGCCCGTGAAGATCTTGGTGACGGCCAGGTTGGAGCCCTGGAGGATCAGGAAGGAACCCAGGGTCACCAGGAAGCTCGGCAGGCCGGTCCTGATGAGCAGCCAGCCGTTGAACGCGCCCACCGCCAGCGACACGACCAGCGCGACGATCACACCCGTCCACACGTTCACCGTCAGCTGGAAGCTGAGGATCGCGGCGGTCAGCGCGGAGGTGGTGACCGCGACACCGGCGGACAGGTCGAACTCCCCGCCGATCATCAGCAACGCCACCGGCAGCGCCATGATGCCCATGACGGACGCCTGGTAGAGCACGGTCGCCAGTGAGCCCGCCTCGCGGAAGGAGGGCGCGACGGCGAAGAAGAAGATGTAGACGCCGATCGCGGCGATCAGCGCGCCGACCTCGGGGCGGGCCAGCAGACGCCGGCCCAGGGAGCGTTCGACGGTACGGCCGTCCTTCTGGGCGGCCGGCGGAGCCGGCGGCGAGGGGGAGCTCGCCGCCGGTGCCGTTGCTTGGGTCATTCAGATCACCGGGTGCCCTTCGCGGCGAACTTGGCGATCGTGTCGACGTTGTCCTTGTCCACGAAGGCCGGGCCCGTCAGGACCGGCTCCTCACCGCCGCCGCTGTAGTTGCCGTTGTTCTTGTAGAGCCACAGGGAGTCGATCGCCAGGTAGCCCTGGAGGTAGGGCTGCTGGTCGACGGCGAACTCGATGTCGCCCGCCTTGATGGCGTCCGTCAGCTCCTTGTTGAGGTCGAACGTGGCGACCTTCGCCTTGCTGCCGGCGTCGTCGACCGACTGCACGGAGGTCAGGGCGATCGGCGCGCCGAGCGTGACGACCTCGTCGATCGAGGAGTCCTGCTTGAGCTTGGCCGTGACGGTGGACTTCACCGAGGGCATGTCCGTGCCGTTGACGTAGAGGTTCTCGGTCTTGCCCTTGAAGGTCTTCTTCACACCGGCGCAGCGGGCCTCGAGGGAGACGTTGCCCTGCTCGTGGATCACGCAGATCGCGTGCTTGGCGCCGGTCTCGTTGAGCTTCTTGCCGAAGGCCTCACCGGAGACGGTCTCGTCCTGGCCGAAGAAGGAGAGCAGACCCTGCTCCTTCCAGACGTCCATGCCGGAGTTCAGGCCGACGACGGGGATGCCCGCCTTCTCCGCCTTGGCGATGACGTCCTTCATCGCGTCGGGCTTGGCGAGGGTGACGGCGATGCCGTCGACCTTCTGGTCGATCGCGTTCTGGACGAGGTTGGCCTGGTTGGCCGCGTTCGGGTCGTTCGAGTAGACCAGCTTGACGTTGTCCTTGTCGGCGGCGGTCTGGGCACCCTTGCGGACGATGTCCCAGAAGGTGTCGCCCTGCCCGGCGTGGGTCACCAGCGCCACGGTCATCCGCGGCGTGCTGGCCTTGCCCGCGGAGGCGTTCGCCCCGCCCTCCTCGGCCTCCTTGCCTCCGGAGCTGCTGGAGCATCCGGCTATGAACATCGCGGAGGCCGCGGCCACGGCGAAGAAGGGAGCCACTCTGCGTGAGCGGGGCTGAAACGTGCGGTCCATCTTTCCTGCACCTCACTGTGCGACAGGGGGAAAGGGAACGGGACAGCGTCGGGCGGTATACCCGCGCGGGCCCGGACCTGAAGTCCGGATCATTCTGCCGGTAGGCCGGCTGCGCTGTTTCGTTGGGACGGGATACAAACCCCTGGCACACCCACCTGTCAAGACTTTGTTAAGACATCATTTCACGAGCAGGTCCGAATGTCAGTACAAAGCCTTGACAGGGGCTCACTCGGGCCCCTACACCTGGGATACATCCGGCCCCGTGCCCGCGCATCCCCTGCCGGCCCACGGTCCGGTCGGCCCGCACCCCCACCCGAGGAGCGCCGCGCATGCCCGAGTCCGCCGAGTCCTTCGATCTCATCACCATGGGTCGCATCGGAGTGGATCTGTATCCGCTGCAGACCGGTGTGCCGCTCGCCCGTGTCGAGTCCTTCGGCAGGTTCCTCGGCGGGTCCGCCTCCAACGTCGCGGTGGCCGCGGCCCGGCTCGGCGACACGGCCGCGGTGATCACACGGACGGGAGACGACCCCTTCGGCGCGTTCCTGCACGAGGCGCTCAAGGAGTTCGGGGTCGACGACCGGTTCGTCACGCCCGTCGCCGCGTACCCCACACCGGTCACGTTCTGCGAGATCTTCCCGCCGGACGACTTCCCGCTCTACTTCTACCGGCGGCCCAAGGCCCCCGACCTGGAGATCCACACCGACGAACTGGACTTCTTCGCCATCCGCGCCGCCCGGGTCTTCTGGATCACCGGGACCGGCCTGAGCGAGGAGCCCAGCCGCTCCGCCACGCTGGCCGCGCTCAAGGCCCGTGACAGGGGCGGCGTCACCGTGTTCGACCTGGACTGGCGTCCCGTGTTCTGGCAGGACCCCGAGACCGCCCGCCCGTACTACGCCGAGGCCCTGCGGCACTCCACGGTCGCCGTCGGCAATCTCGACGAGTGCGAGGTCGCCACCGGCGTACGCGAACCCCGGGCCTGTGCGGAGGCACTGCTGGAGGCGGGTGTGGAGCTGGCCGTCGTCAAGCAGGGCCCCAAGGGAGTCCTCGCCGTGCACCGGGACGGCACGGTCGCCGAGGTGCCGCCGGTACCGGTCGAGGTCGTCAACGGGCTCGGCGCGGGCGACGCCTTCGGCGGCTCCCTCTGCCACGGGCTGCTGCGCGGCTGGGACCTGGAGCGGACCATGCGGTACGCCAACGCCGCCGGCGCCCTCGTCGCCTCCCGCCTCGCCTGCTCCTCGGCGATGCCGACGGAGGGGGAGGTGGAGGAGTTGCTGACGGGTGGGTGACGCCGTGGCCCCGCCCCCACCGCCGGGTTGCTCCCGCCAGGGCCCGCCCCGGCGCCGGGCCGCTCCCGCCGGGATCGTGCACGCCGCGGCTTCGACGGCCGGTTCTGTCGTATGCCGGTGAGTGGGCCGGTCGCGCAGTTCCCCGCGCCCCTGAAGGGACGGGCCTGCGGCCCGCCCTTCGTCGGAGAAGCACGGGGCGCGGCCCCTGCTGTCGGACGGCCCGCAGGGCGTTCAGGGGCGCGGGGAACCACGCGAGCACCCCCCCCATCCGCACCCGCCAGAACCACACACCCCCGAGCCATGAGGCGTCCGAAGGGGGCGAAGGGGCACCGCCCCTGGAACGGAGCCCGAGTTGACCATCACCATCCCCGACCTGGTGTCCGTGCGCGCACGCCACCCGGAGGCCATCGCCGAAGCGGCGGCGCGCCGAGTCCGCCGTCCGCTGATCGGTGACAGCGGCCGTCTGATGATCGTGGCCGCCGACCACCCCGCCCGCGGTGCCCTCGGCGTCGGCGGGCGCCCCCTCGCCATGGCCGACCGGGCCGATCTCCTCGAACGCCTCTGTGCCGCGCTGTCGCGACCCGGCGTGGACGGCGTGCTGGCCACCGCCGACATCCTGGAGGACCTGCTGCTCCTGGGCGTCCTGGAGAACAAGGTCGTCATGGGCTCCCTCAACCGCGGCGGGCTCGCCGGGGCGTCCTTCGAGATGGACGACCGCTTCACCGGCCACCGCCCGGAGGACATCGAGCGGCTCCGCTTCGACGCGGGCAAACTGCTGCTGCGCGTCGACTACGACGACCCCGGCTCCCTGCGGACCCTCCACTCCACGGCCCGGGCGGTCGACGACATGGCGGCGCGCCGACTGCCGCTGTTCGTCGAGCCGTTCCTCTCGCACCGGGTGGACGGCCGGGTCCGCAACGATCTGAGCGCCGAGGCGGTCACCCGGTCCATCGCCATCGCCGCGGGCCTCGGCGGCACCTCCGCGTACACCTGGCTCAAGCTGCCCGTCACCGACGACGCCGACGCCATGGGCGAGGTCCTGGAGACCTCCACCCTGCCCGTCGTACTGCTCGGCGGCGAGGTGGGGAAGGACCAGGACGGCGCCTACGAGAAGTGGCGCAAGGCGCTGCGCCTGCCGACCGTCCAGGGGCTGGTCGTCGGCCGTTCCCTGCTCTACCCCGCCGAGGGCAGCGTGGAGACCGCGGTCGACACGGCTGTCGGACTGCTCTGAGCCCCGCGTACATGCACCGACACACGCACCCGCACCCCAAAGCACGAGCACGAGCACGAGCACAACCCTCGCCAAGCCCCCGACCCCTTCGTCCCAGTGAGGTCCCGATGACCACCCCCTCCACCCGCCGGCTGACCGTCGCCCAGGCGCTGGTGCGGTTCCTGTCCGCGCAGTACTCCGAGCGCGACGGCGTCCGACACCGGCTGATCGCCGGGACCTGGGGCATCTTCGGCCACGGCAACGTCGCGGGCGTCGGCCAGGCGCTGCTGGAGGCCGGCGAGGAGACCATGCCGTTCCACCAGGGCCGCAACGAGCAGTCCATGGTGCACGCGGCCGTCGGCTACGCCCGCCAGCTGAACCGGCTGTCCGCGCAGGCGGTCACCACCTCCATCGGGCCCGGCGCCACCAACCTCGTCACCGGCGCCGCCCTCGCCACCATCAACCGGCTGCCCGTGCTGCTCCTGCCGGGCGACTACTTCGCGACCCGCTCCGCCGACCCGCTCCTCCAGCAGCTGGAGCACCCCACCGAGGCCGACGTCTCGGTGAACGACACCCTCCGCCCGGTCTCCCGCTACTTCGACCGGATCACCCGCCCCGAGGCGCTGATCCCGGCCGCCCTGAACGCCATGCGGGTCCTCGCCGACCCCGTCGAGACCGGCGCGGTCACCCTCGCCCTGCCGCAGGACGTGCAGGCCGAGGCGTACGACTGGCCGGAGGAGTTCTTCGCCGAGCGCGTCTGGCGGGTGCGGCGGCCCGCGCCCGACCCGGCGGAGCTGGCCGAGGCGGTCCGGGCGATCCGCGCGGCCCGGCGGCCGCTCCTCGTCGCCGGCGGCGGCGTCCACCACAGCGAGGCGGAGGCGGCCCTGCGGGCGCTGGCGGAGGCCACCGGCATCCCGGTCGCGTCCACCCAGGCCGGCAAGGGCTCGCTGCGCCACGACCACCCGGCCGACCTCGGCGGCATCGGGCACACCGGCACCGCCGTCTGCGACGACATCGCCCGCACCGCCGACCTGGTCATCGGCGTCGGCACCCGCTACACCGACTTCACCACCGCCTCCAACACCCTCTTCCAGGTCCCCGACGTCCGCTTCGTCAACCTGAACATCACCGCGTTCGACGCCCACAAGCTGGCGGCCCGGACCGTGGTCTGCGACGCCCGGGCGGGTCTGGAGGCGCTCACGGAGGCGCTCGCCGGGCACCGCGTCGACGAGGCGTACGTCGCCGAGTACCGGGCCGGCAAGGAGCGCTGGGAGCGGGTGGTCCAGACCGCGTACACCCCGGCCGACGAGCACGCCGTACCGACGCAGACGCAGCTGCTGGGCGCCCTGGACGCGGTCGTGGGGGACGACGACGTCGTCATCAACGCGGCCGGTTCGCTCCCCGGTGACCTGCACAAGCTGTGGCGGGCCCGCAGCCCCCGCCAGTACCACCTGGAGTACGGCTACTCCTGCATGGGCTACGAGATCCCCGCCGCGATCGGAGTGCAGCAGGCGGCGCCCGGCACGGCCGTGTGGGCGCTGGTGGGCGACGGCACGTATCTGATGATGCCGACGGAGATCGTGACCGCCGTCCAGGAAGGGCTGCCCGTCAATCTGGTCCTCGTCCAGAACCACGGCTACGCCTCCATCGGCGGGCTGTCGGAGTCGGTGGGCGCCGAGCGGTTCGGCACCGCCTACCGCTACCGCGTCACCGACGGCACCTTCACCGGGGCCCCGCTCCCGGTGGACCTGGCCGCCAACGCCGCCAGCCTCGGCATGGACGTCATCCGCGCCAAGACCGTGCGGGAACTGCGCGACGCCCTCACCACGGCCCGCGCCTCGGACCGGCCGACCTGCGTGTACGTGGAGACCGACCCGGCGCCCACCGCTCCCCCGGCGGAGGCCTGGTGGGACGTACCGGTGGCGGAGACGGCCGCCCGGCCGGCCGCGGTCGAGGCGCGCCGGACCTACGAGCGTGAGGTCGCCGCCCAGCGGCGTCACCTCCACCCCGGCGTCCATCCCGGCGCGTGACGGGCACGGCCCGCCGTCGGCCCGACCACCGCCCGGCACCCTACGTGGGTGCCGGGCTTGTCAGGACAACGAAATGACAGGGCTTCCTGTCATCCGGACGGACGGTTACCCTCAGACCGTGACCAGCGCGACCACAGGGAGTACGGAGAAGCTCGACCTCGGTGTCGACCGGAGCAGCCCGGTGCCGCTGTACTACCAGCTGGCCCGGCAGCTGGAGTCCGCCATCGAGCACGGGGAACTGGGCCCGGGCAGCCTGCTGGGCAACGAGATCGAGCTCGCGGGCCGCCTCGGCCTGTCCAGGCCGACCGTGCGGCAGGCCATCCAGTCGCTGGTCGACAAGGGCCTGCTCGTGCGCCGCCGGGGCGTGGGCACGCAGGTTGTGCACAGTCAGGTGAAGCGTCCGCTGGAGCTGAGCAGTCTCTACGACGACCTGGAGGCGGCGGGCCAGCAGCCCACGACCCGGGTGCTGCTGAGCGAGATCCGCCCGGCCTCCGCCGAGGTCGCGGCGGCGCTGGGCATCGCCGAGGGCGCGGAGGTCCATCTCTTCGAGCGGCTCCGCCTCACCCACGGCCAGCCGGTGGCGTTCCTTTCGAACCACGTCCCGGCGGGCCTGCTGGACCTCGACACGGAACGGCTGGAGGCGACGGGCCTGTACCGGATGATGCGCAACGCGGGCATCACCCTGCACAGCGCCCACCAGACGGTCGGCGCCCGGATCGCCGCCCCCGAGGAGGCGGAGCGGCTCGGCGAGCCCAGGGGTGCCGCCGTCCTCACCATGCAGCGCACGGCGTACGACGACACCGGCCGGGCCGTCGAGTACGGCAGCCACATCTACCGGGCCTCGCGCTACTCCTTCGACTTCCAGCTGCTCGTCCGCAACTGACGTCCGCACGGCGACGGCGGTCCGCGGGGACGGGGCGGGTTCCTCGTGCAGGACGTCGGGCGCTCGCCGGACGCTGTCGCACGATCGAGGGCTCGGCCGGCGAAGGCCACCCACCCCTGGCCCCCCACCACGGCCCGCCGCGCTCCAGCCGCCCGGAAACCGCAGCTCAGGCAGGAATACCTGGGGGCGTATTAGATTGGGCAGCGGAGGCTGCAGCATGGGCTCGTCACAGGATTCCGGGCTGACGGCCGTGGTCGGCGGTGGTGCATCGGACTTCGGGCCGGCCACGGCGCGGCTGCTCGCCGCCCTGCGGGGGCTCGTGTCGCCCGCCTCGGCCCGCCGCACGGCGACGTGCCCGCGACGCCGGCCGGCGCTCCGCTCGACGTGGCCGTCCGGGAGCCGTCGAGGACAACCCCCACAGTGGCGCGGCGGCCTCCACGTCCCGCTCGCCGGCATCGGCGCGCCGGGGATCGGGCCCCCGCCCCGTCTCCCGCACGAAACCGTCCGCAAGGGAGAACCAGCCGTGAAGACCCGACGCTTCCGCCGCATCAGCCTCGGCGCCGCCAGCGCTCTCGTCGTCGCCGTGCTCGGCGCCTGCGGCGGCTCCGGTGCCGACACGGACAGCAGCCCGGTGGTGGGCGTCGACTACCCCCGCTCCGACACCGACTTCTGGAACGCGTTCATGGAGTACACCCCTGGATTCGCCGAGGAACTCGGGCTGGAGCTGAAGACCACCAACTCGCGGAACGATGTCGCCAAACTCGCCACCAACTCGCAGAGCCTCATCATCCACGGCGTGAAGGGCGTGGCCATGGCCCCTCAGAACACCGCCGCGACCACGCCCATCCTGCGGCAGCTGGCCGCGCAGAAGATCCCCGTGGTCACCCTGGACACCCGTCCCGACACCGGCGACGTCTACATGGTGGTGCGCGCCGACAACCGCGCGTACGGAGAGAAGGCCTGCCGGTTCCTCGGCACCAAGCTCGGCGGCGAGGGCAAGGTCGTCATGCTCCAGGGAGACCTCGCCTCCGTCAACGGCCGCGATCGCACCGAGGGGTTCAACGACTGCATGAAGAAGCGCTATCCCGGGATCAGGGTCTTCGGGGAGACGACGAACTGGGACGGGGCGGTCGCGGCGCAGAAACTGCAGGCGAATCTCACGGCCCACCCCGACATCAAGGGCATCTACATGCAGTCCAGCCTGGCGCTCTCCGGGAGCCTGCAGGTGCTCAGGCAGCAGGGTGTCCTGGTCGGTCCGGAGGACAAGCGGCATGTGTTCGTGGTCTCCAACGACGGCACCCCCAGAGAGCTCAAGGAGATCGCCGAGGGCAAGATCGACGCCACGGTTTCCCAGCCCGCCGACCTCTACGCCAAGTACGCGCTCTACTACCTGCAGGCGGCGATCGAGGGCAGGACGTTCAAGCCCGGCGGGACGGACCACGACAGCACGATCGTGCGAATCCGCGACGGTGTGCTGGAGGATCAGCTCTCCGCACCCCTGGTGACCGCGGACGGCGCCACCTACGACGGGGTCCCCAGCCTCAGGAGCGACGACGAGTCCCTCTGGGGCAACAACCTCGACTGATCTCGCACGGCCTGCACGCGTCGACCGTGTTCTCCTGTCCCGGGAGCCCCGGCCTCGGGGCGGGTCGATGCCGGCGGCGGAACCCGGCCCCTAGGCGCGATTCGGGTCGGTGGCCGGCTCAGAGGTCCGCCCACGCACCCGACTCGGCGGAGCGGCTCATGGCGTCCAGGGCGGTGGCGCTGTGCACGGCGTCGTCCAGGGTGGCGCCGTACGGGGTGCCCTCGGCGATCGAGCGCAGGAAGTGGTGGGCCTCGATGACCTTGAGGTCGTCGTAGCCCATGGCGTTGGCGGACCCCGGCTGGAAGGCCGCGTACGCGCCGTGGCCGGGGCCGACGAAGACCGTGCTGACGGACTGGTCCTGGTAGGCCGTGCCCCGGCTGACGCCCAGTTCGCCCATGCGGCGGAAGTCCCACAGGACGGCGCCCTTGGTGCCGTGGACCTCGAAGCCGTAGTTGTTCTGCTCGCCGACCGCGACCCGGCTGGCCTCCAGGACCCCCCGGGCGCCGGAGGCGAAACGGAGCAGGCAGCCCACGTAGTCCTCGTTCTCCACGGGGCCGAGTTCGCCGCCGGCCGCACGGGTGTGGCCGGCGGTGGCGCCGGTGGGGCGGGCCCGCTCGGGGACGAAGACCGCGGTGTCGGCGGTGAGGGCGGTGATGTCGCCGAGGAGGAAGCGGGCGAGGTCGACGCCGTGCGAGGCGAGGTCGCCGAGGACGCCGCTGCCGCCGCGCTCACGCTCGTACCGCCAGGTCAGGGCGCCCTCCGGGTGCGCGGCGTAGTCGCTGAAGAGGCGGACGCGGACATGGGTGACGGTGCCGATCTCGCCGGCGGAGATCAGTTCGCGGGCGTACGCGACGGCGGGGGCGTTGCGGTAGTTGAAGCCGACCGTGCCCTGGACGCCGGCCGCGGCGACCGCGTCGGCGACGGCGCGGGCGTCGGCGGCCGTGAGGCCGACGGGCTTCTCGATCCAGATGTGCTTGCCCGCCTCGGCCATGGCGACGCCGATCTCACGGTGCAGGAAGTTCGGCGCGGTGATGCTCACGGCGTGGACACGCGGGTCGGCGGCGACCTCGCGCCAGTCACGGGCGGTCGACGCGAACCCGAACTGCTCGGCGGCCTCCTCGGCGCGGCCGGGCACGTCCTCGACGACGGTGACCAGCTCGGGGCGTACGGGAAGCTGCGGGAAATGGTGCGGCAGGCGGGCGTAGGCCTGGGTGTGCACCCGTCCCATCCAGCCGAACCCCACGACGGCGACACCGAGCGCACTCACCATGACTGCCCTTCTTCGGACTCACCGGACCGGATTTGGACCGTTCCAGAACGTACGCCGCTCACCTTGGAGGCGAGCCTTCAAGGCTGTCAAGCCCTTTGACAACCACGCCCGCCCTGTGGAACGGTCCACGCCATGAGACCTCCGACGATCCGCGATGTCGCCGAGCGCGCCGGCGTGTCGAAGTCCCTGGTCTCCCTGGTGCTGCGCGGCTCCGAGCAGGTGCGCCCCGAGAAGCGGGAGGCCGTGCTGGCGGCCGTGGACGAGCTGGGCTACCGGCCCAACGCCGCCGCGCGCAGCCTGAGCGAACGCCGCACCCGGACGGTCGGCGTCCTCCTGAACGACATGCGCAATCCCTGGTTCGTGGAGCTGCTGGACGGCCTGAACTCCCGGCTGCACGACAACGGACTGCGCATGCTGCTGGCCGACGGCCACCTCAACCGGCGTCTCGGGGAGGACCTCACCCGGACCTTCACGGAACTGCGGGTCGACGGCCTGATCGCGGTCGGCACACTGCCCCCGTCCGAGGCTCTGCGCGAGGCGGCCGGCCGGATCCCCACCGTGGTCGCCGGGGCCCGTGAGCCGACGCTCCCCCATGTCGATGTCGTCGCGGGCGACGACCAGTCGGGCGCCCGGCTCGCCACCGAGCACCTCATCGCCCTCGGCCACCGGCGGATCGCGCACATCGCGGGCGACGGCGTGGTCGGAGCGCTGCGCCGCCGCAGCTTCGAGACGGTCATGCGGGAGCACGGTCTGTCCGACCTGGCGGCCGTCGAGCGCGGCGATCTGACCGAGGAGGGCGGCTACCGCGCCACGGTCCGGCTGCTCAGCGCCCCCGAACGCCCCACCGCCATCGTGGCGTTCAACGACATGTCCTGCGTCGGCGCCCTGTCCGCCGCCGAGGAACTGGGCCTGAAGGTGCCACGCGACCTGTCGCTCGTCGGCTACGACAACACCTATGTCTCCCGGCTGCGTCACCTGTGGCTCACCACCGTCGACAACGCCAGTCACGACGTCGGCCGCCGCGCCGCCCAGTGCCTCCTGGACCGCATCGCCGACCCCACCCGCCCGGCCGAGGTGGTCCTGACGACTCCGACCCTGGAGGCGCGCGGCACCACGAGCCCGCCGGCGGGCTCGTGAGCGGACGACGGCCGCGCCGCCGCCTCCTCGCCGCCGCCTCCTCGCCGCCGGTCTGATGAAGACCACCCAGTCGAAGGAGAAGCTGGCCGCGTCCGGGATGGCCTGGACCGAGGACTTCTCGGCGGGCGCGGTCAAGGCGATCGGCGCGCTGGAGGGCCTCGCCGCGATAGGCCTGATCCTGCCGGCCGTCCTGGACATCGCCCCGGTCCTGGTGCCGCTCGCGGCGACCGGCCTGGTCCTCACGATGATCGGCGCGGTGGTCGTGCACGTCCGCCGCAAGGACGGCGCCCAGGCCGTGGTCCCCGGCGTGGTCCTGTTGATCCTTTCGGCGATCGTGGCGTGGGGCCGCTTCGGGCCGTACTCCTTCTGACCGTCACGGAGCGGTCGACGAGCGGTGGCCCCTCGCCCTGTCACGGGCTCCGGTCGCGTCCCGGCGCGTCACACGCCGCCGTCGAGCGGGCGGGCCCCCGCGGCCCGCAGCAGCGCCGCCGTCTCCGGGTGGGGGCCGTGCTCCGCCCAGTAGAGGGGGGTGCGGCCCGTGCCGTGATCCTCGCGCAGGTTCGGATCGGCGCCGTGCGCGAGGAGTTCGCGCACGGCGTCCATGTGGCCCCAACAGGCGGCCCCGCACAGCGGGGTGCCCTCCGCGCCGCGCCCGCTCTCGGCGTCGGGCGGGGCGCCGGCGGCCAGCAGCAGCCGGACGGTGTCGGCCGCGCCGTTCACGGACGCCGCGTACAGCGGTGTCGTGCCGTCGGCATCGGCCGTCCCCGGGCAGGCGCCCGCCCGCAGCAGCGCGGCGACACCGGCGGTGTCACCGGCCGTCGCGGCCCGGACGAGTCGTTCGGACAGCTTCTTCTGCCGCCTTCTGTTCACTGCTCCCCGATCCTGCGAGACGAATGCCGGGTGTCACCCCATCACAGCCCCTCCCGGGCAGCGACTCCTTTTCCGCGTACTCGGCGTTCCCGGCATTCTCGGCCTTCTCGGCCTTCTCGGCGTAGTACGCGTGCTCCGCGTACGTCGACCGCGGTGAGGGCCAGGGCCAGCAGACCGGGGACGAGGAACGCGAGGGGCAGCAGCATCCACGCGCACAGGACGGCCGCCACCACGGCCAGCACCACCAGCGCGCTGCCTCCTGGGTCCCGCACGGCGTCGCGGGCCGCCCCGCGTACCGCCGCGGGCCAGTCGACCGCCGACTCATGGCGGGCGCAGGCGCGCAGACCGACCACGGCGGCGCAGCCTGCGACGGCGGCGAACGCCAGGGTGAAGGCGGGGCCGCCGGGCAGGCCGGCGGAGACCAGCGCCAGGTCGACGAGGACGAGGGCGAGCCCGGCGACGGTCACGAGCCCGGCGGCGAAGTCGCCGGGCCGCAGCCGTCGCCGCAGCCCGCCGAGGAACCGTCGGGCGGTGACCGGCCGCCCGTCCCGCACTCCCCGCAGCACCTCGCACGCCGTGGACAGCGCGGCGGGCAGGGTCACCAGCGGCAGGCTCACCACCGCCACGGCGACACCGACGCACAGCACATCGGCGAACAGCGTCATCCTCGGTCCGAAGATCTCGCCCGGCTCCCTGGTGGTCCGCATCGCGCTCACCCCTTGATCCCCGAGTTGGCCATACCCTCCACCAGGAACCGCTGGAAGGCGAGGAAGAACAGCACGATCGGCAGCAGCGCGATCACGGACATGGCGAACATCGGGCCGAAAGCGGAGGTGCTCGACGCGTCCACGAACGACCTGAGCGCCAGCGTCAGCGTGAACTTCTCCGGGGAGAAGAGGTAGATCAGCTGCGTGAAGAAGTCGTTCCAGGTCCAGATGAACGTGAAGATGGCGGTGGTGATCAGGGCCGGACGCGTCAGCGGAAGGATCACCAGGAAGAAGCTCCGGAACGGTCCGCAGCCGTCGATCCGTGCCGCCTCCTCCAGTTCCCTGGGCAGCCCCCGCATGAACTGCACGACGAGGAAGACGAAGAACGCCTCGGTGGCCAGGAACTTCGGCAGGATCAGCGGCCAGTAGGTGTTCACCATGCCGAGCTGGTTGAAGATGATGTACTGCGGGATCAGCACCGCGTGGTGCGGCAGCATGATCGTCGCGATCATGAAGGCGAAGAGCGGCCCGCGGAAGCGGAACCGCAGGCGGGCGAAGGCGTACGCCGCGAGGGAGCAGGACAGCACGTTCCCGATGACCGCGCCGCCCGCGATCAGCAGGGAGTTGCCGAGCAGTCGGCCCACGGACACGTCGTTGACGCCGTCGAGCGCGGTCTCGTAGTTGGACCATTCCAGCCGGCCCGGCAGCAGGTCGAGGCTGGCGATGACCTCGTCCGCGGGCTTCACGGACGTCGCGAGGAGCCAGGCCAGCGGGTACAGCATGACGAGGAGCGCGGCCAGGCAGCCGGCGTGCAGGGCCGCCCGCCGCCAGGCGACAGGCTTGCGTACTACCGGTGTTGAGGGTGAGGTGGTGGTCATCGGTCCCCCTCGGAGGCGTAGAAGACCCAGGAGCGGGACGTACGGAACAGCACGGCGGTGACGACGCCGATGACGAGCAGCAGGACCCAGGCCATGGCGGAGGCGTAACCCATGTGGGAGGCGACGAAGCCCCGGTCGTAGAGGTAGAGGGTGTAGAAGAGGGTGGAGTCGGCGGGGCCGCCCTTGCCCGCGCTGATCGCGAAGGCGGGGGTGAAGACCTGGAAGGCCTGGATGGTCTGGAGGACCAGGTTGAAGAAGATCACCGGTGACAGCATCGGCACCGTGATCGACAGGAACCGGCGCCATCGCCCGGCGCCGTCGACCTCGGCCGCCTCGTACAGCTCCCCCGGGATCTGCTGGAGTCCGGCGAGGAAGATGACCATCGGGGCACCGAACTGCCACACCGTCAGCAGGGCCACCGCGAGCAGCGCCCAGCCGGGCTTGTTGACCCAGCCGCCGGTGCCGAGCAGGCGGTCGACCGTGCCGCCGTCGTTGAAGATCGCCCGCCAGACGAGGGCGATGGACATGGACGCGCCGAGGAGGGAGGGGGCGTAGAAGGCGGATCGGTAGAAGGCCTTGCCGTGCCTCATGTTCCTCAGGGCCAGGGCCACGACGAGGGCGAGGGCCAGTTGCAGGGGGACGGCGACAGCGACGTACGTCAGGGTCGCGCCCACCGAACGCCAGTAACGGGGGTCCTCGGTGAACATCTGGGTGTAGTTGCGCAGGCCCACCCAGCTGGGAGCGTTGAACAGGTCGTAGTCGGTGAAGGAGAGGTAGAGCGAGACGGCCATCGGGAGCAGGGTCAGCACGCAGGCGCCCAGGACCCACGGTGACAGGAAGACCCAGGCGGCGCCCTCGCGCCGGGGCCCGCGGGCGGGCCGGTCCGGCGCGGCGGCGCCCTCGCCCCGTGCGGTCGTCGGCATGTGTGTGGTGGTCATGGCCTCAGCTCCGCCTTCGCCTCGGTGATGTAGTTCTCGGCGGCCTCTCGGGGGGACATCCGCTCGTACGACACCTGGTCGTAGTCGCGCTGGAAGGTGGTCTGCAGGGCGCTGTCGCCGGAGGGGGGCGCCTGGGGCGGGGGTTTCAACTCGCCCTCCAGGGAAGTTTGGTAGTCGTAGATCGTCCGGTCGAAGTCCCTCAGGCCGGGGGCGATCTCCTCGCGGAGGGTCTCGTTGACGGGGATGCCGCGGGTGGCGCCGAGGATCCTCGCGGCCTCGGGGTCGTTCAGCATGAAGTCGACGAGGCGGACGGACTCCTCGGGGTGACTCGTGTCGGCGGCGACGCCCATGAACATCGAGGGCTTGAAGTACTGGCCCGGGGTGCCGTCCTCCCCCGAGGGCATCGGCGCGAGGGTGACCTCGCCGTCCGGGAGGAGGCCGAGGTAGCCGCCGGCCGGGGCGTCCCAGTTGTTGTCGGAGACGGCCTTGCCGCGGCCCAGGGGGGTGTTCTCCACCGTGCCGTCGAGCTGGGTGGTCTCCTCGGCGGGCGAGACCGCGCCCTCCCGGCACAGCCGGTCGGTGAACGTCCAGTAGCGTGCCAAGTCGTCTGCGGTGAAGCCCAGTTGCCGGTCCTCGGTGTAGAGGTCCTTGCCCCGGCCGCGCAACCACACCTCGAAGGCGTCCTCGCTCCAGCCGGGGTCCGTGCCACCGGGCTTGCCCGTCCTCCGCGCCAACTCCCGCATGGCGTCCGCCCAGTCGTTCCACGTCCAGCCCTCGCGGGGCGGTGCGACCCCGGCCGCCTTCCACTGCTTCGCGTCGTACACGACGGTCTCGGTGCCACGCGCCTGCGGGATCGCGTACTGCCTGCCGTCGACCTTCCCGGTGGCGAGCAGCCCGGTGTCGAACTCGTCGGTGTTGAGGGCGGCTTGCTGCTCGGAGAAGTCCAGCAGGACGCCCCCGGAGGCGTACTGGTCGATCATCCGGTAGTCGAGCTGCATGACGTCGGGCGCGTCACCGCCGGCGGCCTGGGTCGCCAGCTTCTGCTTGTAGGCGTCATAGCCGGAGAACGAGGTCTGCACCTCGATCCCCGGGTTCTTCTTCTCGAAGAGGTCGACGGCCTGCTGGGTTCTCGCCGCCCGGTCCGGGTTGCCCCACCAGGTGTAGCGCAGCACGACCTCGCCGCCGCCCGGCCGCTCGGGGCCAGAGCAGCCGGCGAGCACCGCGCACAGCGCGAGGACCACGGCCGTCAGGGAGGACTTCCTCGTCCCGTTTCCGGGCATGAGTGGGTCACCTCTTTCGCTAGAAAGCGCTTCCACCCCCCGCACGAGACCCTAGGGAAGGTCCGGATGTCACAACAAGACCCCTGCACCGTCTCCGTGGGCCGCCGCCGTGCCGCCGTGGTCGGACTCGGCGCCCGCGCACGGATGTTCACCGAGGCGCTGACGGGTTCCTTCGCGGACCGGATCGACCTCGTCGGCTTCTGCGACACCAACGCGCACCGCATGGCCGTCCACAACGCCTGGATCGCCGCCGACCACCCGGGCCGCTCCCCCGTACGCGCCCACCCCGCCGGGGAGTTCGAGGAGATGCTGCGGCGCGAGCGGGTCGATCTGGTGGTGGTGTGCGGTGTGGACCGGTCCCACGACCACTACATCGTGCGGGCGTTGGAGGCGGGCTGCGACGTCGTCACCGAGAAGCCGATGACCACCGATGCCGAGCGCGCCCGCCGCATCCTGGACGCGCGCCGCCGGACGGGCCGCGAGGTGCGGGTCGCCTTCAACTACCGCTACAACCCCGTCCATTCCGCCGTGCGGGAGCTACTCGCGAGCGGTGAGATCGGCGAGGTCGGCTCGGTGCACTTCGAGTGGCTGCTGGATCTGCGGCACGGCGCCGACTACTTCCGCCGCTGGCACCGCGAGAAGGCGAACTCCGGCGGGCTGCTGGTGCACAAGTCGACCCACCACTTCGACCTGGTCAACTGGTGGCTCGGCACCCGCCCGGAGACCGTCTTCGCCCAGGGCGGCCTGTTCTTCTACGGCGACGAGGCGGGCGGTCGCCGGGGACTCGCCCGGGACTACGAGCGCGCCCACGGCTCCCCGGCCGCCGAGGGCGACCCCTTCGCGTTGCGTCTCGCGGACTCTCCCGTCCTCAGCGCGCTCTACCTGGACGCCGAGCGGGAGGACGGCTACCACCGCGACCGGAACGTCTTCGGGCCCGGAGTCACCATCGAGGACGACATGGCGGTCCTCGTGCGGTACGCGTCCGGGGCGACCCTGACGTACCACCTGACGGCGTACGCGCCCTGGGAGGGCTACCGCATCGCCTTCAACGGCAGCGAGGGGCGCCTGGAGCTGCTGGTGGAGGAGTCGACGTGGACCCGGCCGCACGTCCGGGTCACCGGGGCGAGCCCCGTCCTGCACGGCACGGAGACCGGCGACGGCGCGGGGCGGACCGAGCTGCTCGTACGCCGGTTCTGGGAGCGGCCGCGCGAGGTGGAGGTCGCGACGGGTGAGGGCGGGCACGGCGGCGGGGACGTGCGGATGCTGGCCGACCTGTTCGGGGACCGGGAGCCCGACGGGCTGGGGCGCGCCGCGGACGCGGTGGACGGGGCGCGTTCCCTGGTGACGGGACTGGCGGCGAACCGGTCGCTGGAGACGGGGGCGCCGGTGAGGGCACGGGAGTTGCTGGAGGTGTGAGTCGAGGGGCTAGCGCCCGCGGCAGGCAACGTTTGCCCGTCAAGGAGCGGCGTCTGGTGCGTGCTCTCGGCGTGCCGGGCGCAAGCCCTCGTACTGGACCGTACTCGGGCTTGTGCCCGGTGCGGCGAGAGTGCGTGCCGGGCGTCGCGACGGGGCGGACGCTGCCTGTTGCGGCATTAGGCCCGGAGCGCCTTCCGGCCCGCCCGGGCGTGTGGACGGGGGTCATGGTGCCGTACGCGGGATGGCGGCGGCCGACGACGGGCCCGCTTCGGCTGGTCCGGCCCGTCCCTGGTTGCGCCCTTACGATCGGTTCGTGGTCCTCTTCTCCCTCGAACGCCTCTCCCCCCTCCCGGCCGACCTCGCCTGGCACCGTCTCACCGACTGGCCCCGCCACGCCGACGTCGTCCCCCTGACCCGTGTCACCGTCCGCATCCCTCCCCCGACCGCCGAGGGCACGGTCTTCGTCGCGCGCAGCGGTATCGGGCCGCTCGCCTTCGACGACCCGATGGAGGTCGTGGTGTGGCGGCCGCCGGAGGGCGGGAAGACGGGGCTGTGCCGGCTCGTCAAGCACGGGTCCCTGGTCACGGGCTGGGCGGAGATCGAGGTCCAGCCGTACGGCGACGGCAGCGACAGCGGTGACGGCACCGGTGTCGACCGGGCGGGTGGCGGCTCGCCCGTGTCGCGCGTCCTGTGGCGCGAGGAGCTGCGCGTGCGGTGGCTGCCGGGCTTCTTCGACCGGCCCCTCGGGTGGCTGGCCCGCCGGATGTTCGGGCGCGCGATGGACGGGCTGTTGCGGGGCACGTCCCCCGGCCTCTGAGCCGCGGTCGAGCGTCAGGGCCTGCCCGGGTCCGGGTCGCCGTCGCGCGGGGTGGCGAGCCCGTCGCGGCGGTCGCGGTCGCCGTCGCCCGTGGTGCTGAGGAGGGTGTCGCAGATCTCGCGGAGCTTGTCGGTGGCCTGTTTGGAGAACAGGCCACAGAGGCCGGCTATGCCGGAGAAGCCGTACGGGTTGGTGGCGCCGGATCCGGAGCTGCCGGCGAAGAGGCCGCCGCGCAGCAGGAGGTAGACGAGGAGCGCGAGAGCCACGCCGATACCGGCGCGCAGCAGATACCACCAGAGCCAGCTCGCGTAGAGCCGCCGGTTGCCGACGTACGTCGCGAACGAGGTGGCCGCGTGGACGAAGCTGCCGAGCGCGCTGCACACCACCACGGCCAGCAGCATCGCGGTGTCCGCCGTGAGCGCCCAGTCGCCGAAGCCGAACGGCGACCAGCGGGCGGTGGCGGCGGGGTCCGCCCCCGGCTCGATCGTCTCCAGCACCACGGGCCAGAGGGTCACGAGGGCGCCGCAGACGAAGACCACGTCGGCCACGAGGAAGAGGCCGAGCACGGTGGTCGCCGGTGTCGACAGCCGCCGCTCGTCACGGGTGCCGCCGGTCCCCTCCTCGGTCGCGCCGTCGACCGGCCCCGAGCCGCCACCGCCGTCGACCGGCCCCGAGCCCGCACCGCCGCCGCCCCCGTCCATACCCGTGGCGCCGTCGGGCCCCTCGTCCATGCCGCCACCCGTGCCGTGCTCCACGCTCACCGCGCCCAACTGTCCGCCCCCGTCGTGCTGTTGCCGTATCGCAGACGTCAACCCTGCCGCCCTGGCGGTCAAGTCACAAGCGAGGCGACCCGAGTGGACGTCAAGAGACCCGCAAGTTGGGCACGTTGGCCGTGTCCGACGAGGGGCCGTCGTGGTGGATCGGCGTGTGCGCCCCCGTGAGGGAGACCCCGCTTCCGCCACGCCGGCCGGCGACGATCTCGGAGGCGATGGACAGGGCCGTCTCCTCGGGAGTGCGGGCGCCGAGGTCCAGGCCGATGGGTGATCGGAGGCGGGCCAGCTCCAGCTCGGTGACGCCGACCCGGCGGAGACGTTCGTTCCGGTCCAGGTGGGTGCGGCGGGAGCCCATCGCCCCGACGTAGGCCACGGGGAGGCGCAGGGCGAGGCGGAGGAGCGGTACGTCGAACTTGGCGTCGTGGGTCAGGACGCACAGGACGGTGCGGGCGTCGACGTCCGTGCGCTCCAGGTATCTGTGGGGCCACTCGACGACGATCTCGTCCGCCTCCGGGAAGCGGGTGCGCGTGGCGAAGACGGGGCGGGCGTCGCAGACGGTCACGTGGTAGCCGAGGAACTTGCCGATGCGGACGAGCGCCGACGCGAAGTCGATGGCGCCGAAGACGATCATCCGGGGTGGTGGGACGGACGACTCGACCAGGACCGTGAGCGGTGTTCCGCAGCGTGAGCCCTGCTCTCCGATCTCCAGGGTGCCGGTGCGGCCGGCGTCCAGGAGGGCGCGGGACTCGGCGGCGACCGTACGGTCCAGTTCGGGGTGGGCGCCGAAGCCGCCGTCGTAGGAGCCGTCCGGGCGGACCAGCAGCGCCCGGCCCCGCAGCTCCGCGGGGCCGGAGACTATCCGGGCCATCGCCGCCGCCTCCCCGCCCGCCGCCGAGGCGAGCGCGGCGGCGGCCACCGGGCGGACGGGGTCGCAGGCCCGCACCGGTGTCACGAGGATGTCGATGACCCCGCCGCAGGTCAGGCCGACGGCGAACGCGTCCTCGTCGCTGTAGCCGAAGCGTTCGAGGACCGGTGCGCCGTCCTCCAGCGCCTGCCGGCACAGGTCGTAGACGGCGCCCTCCACACAACCGCCGGAGACCGAGCCGATCGCCGTGCCGTCGGCGTCCACCGCGAGGGCGGCGCCCGGTTGTCGAGGGGCACTGCCGCCCACGGCCACCACCGTGGCCACGGCGAAGTCGCGTCCCTGACCGACCCACCGGTGCAGCTCTTCGGCGATGTCCAGCATCTCTCGGTCTCCTCACAGGCGGACGGTTGCACGGACGGTACCCGGCGGCGGGCCCGAGGCCCGGTCCAGCGGTTCCCCGCGTCCTCAGAAGCGTCTGACCGCGCCCCATGCCGCCAAGGGGCGCGGGGAACCGCGCGACCGGCCCCCGCACCCCCGCACCGCCCGACGGACCGCTTCCACCGAACTCACCAGTGGCTCAACGGAGTTACGCCGTACCCGTGAGGCGTTCCGGGCGTACCGGCGTCCTGTTCAGCTCCAGCCCCGTCGCCGCGCGGATCGCCGCGAGCACGGCCGGGGTCGAGGACAGGGTGGGGGCCTCGCCGACGCCGCGCAGCCCGTACGGCGCGTGGTCGTCGGCCAGTTCGAGCACGTCGACGGGGATGGTCGGCGTGTCGAGGATGGTGGGGATGAGGTAGTCCGTGAAGGAGGGGTTGCGGACCTTCGCCGTCTCAGGGTCGACGATGATCTCCTCCATGACGGCGATGCCGAGGCCCTGGGTCGTGCCGCCCTGGATCTGGCCGAGCACGGAGAGCGGGTTGAGGGCCTTGCCGACGTCCTGGGCGCAGGCCAGTTCGACGACCTTGACCAGGCCCAGCTCGGTGTCGACCTCGACGACGGCGCGGTGGGCGGCGAACGAGTACTGGACGTGGCCGAAGCCCTGCCCGGTGCGCAGGTCGAAGGGCTCGGTCGGCCGGTGCCGCCACTCCTCCTCGATCTCGACGGCCTCGTCACCGAGGACGTCCACCAGGTCGGCGAGCACCTCGCCGGCGTCGGTGACGACCTTGCCGCCCTCCAGGAGGAGTTCGGCGGTGGCCCAGGCGGGGTGGTACGTGCCGAACTTGCGGCGGCCCAACTCCAGGACCTTCTCCCGGACCAGCTCGCAGGCGTTCTTCACGGCGCCGCCGGTGACGTACGTCTGACGGGACGCCGACGTCGAGCCGGCCGAACCCACCTGTGTGTTCGCGGGGTTGATCGTCACCTGGGTGACGCCCAGCTCGGTGCGGGCGATCTGCGCGTGGACGGTGATGCCGCCCTGGCCGACCTCCGCCATGGCGGTGTGGACCGTCGCGACCGGTTCGCCGCCGACGACCTCCATGCGCACCCGTGCCGTGGAGTAGTCGTCGAAGCCCTCGGAGAAGCCGACGTTCTTGATGCCGACCGCGTAGCCGACGCCGCGTACGACGCCTTCGCCGTGCGTGGTGTTGGACAGGCCGCCCGGCAGCTCCCGCACGTCCGCCGCCTCGCCCGCCGCGAGCCACTGCTGCCCGGGGGGCATGGGCATCGCCTTGACGCGGCGCAGGAGTTCGGCGACCGGGGCCGGGGAGTCGACGACCTGGCCGGTCGGCATGACGGCGCCCTGGGACATGGCGTTGATCCGCCGGAACTCCACGGGGTCCATGCCGAGCCTCGCCGCGAGCTTGTCCATCTGCGCCTCGTACGCGAAGCACGCCTGGACCGCGCCGAAGCCGCGCATCGCGCCGCAGGGAGGGTTGTTGGTGTAGAGGGCGAGGGCCTCGATGTCGACGTCCTCGATGACGTACGGGCCGGCGCCGAGGGAGGCGGCGTTGCCGACGACGGCCGGGGAGGAGGAGGCGTAGGCGCCGCCGTCCAGGACGATACGGGCCTTGAGGTGGGTGAGCTTGCCGTCCTTCGTCGCGCCGTGCTCGTAGTGGAGCTTCGCGGGGTGGCGGTGGACATGGCCGAAGAAGGACTCGAAGCGATTGAAGACGATCTTGACGGGCTTGCCCGTGCGCAGGGCGAGCAGGCAGGCGTGGATCTGCATCGACAGGTCCTCGCGACCGCCGAAGGCCCCGCCGACGCCGGCCAGCGTCATCCGGACCTTGTCCTCGGGCAGGCCGAGGACGGGCGCGATCTGGCGCAGGTCGGCGTGCAGCCACTGGGTGGCGATGTAGAGGTCGACGCCCCCGTCCTCGGCGGGCACCGCGAGGCCGGACTCCGGGCCGAGGAAGGCCTGGTCCTGCATGCCGAAGACGTACTCGCCCTCGACGATGACGTCGGCGCGCCGCCGTGCCGCCTCGACGTCGCCGCGGATGACGGGCTGGCGGTGGACGATGTTCGGGTGGGGGACGTGCCCGGCGTGGTGGTCGGTGCGGTTCTCGTGGACGAGGACCGCGTCCGGCGCGGTCGCGGATGCCTCGTCGGTGATGACGGGCAGGTCGCGGTACTCCACCTTGATCCTGGCGGCGGCGCGGCGCGCGGTCTCGGGGTGGTCTGCGGCGACGATGGCGACGGGCTCGCCGTGGTGGCGGACCTTGCCGTGGGCGAGGACGGGGGTGTCCTGGATCTCCAGGCCGTAGTGCTTCACCTCGGTCGGCAGGTCGTCGTACGTCATCACGGCGTACACGCCGGGGGTGGCGAGGGCCTCGCCCGTGTCGATGGAGACGATCTCGGCGTGGGCGACCGGGGAGCGCAGGATCTGGCCCCAGAGCATGTCCTCGTGCCACATGTCGGAGGAGTAGGCGAACTCTCCGGTGACCTTGAGGGTGCCGTCCGGGCGGAGGGTGGACTCGCCGATGCCGCCCTTGGTGCGGGAGCCCTGGGTGATGTCGGCGGGCAGGCCGTTGGTTCCCATGATCAGACCCCTTCGGACTGCCGGGCGGCCGCGAGACGGACCGCGTCCATGATCTTCTCGTAGCCGGTGCAGCGGCACAGGTTGCCCGACAGGGCCTCGCGGATGTCCGCGTCGGTCGGGTTGGGGTTGCGCTCCAGCATCTCGTCGGCGGCGACCAGCAGCCCCGGGGTGCAGAAGCCGCACTGGACGGCGCCCGCGTCGATGAACGCCTGCTGGACCGGGGAGAGTTCGGTGCCCTCGCCGGTCTGGGAGTCGGTGCCCCGGGCGGCCCACCGCCGCGCCTCGTCGAGCGGGGTCCCGGGCGCGCCGTCCGCGGTGCCGCACCCGCCGGGCGCGCAGCCGCCGTGCTCGGCGCGCTGTCTGGCGTGGTCGGCGAGACCCTCGACGGTGACGACCTCGCGGCCCTCCACCTGTCCGGCGGCGACCAGGCACGCGCACACCGGCACGCCGTCCAGGCGGACGGTGCACGAGCCGCACTCGCCCTGTTCGCAGGCGTTCTTGGAGCCGGGGAGCCCCAGGCGTTCCCTCAGGACGTACAGCAGGGACTCGCCCTCCCACACGTCGTCGGCCTCCTGCGGACGTCCGTTGACCGTGAAACTGACGCGCATCACGCCACTCCCTTCGTGCGGGCGGCGTCGCCGCGGTACGACTCCCAGGTCCACATGAGCGTCCGGCGGGCCATGACGCCGACCGCGTGGCGGCGGTAGCTCGCGGTGCCGCGGACGTCGTCGATCGGGTTGCAGGCGGCGGAGCACAGCTCGGCGAACTGCTTGGCGACCGACGGGGTGATGATCCTGCCGTTGTCCCAGAAGCCGCCCTCGTCGAGCGCCGCGTTCAGGAAGTCCTCGGCGGCCTCGGCCCGGACGGGGGTCGGCGCGGCCGAGCCGATGCCGGTGCGGACGGTGCGTGTCGCGGGGTGCAGGGCCAGTCCGAAGGCGCACACGGCGATGACCATGGCGTTGCGGGTGCCGACCTTCGCGTACTGCTGCGGTCCGTCCGCCTTGTCGATGTGCACGGCGCGGATCAGCTCGTCGGGGGCGAGCGCGTTGCGCTTGACGCCGGTGTAGAAGTCGTCGATGGGGATGAGCCGGGAGCCCCGTACGGACTCGGCCTCGACCCGGGCGCCCGCCGCGAGGAGGGCCGGGTGGGCGTCGCCGGCCGGGGATGCGGTGCCGAGGTTGCCGCCGACTCCGCCGCGGTTGCGGATCTGCGGGGAGGCCACCGTGTGCGAGGCCAGGGCGAGGCCGGGCAGCTCGGGGCGGAGGTGCTCCATGATCCGGCTGTAGGGGACGGACGCGCCCAGGCGAACCGTCTGCTCGCCGACCTCCCACTCGTAGAGGTCGCCGACGCGGTTCAGGTCCAGCAGATACTCGGGCCGACGGTGGTCGAAGTTGATCTCGACCATCACGTCGGTGCCGCCGGCGATCGGCACAGCGGTGGGGTGCTCGGCCTTCGCGGCGAGCGCCTCCTCCCAGCTGGCGGGGCGAAGGAAGTCCATCTGACCGGCTCTCTTCTTCGTCTCTGTCGTGTCGGAGTGGTTCCGTTTGAGCCAGATCGTGTGCGGCGGGCCCGGCTCGCTCATGTGCTGTTCACGGGGATCCAGGTCAGTACACAGCGCGCCGATCCACCCCGGTCAGTCACGGAAACCATGAAGGAGTTGCCTGGCCAGGGGGCGCATCTTGTAGATTCGTATGAACGGAGGCCATCAGCAACCTCCTCGTTTCGCTCTGGAAACACGCAGCACACATCCGGGGTCGGGCGAGTCGGTTTTCGAAAGTCCCAGGCCACGCCCCGAACGTGCCGCGGCCTTCCGTAACCAGCCTCCTCCGGAAGCCACCGGGGCGCTCCCCGAGCGAACCGGCCATAGATTTCGAGACAAGAACGGCGGCGACGAGAATGCGCCTGCGGGCACTGCTGGACACCGACGCGCTGGGTCTGCGGCTGCTCGGCGGCGAGGACGAGCTGGACCGCACCGTACGGGGTGTGATGACCACCGACCTGCGGGATCCCAGCCGGTACCTCTCCGGCGGCGAGCTGGTGCTCACCGGCCTGGCCTGGCGCCGTGACGCCACCGACTCGGAGCCCTTCGTGCGGATCCTGGTCGGCGCCGGTGTCACCGCCCTGGCCGCCGGTGAGGCCGAGCTGGGCGACGTCCCCGAGGACCTCGTCGTGGCCTGCGCCCGGCACCGGCTGCCGCTGCTCGCGGTCAACGAGTCGGTGGCCTTCGCGACGATCACCGAGCACGTCGTGCGGCAGGTCTCCGGCGAGCGCGCCGGGGACCTGGCGGCCGTGGTGGACCGCCACCGCCGGATGATGACCTCCGGCCCGGCGGGCGGCGGCCCGGACGTGGTCCTCGATCTGCTCGGCTCCGACCTGGACCTGCGGGCCTGGGTGCTCTCCCCCACCGGCCGGCTCATCGCGGGCCCCAAGGTCGCGGGACCTCCCCTGTCCGCCGAGCTGTGCGCCCGGCTGGCCGGCGAACACCTGGCGGCGGCCCGCACGGGGCGGCGCGGGCCGTACCGGGTGGGCGTCGGTACGACGACGTACTCACTGTTCCCCATCACCAGCACGGGTCGTTCCACGAACGCCGCCCCCCGTGACGTGCGCGAGACGGTGCTGTCCGAGTGGCTGCTCGCGGTCGAGGCGGACGCCGGGGACTGGGCCGCCGAGCGGCTCGACCTGCTGCACGGCGTCACCCAGCTGATCGCCGTCGAGCGGGACCGCCGCGACGCGGCCCGCACGGTACGGCGCAGGCTCGCGCAGGAGGTCCTGGAGCTGGTCCAGGCGGGTTCGGCGCCCGCGGAGATCGCGGCCCGCCTCCGGGTCGCCGCGCCGGTGCTGCTGCCCGGTCTCGGGTCGGCCCCGCACTGGCAGGTGGTCGTGGCGCGGGTCGAGTGGGAGGAGGCGCCCGCCCCGGTCGAGAGCGGCGGCGGGCGCCGGGCCGGAGAGATCGACGGGGGGCCGGTGGCGCAGGCGCTGCTGGAGGAGATCCTCGTGGACCCCCTGGCGACCGGCCCCGAGCACTCGGACCGCATCGCCGTCGCCCACACGGGCGACGAGGCCATCGCGCTCGTCCCGCTGCCCGCCGTCTCCACGGAGCACGACGGCTCCGAGGCCGGCGTCCACGCCGACACCCTGCTCGCGGCCGTACGGGACCCGCTGTCGGCCGGCCTCGACGACGACGGGCGGCTCACCCTCGGCGTCAGCGCGGCCGTGCACTCGGCGGAGGGACTGCGGGGCGCCCTGGAGGAGGCCCGGCACGCCCGCCGGGTGGCGGCCGCCCGCCCCGGCCGGGTCTGCGCGGCCGGCCACCAGGAACTGGCCTCGCACGTCCTGCTGCTGCCCTTCGTCCCCGACGACGTCCGCCGCGCCTTCACGGCCCGCCTCCTGGACCCGCTGCGCGACTACGACCGCCGCCACCGCGCCGAGCTGATCCCCACCCTGGAGGCCTTCCTGGAGTGCGACGGCTCCTGGACCCGCTGCGCCGCCCGCCTCCACCTGCACGTCAACACACTGCGCTACCGGGTGGGCCGGATCGAGCAGTTGACGGGCCGGGACCTGTCCCGCCTGGAGGACAAGCTGGACTTCTTCCTGGCCCTGCGGATGAGTTAGCGCCCACGGGTGGGGAGTTGGGGGCCGCCGTCCCGGAGCACCGGGGGTGGTGGAGTGAGACCGATGTGCGCCCCCCGCACCCCATGACTTTGTGAATTCTTTCACCCACCCTCTTGGCCAGCCCGCCCATTCGTGCTGAGATGCGGCCACCACTCAAAGCTCAACGGTGTGCTCGGGGAGGGCAACGTGGCGCATACCGCCATGTCTGGTAACGGAACGACCGCCGGCGACGATCCGCTCCAGACCGCGGTATGGCGCCTGCGTTCACGAGCGTGCTGGGTCGACGCGGCAGCGCTCATCGAACCCGTCACCCCACAGGCCGCGCTCCAGCGCACCGCGCTGCTCGTCGAGCGCTGCCTCTACACCGAGCAGGGCTGGGAGGAGGCCGAGGACGCGCTGCGCACGGCCGAGGCGCAGGCCCAGACCGACGAGGAGCGGGGCGCGGCGGCCTGCGAGCGCGGCCAGTTGGCGTACGCGGCCACTCTGCTCGGTGTCCGTGACCGCTCGGACGAGGCGCGGGCCGCGCTGGGAAGGGCGGCCGCCCTGATCGCCCCGGGAGCGCCCGGCCGGGCACTGCTGGACTTCCGGCGGGGCCTCCTCGCCGAGAACCTCGCCCACGCGCCGCAGGCCGCCCGGGCCGCCTACCGCCGCGCCCACGCCGGCGCCGCCGCCCATGACAACCTGTTGCTGCAGTCCTTCACCTGGCGCCATCTGGCCGGACTCGCCCTGCGTGACGGCGAGTTGGCCGAGGCCCGGCACGGCTTCGCCGAATCCCTGCGCATCCGCGAGGAGTTGGGCTACCTCGTCGGGACGGCCCCCGCGCTCGCCTCCCTCGCCGACACCGAGCCGGAACCGGAGGCGTCCCGCCTCCGCGAGGAGGCCCGCCGTCTCTTCCGCCTCCTGGGCGGCGTACCGACCTGGCTCTCCAGGCAGTTGGCCCCACCGGCGGCCACGGCGTGAGGGGCGGGGCGCCCCCGAAAGGCCCCCCAGGGGCGCGGGGAACCACGCGACCAGCCACCGACCACCCGCACCCGGCGAACGACCCGCACGCCTTCCGGTACTAGACCGCCCCGCCCCGCCCCCCGCCGAAGTGGTTGCCCATCAGGCACTCCACGGCCTCGAGATCCCCGGCGGCCAACGCGTCCAGCAACGCGATGTGCTCCGCCGCGTCGGCCATCAGCTCGATCCGCGTACCGGCGGGCCCGGTGGTCAGCGGCAGCTGACTCCTGCGGTGCAGGTCGTCCGCGATCTGCACCAACTGCTCGTTGCCGGCCAGCGACAGCATCCCCCGGTGGAAGGCCCGGTCCGCCTCCCCGTACGTCGCCCGGCACCCGGCGGACGCCGCCCGCGCCGTCTCCTCGGCCAGCGGCCGCAGCTCGGCCCAGCTGTCGGCCGGCAGCGTCCGCGCGAGCCGCAGGACCACCGGCACCTGGAGCAGCGCCCGCACCTCCGCCAGCTCGGCCAGTTCCCGGGCGCCGCGCCGCACGACGCGGAAGCCGCGGTTGGGCACGACCTCCACCGCGCCCTCGATCGCCAGTTGCTGCATCGCCTCGCGGACCGGGGTGGCGGAGACGCCGAACTGCTCGCCGAGCGCGGGCGCCGAGTACACCTCGCCCGGGGTCAGCTCGCCGGCGGCGAGCGCGGCCCGCAGGGCGTCGAGGATCTGACCGCGCACCGAGGCGCGCTGCACGACGGGGCGCCCCTGGGGTCGGGGGCCGCCGGAGCGCTCGTCGCCCCCGGTTCCGGCGCCGCGGGGCAGGGGGATCGGCGTCTCACTGTGGGTGTGCTCGCCTCGGGCGGCCTCGGCCGACGGCGCGGTGTCACGGCGGCCCACGCCGGCGGTCGGCGCGGTGCCGGCGCGGCCGGGCCTGCCGGTGCCGTCCACGGTGATGCCGCGCTCCCGGTCGACGTCCGTCACTCCGGGCTGCGCGGGCACTCGGTAGGCCGTGGCCGGACGGGCGGCGTCCGGCGCGCTCACGGCAGCGGCCTGTCGCGAACGCGGTCCGGCCTGGTCCACAGGTCCTCCTCCGAGCCGAGCATGGGTCGACGTGTGTCGGGTAGTGCGGCGACCGGTACGGCCGACCGGTACACGGGGGCGCTTACGGCACTACTGGGGTTGTTACCGGTCGTAAAGCACCATAGGCGCACATGCCCTCAGTTCAAACCCGGACCACATCGGATCAGCCTCGGGTAAGGCACGCCTTACCTGGCGGCGTTGGTGAAACGGCGGCCCCCGTACGCCCCCTCGACTCCGGCACCGGCCCCCACCTCGCGCAGGTCTCCCATGACGGCCGCGCGCGCGGCCGACCGAGGTCCTGCCCGTGATGAGCGTGACAGAACTCTCCCTCGCGGATCCATTGCCCGATGGTGAGGGGTGGGTCGGCGCGGCCGGCCGGCGGCCGGCGGCACCCGGCTCGACGCGTCCCCGGCGTGGGACGAGGAGCAGATCCTCCGGGACCAGGGACGAAAGGGGCGCCCGGACGTCGTGACGGCGCTGCGGGCCGAGGTGCGCGCCGCCCGCCGAGCACATCGAACCGGTCCGCGGCGGCTTCGGCCCGCGGATGCGGCGCCGCGGGCGCGCCCTGTGGGGCATGGCGACCCACGAGATCACGGAGGGCATCCGGTACATCGCCGGACTGCTCGGCCCCGGCGAGCGCGAGAGGTGCCGGCGGCGAGCTGGAACTGCCGTTGCCGGGCGCGAACCGGCCGTACGTGGGCTCCGCGGGCATCCGGGAGCCGACCGGTCCGGGCGGCGAGCCGCTGTCCACACGGGACCGGATGAGCTGCTGCATGTTCTCCAGGACCCCCGAGGACACACCTGCGTCACCTGCCCGCGCACCTGCGAGGCCGAACGGATCGCCAAGCCGGCCGCCCCTGGCGCCACCTGACGGCCCGTCTCCGCCCCACACCCCGAGAACCCCCCGAGGACCCCCCGGGGATCGCCGGTGGCACGTGCCGTAAGATCCACTCCGGGTGGGACCCTCGTCGGGTTACAGGTGGTTCACAAATTCCTCACGTATCGCGGGAACTTTCCGTAGAACCACTCGAACGGGTAATCTCACTCGCACTCAACTCCCGTCCCTCGCGCGGCAGTTCGAGCAGAATGCCGCCTGGCGTCACTCATTGCACTTCCCTGGCGGTCTCTTGCCCCGAAACCCCCTGAGGGCCGCGAGGATTGGGCCACTATGGCGGGCGTTACGCCCTATCCCAATGCAAGGGACCCCTGATGAGATTGACCGACATATCGCTGAACTGGCTGCTTCCGGGCGCCGTACTGCTCCTGGGCATGCTGGCGGCGGTGGCGGTGCTCGCGCGCGGAAAGCGCTCCGGGGAGCACGCTAAGACCGAGGATTCGTGGGAACGGAGCGAGGAGCGGCGCCGCCGCAAGGAAGCCCTGTACGGCACGGCCTCCTACGTCCTTCTCTTCTGCTGTGCCGCGGTCGCCGCGGCGCTCTCCTTCCGGGGCCTGGTCGGGTTCGGTGAACAGAACCTGGGCCTCACCAACGGGTGGCAGTACCTGGTTCCGTTCGGCCTGGACGGCGCCGCCATGTTCTGCTCGGTGCTCGCGGTCCGCGAGGCCAGCCACGGGGACGCGGCTCTCGGTTCCCGCATACTCGTGTGGACGTTCGCGGGTGCCGCGGCCTGGTTCAACTGGGTGCACGCGCCCCGTGGTCTCGGCCACGACGGCGCCCCGCAGTTCTTCGCCGGCATGTCCCTGTCCGCCGCGGTGCTCTTCGACCGCGCGCTGAAGCAGACCCGCCGTGCGGCCCTGCGCGAGCAGGGTCTGGTGCCGCGTCCGCTGCCGCAGATCCGTGTCGTGCGCTGGCTGCGGGCTCCGCGCGAGACGTACAGGGCCTGGTCGCTGATGCTCCTCGAGGGCGTGCGCAGCCTGGACGAGGCGGTGGACGAGGTGCGCGAGGACAAGCGCCTCAAGGAGGAGGCCCGCGCGCGCAAGCGGGAGCAGGAGCGTCTGGAGCGGGCCCACCTCAAGGCGATCAGCCGTGGCCACCGGGGTCTGCCCGGCGGTGGCGGCGGTGGTGGCGGCGGTCAGCGCCAGGTGGACACCACCGTGGAGCGCGTACCGGCCCAGGCCGTCTCGGAGCCTGCCATATCGGCGCCGGAGCCCCTTCCCGTACGCACCCGTCCCTCCCTGCAGCCCGTGCGCAACGGTTCCGACAAGTCGATCACCGTGGACCTCACCGCGGAGGACGACACAATGGCCCTGCCGCGACTCGACTCCCTGGAGCGGAAGCTCAAGGACCTTGAGCAGCAGTTCGGCTGAGACCGGACCACACCATCGGACAGGGGCGCGGCTGATGCCGCGCCCCTGTCCGTTCGGCTGCGTTCGCCCTGGAGCCGTAGCCGGCGCCGCGCGCTTGCCGGGGATCACGGGGCACCTCTCAGGTGAGCCCGCCGTCGAGGTCGAACCAGACCGACTTGCCCACCCCGTGCGCCCGTACCCCCCAGGCGTCGGCGAGGGACTGCACCAGGAGGAGCCCGCGCCCATGGGTGCCGTCATCGGTGTTCTGCGGCCGCGGCCTGGGCCTGCGGGCCACGAAGTCCCGCACCTCCACATGAAGCCCGCGGGGTGAGACCGTGGCCGTCAGCACCGCGTCGTCGTCGGTGTGGACCAGGGCGTTGGTGACCAGCTCACTGGTGAGCAGTTCCGCTATCTCCGATCTCCCCGGCCGCCCCCATTGCCGGAGCAGCTCCCGCAGGGCCCGGCGGGACTCGGGCACCGCCCGGAGATCCGCCCGCCCGAGCCTGCGCCTGAGCTGGCCGGCACCGGGCTGCGCCGGCACATCGTCGGTCACTTCCTCCACCACGTCCGCCGAGGACGCCCCGATCGCCACGGGACCGCCTCCTCGCGCCTGCCTCTTCATGACCCCCGCCCACGCGCCGATGACCGATTCCCCTCCTGCTCGAACACGCACACGGGAATCCCTGCCCGGGCCTGGATCGCGGCACTCATGCCGAATCGCCAACGTCCCTCCGTGCGCGTTCAAACGCACAGGGTCAAGCCAGCCACCGGTACCGGAAGACAGCGCTTCCCGCCCCGGAAAACCACCTCACACACCGACGAACCCGACGCCGCGCCCCCGTCCGGGCGGCTGGTACCCGACCCTTCGGCCGGGGCCGATCGCCCATGTGAGCTGCCGATTCCGGCCGTGTCGCGACGGCGCGCGAGGGGCGCACGACGGGCGGACGAGCCCTGCACCAGCGGCGCACGAGGAGCGCTCGACGACGATGATGTTCATTGGCTGAAATCAGGCGCTGGTACAGGCCAACAGGTCGGCCGGTATGACGACTTGACACCGTACGCCGGGCGGGGACGGCGTCAGCCGAGGTCCGTCCGCCCGGTTTGACGGGGTGGCCGGTGCGTGCCGGTGGCGGTCACGCCTCCCAGACGCCCGCCGCCGTACGGTCGTCGGCGTAGCCCTTGACCCGGACCTGGGCGTCGGCGAGGAACGCGGCGAGACCGGGTGGCTCGGCGGTGCGCCAGCGGGCCGCGAGGTGGTCGGCGAGCTGTTCCTCTCCGCGCAGGGGCTCGGCGAGTCCGGGGGTGCACAGGAGCAGGACGTCGCCCTCGCGGGCCACGGAGGCACGGAACCGGAAGGGTTCGCGGGGCGGTGCGGGGGCGGGTTCGTACGGGCTGGGCGGTGTCGTGATGCCGAGGTCCATGGTGAGCCGGTCGCCCTCGGGGGTCTCGTGGGGCAGCGAGCCGAACCCGACCACCGGGTCGCCGGCGGTCTCGGCGACCCGGGGCTCGATGTCCTGCCACTCCCCGCCCCGCAACCGGAACAGTCCGCCCTGCCCGACCCCGAAGAACACACGTGTACGGCACCGGGGGTCAGCCGGCAGCAGCAGACAGCGCAGGCTCGCGGTGTACTCCTCGGGGTCGAGTCCCTGCTCGGCCGCGCTCGCGCGCAGTCTGCCGAGGCTGCGGTCGGTGAGCCGGTGCAGTCCGGACTTCAGGTCGCCGCGCCGGGCGGCCCGGATGTCCTCCGTCAGGCGTGCGTGACTGCGTCCGATCGCCTGCCCGATCCACCGGCACGCCTCGGCCGCGGCCCGGTGCGCGCCCGGGTTCGCCCGGGCTCCGGTCGCCATCGCCACCAGTACCAGGGCCTGCTCGCCCACGCCGAACCGGACGGTGAGCAGTGAGTCCCGGCGCGGCTCGCCCCGGTAGCGCGAGGAATCCCCGCGCAGCGAGACGGCGCGCAGCGTACAGGCCCCGTAGCGGGCCCCGTCGAGCACCGTGTCCGCGACCAGGTCACCGAGGTCGTCGGGGTCGGCCGGCGGCAGGGCGGTGGGCTCGGCGTCGTAGGTGGGTGGCCCGGACCCCACGTGGTCCACATGCACCGGCCGGCTCCCGGTGACCAGCCTGACCTGCTGCGCCTGCAGCGTTCGCGGGTCCGCCTCCTCACCGGCCCCCGAGGAGGGGGGCGCTGCTCCCGGGGGATGGTCCGGGGAAGGGGTGTCGCGCGGGCCGAGGGGCGCCGTCGGGCGGGCGGAGCGCCGCGAGGAAGAAGGGGCGGAGGCGGGGTCGGTGGGCGGGGGCGGTGGAACGGAGCCGGACGGTGGGGGCGGTGGAACGGAGTCGGACCGTGGGGGCGGAGAGGGTTCCGTCGGCGAGGAGGTGGTGGGGCGCGGCCAGGGACCGGAGGGCGGGGGCGTGCCGTGCGGCACGGGTGGGTCCGGCGGTGAAGTGGCCTCGGGCGCCCGGGGCGGGCCTGCGGGCGGGTCGCTCGCCGGTCGGGAGTCACCCGGGGGAACGGAGGCCGGGGGGCGTCCCGGCGAGGGGGTGGCAGCCGCCGGGCCCGTCCGGGAGCGGCTGGGCCCGCCCGAGCGTGCCCAGGGCCCCGGGGGCCACGGCGAGCCGGACGGCCGGGAGGGCGGGGACGCGGCGCCGGGCGGAGCGTCCGGCCGGGTCGGGGCGCCCGCGGTCCGGTTCGGGGGTGTCTCGCCGGGGGGCCGGCTGCGCGGTGAAGCCGCGCGGAAGCCGGGAGGTCTCGGTCCGGGCGGGAAGGCTTCCGTCCCTGGCGGCTCGGTGGGAGGTGGCAGCTCGGCGGTCGACGAGGGTGCGGACGGCGACTGCTCGCCGGACAAGGGCTGCTCGCCGGACAGGCGCTCGACGGACGACGGCTCGACGGACGACGGCTCGGCGGACGACGGCTCGGCGGACGACGGCTCGGCGGACGACGGCCGAGCAGCGGTGCCCTGGGTCGGCGAGGGCGGCATCGGTGCCGGAGCGGAGTCGGGTAGGTGGCCCTGGGCGGGCAGGGAGCCCGAGAGGGTGCTCGGACGGCCGGGGTCACCGGGGGAACCCCGGGGCGGGACCTTGGCCTGAGGTGTTCTGGTGACCGGGGCGACCGAAGGGGCCGGGGAATCCGAGGAGGCGGACCTGGCGGGGTCGGTGCCTCTCGTGTCCTTGCCGCTCGGACCGTCCCGTTCGGTTTCCCGGGTCCCCTGCGCACTCGACGCACTCGACGGTGTCGTCGGTCCTTGCGCGACCGTGCTCGATGCCGAGGCGAACCGGTCGTCGAGGGAATCGGCCGCGACCGAAGGGCCCGTGTCCCCACTGGAGTCGTCGTACAACTGCCGCCACCAGTCGTGATCCTGACCGGTCGGCCTCTCCCCCTGCTGGCTCATGCCCCCAATTGTCCACCGCAACAGCCGTATGAAAACGGGGCATCCGGAAAATCGGCTCGCGGAGCACGCGACCGTGCGGCGTGTCGGACTACACGTCGAACTCCGGTGCGAGAGAAGGGAATCGAGGGAGGGGAGGAACGACGGGGAAACGGGTTGTTCCGTTGTCCCGCCCGCGTCGGGCGGTGTGAGGGCGTCCCTGAGTTCCCGGGGAGCGTGACGCAGACCTCCGGACGGTGCCGCCACGCACGGGGATTCCGCACTCCGGCGTCGAGCCGGCGGTGCACACCGGGTCGGCCTACCTGACCTGCGGCTTCTCGTGCGGTCCTGCACCCTGGTCAGATGGGCGCGTGGGAACTCCTGCTGGTCGGCGTGGTCGTGCTGCTCGGCCTGTGCGGAGTGCTGGTGCCCGGCGTACCGGGGTCGCTGCTGGTGTGGGCCGGGGTCATGTGGTGGGCACTGGAGGAGCCCCGCCCGGTTGCCTGGTGGGTGCTCGTCGGCTCCACGACCGTCCTGCTGCTGTCCCGGGCGGTGCGCTGGATGCTTCCTCCCCGGCGCCTGGAGCTGAGCGGCGCGTCCACCCGAATGGCGGTGTACGCCGGTACCGGAGCCCTCCTGGGTTTCATCCTTGTCCCGGTGGTCGGCGCGATCCCCGGTTTCGTCGGCGGGATCTACCTCTCGGAGCGGCTCCGGCTCGGCCGGCACCGTGAGGCTGCGGCCGCCGTGCGCACGGCCATGCGGTCGGGCGGCTCCAGCGTGCTGGCGGAGCTCTTCGCCTGTCTGCTGATCGCGGGCGCGTGGGTCGGAGCGGTGCTCGGCCGCTGACCCGCCCTTGCCCGGTCGCGTCGGTCCCGGGGAGCAGCGGTCACGCGGCGGATCACGCGGCTCACCCGTCACCGCCCGGCCCCGTCACGTCGCATGCTCCGGATCGATCGCGTCGGCCAGGGCCGCCGGGATCGCGTCGTCCAGGGCGGCCGGCGCGCCGGGCACTCCCTCCAGACCGAGGAGCACCCGCTTGCGCTGAAGGCCGCCGGCGTACCCCGTGAGTGAGCCGTCCGCGCCGATCACCCGGTGGCAGGGGCGGACGATGAGCAGCGGGTTGGCGCCGATCGCGCCGCCGACGGCCCGGACGGCGGCCCTGGGCGCTCCGATGCGGGCCGCGATGGCGCCGTACGTGGTGGTCGCGCCGTACGGGACGTCGTCCAGGGCGGCCCAGACCTGCCGGCGGAACTCCGTGCCCTCGGCGCGGTACGCCAGCCGGAACTCCGTGAGATCCCCGGCGAAGTAGGCGGCGAGCTGTTCCTCGGCCTCCCGGAAGGGCGCCGGCTCGCGCCGCCAGTCCGCGAGCGGGACCCGGCCGCCCTTCTGCTCCGGCACGGAGAGGGAGGTGAGCGCGCCGGACTCGTCGGCGGTCAGGAGCAGGGGGCCGACGGGGCTGTCGACGGTGGTGTAGTACGTCCGCTGTCCGGCACTCACGGCTGAACTCCTCGTTGCCACTGGTCTGGTCGTTTCTTCTGGTGGGGTCGTCACCACGCGACGCCCCCGTCCCCCGGGCCCAGGTGGCGCAGGGCGTACGAGCGCCAGGGCCGCCATGCGTCCGGGAGGGGCGTGTCCGGCAGGGCCACGTCGGGGTCGCCGAGGGCTCGGGTACGGATCTCGGCGACGGTGCGGGGGTCCATGCCCGGCAGGGCGAGCAGCGCGGCCTCGGCGTCGTCGCGGTCGGCGCCCACGTCGAGGCGTACGGTGCCGTCGGCGAGGGCCGTGGCGAGCGCGCCGAGGGCGCCGCCGGCGTCGGCCAGCGCCGCCGGTTCAGGGAACAGATGGGTGAGCGTGCCGTCCGGGGCGTCCAGGGGCTTGCCGTAGACCCGTACGAGTCGTGCGGCCTCCGTGTGTCCGATGAGGGCCCGGATCGCGAACTCCTCCGGGTCCGCCGCCCCCGGTGAGCGCAGGCCCGGCCGGGCGGCGACCAGCGGGGCGAGCCGGTCGTCGGCGCCGAGGCGCTCGTCCACGGCGTACGGGTCGGCGTCGAGGTCGAAGAGGCGGCGCAGCCGCTGGACGGCGGTGGTGAGGTCGCGGGGGTCGGAGAGGTGGAGGCGGGCGTCCAGCCAGCCGCCGGGGTGACCCCCGGGACGCCCGGGCGCTCTCCCGTTGCGGCCGCCGCCGGTGCCCCGGCGTTCGTCGACCTCGGCGATCCCGGTGCCGTACGGCAGGCGCAGGGTACGGCGGTAGGTGCGGTGGCCTCGGGCCCCTCTGACCTCCTCCACGCCGGGTACCGCCTCGGCGGCGAGGAGGTCGAAGAGGGCGGCGCGGTGGTAGGGGCCGCGGTGGGCGAGGCGCAGGGGGATGCCGGCGGACGGGGCACCCGCGGCTTCGGTGGACCGGGGGCGGGCTCCTCGCCCGGGGACGGTTGCACGCGGGCCGGGAGGGGCCGCCGGGCGCCGGTCCGCGGGGGCCGCGCCGCGCAGGTCCGTGGGGGTGGCGGCGTAGATCGCGCGGATCGTGTCGTTGAACTGGCGCACGCTCGCGAAGCCGGCCGCGAAGGCGATCCGTGTGATCGGCAGGGCCGTGGTCTGGAGGAGGACGCGGGCGGTGTGGGCGCGTTGGGCGCGGGCCAGGGCGACGGGGCCCGCGCCCACCTCGGCGGTGAGTTGTCGCTGGATCTGGCGGGTGCTGTAGCCGAGACGTCCGGCGAGACCGGCGACGCCCTCCCGGTCGACCACGCCGTCCGCGATGAGGCGCATGGCCCGGGCCACGGCGTCCGCGCGGACGTTCCACTCGGCCGAGCCGGGAGCGGTGTCCGGGCGGCAGCGGCGGCAGGCCCGGAATCCGGCCTGCTGTGCGGCGGCCGCGGTGGGGTGGAAGCGGACGTTGTGCCGTTTCGGGGTCACCGCGGGGCAGCTGGGGCGGCAGTAGATGCCGGTGGTGGTCACGGCGAAGAAGAAGGTGCCGTCGAAGCGGGCGTCTCTGCTGCGCACAGCCTCGTACCTGGTGTCCTCGATGTCCTCCACGAGTCCAGTCTCCGCGACGACGGAGGCTTCGGCTGGCGGGATTCGGACACGGCACTCCACACCCGCCACCCGCACCGGGCGCCCGGTGGCCCCCGGGGGTGGCCGAGGGCCCGGCGGGTGCGGGTGGTTCGGGTTTCTCGCGCAGGTCCCGGCATCCCCCGGAGGGGCGGGCCGGCGGCCCGGTCCTCCGGGGGATGTCCGTGGTCAGGGGCTAGTGTCGGCCACCCCGCTTCGCTTCCATCGCCGCGCGGCCCTCCGCGCCCCTGCGCTTCCACTCCTTGCGGATCTCCGCGCGGAGGCGGGCGTCGCTCTTGGCGACGATGCGCTGGTTCTCGCGCAGGAGTTTGCGGTAGCTCTCCAGGCGGCGGTGGGGCAGGGTGCCCTCGTCCACTGCGGACAGGACGGCGCAGCCCGGTTCCGCTACGTGCGCGCAGTCGTGGAAGCGGCAGCGCGCCGCGAGTTCCTCGATCTCGGCGAAGACCTGGTTGACGCCGGTCTCGGCGTCCCAGAGGCCGACGCCGCGCAGACCGGGGGTGTCGATGAGGACTCCCCCGCCGGGGAGGGCGAGGAGGTTGCGGGTGGTGGTGGTGTGCCGGCCCTTGCCGTCGATGTCGCGGGTGGCCTGGACGTCCATGACCTCCTCGCCGAGCAGCGCGTTGGCCAGGGTCGACTTGCCGGCGCCCGACTGCCCGAGCAGCACGGAGGTGCCGCCGCCGAGCACGGCGCCGAGGACGTCGAGGCCCTCACCTGCGGTGGAGCTGACGGTGAGGACGGGGACGCCGGGGGCGACCGTCTCGACGTCCCGCACCAGGTGCGCCAGCGTCACCGCGTCCGGCACGAGGTCGGCCTTGGTGAGCACGACCACCGGTTGCGCCCCGGACTCCCAGGCCAGCGCGAGGAACCGCTCCACGCGGCCGAGGTCGAGTTCCACGGCGAGCGACACGGCGATGACGGCGTGGTCGACGTTGGCGGCGAGGATCTGTCCCTCGGCGCGCTTGGAGGAGGTGGAGCGCACGAACGCGCTGCGGCGGGGCAGACAGGTGCGGACGTAGCGGGGGTCGCCCGCGGGTTCGACGGCGACCCAGTCGCCGGTGCACACGACCCGCATCGGGTCGTGCGGGGTGACGAACGCGGTGTCGGCCCGCAGGAGGCCGTCGGCCGTGATGACGTCGCACTGCCCCCGGTCGACCCGGACGACCCGCCCGGCCAGCAGGCCCTCGGCGTCATAGGGGGCGAAGGCGTCCGCCCAGGCGTCGTCCCAGCCGTAGGGGACCAGAGCGGAGAGAGTGGAGGCGGAACCGGAAGGAGAGCCGGAGAAAGTCAAGGGAGACCCTTCACAAGGGTGGTCCCGGCGGCCGCGCGCGAGCCCGTCAGGGCGGCGCGGGGTGAGGTCGAGTGTGTCAGCCGGTGACCACGGAGGTGGACTGGATGGATTCCTGGATGCGGGCAGCGCTCGTCACCGTGACAGCCATCGGTCAACACCTCCTGTCTCACACGTCGTCGGCACCGCGGCCGGAGGGGCCGCCGTGCGGGGTGGTCTCACCCTAGCGGGGGCCCGCGGGCCCCCGTCAACCGAATTACCGGCCGGGACAACCCTCAGTCGGTCGTCCCGCAGGGCCGTCCGTTGAGGGTGAAGTCGTCGGGGGCGGTGTTGGCGTCGCCCTCCCAGGTCCCGAGGAAGCCGACGCCGAAGGTGCCGCCCTTGGCGACGGTCTTGTTGTAGTCGGCGGCGGTGGCGGTGACGCGGGAGCCGTTCTGGTCGAAGGCGCCGTCCCACATCTGGGTGACGCGCTGGCCCTCCGGGTAGGACCAGCCGACGCGCCAGCCGTCGAGGGCCTTGGTGGTGGTGACGGTGACGGTGGCCTGGAAACCGCCCGGCCATTCGTTGTCGACCTGGTAGCGGACCTGGCAGGTGACGGCGGACGGCTTGTCGGGCTCGACCGGCTTGTGCGACCGCGCGGGCGACGAGGAGTCCCCCTGGGGCTCCTCGTTGCTGTTGGCGCCCCCGTCGGTGCCGGTCTCCTGCGGGCGGGTCGTGCTCTGCAGTTCGGAGGCGTCGCCGGACGGGCCGGGTTCGGCCTCCGGGAGGGAGTGGTCCTGCTGGACCACCGGCGACGCGCCCTTGTCCTCGCCCCCGGCGACGGCCGTGTCGTCGTCGCCGAACTGCATCAGCGAGACGGTGAGCGCGAGCACGGAGACGATGGCGGCGCCGGCCAGCACCCCAGTGCGGCCGATCCTCGGGCGGGCTTCCCTGCCCGGCGAGAGTCCCCGGTCGGTGCCGGTGGAGTCGGCGCGGCCCGGCAGCAGCCCCGCCTCGGCGGCGCGCCGGCGGCGCTCCAGGTAGGCGAGTCCGCCCCAGCCGATCACCCCGCCGGCGAGGGCGGCGGGCAGACCACCGCCGTGGAGTCCGAGGCAGGCGGCCGCCTCGGCACACTCCACACAGGTGGCGAGGTGCCGTGAGAGGTCTTCGGGGGTGTCCGTGCCGGGCGAGCGGGTGACCGCGTCCAGCAGCCGTGCGTAGCTGCGGCAGTCGGCGCTCATGGGCGTGTCGGCCAGGTTGCGCTGGCACCGGTCCCGGAACAGGGACCGCACCTGGTCGAGTTCGGCGCGGGCGACGGCCGGATCCAGGCCGAGTCTGCGGGCCACCGAGGTCAGCGGCAGCGACTCGACCTCGGCCAGCCACAGCAGCGCCGCGTCGGGCTCCTGCATGTCCCGGAGGGCGCGCAGGGCCAGGGGGCGGTTCAGCGGCGGCCCGGTGTAGCGGAAGGCCTTGTCGGAGTTGAGCCACAACCGCAGGTCGGGGTCGAGACGATGGCCCTGTCCGCCCGACTCCCAGGCGGCGGAGGTGGTTCTGACCCAGGTCAGCAGGAAGGGTATGCGGGGCAGCCGCAGGGCCCGCCGCCCCGCGCCGCGGCCGACGCCCGCCTCGAACTCCAGGGCCTCGGCCTCCCGCATGCCGCTGCTGAAGGCCTGGGTGGCCAGTTGGGTCGCCGCGTTCGAACCGGACGTGCACAGATCGGCGTACGACAGGACCGCGTCCCAGCACTCCGAGAACAGCGCGGCTTCGGCGGCGTCCTGGGGCTTCGGCAGGTCGGGCATGGGTCTCCTGCATCCACAGAGCGAGGGGGGAAGTCCACAAGAAAGGCCAACTGACCCTTGAGGCAAGGGAGTTGAGGGGACCATCTGGTGGCGGCCCCGAGCTTTTCACGCTTCCCACACAACTGACAAGCCGCGTGTTCAGATGTGCCGAACGTCGTTTTCCGCTGTGGAGTTGTACGTACGGGAGTCCCATCCGACTCAACGGTCACAGAGGTTACTCGACTGTAACCTCTTCGGTGGCTTCGTCCGCCGCCGGGAGGCTGTCCATGAAGGAGCTGACGGAGAAGACCGCGTGACCGGGGCCGGGCGGGCCGTACCCGGGGGGCGAGGACAGACCGAAGTCGTCCATCGTGGCGCGGTAGGCCTCCAGGAGCCTGATGTGGTACTCCAGCGGCGCGCCCTGCGGGTTGGCCTTGCCGAGCGGGGTCGTGGGTTCCGGGCACCAGGTGGTGAAGCGGGGCGTGATGCCGTGCGACATGAAGAAGCGCAGGCCCTCGGTGGTGGACGCGATGGCCTCGTCGACCGTGGTGAACCCGAACGGCTCGGCCATCTCCACGCCCGCGACGAAGTTGGGGATGACGTTGCGCGCGCCGAAGACCTCCGCCGAGTCCAGGATGCGCTTGTGCCACTCGTCGCGGCCGACGTAGCGCTCCTTGCCGGGGCAGTACATCTTGAACAGGTACTCGTCCCACACCTCGTAGTTGGGGTGGTAGATCTTCACGCCGTGGTCGTGGAAGCGCTTGACGTCGTCGAGCGGCAGCGCCTGCGCGACGACCTTGCCGATCCAGCGGTTCGGGAAGCGCTCCTCGATGGCCTTGGCGTAGTGGCCGTAGAAGTCGGCCTCGTCGCGTCCGGCGACCGTCTTGGTGATCGCGCCGCCGGTGAGGGTGTACGCGGTGGAGGTCTTCGCCGTGTCGTACCGGTCGATGATCTCCAGGGCCTCCAGGACCTCGTCGACGTCCTTCACGCCCGTGTACGGGCGGCCGGCCGCCTTGTGCTGGCGCCAGTTGTGGTTGATGTCGCAGTACTGGCACTCCTCCTTGGCGCCGAAGTACTGGCAGACGCGGAAGACGGTCAGGTAGATGAGGTAGCCCCACTGGATGGTGGGGGCCACCTCCATCACGGACTTCCCGTTGGAGAGGGTGTGCCGGTAGTACTCGGGCATCGGCGGCACGCCGACGTCCGCGATGCGGCGGCCGTCGAGGTAGAGGCCGAGGAGGCCGTCGTCGCCGGCCGCGACGCGGTACGGCGACGACGGGTTGACCCGTACGGAGACGACGGTGCGCCGCAGGTCGTAGGGGCCGCCGGTGAGGATGATCTCCTCGGGCGGGCGGCGCAGTGCGGCCTCGCCCAGTTCGGGCAGGGTGCCGTGGTCGAAGGAGAAGATGAAGTACGACTTCGGCTTGACCTCGCCGTCCTCGTTGTCGCTGAGGGCGGAGGCGTCGAAGGCCACGCCGCCCCTGAGCAGGTCCTCCTTGAAGACGGCTTCCCGTGGCACGTGCGGGAACCTCTCCATCAGGTCCTCCACCAGCGCGGTGCGGCTGCCCATGCCGTTTCTCCTCTCGTTCGACTCCTCACGGTATGCCTCCGGCCGGGCGGAGGTGGGAGCGGGGGCCCCGAGCGGGTCGTCCGGCGGCCGTCGGGCGGTCGTCCGGCCGCGTCGGCTCGTACGGATCGCCGCCGGAACGGCGGCGATCCGTACGAGCCGCCGGGTCACCGGCCGGCGGGGCTATCCCGGGCCAGGTCGTGTCCGCCAGTGTCCGCCGGCTCCCGGGGCGCGCACGGGGCAGGCATGCCTTCGCGGGCAAGGCCCTGTACTCCGGCTGTGGATCGTCATGAGGCGTCGTGAGACGCTGCCCCTCATGATCGCCAAGCTGCAGTGTGTGGTGTTGGACTGCGCCGATGTCGTTGAGCTGTCCCGGTTCTACCAGTCGCTTCTCGGCGGCGAAGTGGACCGGCCGGATCCGCGGTGGTCGCTCGGCGAGGGCTGGGCGACGCTCCACACGGACGGTGGGTTCGTGCTGGCCTTCCAGCGTGTCGAGGACTACCGGCCGCCGCGGTGGCCCGACTCCGCTCACCCTCAGCAGTTCCACCTCGACCTGGGGGTCGAGGACCTGGACCGGGCCCGGGAGGACGTCCTCGACCGGGGCGCCACACTGCTCGACGAGGGTGACGGACAGCGGGGTTGGCTCGTCTTCGCGGATCCGGCAGGACACCCGTTCTGTCTCGTCCGCGACTGACGGGGGACACCGGAAAGTGGGCCGGGGAGGCCGGCCCGCACGGCATGCGGCGTCTGTCGTGCCGGGCCTCCTGGGAGGCCGGCGCCGTCCGTGACGGTCACGCCGTGCGGGCGAGTGCGGCGCGGTCGAGGGCGTGGGCCAGGCGGGTTCCGGCGGCCAGGCGTTCGGCCTCCTGCGTGACCGCCAGACCGAGGCGGGCGACCTCGTTGCCCTGGGAACCGGCGAGATGGGGGGTGATGAAGGCGTTGGGGAGGTCGAGGAGCGGGGAGTCGGCGGGGAGCGGCTCGGGGTCGGTGACGTCGAGGACCGCGGAGAGGCGGCCGGTGCGCAGTTCGCGCGTGAGGGCGTCGTGGTCGACCAGGGCGCCGCGGGCTGTGTTGATCAGGACGGCCCCGTCGGGCATGAGGGCGAGTTCGCGGCGGCCGAGGAGACGGTGGGTCTCGGGGGTGTCGGGGGCGTGGACGGTCACGATGTCGCAGGTGCGCAGGAGGTCGTCGAGCGGCAGCAGGGGGACGCCGAGGGCGGCGGCTCCCGCCTCGTCGACATACGGGTCGGTGAGGCTCACCCGCAGGTCGAAGGGGCGCAGCAGCTCGATGACGCGGCGGCCGATGCGGGAGGCGCCGATGACGCCGACGCGGCGGCCGTGGTTGCCGATGCCGGGGACGAAGCCCCAGCCGGGATGGTGCCGTTCGGCCCGCAGGCGGTCGCGGTGGCCGAGGAGGTCCTTGCCGGCGATCAGGATCATCGCGAGCGTGTACTCGGCGACGGGCAGGGCGTTGGCGTCGGCGGCCGTGGAGACGGTGATGCCCCGCTCCCAGACGGCCGGGGTGACGAACCCCCTCACCGAGCCCGCCGAGTGCAGGATCGCGCGCAGCGCCGGGGCCGCCGCGAGGACCGCCGCGTCGATCGGGGGGCAGCCCCAGCCGGTGATCAGTACCTCGGCGCCGGCGAGCACCGGCCGGACGCGGGGGTCGGTGAAGTCCTCGGTGTGTTCGACGACCAGCTCGGGATCGATGTCCACCGCCTCCCGCAGCCGGGACAGCACCTCCGGCGGGAAGACCCGCGGAATGTTCTCGGCGGTCATGGCGAACAGGGCACGCGGACGCTCGGGCAAGAAAGTGGCCTTCCGGTGGCGGTGGTGGGCGGCGGAAACCGCTCTCACCGTAGGCGGGCCGGCGAGAGGGGGCAACGGACGGCCCGGACCGGGGAAGGATGGGCGCCGACGGCAAGGGATCGGATCGGGCCCCCGGGGCTCGCACATCGTGGAGGAATTCAGGCATGACGACCGAGGCCCTGACCAACTGGGCGCGGAACATCACGTACAGCGCGAAGGAGCTGCACCGGCCGCACTCGGTCGACGCGCTGCGGGCCCTGGTCGCGGGCAGTGGGCGGGTGCGGGTGCTGGGCAGCGGCCACTCGTTCAACGAGATCGCCGAGCCCGGCCCGGACGGCGTGCTGCTGTCGCTGTCCGGGCTGCCGCCGACGATCGAGGTGGACTCGGCGGCCCGTACGGTACGGGTCGGGGGCGGTGTCCGGTACGCGGAGCTGGCCCGCGCGGTGCACGCCCATGGGCTCGCCCTGCACAACATGGCCTCCCTCCCGCACATCTCCGTGGCGGGGTCGGTGGCCACCGGCACCCATGGCTCGGGGAACGGCAACGGGCCCCTCGCGGCGGCCGTCCGCGAGGTCGAACTGGTCGTCGCGGACGGCTCGACGCTGACCCTGGGGCGTGGTGACGAGCGGTTCGGCGGGGCGGTGACATCGCTCGGCGCCCTCGGTGTGGTCACCGCGCTCACCCTGGACCTGGAGCCCGCCTTCGAGGTGAGCCAGACCGTCCACGGTCCGCTCCCCCTGTCCGGGCCGGACCTCGCGGCCGTCTCGGCGGCGGCGTACAGCGTGAGTCTGTTCACCCGCTGGCGGCACTCCGGCTTCGACCAGGTCTGGGTCAAGCGGCGCACCGATCAGCCCTACCGGGAGTTCCCGTGGGCCGCCCCGGCGGCCGAGGCGACGCACCCGGTGCCCGGGATGCCGGCGGTGAACTGCACCGAGCAGCTGGGGGTGCCCGGGCCGTGGCACGAGCGGCTGCCGCACTTCCGGGCGGAGTTCACGCCGAGCAGCGGGGAGGAGCTCCAGTCGGAGTATCTGCTCCCGCGGGCCGACGCCGGGGAGGCGCTGCGCGCGCTGGACGGGATACGGGAGGCGGTGGCACCCGTGCTCCAGGTGTGCGAGGTCCGTACGGTGGCCGCCGACGAGCAGTGGCTCAGTCCGTCCCACGGCCGGGACACGGTCGCGCTGCACTTCACCTGGATCGCGGACGCGGCGGCCGTCCTGCCGGTGGTGGGGCGGGTGGAGGCGGCGCTGGCTCCGTTCGGGGCGCGACCGCACTGGGGGAAGGTGTTCACGGTTCCGGGGGCCGCGCTGCGGGGGCTGTACCCCCGGCTGGGTGAATTCCGGGCGCTGGCGGAGGCGCTGGACCCGGCGGGCACGTTCCGCAACGCCTTCGTCCGGGAGGTGCTCGGCGACTGAGCCGGACCGGCGGGCGGCTCTCCCACCTGGGGCCCGAGGCGCCCCGTCGCTCTCCGGCCAGGGGGCGTCAGCTGCCGGAGGAACTTTGTAAACCCCCTTTCCTAACCCCTTGTCGAAAGTCTCTCCGAGTCATAGCCTTGCGCCGCGCCGGGGCCGCAGGCCTCGTCATGGCCTGGAGGGATCGAGGAGAACATGTCGTCGGTGAAGCGCACGTCTCGCGACATTCGCACCGCGAACCGCTATGAGGTGCTGCGCCAGATCATCGCCGAGTCTCCCACGTCGCGGCAGGAGCTGGCGGCGGCCACCGGGCTGAGCCTCGCGACGGTCGCGACCCTCGTCGGGGAGCTGCTCGACCTGCGGCTGATCACCGAGGTCGGCTTCGAGGACTCGGCGGGCGGGCGCCCCCGGGGCCTCGTCGCCGTCAACACCGCGGGCGGCGCGCTGATCGGCGTCGACATCGCGGAGACCTATGTCCGGGTCGAGCTGTTCGACCTGGCGCTGAACGTGCTGGCCCGCGCGGACGAGGACATGCGCCCCGGGGAGAGCCGGCCGGAGCAGGTCGTCGGCCATGTCGCGGCGGCCGTCGGCTCGGTGGTCACCCAGGCCGGGGTCGAGGGCGCGCGCGTGCTCGGCGTCGGGGTGAGCGTGCCGGGGCAGGTGGACCGGGAGGGCGGGGTGTCGGAGTACGCCCCGAACTGGGACTGGCACGACGTCCCGCTGCTCGACCTGCTCGCGGAGCACATCGCCTACCCGCTCCACCTGGACAATCCGCTGCGGGCCTGCGCGGTCGCCGAGCTGTGGTTCGGCGCGGCCCGGGGCCGCGGGGACGCCGTCGTGGTGAACCTCGGCACGGGGGTCGGCGCCGGGCTGGTGCTGGGCGGCGGACTGCACCGGGGGGTCAGCAACAGCGCCGGGGAGTGGGGGCACACCACGCTCGTGCTCGACGGGCGGCTGTGCCACTGCGGCAACCACGGCTGTGTGGAGACCTATGTCGGGGCGCCCGGCATCATGCTGCATCTGCGGGAGCTCGCCCCGCAGAGCACCCTGCTGCACCCGGAGGACCAGACCGCGACCATCGACGCCCTCGCCCGGGGCGTCGCCGACGGGGACCCCGTCGCGCTCAAGGTCGTCCGGGACACCGCCCGCTACCTCGGTGCCGGTATCGCCGACCTGGTGAATCTGCTCAATCCGGAAGTGGTCGTGCTCAGCAGCTGGGTCGCGGCCACGCTCGGCGAACCGCTGCTGGCCGAGGTGCGGGAGGCCGTGGCCCGGCACTCGCTGCGCCGGCCGCTGGACGCCGCCGAGATCGTCCTGTCCCCCATCCCGACCGACCCGGTGTGCCTGGGCGCCGCGACGTTCGCCCTCGAGGGGGCGCTGTCGTCCATCAGCCAGCGGCCCACCCGACGCGGCGCCCCCGCGAGGAACCGTACCGCCCCGGCGTCGTGAGGGAACGGGTGCGCACCGCGCCGGCCCGGCATCGGGCCTGGTCGCGGGGGTGACACCCCCTTGAGCAGAGGGCCGCCGGACCCTGACCCGGCGGCCCTCGTTTTCGTCCCCAACTCCACCGCACGACAAGGGTGTTCGGACACCCGAACCGAATGCAACGCTTCGAACAGACTTCGTTCAACCCCTTGCCGAAGCCTTAGCCGAAGGTTAACGTCCCGCTCCGCAAGCCTCTTTGAGCCACTGGCACTGAGCCGCAGAGCCATGCACCGGCGCGTCGCCGGGAGCCGTACTCGAGACAAGGACGTCAGCATGTCGGCATTGAGCAACAGGAACTTCGACCGCCGCACCGCTCTGCGGGCCGCGCTGGGTCTGGCCGCCGCCGGGGGTCTCGCCGCGTGCGGCAGCAACAACGGCAGAGGCGGCGGCTCCGGTTCGGGCAAGGCCCTGACGCAGTACTTCCACGCCTACGGCGAGGCCGGCACCGAGCAGGCCATCAAGCGGTACGCGAAGGCGTACAAGGGCGGCAACGTCACCACGCAGTGGATCACCGGTTCCAACTTCGAGAGCAAGCTGTTCGCGACGCTGCTCACGGACAAGGCCCCCGACTGCTTCGAGTTCCACCCGCAGCTGCAGATGATCGAGAGCGGCCAGGTGGCGGACCTGACCGACCTGATCGACCCGGTCAAGGACGACTTCAACCCGGCCGACATCCAGTCGCACACGGTCGACGGCAAGATCTACGGCATCCGGATGATCGACGACCCCCAGTTCTTCTTCTACCGCAAGTCGATGTTCGAGAAGGCCGGTGTCGAGGTCCCGCAGACCCTGGAGGAGCTGGTCGAGGCCGCCGCGAAGCTGACCACGAGCAAGGTCAAGGGCGCCTACCTCGGCAACACGCTGCACGCGATCGTCAGCCCGCTGATCTGGTCGGCGGGTGCGCAGCACCTGGACGACAAGAACCGGATCGCCTACCACACGGACGGGGTCGTCGACGGCTTCAAGCAGCTGCGCAAGCTGTTCACCAGCGGTGACCTGCTGCTCGACGCGCCGACCGACTTCTGGGACCCGTCCGCCCTCAACCAGGGCCTGACGGCGATGCAGTGGTGCGGTATGTGGGCGATGCCGCAGATGCAGGAGGCGCTCGGCGACGACCTCGGCATCTTCCCGTTCCCGAAGGTCGGCGACGCGGGCAAGCAGTCCGTCTACAACGGCGGCTGGTCGATGTTCGTCAACGCCAAGGGCAAGAACGTCGAGGAGACCAAGGAATACGTGAAGTGGCTGTGGATCGACCAGAAGGAGTTCCAGGAGGACTGGGCGCTCTCCTACGGCTTCCACATCCCGCCGCGCACCTCCATCGCGGAGTCCGCCGACAAGCTGAAGTCGGGTCTGCCCGCCGAGGGTGTGAAGCTCTTCAACGAGTTCGGCCACTTCGACAACATCGGCTGGACCCAGGCGAGCATCACCGCCCTGGAGGACGTCATGGCCAACTCGGTGCGCAAGGGCGGTGACCCGGACAAGGAGCTCACCAAGGCCGACGCCAAGGTCAACCGCGAGCTGAAGAAGCTCTTCGGATAGACCTGCGGACAGGTAGCCACGACATGTCGACCATCACCAAGGACGGTGTCTCCAGCCCCGCCCCGGCGAAGGCCGCTCCGGCCAGGCCGCGGCGGGGGCTGCGGGGCTCCCCCACCTTCAACTTCTGGCTCTTCACCGGGCCGTTCCTGATCGGCCTGGCCGTCTTCGTCTACGCGCCGATCCTGTGGAGCCTGTGGCTCTCGTTCTTCGAGGCCCGCTTCACGGTCACCCCGAGCAAGTTCGTCGGCCTCGACAACTACGTGCTCATGCTGACCGACGAGGACTTCATCGGGTCCCTCGGTACCTTCACCGTCTTCGCCGCGTTCATCGTGCCGCTGACCTGGGCGACCTCGCTCGGTCTCGCGCTGATGGTGAACCGGCTGCGGTTCATGCGGGCGTTCTTCCGCTCGGTGTTCTTCCTGCCGACGGCTGTCAGCTATGTCGCCGCCTCGCTGATCTGGAAGATGTCCATCTTCAACGGTGTCCGCTTCGGTATGGCGAACACCTTCCTGAACATGTTCGGCATCGACAACACCGCGTGGCTCGGCAGTCCCGACCCGCCGTGGTACTGGCTGGTCATCGTGACCGTGCGACTGTGGCTCCAGGCCGGTTTCTACATGATCCTCTTCATCGCGGCCCTGCAGAACATCCCGCAGGAGCTCTACGAGGCCGCCGCGATCGACGGCGCGAAGCCCGGCTGGCAGACGTTCTGGCACATCACCCTGCCCCAGCTGCGGGCGACCTCCACCGCCGTGATCCTGCTGCTCCTCGTGGCCGCGTACCAGGCGTTCGACGAGTTCTTCAACCTGCTGGCGAAGACCACCTGGGGCCGGCCGCCGCTGATGGAGCTGTACTACAAGGCGCTCGGCGAGAGCCAGGACTACGGCGCGGGCAGCGCGGGAGCGCTGATCCTCACCGTGCTGATCTGCCTCGTCACCCTGCTCCAGGGCAAGATCATGGGATTCGGAAGGGGTGAGGAGTCCAAGTGACCACCACGACGACACCTCCGGCGCAGCGGGTCGAGGCACCGGCCAGGCCTCGCAGGGTCCGCGCCGGCAGCGTCATCGGCTCGACCGGTCTCTACCTCGCGACCGGCGTCGCCGCGCTCCTCTTCCTCATCCCCTTCTATCTGATCGTCCGCAACGCCCTGATGACGGACCCCGAGATCACGGGCGAGGAATGGAAGTGGTTCCCCAGCGACATCCAGTGGGGGAACGTCAACGAGCCGTTCGACGACCCGTCGGTCGACTTCGCGCGTTCGCTGTGGAACTCGGCCGTCGTCGGCGTTCTGCACACCGTGGGCACCCTGCTGGTCTGCTCGCTGGCCGGCTACGGTCTCGCCCGCATCCCTTACAAGCACGCCAACAAGGTCTTCTACGTCGTCCTCGGCACCCTGATGGTCCCCACCGCCGTGACGTTCGTGCCCAGCTTCGTCCTGGTGTCCTCGCTGGGCTGGATCGACACGTACCGGGGTCTCATCATCCCGGGGCTCTTCAGTGGTTTCACCTGCTTCCTGTTCCGGCAGTACTTCCTGGGGTTCCCCAAGGAGCTGGAGGAGGCGGCGCGGGTGGACGGGCTCGGTTACCTGGGCGCGTACTGGCGCGTCGTCGTACCCAACTCGCTGAACTTCTTCGCCGCGATGGCGACGATCACGTTCATCAGCGGGTGGAACTCCTTCCTGTGGCCCCTGGTCATCGGCCAGGACCCGAGCGCGTGGACCGTCCAGGTCGCGCTCTCGAACTACACGACCGGCCAGACCGTCAACTTCCATCTGATCTTCATGGCGACGGCCATTTCCATCCTGCCCCTGGTGTTCGTGTTCCTCTTCCTCCAGCGCTGGCTGGTGCAGGGCATCGCGCAGACGGGCATCAAGGGCTAGTGCCGCAACAGGCAGCGTTCACCCCGTCGCGACGCCCGGCACGCACTCTCGCCGCACCGGGCACAAGCCCGAGTACGGTCCGGTACGAGGGCTTGCGCCCGGCACGCCGAGAGCACGCACCAGACGCCGCTCCTTGACGGGCAAACGTTGCCTGCCGCGGCACTGGGAACCAGCAAGGAGACCGATGTCTTTCCGCACCACCGGCACCACCGGCACCACCGGCACCACCGCCTCGTCCGTCGACTACGTCGAGGACGTCTCACCGGGCAGCGGGGCCCTGCCGCCCCGCGCCTGGTACGCGTCCTCCGACGCCCGGTCCCTGTCCCTCAACGGCGACTGGCGCTTCCGGCTGTCGCCGACCGCCGACGCCGAGGACGACTCCTTCGCCGCCGAGGGGTACGACGCCGGGGGCTGGGCCCGGGTGTCCGTGCCGGGGCACTGGGTACTGCAGGGCGACGGGGCCTTCGGGGCGCCGATCTACACCAACCACCTGTACCCCTTCCCGGTGGACCCGCCCCGGGTGCCGACGGAGAACCCGACCGGCGACCATCTGCGGTACTTCGACCTGCCCGACGGGTGGCCCGCGGACGGCGGTGCCGTGCTCCGCTTCGACGGCGTGGAGTCCTGCGCCCGGGTCTGGCTGAACGGCACGGACATCGGCGAGTTCAAGGGCTCGCGCCTCGCCCACGAGTTCGCCGTCGGGCAGCTGCTGAAGCCCACGGGCAACGTGCTCGCGGTGCGGGTCCACCAGTGGTCGGCGGGCTCGTACCTGGAGGACCAGGACCAGTGGTGGCTGCCCGGCATCTTCCGGGACGTCACCCTGCTGCACCGCCCGGCGGGCGCCGTCCTCGACTTCTTCGTACACGCCTCGTACGACCACGTGGGCGGCACGGGGACCCTGCGGGTCGACTCCGACGTCGACGGCAGGGTCCTCGTGCCCGCGCTGGACATCGATGTCGCGACGGGCGAGGCGGTGACCGTGCCGGTCGAGCCGTGGACCGCCGAGATCCCCCGCCTGTACGACGGTCAGCTGGTGACGGAGGGCGAGCGCGTCCCGCTGCGGATCGGCTTCCGCACGGTCGTGCTGGAGGACGGCCTGATCAAGGTCAACGGCCGGCCGATCCTGTTCAAGGGCGTCAACCGCCACGAGTGGCATCCGGAGCGGGGCCGCGCGCTCGACCTGGAGACCATGCGCGCGGACGTGCTGCTGATGAAGCGGCACAACATCAACGCCGTGCGCACCTCGCACTATCCGCCGCACCCCGCCTTCCTCGACCTGTGCGACGAGTACGGGCTGTGGGTGATCGACGAGTGCGACCTGGAGACGCACGGCTTCACCGAGCAGAACTGGCGGGACAACCCCGTCGACGACGACCGCTGGACCCCGGCCCTGCTGGACCGTGCGGCCCGGATGGTCGAGCGCGACAAGAACCACCCGTCGGTCGTGATGTGGTCGCTCGGCAACGAGTGCGGCACCGGCCGCGGTCTGACCGCCATGGCCGAGTGGATCCACGGCCGCGACGGCTCCCGACTCGTGCACTACGAGGGTGACTGGGACTGCCGGGACACCGACGTCTACTCCCGGATGTACGCCGACCACGCCGAGGTCGAGCGCATCGGCAAGGGCCTGGACGGCGGCACCCACAAGCGCCGGGGACTGCCCTTCATCCAGTGCGAGTACGGGCACGCCATGGGCAACGGCCCCGGCGGTCTCGCCGACTACCAGCGGATCTTCGAGGCGCACGAGCGCATCCAGGGCGGCTTCATCTGGGAGTGGATCGACCACGGCGTCAAGCACCCCGGGCTGGGCTACGCCTACGGCGGCGACTTCGGCGAGGAGCTGCACGACGGCAACTTCGTCTGCGACGGCCTGGTCTTCCCGGACCGGACGCCGTCCCCCGGCCTGACCGAGTTCAAGAAGGTCGTCGAGCCGGTCCGGATCGACGGCGACGGCGCCGCCGGGACCGTACGGGTGCGCAACGCGTACGACTTCGCGGACCTCTCGGGGCTGACCTTCGAATGGTCGTACCAGGTCGACGGGAAGACGCTGGAGGCGGGCGCCCTCGCCGTGCCCGCCCTGAGGCCCGGCGAATCGGCCGAGGTGAAGCTGCCGCAGCCGCCGTCCGGCGGACCGGCGGGCGAGGCGCTGTGGACCGTGCGGGCACTGCTCGCCGAGGACAGCGCGTGGGGCCGGAAGGACCACCAGGTCGCGTGGGCCCAGCTGCCGGTCGTGGAGCGGCCGTTGCCGACGGTGGTGCCGGGTGACCGTCCCACGGCGAGCGAGCGGCTGATCCATCTCGGTCCGGCCTCCTTCGACGTGCGCACGGGCGCGCTGAAGACCATCGGAGGCCTCGATGTGACGGGGCTGCGGCTGGACGTGTGGCGGGCGCCGACCGACAACGACGCCGGGGCGTCCTGGCAGCCGGATCAGCGGTACGGCCTGCTGTGGCGCACGTTGGGCCTCCACCGGATGCGCCACCGGCTGGACGCCGTCGAGCTGGGCGAGGACGCGCTGACGGTACGGACCCGGGTGGCGCCGGCGGCGTGGGAGATCGGCCTGCGCACGACGTACCGGTGGACGTCGGACGGGTCGAGGCTGAGGCTGACCGTGTCGGTGGACCCGGAGGGCGACTGGACGGTCCCGCTCCCCCGCCTCGGCATCCGCTTCGGGCTGTCGTCCGCGAACACGGTGAAGTGGTACGGCGGCGGCCCCGGCGAGGGCTACCCCGACACCAAGTCGGCGTCCATGCTGTACCGCTGGCACTCCACGGTCGACGAGCTGCAGACCCCGTACGTCCGCCCCCAGGAGAACGGGGCCCGCCCCGACGTCCGCTGGGCGGAACTCGGCGGTCTGCGGATCGACGGCGACCCCGAGTTCTGGTTCACCGCCCGGCGCTGGACGAGCGAACAACTCGACGCCGCCGAACACCTCACGGACCTCCGGGCCGGTGACACGGTGTGGGTCAACCTCGACCACGGGCAGATGGGCATCGGTTCGCAGTCCTGCGGGCCGGGTGCCCTGCCCCAGTACCACCTGCGGGCGGAGCCGGCGGAGTTCTCCTTCGTGTTCTCGGCGACCGGCGACTGATTCCCGTCGCTTCCCGGGGGAGCCTCGACGGCAGAACCCGGGCGGCCGGACGGTCGCGCCATCACGGCACGGGGCCCGGGAACGGCATGTCGTTCCCGGGCCCCGGTCGTTCGCCCCGGTCAGTCCCGCTGTGCGTCCGCGGGCAACTGACGCAGCCGCATGGTCGACGCGGTGCTGGTGCCGAAGCCGTAGTCCAGCATCCTCGCGGCGTCGCCGTACCGGCTGGTGGCGTTCAGCACGACACCGATGACGGTCTTGTCACCACGGGTGGCGGAGAAGACCAGACACGGTCCGGCGGGGGTGCTGGTGCCCGTCTTGATGCCGTTGGCGCCGGTGTAGGAGCCGAGCAGCTGGTTGGTGTTGTACCAGGTGTAGGTGCGGGTGCCGCCGGTGCTCGTGGTCGCGTAGCGCACGGTCTTCGGCGCCTTGACGACGGCACGGAAGGTCGAGTACTTCATCGCGCTGCGAGCCAGCTTCGCCAGGTCCCGCGGGGTGGTGTAGTTCTCTCCGGTCGTCGAGATGCCGTCGAACGAGTCGAAGTGGGTGTGGGTCAGACCGAGGTCGGCGGCCTTCTTGTTCATCTTGCCGATGAACGACTTCACCCGAGCGGAGCGGGTGTCACCGGTGCCGAAGGTGTCGGCGAGGGCGTACGCGGCGTCACAGCCCGAGGGCAGCATCATCGCGTACAGCAGCTGCCTGACCGTCACACGGTCGCCCGTCCTCAGGTCGGCGGTGCTCGCGCCCTTGGCCGCCACGTAGTCGCGGTAGGCCTGCCTGACGGTGACCTTGCGGTCGAGGTCGAGACCGGTCTGGCTGAGGACCACCCGAGCGGTCATGATCTTGGTCGTGCTGGCCATCGGCCGCTCCGTGTCGGAGTACTTGCCGAACAGCTGGGTGCCGGTCGCGTTGTCCAGCAGGTAGGCGCCCTTGGCGCTGACCGTGGGGGCGGTGTCCGCCTGGGCGGGCGAGGCGACCGGCGTGGCCAGCAGCACGGTACCCGCGGTCGCGGCGACCGCGGCGATCCTGCGCAGGCGCCCCGCACCGGATCTTCGTGCACCCGCACTCCGGCGAACACGCCTGCTCTTGTCAAGGGTTGTCAATTCAAACGCTCCGAAAGCCAGCCGAATCGCAATGAAAGCCATAGAGCGGGCACAACGCACCCTGTCCTCACATGGATCACAAGGGAGAGTATGGTCGCACAGCTCTCCCACCAGCCTTCGGGCACCCCTTTATGCGCATTTCCGCTCGGACACAGGGTGCCGCGCGCTCGAAGTACGCGCAGCCCCCGCCGCCGGCGCCACGGCTTCGCCCAGGCAACCGGCCTGTTGCGGCACCAGAAGGCCGGCGGGGCGCCAATCCCGGACCCGTCCGTGCTCGTCACCGCTTCCACCCCTCGGAGCCACGCGATGACCAGGGCCCTCAAGAGTTCCGGAGACGCTCTCAGTGGTCCGCGCAGCACGGCGTCGGGTCCGGTACCTCGAACGGAACGAGGGTGCCTCCGACTGCGGGCATGGCGGGGAGGACCAGTTCGCCGTCATGCCAGTGCGGACGTACGTGATCTCGTGTCACCAGTGCGGTGTCCGGGGCGGGTTGCCCGGGTGAGCCCAGGACGGTCACGCGGGCGATCGCGGAGCGGGAGAGCAGTTCCGCGATCGTCAGCGTGCCGGTGAGCGAGGAGACGCCCGGGTAGAGCACCGCGCGGCCCATCGGGTCGGGGATGCCGGATGTCACCTCGTACCCCCGGGCCGTGAGCCGCTCCTGGGCGCTGCGCAGGAGCGGTTCCGACGGGAGTGCGAGGGACAGGGCGACGCGTGGCCGGTCTCCCCGTACCAAGTGCGTGCAGCCGAACGCCCCCTCGGGAAGGGCGAGTTCAGTTGCCAGCGCGTGGAGCAGGTGATCGGCCGCGCGGAGGTCCGTGACCCCGGCGTCCACGGTGAGGGCATACATCGCCACGGTCACGAGGGCAGGACCCACACAGGGTTGGAGTAGAACCACAGGTCGCGCCACGGGTCGGCGTCGCCGACGACGTCGATGGCGGGGCCCGCCGGGTCGACGGCCGCGCCCATCGCGCCGACGGCGGAGCGATTGCCGTCGCTGCCGCGCAGGCGGACGTAGAGCGGGCGGTCGGCCTTTCCGAGTTCGTAGGTGAGCCGGACCGTGCCGGTGGACTTGTTCACCTCGTACGACTTCACGACCTTCGCGGTCGGGGCGGTGAAGGTGTCCTTGTCTGCGGCCGCGCCCGTCACATCTCCCCTGATGACGTCCACACGGGCCAACTTCGGTATGAAGCCTGCCCAGTTGGCGCCGTCGGCGAGCGCCACGTCAACGGTGACCGTGACCTTGGTGCCCTTCTTGACGTGCAGGGCGCCGCCGAGGGTGGCCCAGCGGCTGCCGCCCGAGACTCGGACGTCGAGGCCGCTGATGAGCTGCCCGTGGTCGACCCAGACGCGGCCGGCTCGGATGCCGTCCATGACGGCGGCGTAGGAGAAGCCGTCGGCGCCGACGTGGGTGCGGCTGTACTGGCCGGGCCAGTAGTCGCCCTCGGTGAGGTCGATCCTGCCGCTGTAGACGGGGTCGGTGTGCTTGCCGTTGGCCGTGTAGTCGCTGTCCGGGCCGCCGCGCTTGGCGGTGTCCGTGTAGACGTTGTGGGAGTCGGAGTTGGCGGTGATCCACCAGGGCTTGCCCTCGGCGAGGAGGCTGTCCCACAGGCCGCCTACGGTGGCGGTCATCCAGTCGAAGCCACCCCAGGTGCGGTAGCTCTCCAGGGGGTAACCGGCGAAGGAGTTGGCGCCCGGGCTGCCGTCGTAGAGACCGCGGGCGCGGCCCATGCCGACGGACTTCTCGATGCCGGCGGCCTGGTGGCCGGGCGCCCCCTCCATCCCGACGGCGATCCGGTGGCGCGCGGACGTGGCGTCGCGCCAGGCGCGGATCTCGTGCGGTGAGTCGATGCCCTTGCGCGCGGGGTGGTTGGCGAGCATCAGGATGTCCTTGACCTTGCGCCGCCGGACCTGGTCCGCAAGGAAGTTGAGGCCCGCGATGGCGAGGGCCTCGTTGGCGGGCGTCGAGTCGGTCGCCTTCTTCACACCGCCGTCGTAGTCGGTCTCGAACTGCTTGAGGACCGAGACCTCGTTCCTGCCGGGGTGCACGAAGACCGTGCCGTGCTCGGCGGCCGGGATGTTCCACTCCAGGCCTTGGAAGACGAGGGTGTCCTCGTACGCGGCCCGGGCCTCCTTGATGTCCGGGTTGACCTTCTCGACGCCGATCTTGGCGTGCGTCTCGTTGCCGTGGTCGGTGATGACCATCCAGTCCAAGCCGTGCCTGGCGCCCTGGCGGACCTGGTCGACGACGCGGTACTTGCCGTCGTTGCTGTACTGGGTGTGGATGTGGTGGTCACCGGCCAGCCACAGGAAGCCACCTCGCTTACGGCCGTCCGTGGTGGCGTATGCGGGGGCGGCCGCGGCCTGGGTGTGGTGCGGGAGGACGTTCGCGACGGTCAGGCCCGCGCCGAGCAGGCCGGCACGGCGCAGCAGGGTGCGGCGGGACTGCTGCTCGGGGGTCAGCGCCTCGTCGGGCACGGAGGTGTCGAAGGCGGCCGGGAGGGCGGCCGCCGCCTCGTGCCGATGATCGTGGTCGTGCCCGTGGTGGTGATGCCCGTGGCCGTGCGCGTGTCCGTGTCCCATGTAACGCCTCCTGGATGCCGCTGCCTTCTGCGGCTGCCTTTCGTGACGCGACCGCGCCACCCGTGGAGAATCGAGGCGAAACATGAACGTTAAACGATCCATGAGTGGCCGTCAGGTTCCCTGGATGCGGCGGATCGCCACGTCCCTCACTGTTTCCTCAACCGCCCTTGCCCGTCACACTGATTACCACAGAACCTGAGCACCGCTCACCTTTCCCACCCCCCTCCGGAGTACCCGCATGAGACGACTCCTCGGCACCCTCGCCGCCGCCGCCCTGGCCGTCACGGGCCTCACCACCACCGGTGCGGCCCCCGCGACGGCCGCCGCCTCCGGCACCTTCAACGTGCTCACGTACAACGTCGCGGGTCTCCCTGAAGGGCTGAGCTCCGGCAGCCCGAAGACCAACACTCCGCTGATCTCGCCCCGACTCGGCGCGTACGACATCGTCAACGTGCAGGAGGACTTCAACTACCACGCGGCGCTGTACGCGGGCGACGACCACCCGTACCGCACGGCGACCAGCGGCGGGGTGCCCTTCGGGGACGGCCTCAACACCCTCTCGGACCTCCCCTTCGAGGACTTCGAGCGGGTGAAGTGGAACAAGTGCACCGGCACCAACTGCCTCACCCCCAAGGGCTTCTCACTGGCCCGGGTACGGCTCGCCGAGGGCGTGTTCGTGGACCTCTACAACGTGCACACCAACGCCGACTCCGACGACGCGGCCCTGGCCGCCCGCCGGGCGAACATCACACAGCTGTCCGACTTCATCAAGGCGAACTCGGCGGGCAACGCGGTGATCGTCATGGGCGACACCAACACCCGCTACACACGCACGGGCGACAACATCCGCACGCTGCTGACGGAGAACGGCCTGCGCGACCCGTGGGTGGACCTCGTCAAGGGCGGTACGCCGCCGGCCCAGGGCGGCGACGCGCTGGTCTGCGCCACCACGGCCCCGGCCCAGGACTGCGAGGTCGTCGACAAGGTCCTCTACCGGGACAGCGCCGTCGTGGACCTGACCGCCACGCGCTACCACAACGAGTGGGCGAAGTTCCTCGACGCGGCCGGGAAGAACCTCTCCGACCACTTCCCGCACACCGTCGACTTCTCCTGGACGGTCAACTCCCGGCTCGGGGCGAGCGACTTCTTCGGCGGCCCGCACGGCACGGCGTTCAGCGACGCGGACGACCTCCCCGCGACGGTCTCGCCCCGCACGCTCACACTGCGCGGCGCGTCCCGCCTCGACGCGGTGGCGCTCACCCACGACGGCGGTACGACCCTCACCCACGGAGGCACCGGCGGGACGGCCGCCTCGCTGACCCTGGCCCCCGGCGAGCACCTCACCTCGGTGAAGCTCACCCAGGGCAAGAAGGACGGCCGCACCCGGATCTTCTCCGCCGCCTTCACCACCGACAAGGGCCGCACCCTCGCCTCCGGCACGCCCACCGCCGACACCCGGACCTTCACCGCCCCCGCAGGCCGGCAGATCGTCGGCTTCACCGGCCGCTCGGGCACCGAGATCGACAAACTCGGCGTCCTGTACGCACCGATCGGCTGACCGGCCCGGACCGCGCCCGGGACCCGGCCCGCACCGTCCGTGCGCGCCGGGTCCCGTACCCGGTGTGCTCCCTCGGACAATTGCCGCCTGCCTTAGGCTGTCGCACGGACACCCCAGGCGGACGGAACACGAGGTGGTCGCCCATGCCGAGAACCGGGCTCACGACCGAGCGGGTCGTGGCGGGCGCGGCCGATCTCGCGGACGAGGTCGGGTTCGAGAACGTCACGCTGTCGGCGCTCGCGCGGCGGTTCGGGGTGAAGGACGCGAGTCTGTACTCGCATGTCAGGAACCTCCAGGACCTGCGGACCCGGCTCGCGTTCCTGGCCGGCGGGGAGATGATCGAGCGGATCGCGGAGGCGGTCGCCGGGCGGGCCGGGAAGGACGCGCTGGCCGCGTTCGCGGGGGCCTACCGGGCGTACGCTCTGGAGCGGCCGGGTCGGTACGCGGCCACCCAGGCACGCGTCGACCAGGACCTCGTGGCCGCCTCGCCCGTCTTCCGCCGCACCGCCGAGATCACCTACGGGATGCTGCGCGCCTACGGCCTCGAAGAACCCGATCTCACCGACGCGGTACGCCTGCTGCGCAGCACCTTCCACGGCTACTGCGCCCTGGAGGCCGACGGCGGCTTCGGCGCGGCACGCGACGTACGCGCGTCCTGGGACCGGGCGATCGAGGCCCTGCACGTGGCCCTGGAGAACTGGCCCCGGGAGGCGGCGACGCGGGACACCGGGAAACCGGGCGACGCCGCACCGCGGGCCTGACAGCCTGCGGGCACGCCTGAACCGCGGGAGCACGCCGGTCGGCGCCGCGCCGTCCGGTTGCACCGTCACGTCGCGCGGGGCACACCGACCGGTACGAGGGCGTCCGAGACGACCGAGCCGTCCGTCAGACGGACCCGTGCCTCCGGCCCGCCGGTCCAGCTGACGTGCAGTTCGCCCGGCGCACCGAGCCGTACGGACACCGTGTCCGCCAGCGGCACCGGGTCCGGCTCGGCCGTCAGCCGGGCCAGGGCGACGAAGAGCGTGGCGCCGTCGGCCGTCGCTCCCGTGAGGGAGTCCGGCCCCGTCCCGCCGTCGGTTTCGCCGGTGGCTGCGGTGAGGCCGATGGCCGGCCGGAGTTCGGCGCGGACGCCGTCGGCCGCCGCCCAGCCGGTCACGCGGACCGGCGTCCCGGGCGCCGCCCCCGCCACGAGGTGGGCCCTTACCTCCACCGCCCCGCGCGCGAGCACGAGGCTCGTCACCCGCGCTCCTCCGCCGGCCGTGTGCCGGGACGCCGCCCACCCCTCGCCCACGCCGAGCGGTTCGATGTCCGTCCGGGTCGCGTCACCGTCGACGATCACGCTGTTGTCGTACGGCACCGGGGGCTCCGCCAGGGGTACGGGCGCCGTCACCGTGGAGTACGCGAGGCGGGTGTAGTGCGGGTCGTAGCGGACGTCCTCGCTGCCGTGGTTGTGGAGTCGGACCAGGCCGTCCGAACGCGTGCACTGGAGGAGCCAGTTGGGCGGGCCGACGGGGCGCAGTTCGTCGGCCCGCTCCACCGGCGCCGCCTCCTCCGTCGCCGTCCACACCGGGTGGTCCGGCGGCAGCAGCAGGCCGAGGAAGCCCTTGCTCGCCCAGTACGGGGAGGCGGGGCCCGAGTAGCCCTGGAGGACGGACGGGTCGGGGCCGTGCCAGCCGAGCGACAGCAGGCCGCGGTCGTCGACGGCGCCCCGGTCGAGGAAGTACTTCAGGGCGCCGGACGCCAGTCGGCGCGTCTCGCCCGGGCCGAGCGGTGTCCGGCCCGTCAGGGCGCCCAGCCAGAGCGGGACCGTGGTGGCGAAGCGGTAGGTCAGGGAGCGGCCCTGATGCATGGGGGCGCCGTCGCCGCCGAACAGGCGGGCGTAGTCGGCGAGATGGGCCGAGAGACGGCCGCCGTACAGGTCCAGCAGGCGTTCGTCGCCTGCGAGCCGGGCGTGCAGCACCGGGTAGAGGTGCATCGCCCAGCCGTTGTAGTAGTCGAACTTGCGGCCGTCGCCGTCGGTGTACCAGCCGTCACCGCGGTACCACTGCTCGATACGGTCGAGCCGCTCCTCGACCACCCGGCGGGACAGCTCCGGCTCATGGCCGATCTCCTGGAGGAAGCCGCCGACCGTCACCGGGAACAACTCCCAGTTGCAGGGCCAGGGTTCGGCGGTGAGCGCGTCGCCGAGCCAGTCCGCGGCGCGCTGTCGCACACCGTCGTCGAGGCGGTCCCACAGCAGCGGTCGCGTCAGCCGGAGCGCGAGGGCGACGGACGCCGCCTCCACGAGCGGCTGACCGCGGTCCTCGATGCGCGGCCAGACCCCCGAGACTCCGGCCGCGAGTCCGTCGCCGTAGCGGGCGAGGGCCTTCTCGTCCTTGAGGAACGCGGCGAGGAGCAGCGTGCGGGCGTAGCCCTCGAGACCGTCCGAGAGCCGGCCCGACCAGCTCGTACGGTCGCCGGGCAGGTGGTACAGGGCGCCGTCGGCGGTCGCGTACGGCTCCACGGCGGCCAGCAGCGCCCCGGCGGCGGCCTCCCAGTGGGCGCGGGTGTAGCCGGTGTACGGGCTGAGGCTGCGGTCCTCGTCGGGCTGGGAGGGCATGTGCGCACGCTTTCCTGGGTCGTCGCCGTCGGTTGGAACCTGGGGCGCCCCGGTTCCGGTCGGGGCGCCCCAGGGGCTCATCCCACCCTGGTCCTGCCCGCGGGCACCAGCCCCTGGGCGACGAGTTCGTCGCGGACGAGGCCGGCGTACACGGTGGCGCCGTGGACGGAGGTGTGGGTGTTGTCGCGCTTCTCGTTGTAGAGGTAGAGCGCCTTCGAGGCTTCGGTGCCCAGCGACTCGACCAGCGACTTGGTCCTCGCGGTGAGGTCGATCAGGGGCACGTCGTGGGCGGCGGCGACGGAGCGGATGACGGCCGGGTGGTCGACGCCGAGCCCGTTGACGAGGAGGGCCGTGTTGTTGTCGAGGGTGCCGTCCGCGTTGAACCAGCGGCGCACGATCGGGGTGACCAGGACCGGCCTGCCGCCCTTCTCGCGGACGCCCGCGACCAGGGTCTCCAGGTTGGCGCGGTAGGTGGCCTCGTCGGTCTGCTTGTCGTTGTGGGCCAGCTGGATCAGGACCAGGTCGCCGCGGCGGATCCGCGGCCGGACGGTGTCCCACAGCCGTGCGTCGGCGAGGTAGGACACCGTGCTCTCGCCGGAGTCGGCGTGGTTGGCGACGGAGAGGCCCTTCCCGAGGTACTGCGGGAGCTGCTGGCCCCAGCCGGAGTACGGGTCTCCGGGCTGGTCGCAGACCGTGGAGTCGCCGACGAGGAAGATCTGCCGGGCCCGGTAGGCGCGGGTGACCCGGATGTCGGCGAGGGCTGGCGCCGAGCCGCCGATGACGAGGTCGAGGCCGGGGGTGCCGTCGGCGCCGGTGGGTTCGCCCTCTGGGGTGCGGACGTTCACGGTGAAGCCGCGGGAGACCGGCTCGCCGGCCGCCGTCGCCGTCTCGGGCAGGAGGGCGCGGCGGGTCTCGCCGGTGATCCTCGTGCTCGCGGCGCTCTCGCCGCCGAGGCGGACGGTCACGTCGTAGGTGCCGGGGGGGACGTCGAAGTGGCAGGCGTTCGCGGTGCAGTTCTCCGGACCCAGGACGGTTCGGCCGTGGTGCGCCTGGGCCGGTGCGGCCGACAGGACGGTGCCCAGGGTCGCCGCCGTCAGCGCGGCCACGGTGAAACGTCTCATTGCGGCTCCTCGGGAGGGGGGACAAGACCCGGCGGCTGGACCGTACCCCGTTCGGCAAGCGCTTTCTAGATGTCCGCCCACTTTCACAAGATTGCTAACCTCCTTGCTGCGCAAGCCCTTTCGCGAAATCGATTCAACTGTCACTCTTCCGAATCACCCGCGCCCCCCACACCTCCCGAGGAGGCACCCCCATGTCCCAGGCCACCGACAGAGCGGCGCTCGGCCGCCGCGGCTTCGTGCTCGGCACGGCCGCGACCGCGGCCGGCGCGGCGCTCGCCGGGCCGCTCGCCGGTACCGCCCGCGCCGCCGCGTTCGGCTGGAGCGACGACGGCACCCACTACGTCGTCGACACCGGCGCGAACCTCGTGTTCAAGGTCAGGAAGAGCAACGGGGACCTGGCGTCGCTCGTCTACCGGGGCACGGAGTACCAGGGCTACGGCGGCATGAACTCGCACATCGAGTCCGGACTCGGCAGCTCCACGGTGACGATCCGGCAGTCCGGCTCGACGATCCTGGTCTCCGTCGCCTACGGCACCCTGCGGCACTACTACGCGGCCCGCAGCGGCGAGAACAACATCTACCTGTGGACGAACAAGGCCGACAGCTCGGTGTCGGCGACCCGCTTCATCCTGCGCGTCAAGGCCGGCCTGTTCCTCAACGACCAGCCCGACTCCTACACGTACGCGCCCACCACCATCGAGGCCTCGGACGTCTTCCGGAAGTCCGACGGCCAGACCCGCTCGAAGCACTTCTCCCGGCTGCGGGTGATCGACTACGACTACGTCGGCTGGTCGGCGAACGGCGTCGGCCTGTGGATCGTCCGCAGCAACCACGAGAAGGCCTCCGGCGGCCCGTTCTACCGCTCGCTGCTGCGCCACCAGAGCGCGGACGGCGGCGGGCTGTACGAGATCCTGTACTACGGGCAGAACCAGACCGAGGCGCAGCGGTTCGGCCTCCAGGGCCCGTACGTCATCGCGTTCACGGACGGCGGGGCGCCCTCCTCGTCGCTGTTCCCGGGCACGCTGACCACCCCCTGGGCGGACGCGCTCGGTATCGCCGGTTACGTCGGCGCGGGCGGCCGGGGCCGGGTCGCGGGCGTCGGCATCACCGGGCGGAACACGTCGTACCCGTACACGGTCGGGCTCGCCAACTCGGCCGCGCAGTACTGGGGTTCTGCACGCTCGTCGGACGGCTACTTCAACATCACGGGTGTGCTGCCGGGGACGTACACGCTGACCGTCTACAAGAGCGAGCTGGCGGTGTACACGACCTCCGTGACGGTCACGGCAGGCGGCACGACGACGCTCAACACGATCGCCATCCCGTCGTCTAACGACCCGTCCAACGCGAGCGCGATCTGGCGGATCAACGACTGGAACGGCACGCCGAGCGGCTTCAAGAACGCGGACCTGATGACGTACGCGCACCCGTCGGACGTCCGGGCCGCCTCCTGGACCGGCAACGTGGTGATCGGCAGCGGCACCGAGTCCTCCGACTTCCCCTGTTACCTCTGGAAGGACGTGAACAGCGGCCTCCTCGTCTACTTCCGGCTGACCGCGGCCCAGGCCGCCGCCGCGCACACCCTGCGGATCGGCGTGACGACGGCCTACGCGAACGGCCGGCCGCAGATCGAGGTGAACGGCTGGACCTCGGCCATCCCCTCCCCGCCCACCCAGCCGAACACCCGCTCGCTGACGAACGGCTCGTACCGGGGCAACAACCACACGTTCACCTACAGCGTGCCCGCGTCCGCCTGGCTGACGAACCCGAGCCAGTACAACATCCTGAAGATCAACGTGGTGAGCGGTTCGGGGACGACCTCCTACCTCAGCGCGGGGACGTCGATCGACGCGATCGACCTACTCGTCTGAGATCACGTCCCGCGCGTGCACTGCTGGTTCGTGCCGCCGTTGCACGTGTACGTGACTCGTCGGCGAAGGTGGGGGCGGTGGCAGACTCTGCCACCGCCCCATCGGTTCGTCAGCCGCGCGTGAACGGCTGGGGCGAGTGCGCCTGCGTCAACGCCAGGTGAAGTCGGGCAGAGCGCCGTGATTTGGCCCTACAGGGTTAGTGGTTGATCTTCGTTCTGGAACGGGAGTGCGCGTGCTGCCAGGACTTGATGGACTGAGCGGATGAAGATCCTGTCACGCTGCCCTGCTGGGAAGGGAAGCTGGGGAAATCATTCGCGGCCGCTCATTGTGGGTGGCTAACGTGCACTGGCGTGGGCATCGAGGATCCCAAAGAGCTGGTCCGGCGGGGGTACGACGCGCTCTCCCTCCGCTATGACCAAGCGTATGGCGCCGAGACGAAGTACCGGTCATGGATCAGGGAACTATCTGGTCGTATCCCTGCCGGAGGCACGGTGCTGGATCTCGGGTGCGGGAGCGGGGTTCCCGTCGCTCGCGCGTTGTCCGCCGCCGGTCACTATGTCACCGGTGTCGACATCAGCGATGTGCAGATCCGCAGAGCCCGGGAGCTTGTGCCGCAGGCCGAGTTCATCCGCGCTGATGCTACGGCCGTGGACTTCGCGCCGGCCTCCTTCAACGCGGTCGTCTCCTTTTACGCACTGATCCACATCCCGCTTGACGAACAGCTTCCGTTGCTGCGGAAGGTCGCCGGATGGCTGCGACCTGGCGGTTGGTTCCTGGGCACCACTGGCTATCGAGCCTGGACGGGTGTCGACGAGGACTGGCTGGGTGGCGGGACCGCTATGTGGTGGAGTCACGCGGACGTTGCAACGAACCGAGCATGGATCACTCAAGCTGGGCTGACGGTCGAGGAGGAGGAGTTCGTACCCGAAGGCGAGGGTGGGCACGCACTGTTCTGGGCTCGACGCGGCTGATGCCCCTCCCAATCGCTCGTTCGACTGTCTCACCTGACCTCTCGGGTCATGTCGTCTCCGCGACCTCTCACTCAAGACCGCCGAACCGGCCCTCGGCCGCAGCGGAGACGAACGCGGAGAGCTGCCCACGGTTCACCAACAGCGCGGGCCCCTGCGGCCTCTTGCTGTCCCGTACGGCCACCGTCTCGGCATCGACGATGCCGCACTCGACGCACTGCGCCCCCGTGTCACTGTACGAGGACTTCCACCACGTCACGGGGAGGGTGGACGCGTCGCCAACAGAGTTCATGCGGTCTTCCTTATTGTCGTGATCAGTTCCGCCGACTCCTCGACCGAGAGCGCCGCAGAGGTCAGCCGTTGCCAGGCGTCCCGGTGAGCGGCGACCCCGTCGCCGTCCTCGACGTACAGTGCCGAGGCCAACCCCTCGGTATGGACGACGTCGAGGTCAGCATGCGGGCCGAAACCCAGAATCGTGAAGCTGCCCAACTGGCCGACGTGAAGGGGCGCGTCCGAGGGGAGCACCTGAATGTTGACGTTCGGACGTTTCGCCATGGTGAGCAAGCGGCCCAGCTGCTCATTCATCAGGCCCTCAGTTTTCGATGAAGACCGTAGGGCACCCTCGGCGATGATCGCCCACAGCGTGGGAGGGTCCTCGCGGGTGAGAACTGCCTGACGAGCGAGGCGTACCTCGACCAAGGCATCGACCCGCGCCTCAACCGCCTCGGACATCGCCGTGGCCCGGATGATCTCGCGGGCGTACTCAGCTGTGTGCAACAGGCCCGGAATCGCCCCTAGTTGCCACGACGAGACCGATTCGGCCTCGGCCTCAAGACTGATCAGATCCTCGTACACAGGGTTGAGGACGCCCCGATACGAGTGCCACCAACCACGCTGCGCACCCTCTTTGGTGAGGGTGAGCAGCGCGGCCCGTAGTTCGTCGCTTACCTCCCGGCCCAGCTCCACGTACAGATCGAGCAGAGCATCGACGTCCTTCTCTTTCGCCGGGCTCTTGGCCGTCTCGATCCTCGACAACTTCGAGGAGACGAACCGTCCTTCGGACTTCTCCGCGACCTCTTCGAGGGTGAGTTCACCCCGAAGTGCCTTCAACTTGGCACCGAGGCGTCGGCGGCGCACTGTAGGCGCACTCACGTTCGCTCCCTCCCCTTCGACGGTCCGCTCAACAGTCTGCCGTGGTCCCATATTCGCTGTCACCTGCACACTTAACACACCACGCCCCATCCCACCATCGTGTGCAATTTTCTACGGAATAGCGATATGGCTTGCACTGAAGAGAGCCGAGACAGCAACCTGGTTGTGTCGAAATGCGAATGCGACCGCAGACATGCCACGAGAGGCAGTGTGCGCTGCGGCGCTTACCCGTGAGGGGACGTGCATGATCGAACGACGGGCCACCGTGCCCGCCCGCTGCACACCGGCCGTCAGCCCGCCTTCCATCCTGTTACTGGACGGCGTGCCTCAATCCGCCAGACATGCCCGCGAGTTCGTACGTGAGTTCATCGCGTACCACGTTCCGGGCGCATCCGAGGAGCACGTCGAGAACGCCATCCTGGCCACCTCCGAAATGGTCACCAACGCCATCCGGTACGGCACCGAACCCGGCGACTCCCTTCGGGTGGAGATCCACGCCGACGACGTCCGGACGCGCATCGAGGTACATGACCCCGTTCGCCGCCGTCCCCGCTCCCGCCCCAAGTCCGACGAACGGGATCGCGGCCGGGGCTTGATCATCCTCGACGCCCTGTGCGGCCCCCACGGCACAGGGTGGGGAGTCAAGGACATCCCACTGGGCAAAGTCGTGTGGGCGGAGCTGAAGACGTCATGACCGTACACATCACCAAGGCACCCCCCAGCGCCGGATTCGTCGCCGGTATCCGTCTCGCGACCGGCATCCACCAAACCGACGCGTTCACCGTGGCCGACCTGCTCGTGTTCCACTCGCCGCCCCGCCTGGCGCACGAGACCGACGAGAGCATCCGCGAGGGCATGCGGTCCTTCGCCGCCGCGATGCACCTCGGTCCACACGACAACGAGCCGCCGTACATCGGTCACCGCATCCGGATACGGCGCGGTATGCCGTGGCTCGACTACGGCGACGACGAGTACCGCCTACGCGTACCCGCGGCGCGGTCGTGGGTCGACGTGGCCGCACATGGCGAACCGATCCACGTCCTGGTCCTATTCGACCCCCTCGCACCCGGAGCCAACCAGCACCAGACCGCCGAGCACTTGCGCGACTGCTACCAGCGCGGCGCGATGCGTTGGGGGACGACGTACCGCATCTGACCGAACAGCGAACGGGTCGCCACGGAGTGATGAGGACCCCGGGTCGACCCGCCGGACCGAGCCTACAAGCCACCGTCCGACACCACGGAACTGATCCGCGCTGCGACGCCAGACGGCCCTGATCCCTCGCGGTGAGGGATCAGGGACGATCTTTGCTGCCGGCTTGCCTCGCGATGTCCGCGCCGGTCACGTCGGCCGACCTGCTTTTCTGCTGGGGGTCCGGGGGTTGTCCCCCGGGAAGACGCAGTACCTACAGCGTCCCGGCGTCCGCCTGGCTGACGGACACGAGTCAGTACAACGTGCTGAGGATCAACGCGGTGAGCGGGTCGGGGACGACCTCCTATCTGAGCGCCGGGACGGCGATCGACGCGATCGACCTGCTGAGCTGACGTACGGTCATGTGCCGCGCGTCCACTGCTGGTTCGTTCCGCCGTTGCACGTGTACGTGATGATCGCGGCCGAGTCGGCGGTGGACCCGCCGTTCACGTCCAGGCACTCGCCGGTCGCGCGGGACTTGACGTTCACATAGGAGCCGGTGGTGGTCAGGGACCACTGCTGGTTCGTCGCCGAGGAGTCGCAGTTCTCCTGGGTCACGGTGCTCGCGTTCTCCCGCAGGCACAGGGAGCTGTGGCGGGCCACCAGCTGGTAGTAGCCGCCGCCGACGGACTTGAACCAGTACTTCTGGTTGTTGCCGCCGTTGCAGGCGTACTGCTTGATCTGGGCGCCCGCCCACAGCGACTGGCTCGTGACGTCCGCGCACCGGGAGGAGTGCCGCGCGACCAGGGTGTTGTACGTGGCGCCGGTGCCGCTGATCGTGCCGGCGGCCGTGTCGACGGTGATCTCCGGCGACCAGGACATCGACATCGTGGTCGAGGTCGGGAAGGTGAGCGGCAGCCACACATAGCGGGAGTCGTTGACCGTGCCGCCGAAGGAGTTGCCCCAGCGGTCGCCCATGTAAAGGTACGAGGTGGTCGACGTGCCCTGCACGGGCAGGACGTACGCGGTCTGCGAGCCGAACGTCGTGGAGTCGCCGATGTTGGTCATGGCCGTCCAGGGGCCGGCGATGCTGGTGGCGGTGGCGTACTGCTGCTGGTTGGGGTTCCAGCCGGTCGCGCCCGACGTCAGCATGAAGTAGACGCCGCCCCGCTTGAACAGGGCCGGGGCCTCGCGGTGGCCGCCGTGCCAGGGGTCGGCGACGAGGGCGGCGACCTGGGTGTAGTCGGCGGTGAGCCGGTAGATCTGGAGGTCGTAGTTCTCGCGGGCCGCCGAGATCATGTAGCCGGTTCCGTCGGTGTCCACGAAGGTGGTGATGTCACGCGACATGTGCTGCCCGAGCGGACGGAAACTGCCCCGCCAGGTGTAGTCGCCGTCGACGGTGTCGGAGACGGCGACGGCGGCGCGGGCCTCGCTGTAGTCGACCCCGTTCTCCTTGTGCATCCACATCACGAACTTGCCGGTGGACGCGTTGTACATGACCTTCGGCCGCTCGATGTTGGCGGTCGCCAGCTCCGGGGCGGTGGCCTGGGTCAGGACGTTGTTGCGGAACTCCCAGTTCTTCAGGTCCGTCGAGCGGTACGCCGACACGTACTTGAAGGTGTTGTCGGGGTTACGGTGCTCGCCGAACCAGTAGTAGTACGAGCCGACCTTGACGACTCCGCCGCCGTGCGCGTGCACGGGGCTGCCGCCGCTGTCGGTGAACTGCACACCGTTGGGGATCGTCTGGGGTGCAGCCTGGGCCGGGCCCGCGGTGACGAGGGCGCCGGCCAGCGCGAGACAGAGCGCGAGGAGGATCGCGTACGCACGTCTCATCTCAGCTCTCCTTCCGGGAACTCGGGGTGGGGGTGTCGGCGACGGGGACGCCGAAGTCGGGCGTGCCGTCGGGCTTCCAGCCGAGGCGCTGGATCCGGGTGTGCCGGTTGGGGTCGTTCAGGGGGTCGCCGACGATGTCCTTGTACTGGCGGGCGTGGTAGACGAGGACGTCGGTGCGGCCGTCCTCGGCGACGGTGAAGCTGTTGTGGCCCGGCCCGTACTGCTTGGTGGTGTCGTTGCTGGTGAAGACCGGCGTCGGGGACTTCGACCAGTTCGCGGGGTCCATCAGGTCGGCGTCGGCGTCGACCGTCAGCAGGCCCATGCAGTAGTGGGAGTCGGTGGCGCTCGCCGAGTACGACATGAACAGGCGGCCGTTGCGCTTGATGACCGACGGGCCCTCGTTGACCTTGAAGCCGATGATCTCCCAGGGCAGTTCCGGTGTGGAGAGCCGCACTTGAGGCCCCGTCAGGGTCAGCGGGCCGGCCATCTCAGACAGCCAGAGCGCGGTGTTGTTGTCCATGCCGGGCTCGTGCTGCGCCCAGGCCAGATAGCGGGTGCCGCGGTGGGTGAAGGTGGTGGCGTCGAGGGAGAAGGTCTCCCAGGCGGTCTTCAGCTGTCCGCGCTCGACCCAGGTGCCCCTGAACGGGTCGGGGTGGGAGTTCTCCAGCACCCAGATCCGGATGGCCCAGATGTCCTCGGCGGGCGCGGAGGCGAAGTAGATGTACCACTTGCCGTCGATGTGGTGGATCTCCGGCGCCCAGATGTGGGCGCCCATGACGCCGGTGGCGTGCTTGCGCCAGATCACGGACTCGGCGGCGGTCGACAGACCGCGCAGGGTGCGGGATCTGCGCAGGATGATCCGGTCGTACTCGGGCGCGGTGGCCGTGAAGTAGTAGAAGCCGTCGCGATGGCGGTGGATGTGCGGGTCGGCCCGGTTGCGGACCAGGGGGTTGACGTACGGGGCGGCGCCCGGACCTGCCGGCGAACCGGCGGGCCGACCGGTCGCGGCGTGGGCGACGCCGGCCGGCAGCGCGGCGAGGGCGCCCGCGGCCAGGGCACCCTTCAGCAGCAGCCTGCGGTCGGGGGGAAGGGGCAAGGCGTTGTCGCGGCTCATGCGGTCTGCCTCTCTGAAGGTTCCGCGTGGGGGCGTGGGGGTTGTTCGTGGGGGTCGCGGGAGTTGTTCGTGGGGGTCGTCGGAGCGGGGGTGACACAAAAAGGCACAGAATCGTTCGGCATTTCGCACAAGATCGGTCACTCCGAACGGCGAAAAGGTAAGGGCGCACCCTCGGGAGGTCAACGGGTCCGACGAGATGGGAGAGAGCGCTTTCCACCGTTCGCTCACTCGAACGACCGTGTGCGGGGGCGCGAGTGGGCCGTACATGGTCGGCTGGGGCCAAGTCCCGTACGTGGAAAGCCAAGAGGTGACAACCCATGAGACCAGTCCGGTTCCTGGCGACCGTGGTGTCCGCCGCGCTGGCGGCGCCCCTGGCCGGAGCGACGGCCGCCGGGGCGGTACCGCCCCGGGAGCACGTCTGCCTGTGGGAGGGGGCGGACCAGAACGAGCTGCTCGGGATCGACGAGCGGATCATCGGGCCGCCTCCGTGCCGCGAGGCGTTCGCCGGGGAGCGGTGGGTGCGGATCGGGCCGGGCTGGGTCACGGCGGCCGACGACGAGCGGCCCGTCTACCCCCGGGGCTACCGGCCGCAGGAGGCGGACCCGATCGACGACTTCGGCTCGAAGGTCCTCGGGGCGCGCTATGTCCTGGACCGGGGCACGGCCCGGGAGAGGGAGTTCACCGCCGGCCGCGAGGTGCTGCGGACCGGGTTCACCGGACCGGACGGCCGGCCCTTCTCCGTCCCGGTCTCTCCCCCGTTCGCCCCGCTCGGCGTCGGGGGGCACACCGTCATCACGTACCTCACGCTGAGCGCCGAGCACTGCGACGGCCTGGGGCGCGACCGCGAGGAGAACTGCCTGCCCGCGGGTGAGTTCGCGTGGACCGGGGACACCCCCTTCCAGGTGTTCCCGCTCAGCGGCTGAGCTCTCGGCCGAGACGCGCCGGCCGCAGAGGCGTGCCCGGATTTCTGTTATCGGCCGGCGTTCCGGCCGTCTCCGAAGTCGTGCGCAGCCATACCAACAAGACAGCGGCGGCCGCCGGAGCCCTGGCGGTCACCGCCCTGATGCTCGGTGCCCCGACCGCGACCGCCGCCGGCCCCCGCGATGTGACCGCCGATGTGCTGGCGGGCCGGAACGTCCGGCTCGACGGCGACACGGCGGTGACCGTGCCCCCCGGGACGACGACGTACGACGGCACCTTCAGCGGCACCGGGACGCTCACCGTCCGGGGCACCGGGACCCTGATCCTCACCCGCGACAGCGATTTCACCCTGCCCGAGTCCCGGCGGCGGCAGGTCGTGAAGACGCTCGGCGGCAACCATCCGTACGTCACGGTCACGAACCCGGACCCGCCGGCCGTGACCGTCGCGCGGGGCGCGACCCTCCAGTACGGGAACGGCGGAAGGACCGGACTGATCGGCCGTTTCCCCTATGACACCCCGAGGTTCCGGCTCAACCAGGACAACATCCGGGTCGACGGCACCCTGCGGCTGGCGCTGAAGGACGTCCAGTACAACCTGGGCACCATCAGCGGCTCGGGACTGGTCAGCCAGCCGAGGTTCCTCTGGGCCACCTGGGACCTTTCGGGCACCCATCCGTTCACCGGTGTCATCGACAACGGCACCCAGGTCAACGCCGGAGCGCCGGAGTTCGCGACCTCGCTGCCCCGGGTACGCAAGATCCTGAACCAGGGCACCTGGACCGTGGACACACCACTGGGGCAGACCGTCACCCAGGGCATGGACTTCTACCAGCGCGAGTACGGCAGCGACATCAACGTCCAGTCCCGGCCCGGCAGCAAGGTGATCCTCACCGGCCAGTACAGCTGGTCGGACCGGGGCGGTGACACCGACCCCTCGCTCAGCGACCCGGCCCTCAACTGGACGCCCGCCCGGAAGAACGTCAACAAGCGCGGCACCAACATCAAGGGCGCGAACGTCCAGTGGGGCGACGGCACCACGAACAGGATCTTCATGCCGGGCACCGCCGAGACGGTCTACATCAACCTCCTCGCCGCCCGCTCCCGTTCGCTGCTCACCTTCGACTACAACGGCCCGGTCACCCTGGGCGCCCCCATCGGCGGCGGCAGGTTCCACGACACCCTGGCCGCGCCCGGCGCCGGGGACGTCGTCATCAAGGGCACGAAGGGCAACGACGTCACCTTCGCGGCCGTCCAGTACTACAACGGCTCGACGACGGTCCAGAAGAACGCGGTGCTGCGGCTGGGCAGCGGGAAGCGGGGCGGCGACGGCGGGCTGTACACCAAGGGCGACCTGTACAAGGTCGTCAACGACGGTGCGCTGATCGTCCGGAACGTCGCCAAGCCCGTGACGCTGTCCAGGATCGGCGGCAGCGGCTCGTTCACGCAGTCCGGCGCCGCGACGACGACGCTGACGGGCAGCGGGGTGACGTACACCGGACGGACTACGGTCACCCGGGGCACGCTCGCGCTCCGCTCCGGGGCGACCCTGGCGCGCAGCAAGGCGATCCGGCTCACCACGGCCGGGGCGAAGCTCGACGTGGGCACGGCGGGGCTGCGGGTGAGCCGCTCCCTCTCCGGGAAGGGCACGGTGCGGGGCTCGGTGACCAACGCGGGTGTGGTCGTGGCGGGCCTCAGGGTGACCGGCGGCTACACCCAGACCGGGCGGGGCCAACTGGTGCTGCGCGAACAGCCCTTGAAGGTGGCCGGGGCGGTACGGCTGTCCGGCGGGCTGGACTTCGCGGCCCTCGGTGCCGTCGGCGGCCCGGGCGACGAGGTCACCGTGATCGACCACACGGGCAAGGGCGGCGTCTCCGGTACGTTCTCGGGTCTGCGCGAGGGTGCGAAGGTGAAGCCGGCCGAGAAGACGTACCGGATCAGCTACCGGGGAGGCGACGGCAACGACGTCGTCCTGACGGCGACGAAGGCGGGCGCGTCGTCGAAGACCAGGTCCGCCGCGGGCACCGACACCGACGTCCGGGGCCCCGGCGCGCTGACCGGCACCGGTGCCTCGGGCGACAGCGGCCTCGGCTGGTGGCCGTACGCCCTGGCCTTCGGTCTGCTCTGCGGGCTCGTCGTGCCGGTGAGCAGGCGCCGCGCCAGGAACCGCCGACCGGGAGGCGGCCGCCACGCGGCGACCGGGTGAGCCCGGCCTACGGCCGCACGTCGAGACGCACGAGCGCGCCGATCTCCACGAGCTGGTCGGGCAGCGCCAGGTCGGCGACGCCCAATGACCGTGCTGGTGGGCCGGTGCTCCCCGACGTACTCGGCGTGCAGCCGCGCCATCGTGTCGAAGTTCTCCCGCAGGCTCCCTCACCACAGGCCCCTTGACGGCTGACGTCAGCGTTTCGTACGGACGACGCTTGTCCGGCAGGGAAGGAGGAGTGTGCTCTGCGTGCACAGTTGGCAGGATCAGCCCATGAGTGAGCTGCCGGTGACCCTGACCAGGATCGCTCCGGAGGACTGGCGGGCCGTGCACGCGTGGGCCCGCCTCCCGGAGGCGTGCCGTTTCCAGCCGTGGGGCCCCAACACGGAGGACCGGACACGCGCCTTCGTGACGGCGGCGGCCGAGGCCTGGTCGAGCACGCCGCAGCGGAGGTTCGCCCATGTGGCGCGCCTGGGCGACGACGTCGTGGGGATGGGCGAGCTGCATGTCCGCAGCCATGCGCACGGCCAGGGCGAGATCTCCTACATCGTGCATCCGCGGGTCTGGGGCGGGGGCATCGGCACGGAGATCGGCCGCCGGCTTCTCGCGCTCGGCTTCGGCCGGCTGGGCCTCCACCGCATCCACGCCACCTGCGACCCGCGCAACACCGGCTCGTTCCGGGTGCTGACCAAGCTCGGCATGACGTACGAGGGCCGCCTCCGCCACACGGCATGGATCCGGGACGGCTGGCGGGACTCCCTGATGTTCAGCGTGCTGGAGGAGGAATGGTGCGCGGCGAAATCGTCGACGGCGGTGGACCGACCGCCGTCGGCCCCGTGAGGCCGTCGCCCAGGATCCTCGCGGAGCCAGGAAGGAGGGAGCAAGGTCGGCCGGGTCCGATCAGGGCGGCGGGTGCACGACCGGTCACGACCGGGTGACGGTGTCCGCTCCGGCTTCCGTGCCGCTCGTCGCGCTCTCGGCCGCGTCCTTCTTCTCGCCCTCGGTGGCCGCGTCCTCGGGCGCTTCCTGCCGCCCGCGCAGCCACACGTAGACCGGGATGCCCGCGAAGAGGAACAGGGCGCCCTGGTAGACGGCCGCGTAGCCGGCGCCGGCGATCAGCCAGAAGGAGAAGGCGAAGGAGAGCCCGGCGACGATCAGGTCGCGGACCAGGCCGGCGGGGCGCACGCACTGGCGGGTGCCGCGGGCCAGCCAGTAGAGCTGGGCGGCGGCCGAGAGCAGGTACGGCACGCAGCCGGTGAAGGTGGTGATGAGCACGAGGACGCGGAACGCGGTGTCCGGGTCGTCCGCGTAGTTCACGACGATGAGGACCGTGCCGAGGACCGCGGTGGCGAGGACGCCGAAGCCGGGGACACCGCCCTTGCCGAGCCGGGCGAACGGCTTCGGGAAGAGACCGTCGCGGGCTGCGGCGTACGGCATCTGGGCGCTCAGCAGGATCCAGCCGTTGAGGCAGCCGACGATCGAGGCGACGGCGACCAGCGCGATCACCGTACCGCCCCAGCCGCCCCCGGCGATGGAGTCCACGGCGTCGGCGAACGGGGCCCCCGACTCGACGAGTTCCTTGTGCGGGACGAGGCCGAAGACGGCGACCGTACCGAGGATGTAGACCACCGCGGAGGCGACCGTACCGAGGACGCTGGCGCGGCCCACGGTGCGCTCGGGGTCGCGGACCTCACCGGCGCTCACGGCGGCCGACTCGACGCCGAGGAAGCTGTAGAGGAGCAGGGCGGCCGAGGCGGCGATCGCGCCGGGGACGCTCTCCCCCGAGGCGTTGAACGGGCCGTAGTTGTCGGTGTCGATGAAGAACAGGCCGATGGTGGCGACCAGCAGCAGCGGCACGAACTTCAGGATCGTGGAGACGACCTGCACCGCGCCCACATAGCGGGTGCCCGCGAAGTTCGCGGCGGCCGGCAGCCACAGCGCGGCCAGGGCCACCAGCGCGAGGACCGCCTTGCCGTCGCCCAGGGGTATCAGCACGTCGACGTAGCCGACGACGCCCACGGCGAGGGCGGCGATGCTGACCCAGCACATCGTCCAGTAGGACCACGCCGACAGGAAGCCCGCGAAGGGGCCGAAGGCGTCGCGCGGGTAGACGTAGAGACCGCCGGTGACCGGGCTGCGCCTCGCCAGCTTCCCGAAGAGCAGCGCCAGCAGGACGGCGGCCACGGAGAGGACGACGAACGCGACCAGGCTCACCGTGCCGTACGGGGCGACGGCGGCGGGCAGGGTGAAGATGCCGCCGCCGATGATGTTGCCCATGACGAGGGCGGTGGCCGCGGCGACGCCGAACTTGCGGCCGGGGGGAACGAGGGCGGCAGCGGGGGCGGAGCCGGGCTCGGCGGCCGGGGACGCGGCGGCCGGGGACGGACCGGGCTCGGCGGCCTCGGGGGTGCTGGTGGTGGTCATGGCGGTTCCGGGGGTGGGGAGGGTGGGACGGGGAGGGCCGTGATCGTATCCCGGCATTCCACATGGTGGTCAATCTGTTCATAAGGTGGACACAATCGGTTCGGGCCCACACCCACGGCTCGATTACCGTCGTCGTATGACCAGCAACGCCCCGGGGACCCCCTCCCCCGTCTCCGCCCCCTCCCCCTCCTCCGTCCCCTCCCCCGACCTCGTCGAGGCGCTTGCCGCCGGAGCGCTCGTCCTCGACGGCGGCATGTCCAACCAGCTCGAATCGGCCGGGCACGACCTGAGCGACGAGTTGTGGTCGGCCCGGCTGCTCGCCGAGCGGCCGGAGGCGATCACCGAGGCCCACCTCGCCTACTTCGAGGCGGGCGCCGACGTGGCGATCACCTCCAGCTACCAGGCCACCTTCGAGGGCTTCGCCAAGCGCGGCATCGACTCCGCGCGGGCCGCCGAACTCCTGGGCCTCAGCGTGGAGTCGGCCCGTGAGGCGGCCCGGCGGGCCCGGACGAAGGGCGTGGGGCGGCCCCTGTGGGTGGCGGCCTCGGTCGGCCCGTACGGGGCGATGCTCGCGGACGGCTCCGAGTACCGGGGCCGGTACGGGCTGAGCGTGGCCGAGCTGGAGCGGTTCCACCGGCCGCGCCTGGAGGTCCTGGCCGCCGCCGGGCCCGACGTCCTCGCCCTGGAGACGGTCCCCGACGCGGAGGAGGCCCAGGCGCTGCTGCGGGCCGTGCGCGGGCTCGGGGTGCCGGCGTGGCTGTCGTACACCGTGGCCGGGGAGCGGACGCGCGCCGGGCAGCCGCTGGCGGAGGCGTTCGCCCTGGCCGCCGAGGCCGAGGAGGTCGTCGCGGTGGGCGTGAACTGCTGTGCCCCGGAGGACGTCGACGCGGCGGTGGAGACGGCGGCGCGGGTCACCGGCAAGCCGGTGGTGGTGTATCCGAACAGCGGGGAGGCGTGGGACGCGTCCGCGCGGAAGTGGACCGGACGGTCCCGGTTCACGGCGGCGGAGGTCGAGGGATGGCGGGCCGGCGGGGCCCGGCTGATCGGCGGGTGCTGCCGGGTGGGTCCGGGGGCGATCTCCGCGATCGCGGAGGTGCTGGACTGAGGAGCCCGACGGGGGCGGCACGTACGCCCTCTGCGGGCACGTCCGGCACGGGGGAACCGGCACGTTCTGTTACCGGGCGGCCGCTGCGCGGCCGGCCCGTTCCACACGCTCGGCCCCGCCGGGGCTTCCCCCGCCCCGCCGGCTTCACCCCCCCGCCTTCCGCGCCGCGTGTGGGGTGCCACCGAACGAACCCCGCGCGGCTTCCCCGGCCGACGCCACCGGTGAGGGGGCCGCGGACCTTCGTCTGCGGTCGGGGTCGTTCTGAGAGCCCGGTGCGCTGCCCCCGGTGTCGGGTGCCCGTCCTGGGGGTCCCCCGCTGGAAGAGCTTGGGGGAGCGCCGGACCATGACCTTCGTAGCGGAGAGCCGCTCGGGTCATCGGCAGGCACGGCGAGGGTGCGTGCCGGGCGCCGCGGGGGCTGTGCGTGCGGGCGCTGAAAACACCCCCTGGGTCGTACCTCGCCCCGGCGCCGGTCCGCGCGGATGGCGGCCGCGGGGTGCCGGTGGCGCATCCGCGGACCCGTCGGGCGCGGAACACTCCGGTGAAGGGGCGGCGTGGGCCGCGCCGGCAGGCGGGAGAGGTGGTCGTGTGTCCGCAACCGAGAACGCGACGGACGTGCTGGTGGTCGGGGCCGGTGTCGCCGGGCTCGCGTGCGCCCGGGATCTGCTGGCGGCCGGAGTGGGGGTACGGGTGCTGGAGGCCGGTGACGGGGTCGGCGGGCGGATGCGTTCGGACCGGGTCGAGGGTTTCGTGGTGGACCGCGGGTTCCAGGTCGTCAACACGTCGTACCCACAGCTCCGGCGCCGCGTCACCCTGAAGGACCTGAGACTGCGGGCCTTCACCCCCGGCGTCCTCGTCCACGGCCCCTCGGGCCGCCTCCGCTTCAGCGACCCCACCCGCCGCCCCGGTACCCTGCCCGACCTGCTGCCGGGCCGTCTCGCCGGACCTCGTGACCTGGCCGCCCTCGGCCTGCTGTCCGCCCGCGACATGCTCTCGTCCCCCCGCCGGCTGAAACGGCTCGCGGACACCACCACCCGCACCGCGCTCGCGGACGCCGGGTTCTCCGAGGCGTTCGTCGAAGGCTTCTTCCGCCCCTTCCTGTCGGGGGTCTTCCTGGAGGACGACCTGGAGACCTCGGCCCGGATGTTCCACCTGGTGTGGCGGAGCATGCTGCGCGGCACCCTGTGCCTGCCGGCCGAGGGCGTCGGAGCGGTTCCCCGGGCTCTCGCGGGCGCCCTGCCCCAGGGGGCCGTACGGCTGGAGAGCCCCGTGGCGGGGCTCACGGACGACGGGGTGCTGACGGCCGGGGGCCGGGAGATCCCCGCACGCGCGGTCGTGGTCGCCACCGGCCCGGGCTCCGTCGGCGCGCTGCTTCCCGAGGTCGCCCTCCCCGGCTACCGGACCGTCACCACGTACTACCACGTCGCCCCGCGTTCCCCCCTCGGCGAGCCGACCCTGCTCGTGGACACCCGGCGCCGCTTCCTGAACACCTGTGTCCTCAGCGACGTCGTGCCCGCCTACGCCCCGCCGGGCCACGCCCTCGTCGCCACGTCGGTCCTCGGCCGCGGCGAGGAGGGCCGGGAGGAGGGGGAGCGGCGGGTCCGGGCGGCGCTCGGCGAGGCGTACGGCGCCAACACGGACGGCTGGACCCTGCTGACCGTCCGCCGCGTCGAGGACGCGCTGCCCGCCATGGCGCCGCCGCAGCCGCTGACCCGCACCACACGCGTGGCACCGGGCCGCTACGTGTGCGGCGACCACCGCGCCACCGGCTCCGTCCAGGGCGCGCTGGCCTCCGGGGCACGGGCCGCGCGCGAGGTACTGCGGGACCTGCGACGCTGAGGCGGGTGGCCGTCGTCCCCTTCAGGGCCGGCCTTCAGGGGGTCAGGGCGGGCGGTCTCCGGGGACTGATGGCGTCAGGGCGGGCCGTCGCCGCGCCGTCTCTCCTGGCGCAGCAGCTCCTCCAGGTCCGCGAGCCGGTCCAGCCCGCGGACCGGCTGAGCCATCCGGGGATTGCGCTCCAGGAGGGCCCGGTGCCGGTGGAGGAAGGCCCAGTACCCGGCGGTGTACGGGCAGGCGCGGTCACCGGTCCGCTCGCCAGGCCGGTGGACGCACCCGCCGCACAGATCGCTCATCCGGTTCACGTAGGAGCCGCCGGACGTGTACGGCTTGGTCGTCATGCGCCCGCCGTCGGCGTACTGCGACATGCCGACGACATTGGGGACCATCACCCAGTCGTAGCCGTCGACGAAGCAGCGGTGGAACCAGTCCGTCACCGCCGCCGGGTCCCAGCCGCGCTGCAGGGCGTGGCTGCCCAGCAGCATCAGCCGGGGAATGTGGTGCGTCCACCCGGTGTCCCGCACCTGGGCCAGTGCCGTGGCCAGGCAGCGCGCGCGCACCGCGTCCGCGTCGAGTTCGAGGAACCACCGCGGGAGCGGCGCGTGGTGCCGCAGGGCGTTGCGGAGGCGGTAGTCCTCGCCGAAGTACCAGTAGAGCTGCCAGACGTACTCACGCCAGCCGGCGACCTGGCGGACGAACCCCTCCACGCTGTTGACCGGAGCGCGCCCCGCCCGCCACGCGTCCTCGGCGCGCTCCACGCACTCCGCCGGGTCCAGCAGGCCGAGGTTGAGGGAGGAGGACAGCAGGCTGTGGCTCATCACCGGGTCCCGCGCCAGCATCGCGTCCTCGTGCGGCCCGAAGCCGGCGAGCCGGTGCTCGACGAACCGGCGCAGTGCGGCCAGCGCCTCTCGCCGGGAGGCGGGAAACAGGCGGGGGCCGTCCCTGCCGACGAAGGCGACGGAGCCCTCGCGCTCCCAGCGGTCGAGATCGTGGCGCACCTCGTCGTCGATCTCGTCCTCCTCCGGTCGGTAGGGCGGCGGGGCGCCGAGGGTGCGCGCCCCCTTCGGCGGGGGCTCGCGGTTGTCGTGGTCGTGGTTCCACCGGCCGCCCACCGGCCGGTCGCCGTCCATCAGCAGGTCGTGCGAGCGACGCACCCACCGGTAGAAGTCCTCCTGCCGCAGCCGCTGTCCCCCGTGCCCGTCGGCCCAGGCACGGAAGTCGTCGTGCGTGACGAGGAAACCGCGGGCGGGCAGCACGGTCACCGGGTCCAGCGACCTCACCAGCCGCAGTGCCGCGTACGACGTCGGGTGACGTACCGTCACCGGCCCGTCCCGGACCGCCTCGCGCAGCCCCTCGCGGTAGGTGTCGGCGCGGACGTAGCGGACCCGGTCACCGAGTTCGGCGGCGCGGTGGCGCATCGCGGACAGCACCAGGTGCGCCTTCGCCCGGTGGAAGCGGCGGCGCCGGAAGACGGAGCGGGCCTCGACCATCACGACGGGCGTGTCGGAGCGGCCGGTCAGGAATCGCGGCCCGAGCTGGTCGCCGAACAGCCAGTGGGGGACGGTCACGACAACGTCTCCTCATCTCCGCGATCTCCGCGATGTCCGCGATCTCCGCGCCGTGGCGCCTTCGGGTCTCCGTGCGGGGCCCGCCCGGTAGCGGCACGGATGTTCACGGACCGGGCCGTGCCGCGGATGCGTCCGGGAAGACACTGCAACCGTATGCCGCACATCGGCGGAAAAGGTGACGAAAGCAGACCGGGTGCCGGCTCCGACACGGGGCGGGCACCTTCGGGCACGGGAGAGAGGACACGTCATGAGGCTTCGCGATGAACTTCCCGTCGACCACCGGCTGGCCCGGGTGTACCGGTACGGGGCCGGCCTGTGCGGTGTCATCCTGCTGGTCTTCGGCTGTCTGGGCTTCGCGGACCGGCTCACTCCCTTCGACACGGACGGCACCCGGATCTCCGGGATGTCCACCAACGGCGTGCTCAGCCTGATCTCGGTCCTGGTGGGCCTCGCCCTGATCGGCGGTGCCGTGGTCGGCGGCAACTTCGCGTCCACGCTGAACATGACGGTGGGCACGCTGTTCCTGCTCAGCGGCTTCTTCCACATCTTCGTCCTGGACCGCCCGGCCAACGTCCTGGACTTCGGCATGTCCAACGTCATGTTCAGCTTCGTCATGGGGCTGCTCATCGCCTGCTTCGGCATGTACGGCCGGGTGTCGAGCAAGCTGCCCCACGACAACCCGTACTGGCGGCGCCGTCACCCCCGCGAGGCGGCCCGGGAGGCCCTCGCCGCACGCCGCCGGGCACGCCAGGCGGCGCTCGCCCCCGCACCGGACTCGGCGCCGGCGCCCGCGCTCGCGCAGCCCCGGGACTGAGGGAAGGAAGGGTCATGGACGTAGGTGGCGAACGACAGGAACAACCTGTCCGTCGCGTCGAGTCGCTCACTCCGCTCGCCCCTCGCCGCCTGCGCCGTGTCCTGTTCCGTCAGGTCTGGCGCGACCTGGTGTTCCTGCACTGGGAGGTGGAGCCCTGCGCGGTGGCCCGCCTCCTCCCGCGGGGAACCGTCCCTGACCTGTATCGCGGCCGCGCGTACGCGGGACTGGTCTTCTTCCGTATGGAGGGCCTCGCGTTCGGGCACACCCCGCCGCTGCCGTACCTGGGCTCGTTCAACGAGGTCAACGTCCGCCTGTACAGCCGTGACACGCTCGGACGGCGGGGTGTCGTCTTCCGGTCGCTCGACTGCGACCGGCTGCTGCCGGTCCTCGCCGCGCGCGCCGGATTCGGGCTGCCCTACCGCTGGGTACGCATCTCGCGGCAGTGGCACGGGCGGCGTCTGCTCTACCGCACGCGGGGACGTGTGCACGACCGTCCGAGCGGCCGCGTCCGGCTGGATGTGTCGGACGAGGTGGTGACACCCGGGCCGCTGGACGAGTTCCTGACCTACCGCTGGGGGCTGCACGAGCGGGGGCCCGGGCGGCGGACGTACTACCTGCCCAACACGCATCCCGGCTGGCCGTTCCGCCGCTGCGATCTCCTCGGCCTGGACGCCTCCCCGTTGGCCGCGGCGGGCCTCACACCGCTGCGCACGCAGCCCGACAGCGTCCTGTACTCCCCCGGCGTCCCGGTGCGCTTCGGCACCCCCGTGGCGCTGCCCCGGCGGCCCGCCCGGTGATCCGGGCGGGCCGTCGGCGACACGGCCGGTTCATCACAGGGTGACCATGCGTACCAGGAAGAAGGCGGCGACGAGCAGACCGCCGATCGCGATCAGGAACAGCCACAGGTGCGGATGCTCCCAGATGCCGCCGTCCGGTCGTTCGCGGTGCGCCTCGGCCGTCGACCCCTCGGCGGCGGGGGTCTCACCGGGCGGGAGGAGCCCCTCGCTCCTGACACCTGCCTCATGCGGCTTCTCGGGGTTCATGGCACTCCTCCGGGCTTGGAACGATCGCCCCCCGATACGGAACAGAAGCCGTATGCGGAACATGAGCCGCATACGGATATGCGTCACACCTGCTCTTCCGCGCGGAGGGCCCGTCCGGATGCGCATGCGGAGCGCGCCGTCGAACGGCTCGGCGCTCCTGCCTCCGGTGGGTCCTGCCGCCGGTTCCGTCACGGCACCGCGGGTCACACGGACTCCGGTGCGTGCTCCTCACCCGGCGTGGCCGCGTCGCCGCCGGGACGGCCGGCGGAGACCATGATCCGGACGGCGTCGCCCAGACCGAGGGGGCGCGGGAGCTCCGGATCCGGACGCAGCCCCCATCCCGGGCCGCACAGCAGGACATGACTGCGGGTCCGGGCACCGTGGATTCCCCAGCGGATGGCCGCGAGGTGCCGGGCGAGCGGGAGGTTCGCGGTGCTCCGGGACTGCGACCACAGGGCCACGGCGGCCGGGGCGACCCTCCGTACCGTGGCCTCCAGCGCCTCGACGGGCACCGAACCGCCCAGCATGAGTACGCGCAGGCCGTTCTCCGCCAGTACGGCGGTGAGCACCTCCAGCGGAAGGGTGTGCTGTTCGCCCGGCAGGCACGCCAGGAGGACCTGGCGCGTGTCGGCGGTCCCGTTCCGGGCCGTGGCGCGTGCGTAGGCGTGGCGGAGGGCCGCGGAGACGTGCCAGGACAGCAGGTGTTCCACTTCCACGTACCGGTCGTCGGAGGACTCCCACCTGCGTCCGACGTACCGCAGCGTCGGAACGAGGACCTCCTCCCACGCTGCCATCAGGCCGTACGACTCCACCGTCGACGTGATCTGCTCCTGTACGGCCTCGGCGTCCATGCGGACCGCCGCCCGCGCGAGTCCGCGGCACAGTCGGCGCGAGTCGGCGATGGGCGGGATCTCCGCCGGTGCCGCGTCCACGGGGGACCGCGGCTCGCCGACCGGCGGGAGAGGGCGGGAAGGCGGATGGCCGGCCGGGGGCGTCTCGGCGGCCGGGGACCGCCCGGTGCCGGTCCGGACCGCCTGGGCCTTGGCGGCCCGGGCGGCCTCCGCGGGAGGGAGACCCTCCGCGGTCAGGCGGCACATCTCCCGCACCATCGCGACGTCCTCGGCCGTCCATCGCCGGTGACGTCCCTCGACCCTGGTGGCGGGCCCCAGACCGTAGCGGCGGTCCCATGAACGCAGTGTGGTGGGAGAGATGCCGAGCCTGCGCGCGAGCACCCCGGTCGTCACGCCGGCGCCGGGTTCCTCGTGCGTGTCCATGGTGTCGCCTCCGCCGTAGCCGATGACCCGGGCCCAGAGCCCGAGAGGTATTCCCCGTCCGGCGGACGGACGGATGCGCTGCGGCGATGCGCCGCGGCGGGTGCGGTCCGGCGATGCGCCGCGGCGGGTGCGGTGCGGCGATGCGCCGCGGCGGGTGCGGTGCGCGCACCCGCCGCCGGCGGCGGGTGCGGTCCGGCGATACGCCGCGGCGGGTGCGGTGCGCGCGCCCGCCGCCGGCGGGCGCGGGCCGGAACGCGGGCCGGAGGGAGCGCCGGGAACGCGGTCAGACAGAGGGTTCCATCACCCGGCGCAGCGAGTGCAGGGCCCGGCGGATGTGGCTCTTCACCGTGCCCAGGGGCAGTCCCGTGTGCTCGGCGATCTGCGCCTGGGTCATGTCGCCGTACACGGCCATGCCCAGCAGACGCCGTTGCACCGGCGTCAGCCGCTGGAGCTTCTGCAGGACGAGCACACGGTCGACGGCGGCCTGGCTCTCGTCGACGCCCCAGTGCCGCACCGCCTCCTCCTGCTGCGCCGCGGACATGCTCTCGATGTCGGCCCGGCGGGCCCGCGCCGCGTGCGCGTCCGCGATCGCGTGGCGGGTGATGCCGACGAGCCATCCGCCCAGCGCGCCGCGCTCCGGGCGGTACCGCTCACGTCCCCGCCAGGCGGCGAGGAAGACCTGCTGGGTGACGTCCTCGGCGTCCCGCGGGTCGTTAAGGGAGCGCCGGGCGAGCGTGTAGACGAGGGAGCCCCACCGCCGGTATGCGAGGGCGATCGCCTGCTCGTCCCCGGCGTGGAAGCGCCGGGCGAGTTCGGTGTCGTCATCGGTCTCCTCGGGCGGCGGAAGCGGACCGGTCACCCGGCCGGGGTCGGGTTGGCGCGGATGGGTGCGCTCCGCGTCGGCGCTCAGGTGCGTGTCGGGCCGTGCTGTGGCCATCGTGAGCTCCGAGGTCGAAGGACTACGACACGACGACCGTCCGTCGAAACGATGCGGCGCCGCAACGTGCAGCGTTAGCGCATCGAAATGGCCGCTCAAGCGCCCGTGCGCGCCGGAACGGCCGCGGCCGTTCCGTTCGGACCGCCCCGCACAGGGTCGCCGGTCGACGCACGGCCTCCACGCGCACGTCCCGGCCGCCCCCGGAAGAAGGTTCCGCGCACAGGTCCCGGGCCGCCCGGGGAACAAGGCTCCACGCACAGGTCCCGACCGCCCGCGAAAGAATCTGCATCCCCCGCCGCGGCGCGCGCCGAAGACCTGGTGCACTCACTCACAGGGAGTGGGCAGTTCGAAGGGACAGCCAGCCATGATCTCCCGTACCCCCGTTGCCGCAGCGGCTTCTCTCGGCGTGTTCGCGCTCGCCCTGGGCGCCGCCGGAACCGCGAACGCCGCCGACGACGACCAGGCCATGGTCTCCGTCCTCCACGCCGTTCCCGGCCTGACCGTCGACGTGTACGCCAACGGCGACGAACTGATTCCCGACTTCAAACCGGGCACCCTCACCGACCCGCAGCCCCTTCCCCCCGGCTCGTACGACCTGAAGGTCTTCGAGGCCGGGGCTGACCCGAAGGGCGAGCCCGCCATCCAGAAGACCGTCGAGGTTCCCGCGGGGGCCAACGCGACCGTCGTGGCCCACCTGGACGCCGAGGGTGCGCCGCAGTTGGACGCCTACGTGAACGACACCTCCAAAGTCGCGGCAGGCAAGGCCCGGCTGACGGTCCGTCATGTGGCGGCGGCTCCGGCCGTCGATGTCAGGGCGGGCGGCACACCGGTCTTCAAGGACCTCGTCAACCCGAAGGAGGACACGGCGACCGTGGACGCCGGCACGGTCTCGGCGGACGTCGTGCTGGCCGGTACCGACGACGTCGCCATCGGTCCCGCCGACCTCGCTCTCAAGGAGGGCACCTCCAACATCGTCTACGCCTGGGGAAGCGCCGAGGACAAGAACCTCGCCCTGAAGGTGCAGACCCTGACCGGCACGCACTCCGCGCCCTCGGGTGTGAACGCCGGTGCGACCAACGACACCGACGCATGGCTGGCCTACGCCGCCGGAGCCGGCCTCCTCGGCCTCGCCGGCGCGCTCTCCGTCCGCCGAGCGGTGGCCCGCGGCCGTGCCTGACACCAGGCCGGCCCCGTGGCTCCGGCGACGACTCCGGACAGCGGTGACAGCCCTGCTGGCGGTGTCCGGAGCCACGGTGCTGGCACTGGCACCGTCCGACGGCCCGAGTCTTCCGCCTGCCGCGGACTTCGACGCGCGGGCGGCCGACTCGTCGTCCGTGGCCCCGCCCGTCAGCGCGGCGGGCACCGGCACTCCGACGGCGCCGTCGAGCCCGGGCCCCGCCGCCGTCCCGAGGCGGCTCGACATCGGGCGCGTCGGTCTCAGCGCCGAGGTCGAACCCGGCGGAGTGGCCCCGGACGGCAGCGCCGAGATTCCCGAGGACCCGGAGAAGATCGGCTGGTACCGCTTCGGTCCCGCCCCGGGCGAACCGTCCGGTTCCGCCGTCATGGTGGGACACGTGGACTCCCGCACGGGCGACCTCGGGGCCTTCGCCGCCCTCTTCGACGTACGCGCCGGCGACGAGGTGACCGTTCGGCGGGCCGCCGCACCGCCGGTCACGTATCGGGTCGTCTCCCGCAACCGGGTGGACAAGGACCGGCTGCCCGCCTCGGCCTTCGCCAGGAGCGGCGAACCGGTCCTCACGATGATCACCTGCGCGCCCCCCTTCGACGAGGAACGAGGCGGCTACCAGCGGAACCTGGTGGTGACGGCGGTACCGGTCACCGCCGCGGAATGAGCCCGTGGCCCGGTGTTCACGCCTACGCTGCTGTCCGTGCCCGGGGCGGAGGAGACCATGACCGAGCGGCGACCGGCTGTCCCCCCGGTGCGCGACGACGGGAGGGGGAACACCGAACGACACGGTCGGCGGACCCCTCGCCCCCGTCCGCCCGCCCCCGCCGCTCCGGCCGGTACGAGGGGAGGTGGAGCATGGCGCAGCACCTGGACCCCGACGAACTGACCGACCTCGCGCTCGGGCCCGATGCCCGCCCCACCCCGGGCCAGCAGGATCATCTGGCACGGTGTCCGCGGTGCCTCGATGAACTCGACCAGCTGCGACGCGTGGTCCGTGCCGCCCGGAACGTGTCGACCGACGACTTCCTGACCGCACCGCCCGACGAGGTGTGGCACTCGATCTCGGCAGAACTGCGGCCGGGCACGGCCCCGCACCGGCGGGCCGGGAGCGAGGACACCCCACCGGTCCCGGGCGGACCCGGCGGACGCGGCCGTGCGTGGCTGCGCCGACCCGCCCTGTCGGCCGCCGCCGCGAGTCTCGTCGCGGGGGCGCTGCTGGGCAGTGCCGTCACCGCATGGCGGCTCGACGACGGCACACCGAGTGCCGAGGCCGGCCCCGCAGGCCGCCTGGCCCCGCTGGCCGTGCCGCGGGCAGCGGGGACGGTGCGCCTGATCCGCGGCTCCGGGGCCGAACGGGAGGTCACGGTGAACGTCACGGGCCTGCCGCGCACGGACGGCTACTACGAGGTGTGGCTGATGGACCGCAGCCACACCCGGCTGGTGGCGATGGGCGTACTCCGCCCGGACGGCACCGCCACGCTGCCGCTCCCCGCACGCGTCGACCTCGGCCGGTACCCCCTGATCGACGTGTCGGCGCAGGAGGACAACGGGAACCCGGCCCACTCCGGCCGGAGCGTCGTACGCGGCCCCCTGCCCGGCTGACCCGGCGCCGCCGAGAGCCGGCGGGCACCCGTCCACAGCGGTTCCCGTCCGGGTCAGGGGCTCTTCACCATGCCCGCGGGTCACCCCTGGCGAAAGGACCCGTACCCACCCGGGGGCCGGGGCGGCTGCCCGCCGCGTCCCGCTGCCACCCCTCCGGCATCCGGGCGCCCCGCCCCTTCCGTCGCCCCTCGGGCCCCTTGCACCGCCTTCCGTCGCCCCTCGGGCCCCGGCCGCTGCGTGGCACGCCCGTCATGCCGTTGCGCCGACCGCGCCGGCCCTCTCGCCGGCCGGGCCCGGGATACCCGGCGGGCCGGCGGACAGGCCGGTCGGCGGACAGGCCGGTCGGCGATCTCCCGGGGCCGGGTGCCGCCCCGCGGCCGCGTCGCCGGAGGCTCGCCCACGAGGCGGCTCAGGGGGCCCGGCGGAAGCGGCGGAGGGCCGGTAGCGGGGCTCCGCCGGAGGTGGTGAAGGTTCCGGTGCCCTGGGGTCTGCGGGGGCGTCGCGCGTCTTCTTCCCAGAGGGCGAGTTCGCGGTCGTAGGGGCCGAGGGCGATCCGCCGCTCGTCCGGGTCGTCGAAGACACGCACGGGGTGGGTGGCGTCCCAGGGTGTCCAGCCGGGATCGCCGTGGGTCGCGAAACGGACCCAGGCGTCGTGCAGGGCGGTGGCCAGGGCGCGCGGGGTGTGCTCGCCGGCGAGTTTCGCGGAGGCCGGGGTGTCGCCGGTGTCGAAGACGAAGCCGAGCTCCAGCGCGTGGCAGGAGCCGAGGTCGGGGAGGTTCGACGGCCAGGCGAACTCGTAGACGTGGGTCGGCGCGTGGGCGAGGCGGGCGTCCGCCACTCGGTGCAGGGGGACGCGGAGGAGGTGGTCGGTGACGAGCCGGCCGGCCAGGTCGGCGGGGCCCGTGCCGGGATGGAGCTCGCGGTACCGGCGAGGGAGCTCGGGGCCGCAGTGGCAGCGGGCGCGGGCGCCGGTCAGGGCGACCGTGCCGAGCCGGTCGAGGCGCTCGTGGAGACCGCCGGGGACCAGCCAGAGGCGGTGCTCGTCGCGGGTCCAGCCCATGAGGAGGCCGACGTCCCGGGCGGCACCGTCCTCGACGAGGGCCTTGAGCGGGTCGCGCGGCACCAGCTCACCGTCGACGACGATGCCGAAGGCGGGTCCGCCCAGCACCGGGCTGCTGAGACGGCCGACCTCGGCCTGGGCCTCGGCGAGCATGGAACGGTCCACGTCGGCGAAGGCCGCGGCGGTCGCCGGCACCTTCAGCCGGGCGGCCATCCGGCGCACCATGCGGCGCACCTTGTCCCGGTCCAGGGCCTCGGGCGGCCCGCTCTGCAGCACGGCCCGGCGGAACAGGCCCCGGGCGCGGGGCGCCACGAGCAGGGCGCCGATGCTGATGGCGCCCGCCGACTGGCCGAAGACGGTCACCCGGTCGGGGTCGCCGCCGAACGCCGTGATCGAGTCCCGGACCCACTCCAGCGCGGCGAGCTGGTCGCGGAGTCCGGCGTTGGGCGGGGCGTCCGGGAAAAGGCCGTACCCCTCGACGCCGAGGCGGTAGTTGAGGGAGACGAGGACCACGCCGTCACGGGCGAAGGCGCTGCCGTCGTAGACCGGGATCGCGGACGAGCCCCGGGTGAGCGCGCCGCCGTGGATCCAGACCATGACGGGGAGCCTGGCCCCGGGGCCCGGCTCCGGCGTCCACACGTTGAGGTTGAGGCAGTCGTCGCCCGCGACGACGGGGTCGGACAGATAGCGGGCGAACGCCTCCGAGTACGCTGGTTTCGGCGGGGTCGGCCCGAAGGCGCCCGCGTCGCGGACGCCGTCCCACGGGTCGGGCGGGGCGGGTGGGCGAAACCGGCGAGGGCCGAAGGGCGGGGCCGCGTAGGGGATACCGCGGAAGACCGCGATCCCGTTCTCGTACCCCTCCCCGTACGCGTACCTGCCGCGTACCTCCCCGTACGGTGTGCGGACCACGGGGTCCGGCCGGTCTGCCGTCATGCGCTCACCAGCTCCTCACGCCCGCTCGTGAACCGTCTTTCACATCAGAGCATCAGAGCACCACATCCCCTCGCCGTATTCCGGTCCTGGCGGATCCTTGACGGCTGTTTGGCGTACAGAAGGGTCCCGGAGGGGAAGTGGCCTCAGCCCGGTCGGCGACGTACCGCGCGTGGTGCGGAACAGCCCGTGGCGGCAGGCACGGCCCTGCCGGGCGGTCGGGCGGTCCTGGCGGGCGGTCCTGGCGGGCGGCGAACGGCGGCGTGACGGGGTCGGCCGGCGCTGACGCGTAACGGGGTCGGCTCCGGCCCTCAGCCGGGACCCGCTGGACGATCCCCTCCCCCGAAACTCCGTCCCGATGCCATCGTGGCATCATTTCAGCATGGATCCTGAGAAGCGGATCTCTCTCCGCCTGCCCGCTGACCTCCACGAACGCCTCGTCGACCGAGCCCGGACCGATCGGCGGTCCCTCAACTCGGAGATCATCCATCTGCTGGAGTTCGCCATCGGCCCGGCGGCGAGGACACCGGATCGCCTCGACGGCACTCCGGCTCCCCACCCTGCTCCGCAGGAGCCCACTTCCTCCCCGGCCGCACACCGGGGTACCCACGGAGGAAACCGGTGAACTTCTGGTCGCTCTATCAGCACGGCTTCGCGCGGGTCGCCGCGTGCACCGGTCACGCGACGATCGCCGACCCGCCCGCCAACGCGGAGGCGGTGCTGCGGCAGGCCCGCCGCTGCGCGGAGGACGGGGTCGCCGTGGCCGTCTTCCCCGAACTGTGCCTGTCGGGCTACTCGATCGAGGACCTGCTGCTCCAGGACGCGCTGCTCGACGAGGTCGAGGCGGCGCTGCGGACGGTGGTCGCCGGATCTACCGAGCTGCTGCCGGTGCTCGTCCTCGGCGCCCCGCTGCGGCACCGGCACCGGATCTACAACTGCGCGGTGGTCGTGCACCGGGGGCGGATCCTCGGGATCGCGCCCAAGTCGTATCTGCCGAACTACCGCGAGTTCTACGAGAAGCGCCAGATCGCCGCGGGCGACGACGAGCGGGGCGGGACCATCCGGGTCGCCGGCGCGGAGGTGCCGTTCGGCCCGGACCTGCTGTTCGCGGCCGAGGACATCCCGGGTCTGGTGGTGCACGCCGAGGTGTGCGAGGACATGTGGGTGCCGGTGCCGCCGAGCGCGGAGGCTGCGCTGGCCGGCGCGACCGTCCTGGTCAACCTCTCGGGCAGCCCGATCACGGTCGGCCGGGCCGAGGACCGGCGCCTGCTGTGCCGGTCGGCGTCGGCCCGCTGCCTCGCCGCCTACGTGTACGCGGCGGCCGGACAGGGCGAGTCGACCACCGACCTGTCCTGGGACGGCCAGACCATGATCTACGAGAGCGGCACCCTGCTCGCCGAGACCGACCGGTTCCCCGAGGGCGACCAGTACGCGGTGGCGGACGTCGACCTCGACCAGCTCCGCCAGTCCCGGCACCGGATGGGCACGTTCGACGACAACCGCCGGGCACTGTCCGGGCGCACCGGCGCGTTCCGTGAGGTGTCGTTCCGGCTAGACCCGCCGACCACCGATCTCGGGCTGCGGCGCCGTGTCGAGCGGTTCCCGTTCGTGCCGTCGGACCCCGCCCGGCTCGCCCAGGACTGCTACGAGGCCTACAACATCCAGGTCGCGGGCCTCCAGCAGCGCATGGCGTCGATCGGCAGCCCGAGGATCGTGATCGGGGTGTCGGGCGGCCTGGACTCCACGCACGCGCTGATCGTCGCCGCGCGGGCGATGGACCGCGCGGGCCGCCCGCGCAGCGACATCCTGGCGTTCACGCTGCCCGGTTTCGCGACCGGCGAGCACACCAAGGGCAACGCCCACAGGCTGATGCGTTCCCTCGGGGTCACCGCGGCGGAGCTGGACATCACGCCGACCGCCCGGCTGATGCTGAAGGAGATGGGCCACCCGTTCTCGTCGGGCGAGCCGGTGTACGACATCACCTTCGAGAACGTGCAGGCCGGGCTGCGCACCGACTATCTGTTCCGGCTGGCCAACCAGCGCGGCGGCATCGTCCTCGGCACCGGCGACCTGTCGGAGCTGGCGCTCGGCTGGTGCACGTACGGCGTCGGCGACCAGATGAGCCACTACAACGTCAACTCCGGTGTGCCGAAGACGCTGATCCAGCATCTGATCCGCTGGGTCATCAGCAGCGGCCAGTTCGACGAGGACACCAACGAGACGCTGGCGGCGATCCTGGACACGGAGATCAGCCCGGAGCTGGTGCCCGGCGAGGAGCTTCAGTCCACGGAGTCCAAGATCGGCCCGTACGCGCTGCACGACTTCACGCTGTTCCATGTGCTGCGCTACGGCTACCGGCCGTCGAAGATCGGGTTCCTGGCCTGGCACGCCTGGCGGGACGCGGAGGCGGGCGACTGGCCGCCCGGGTTCCCGGAGGGCGAGCGGGTGGCGTACGAACTGCCGGAGATCTGGCACTGGCTGGAGTACTTCTGCCGCCGTTTCTTCGCCTTCGCCCAGTTCAAGCGCTCGGCCATGCCGAACGGGCCGAAGGTCCTGGCCGGCGGTTCCCTGTCGCCGCGCGGTGACTGGCGGGCGCCGTCGGACAGTTCGGCCGCGGCGTGGCTGCGGGACCTGGCCCGCTGGGAGCTGCCGGAGGTCGGCGAGTAACCGGTACCGCGCGGAGAAGTGACGCCCCGTCGGGTCCTCGCCGTCTCGGCCTCGGTACGAGGTTTCCGACGTCCCGGCAGGGGCGCCCCCTCTGATTCCCCTGTCCTTCCCGCCGTGTTGAGTTGGCCTTACGGTAGAGAGCGCTTGCTATTCGAAAATTTCACCGGCCCTCGGGACGGGGCCTGAGAGGTGGAGTCGCGATGGTGCGTGGCGGGAGCGCGACGGCCGGGCCGACCCTGGCGGTGGTGGCGCGCGAGGCCGGGGTGTCGGTGCCGACGGCCTCGAAAGTGGTCAACGGCCGGGAGGACGTGGCCCCCGAGACCAGGCGCCGGGTCACCGAGGCGCTGGACCGGCTCGGCTATGTCCGCAGACCCAGGTTCGAGCCGTCGAAGCCGCCGCGCATGGTCGACCTGGTGGTGCACTCGCTGGAAAGTTCCTGGTCGGGCGCGGTGCTGCACGGCGTCGAGCAGGCGGCGCACGACGCGGGCCTGGAGGTGGTGGTCTCGGCGGGCCTCACCCGGACCCGGGGCGCGCGCCCCGAGCGCGGCTGGTTCGACAAGCTGACCGCCCGGGGCTCGGCGGGTGTGCTGTTCAACCTGGCCGAGCTGTCCCCCGCCCAGTACTCCTGGCTCGCCCAGCACCGTATCCCGTTCGTTCTGATCGACCCGGTCCTCGAGCCGCCGCCCGGCGTGGTGTCCGTGGGCGCGGCCAACTGGCAGGGCGGGATGACCGCCACCGAGCATCTGCTGGCGCTGGGGCACGAGCGGGTCGCCGTGATCGCCGGGTACCGGCGCAAGATGTGCAGCAGCGCGCGGGTCGCGGGCTACCGCTCGGCGCTCATGGCCGCGGGCGTCCCGTACCGCTCGGAGTACGTCCGCTACGGCAACTTCATGGAGACCACCGCCCATCACCGTATGCTCCAGCTGCTGGACCTGCCGGAACCGCCGACCGCGGTGTTCGTCTGCTCGGACGAGATGGCGCTCGGTGTCTACCAGGCGCTGGCCGAGCGGCGGTTGAGGATCCCGGACGACATCAGCGTGGTGGGTTTCGACGATCTGCCGGAGGCGCGCTGGGCCACGCCGGGCCTGACCACCGTCCGCCAGCCGCTGTCCGAGATGGCGTCCACGGCGCTGCGGCTGCTGGTCCGGATGATGGAGGGCGACCGGCCGGAGGGCACGCGCACGGAGTTGTCGACGCGGCTGGTGGAGCGGGCGAGCACGGGGGCGCCGCGCTCGGCCTGACCCGCGGGTGGGAGGGTGTCGGGGTTCACGTGGAGCGTTGCGGACGGCCTGGGCACGGATGAACGGTGGGCGTCGTCGGACCGTACGCATAGTGATGGGCGTACGGGTGCGAAGGCGGGTCCCGTTTCTCTCCTCTCCTCCCTCCGTCCACCAGCACACAGCTCCAGCATGTTCCACAGGGAAGGACCTTCGGGTTGTCGCACACACGCTCTCCGCAGCTTCCGGGCCCGGCACCAGCACCGGACGACGACACCGCCCCCGAGAACACCGCCGGGGCCGAAGAGCCGAAACGGGACTCCGAGGAGGGGTCCGCGGCCGCGGCGGAGACCGGTCCCGCGCCGGAGGGAGAGTCCGGAGCCACGGCCGCGCCCGGGGCCGGCGCCGCGCCGGAGCCGGAGCCGGAGCCGGAGCCGGAGCCAGGGCTGAAAGAGCGGGCGGAGCCGGCGGACCAGGCGCGGCCGGCGTCGGCGCCCAAGCCGCAGCCGCAGCCGCAGCCGCAGCCGCAGCCCGGGAATGATTCCGGGTCAGCGCCCGCAACCGGGGCCGACGCGACGCCGGAATCCGCAGCCGCTGCAACGCCAGAGCCCGCGGTCGCAGCCGACGCGACGCCGGAACCCGCAGCCGAGGCCCATGCGACACCGGAGCCCGCAGCCGATACGCCGCCAGAGCCCGCGACCGAGGACCAGGCCGATCCGGAGACGGCGACCGAAGTCCAGGCCGATCCGGAGACCACGGTGGAGCATGGGCGCGCGGCCGGGCCCTCGGTCGCCCCCGAGACCGCCGACGTCACGCCTGATTCCGACGCCGATGCCGACGTCGACGTCGAGGCCCATGCCGAGGCCGAGTCCCGGACCGCGCCGGGAGTCGAGGCCCGGGCGGAACCCGACTCGGCGTCCGCTCAGGCTCCCACCGGTCGAGACCGGCGCGCCCGGCACCCCCGGAGGGCTCGAATACTCGCCTGGACCGGGACCGGGTTGGCCGTCGCGTTCGTCATGTTCGCCTTGCTCATGCCCAACGACATGACGAAGTTCGAGGTGGGCCGACTGCTGCGGATCCCGGCGGAGGGCATCCTCGGGGCGGCGCTGCTGCTGGTGCTGCCGCCGAGGGCACGGCGCGTGGCCGTGGTGGTCATCGGCGCGGTGCTCGGCCTGCTGATGATCGTCAAGGTGCTGGACATGGGGTCGTACTGGACCCTCGACCGGCCGTTCGACCTGGTGCTGGACTGGCCGCTGCTGGACAACGCCCGGTCGTTCATGAAGGACTCGCTCGGCAACACGGCGGCGCAGGCCGCGACGATCGGTGTGATCGCGCTGGTGCTCGCCCTGCCGTTCCTGACGACCTTCGCCGTGCGGCGGATCAGCCGGCTGATGGAACGCGACCGGCACACCGCGAGCCGTACGCTCCTCGTCCTCGGCACCGTCTGGATCACCTGCTCGACACTGACCCTGGAGGTCGCGGGCGTCCCGCTGGCCTCGCACAGCGCGGCCACGCTCGTCGAGAACCGCATCGAGTCGGTGCGCGAAGGGCTGAAGGACGGCGAGGCGTTCCAGAAGCAGGCGGCGGTCGACGCCTTCGCCGACGTGCCGCCGGACCAGTTGCTGACGGGGCTGCGCGGCAAGGACGTGCTGATCACGTTCATCGAGAGCTACGGCCGCTCCGCGATCGACAATCCGCAGATGGGCGAGCCGCTGAGCGAGACGCTCGCGCAGAAGACGCAGGAGCTGAAGGACGCCGGGTACGCGTCGCGCAGCGGCTGGCTGCGCTCGCCCATCACGGGCGCCGGCAGCTGGCTGGGCCACTCCACGTTCCTGTCCGGGCTGTGGATCAAGAACCAGTCCCGCTACAACCACCTCGTCGCGAGCGACCGCCTCACCCTCACCGAGGCGTTCCGCCGCACCGGCGCCTGGCGCACGGTCGGTATCGTGCCGGGCACCCAGAAGGCCTGGCCGGAGGGCAAGTACTTCGGTCTCGACCACATCTACGACTCCGACCAACTGGGTTACCAAGGGCCGAAGTTCAGCTGGTCGACCATGCCGGACCAGTACACCCTGAAGGCGTTCAGGGAGCTGGAGTACGGCAAGGAGGGCCGCAAGCCGATGATGGCGGAGATCATCCTGACGTCCAGTCACAACCCGTGGGCGCCCATCCCCCGGACGATCCCGGAGGAGGAGATCGGTGACGGCTCGGTCTACCACGACCTGCAGAAGGCCGAGGGCAAGGACCCCAAGGAGGTCTGGAAGGATCCCCTCGCCGTCCGTGACGAGTACCGCAAGACCATCCAGTACTCGGTGAGCAGCATCGTCGACTTCGTCGCCAAGTACGGCTCGAAGGACACGGTCCTGATCTTCCTCGGTGACCACCAGCCCAACAAGACGGTGACCGGGGACAATCCGAGCCACGACGTACCGGTCTCGGTCGTCGCCCAGGACCCGAAGGTGCTGGAGAAGATCGCCGACTGGGGCTGGGCGGACGGCCTCAAGCCCGCCTCGGACACCCCGGTCTGGCGCATGGACGAGTTCCGCGACCAGTTCATGACGGCGTTCGGCCCGCAGCAGCCGGGCGGCACGTCCTGAGGGCTCCGCGGCGAACAGCGGCGGTCGCCGACGGAGGCCGGGGCACTGTTTCCGGGGGGCCGAGTCGGGAACACCACGGCGACCGCCCGGGAGGTGCCGACGCACCTGCGCGATGATGGCCGCACCACATCGAACCCGGCCCCGTCTCCTTCGGCGTGCAGGGCCCCGGCGTTCGGCCGCACCCACAGAGAGCGATTGACCACCGTGCTCACAGCCATCCTGTTCGTCGTCGTCCTGCTCGTCATCGGCGGTTGCGTCTGCGTCTACTGGACCGCCCGTGGCGACGCCCCCCGCTGGGCACGGGGCGTGGCCAAGGCGACGGAGGTCATGAGCGAGCTGGTGCCCAAGACGAACAACAGGTCCCGTGCCGACAGCGGCGGCAGCGACGACTGAGGGGCAAGTCCGGCGATCCCGTCCGCCCGCCGGGCGACGACCCGGATCGCCAGACACGGCCTTGCCGACGGGCACTCAATTCCGCTCAGTCGTCAGCAGGTTCGGCCGCAAAGGCAACCCAAGGGTTCCGTTTCGCTTCCTTCGTGGCGTGGGGCGCTCCGGTACGGACGGGGCGCCCGCGCTCGAAGCGTGGGGAGGAACCCTTGATCCATGCCCGTCGAATAGGTGTCACCGCCGTGGCCGTGCTCGCGGCCCTGGCGGGATCACCCGGACTGGCTCAGGCCCAACACCCGTCCGGCAATGGGACGTCGGCGGCGGCGTCGAACGGCGGCCTGCCGCCGGGGTGGCGCGTCACCGGCGAAGGGGTGGAACGGGAGCTGGTCTGGCGGTCCGGGCGGACGGTGCCCATGGGCGACGCCCGGGTCGAGTTCCACGCCGGTGAGCGGCTGCTCGGCGTGCCGAAGCCGGCGAAGGACGGCCGTTCGTTCCGGCTCGCGCTGGACCAGGACACCCCGCTGGAGGACCTGCGGGTCCTGGCGGCCGGACGCCGGCTCGACGCGGCGGCCGAAGGCAGCGGAGGCACCGAAGGCCGCGGGCGGGATGCGCAGGCCGCGGGACGGCCCCCGGCCCAGCCCCCGGCGAACTCCGTCGACCCGGGCAAGCCGGGCCCCTACCGCACGGTCTCCGGCGAGTACGACCTCCCGGCGGTGAAGCTGCCCGGTTTCGCCGAGCCGGTCGAGATGCAGGCCGTCGTCGTCGCGCCGACGGGCGCCACCGGCAAGCGGCCGCTCGCACTGTTCCTGCACGGCCGGCACGGCACGTGTTACAAGCCGGGCAGCGACGACGTGACCGGCGACTGGCCCTGCCCGGCCGGAATGAAGGCGATCCCGAGCTACAAGGGCTATCTGCGGGACCAGAAACTACTGGCCTCCCAGGGCTATATGACGGTGTCGATCTCGGCGAACGGCATCAACGGCCAGGACGGGGAGGTCGAGGACGGCGGCGCGCAGGCCCGTTCCTCGCTGGTACGGCAGCACCTCGCGAAGTGGGCCGACTGGAGCGCCCATCGAAGCGACGCCCCGGCCGTCGTGCGCGACACGCCCGAGGCCGACCTCTCCCGTGTCCTGCTCGTCGGACACTCGCGCGGCGGCGAGGGCGTCGACCGGGCCGCGATGGACAGCCTCTACCCGGCGCCCGCCGCGCGGGACGGCTACCGCGGCCCGGTCCGCTGGAAGATCCGCGGCACCGTGCTCATCGGACCCACGATCTTCGGCCAGAACCCCGTGCCCGACGTCCCGTCCGTAACCATCCTTCCCGGCTGTGACGGCGACGTCTCCGACCTCCAGGGTCAGGTGTACGTGGACGGCACGCGCGGCGTCAGCAAGGGCAAGGCCCTGCACAGCGCGGTGTACATGATCGGCGCCAACCACAACTTCTTCAACAGCGAGTGGACGCCCGGCGAGGCCGAGGCGCCCGCCTTCGACGACTTCTGGAACGACCCGGACAGCGGCGACCGGGACGCGGTGTGCTCCCCGGGCACCCGTACCCGGCTCACCCCCGGCCGGCAGCACAGGGCCGGCGCCACCTACATCGCCGCCGCGGCCCGGCTGTTCGTGGCGGGCGACGACCGGGTACGCCCGCTGCTCGACGGCTCGAACCGGCGTGCCCCGTCGGCCGACCCGGCCAGGGTGCTGACCCACGCCGTCGGCGCCCGCCGCAGCGGCGGACTCCTGCCCGACGCCGGGGTGAAGGTGACCGGTGGCAGGCTGTGCGCGGCGGTCGACCCCGCTCCGGCCAAGGCCTGCCTGGGCAGAAAGGTCCGGGGGAGGTCCCCGCACTTCGCCTGGTGGTACTCGGACAAGGAGGCCGGCCGCAGCGCCGTCGCCCTGAAGTGGTCCGCGGCGGGCAAGGCGGCGAAGGTCACGCCGGCCAGACCGCTCTCCCTGTCCGGGGCCGAGGACCTGGCGCTGCGGGTGATCGTGCCGCCGAACACCACCGGCACCAGGCTGGACGTGTCCGTCACCGACACCGCCGGACGCCGGGCCAAGCTGGGCCGGGTCAAGGTCGACGGGCTGCCCGGCACCGAAAGCACCGCCTCCTACTGGGCACGCGAGATACGGGTCCCGCTGACCGCGGCCATCCGCGGCAAAGTCGACCTCAAGCATGTCAAGTCCCTTGAGTTGACCCCGCGTTCGCGGTCCGGGCGCGCCTGGCTGATGGATGCCTGGGGCTGGGCCCCGGGCACTCCGACGGTCACCGCCGCCGCGCTTCCCCGAGTCGACATCGGCCGGCTCAGGGTCGAGGAGGGCGACTCCGGCTCCCGCACGTACCGCGTCCCCGTCAAGGTGTCAGGCCACGGCAGCGGCAAGGTCCGCTTCTCGGTCCTCGACCCGGACACCGGCCGCGCCGTGGACAAGCTGGTCACGGTACGGCCCGGGGTGAACCCCGTCGATGTGCCGGTCGTGGTCAAGGGCGACACCCGCTTCGGTGCCGACCAGAGGCGCGATCTCGTCGCCAAGGCCGTGCGCGGCGCGGTCGTCGGCACCTACCTGGGCGGCGTCACCGCGGTGAACGACGACCCGGCGCCCGAGGTGACGCTGAAGCCGGTCGTCGACCGGGTGACCGAGGGCGGGAAGCTGACCTGGCGGGTGTCGCTCTCGGCACCGGCCGAGCAGGACATCGTGCACAGCGTCCGGGTGCTGCCGATCACCGAGGGCGTCGAGCTGTCCACCAAGGACGTGGATCCGCGGTGGCTGCGGGAGAACACCGGTGAGCGGCCCGATCCGGAGCGCCCGCTGTCGCGCACGGGCCTGTGGTTGTCGGTCGGCTTCCCGGCCGGCCGCACCACCGCCGACGTCACCGTGCCGACGGCGAAGGACGAGGTGGCCGAGCCGGCCGAGTCGTTGATCCTCGCGCTGACCGGCGAGGACGGTGAGCCGCTCCCCGGCCGGCCGGGGGTCACGGGGACGGTCGTGGACGCACCGTAGGGCACGTGCCCGCAGCGGGAGGGGGCACGGACCGGGTGATCGGTCCGTGCCCCCTCACCGTTCTCGTCCCACCCCCGCCGGCCAGGTTCCCGACGCGCGCTGAAGCCGCGGCGTTCCTCGCGAACAGCCCGCGGCAAACCAGGTCGACGTGGATCGGTGCGGTACCCGATCATGTGTTCATGCCCCGGAGAGAGACCCTTACCAGAGTCGATGCGGACCTGGCCGCGGGCCGGGTTCCCGTCGCACGCCGGCGTTTGCGCGGTCTCGTCTCGTCCTTCCCGTACGACCTGACGCTCCGCCGGCGTCTGGCCGAGGTGTACCGGCTCTACGGCGACGCCGCCGAGGCCGGGCGCTGGATGTACCTCGAAGAGGACCGCGACGCCGACGAGACCGCCGCCTTCGAGGAGCGGTACGGGTCTCCCGGACGGCGGATGAAGGCCCTCGCCTGGCGCGGCCCCGAGGCGATGGCTGCCACCGCCTTCGCGGAGGGGCAGCTGGTCGCCGTGCGGACCGCCTGCGCCGAGGAGCTGGGGCACCCCGTCGACTGGGACGACCCCGCCTCCTACCGGGACGACCCGGAGGAGAAGGACGAGGCGCCCTCCGCGCCGCGGACGGTCGGCGGTGTACTGGCGGGCGTCGGCTGCCTGGTGGGGGCTGTCGCGTTCCTCGCGATCTGGGTGAACGGGGTCGTTGCCCTCTTCGGCTGACCCAGGGCACCGGGGGCCGGTGAGGAAGCGCCCGGCGGCCGGCCGTGGAGCGTGCCGCCGCGGTCTGCCGGGCGGGCCGGCCGGCGGGGGCTCTCAGCCGGACGCGCCGACCTCGTTGTCCGGTGCACCGTCGCCGACCGGGGGCAGGTCGCCGCGTTCGACGGGGGTCCCGTCGGCCGGGAGTGGCGTCTTCCCTTCGCGGGGCACCGTCGAGTGGCGCGGGGGCGGGAGCAGGCAGGCCAGTTCGGAGTCGGTCGGACGGTGGGCGGCCCGGGCTGCGGCGCGCAGGACGTCGCGGTCGACCGCGGCCGTGGCGGCGCTGATCCGGACGACGTTGCCCGCGCGCTGGACGGCGTACTCGTGCTGTCCCGCCGACGTGCGGTACCAGGCGTCGCCGTCGCGCGCACAGCTGACCGGCGCGCCGGTGCCCTGTCCGAGGGGCCGCTCGGGGCAGTTCCGGGCGGTCATCGCGCCGCGGTCGACCAGGAGCAGGAGCCGGGCGCCGTCCCGCCGGGACCAGTAGACGGCGGAGAAACCGTCGTCGCCGTACACACCGACCGACTGCCGGGCCGGCTCGAACCCGGGGGACTCGGTGACGTAGACGAGCCCCGGGGTGAGACCGAGCGCCTCGGCGCGGGCGTGGAGCCGGGCCCGGTCGGGGGTCGGCGCCAGGGGTTCGCGGGGCACCGCCACGGACTTCTCGCTCCCGCAGCCCGTGAGCAGCAGCGGCAGCAACGCCAGGGGCAGCAGAGTGCGCGCGGTACGGAACATGTCCCCCATCCTGCCGCACAGTTGTTCCACAGGCGGCGCAAAGGGTCCATTGCGTGGAAGCGCTTGCCCTGCGCCGCCGCGATCAACCGTCGTGCCGCACCGAGGGGCTGCGGCGGCACGTGCCGCCGACGGGCTCCGCCACGTGTCCGATTCCTTCAAGACCGGCCGCCCGTGGCACGCCTACGGTGGCCGTATGACTCCACGACTCGACGCGATCGGGATGGTGGCCTCGGACATGGCCGCCTCGGTCACCTTCTACCGGCGGCTCGGCTTCGACTTCCCGGAGGGTTCCGAGGGCCTGCCGCACGCCGAGGCCGCACTGCCCGGTGGGTTGCGGCTGATGCTCGACACCGAGGAGACCGTGCGGTCGTTCCACCCCGAGTGGCGGCGGGGCCGGGGTGGTGGCGCGGGGCTGGCCCTGCTGTGCGGGAGCCCGGCCGAGGTCGACGCGGTGTACGAGGAGTTGGTCGCGGCCGGCCACCAAGGCGAGCTCAAGCCGTGGGACGCGGTGTGGGGGCAGCGATACGCCGTGGTCCTCGACCCGGACGGCAACGGCGTCGACCTCTTCGCACCGCTGCCGACGGCCGGGTAGCGGGCGCCGCGCGGGGCTCCCGGCCAGGCATCGGCGGGGCACGCCCCCGGGCGGGCCCGTCACCGTCCGCCCAGCAGCTCCCCGAGCGGAAGTCCCGCCAGATCCCGGACATCGCGGGCCAGATGGGCCTGGTCGGCGTAACCGGCCCGGTCCGCGGTCTCGGCGTACGGCACCCCGCCACGGGCCAGCGCGAGCGCCCGCTGCAACCGCAGCACCCGGGCCAGCGTCTTGGGCCCGTACCCGAAGGCGGCCAGGGAGCGGCGGTGCAACTGCCGTGCGCCAAGCCCGAGTTCGTCGGCGGTGGCCGACACCGGCCGCCCGGCCTCCAGCGCGGCGACCACCCGCCGCAGCAGCGGATCGGGCGGCTCGACCTCGGCCGCCCGCGCCAGGACCACCTCTTCGAGGCCGCTCGCCGGATCGCCGGCCGCGTTCACCCGGGCGGTGAGCCCGCGTACGACGGCGGCCGGCCACAGGTCGTCCAACTCCACGCGCCGGTCGCGCAGTTCCTGCGCGGGCACGCCCAGGAAGGCGGGTGCGGTGCCGGGGTAGAAGCGGACCCCGGCCCAGTTGCCGGGGGTGCCTTCGGTGATGTAGGCGCGGGTGTCGGGCCCGGCGACCAGCAGCCGCCCGTCGTTCCAGAGCAGATCCATGCAGCCGTCGGGCAGGACCCGTCCGGAGCCGGTCTCGCCCGCACCGCCGGGACTCCTGGTCCACACGACGGCACCGCCCAGCCGGGACGCCCGCTCCGCATACACGGGAAAAGGCTACGCCTGCGTCGACCGGTGGCCTGCAGCGCCGCCGCTGGAAGGCCGGACGAACCGGCGGCCCCCCGCGGCCCCCGCCCGCGCCCCGCCGGGGGCGGCGACCCACCTGGTCAATGGCGCCGGGCCGCGCGCCCCCGACGCAGCCGCGGGCTCACCCCGTACACCTTTGAACACGCTCCACAGCGAGAAGGCGCTCCCTTGGCCGCCCCGCCGGGCGATCGCCGCACGTGTGTCCTCGGCGCCCCGGAGCCGGTGCGCGGCCACGGCGGGCCGCCACCCCGTGAGGCAGATCGCGGGCGGTTCCCCGACCGGTTCGCGGAACGGCCGGCGAGCGCCGCCCCGGCTCCGCCCGCCCCCGCGGCGAGTGCCCGACACGGTCCAGGGTCGCGCGGAGCGCGGCGGGGCGCGCCCGCTACTCGTCACCCTTCTTCGCGGGTGACCGCAGACGGGACGTCACGTCCTCCGGGGGCAGGAAGCGGGACCAGCGCTCCGGGAACTCGGAGGGCATGTCCGGGTCCTCGGGATCGTGGGAGCGGGCGGCGGCGGCACGGGCGACGTACTCGGCTGCCTGCTCCTCCCTGAGGCGCTCGTTGGCGGCGCGGGCGGCGGCGGTGGCGGCGGCCGGCCAGACCCGGTCGATGGCGGCGTTGACGGCGGCGCCGACCAGGACCGCGAAGGCGCTCACACCGATCCACAGCAGCACGGCGACGGCGGCGGCGAGGGAGCCGTAGATGGTCGCCCCCTCGACCGTGGCGGCGAGGTAGATGCGCAGCAGGAAGCTGCCGAGGACCCACATGCCGAGGGCGACGAGCGAACCGGGCACGTCCTCCACCCACGGTGAGCGCACGGGCACCGACACGTGGTAGAGCGTGGTGAGGAAGACGATCGACAGGACGATCACGACCGGCCAGTAGAGGACCTGGACGACGGTGGTCGACCACGGCACGATCCGGACCACGGCGTCGGGGCCCGCGACCATCAGCGGCAGCGCGACGGAACCGATGAGCAGGGCCACGATGAACAGCAGGAACGCCATCAGGCGGGTCTTGACGATGCCGCGGACGCCGTCGAGGCCGTACATGACGGTGATGGTGTCGATGAAGACGTTCACCGCGCGGGAGCCGGACCACAGGGCGATCAGGAACCCTATGGAGATGACGTCGGGGCGGCCGCCCTTCATCACGTCGTCCAGGATGGGCTGGGCGATCTCCCGGACGCCGTTGTCGGACAGGACGGTGCGGGAGGCCTCCAGCAGGTTGAGCTCCAGGCTGGCGATGGTGTCGGCGCCGGTCCAGTCGTCGACGTAGCCGAGGAGGCCGATCATGCTGAGCAGCAGCGGCGGCACGGAGAGCAGGGTGAAGAACGCCGCCTCCGCGGCGAGGCCGAGGATGCGGTACTCGATGCAGGAGTTGACGGTGTCCTTGAGGAGCAGCCAGGCGGTCCTGCGCTTGGAGACGTTCCGGTAGAGGGCACGCGCGCGGTGGAGACGCCCGTGCGGGCTCTCGGGTCCGGGGGGTGACTGACTTGCTGACTGCACGCCCTAAAGGTATCCGTCTGCGCAGGCCGGCCTCACCTCCCGGTGCGGCGGGCCGCGGCCGGTTCACACGGGCCCGACCGCTCGCCGCGCGCCGGGCGGCGGCACCCGGCCGCGGTGCGCCGTCCGGCCGCCCGCCGGCCCTGCCGGTCCCACCGGATCGCCGGCCCGCGACGAAGGGACCATGGCCTCGGAGGTGCGTGGACCGGTCCAGGGCACCTTCCCCCGGATGCGGGTGACCGGCGCCGTACCGGGGGGTAGGTTTCGTGGCATGGCAGCCACGCACGCAGTGACCAATCAGGTTCCGCCCCTGGTGGGCTATGACGTCTTCGCCGCCGACCGGGTCCTGACGGAGGCCGTCGAGCGGCATGTGGCCCCGGACGTGCTGGACGAGGCACGCGGCGACCTGTCGGGGCTCGGCCGTACGGCGGGTTCCGAGCAGGTCCAGGAGTGGGGCAGGCTCGCCAACGACAACCCGCCGAAGCTGCGCACCCACGACCGCTACGGCAACCGGATCGACGAGGTGGAGTTCCACCCGTCCTGGCACCGGCTGCTCGGCAAGGGCGTCTCGGCGGGCCTCACGGCGGCCTGGGCGCGTCCCTCCGGACATGTGCGGCGCGCCGCCGGCTTCGTCGTCTGGACGCAGGTCGAGGCCGGCAACGGCTGCCCCCTGTCGATGACGCACGCGGCGGTCCCGGCCCTGCGTACGGACCCCGCGCTGGCCGCCGAGTGGGAGCCCCGGCTGACGTCCACGATCTACGACTGGGACCTGCGGCCGGCCGACCGCAAGGCCGGGGCGCTCTTCGGGATGGGCATGACCGAGAAGCAGGGCGGCAGCGACGTGCGCGCCAACACGACCGAGGCCCGGCCGCTGGCCGAGGACGGGACGTACGGGCTGCGGGGCCACAAGTGGTTCTGCTCCGCGCCGATGTCGGACGGGTTCCTGGTGCTGGCCCAGGCTCCCGGCGGGCTGACCTGCTTCCTGGTGCCGCGGGTGCTGGCGGACGGCACCCGGAACGTCTTCCGCATCCAGCGGCTGAAGGACAAGCTGGGCAACCGGTCGAACGCGTCCGGCGAGGTCGAGTTCGACGGGACGTGGGCCCGCCGGGTCGGGTACGAGGGCCGGGGCGTGCGCACGATCATCGAGATGGTGTCCGTCACCCGGCTGGACTGCGCGCTGGGCGCGGCCTCGCTGATGCGGCAGGCGGTGGCGCAGGCGGTGCACCACTGCACGTACCGGGAGGCGTTCGGCGGGAAGCTCGTCGACAAGCCGCTGATGCGCAACGTCCTCGCCGATCTGGCCCTGGAGTCGGAGGCGGCGACCACGCTGGCGATGCGGCTGGCCGCGGCGTACGACGCGGCGGAGGGACCGGACGGCGACGAGAACGAGCGCGCCTTCCTGCGGCTGGCGGTGCCGGCCGCCAAGTACTGGGTGACCAAGCGCTGTACGGCCCTGGTGGCGGAGGCATCCGAATGCCTCGGCGGCAACGGCTACGTCGAGGAGTCGGGCATGCCCCGGTTGCTGCGGGAGTCGCCGCTCAACTCGATCTGGGAGGGCGCCGGGAACGTCCAGGCGCTGGATGTGCTGCGCGCCATCCAGCGGGAACCCCGGGCGCTCGACGCGTACTTGCGGGAGGTGGGCCGGGCCCGCGGCGCCGACCACCGTCTCGACGGTGCGATCAAGGACCTGCTGACCGAACTCGCCGACCTCGACGGCATCGAGGCCCGCGCCCGCCGTCTCGTGGAGCGCCTCGCGGTCGTCCTCCAGGGCGCCCTCCTGGTCCGGTACGCGCCCCCGGCGGTCGCCGACGCGTTCTGCGCGTCCCGTCTGGGCGGCGACTGGGGCACGGCCTTCGGGACCCTGCCGCACACCCTGGACCTGGCCTCGGTGGTGGAGCGGGCCCGGCCGGTGGGCTGAGCGCCACCGGGGGGGCCGAGCCGCCGGGCGGGGCCACCCCCTGCGAGTGGCGCGGAGGTGGTGCTGCGCCGACACGGCACCACCCCCGCCTTCGGGCCCCTGCGAGCGGAGCACACGCGCCGCACCGGGCGGCGTCGAACAAGTTTCAGGCAGGCCCCGGCCGTCCGCCAGAGTTGCAGGGGGTTGCAACTCGTCTGCGCGGTGTGGCCGGAGTGAGCCCTTCCGTGGCCGGGGAACGGCAGACTATGAGGCCCGTAGTCAACGCCGGTCACGCAGGTCGGACTCCCGCGGCCCTCCCGGGCGGGGAGGCGGCCTGCCGGGGAGGAACGAGTGCCGTACTCGCCTATGGAAGTCACGCGGCTCACCGCCACGGACGCCGCCCGGGCGGCACGGGTCCTCGGCGAGGTCCGTGCCTCCGTCCTCGCCGGAGGGCGTCCGAGGCCCGGCCCCCGCCCGGTGATCCGGGAGTCCTGGAGCCGCATGCTGCGCGACGGGATAGATCCCGACCACGACTTCCGGACCGACCTCCTGAGCCGTGACGAGGTGGAGCGCCGCCGCCGGACCTCTCCCCTGCGGCATGTACTGCCGGTGCTGCGCGAGGGGTTGCTGTCCCTGGCGGACACCGCGCAGCACATCATGATGGTCGCCGACGCGGACGCCCGGGTGCTGTGGCGGGAGGGCAGTACGGCGGTGCTCCGCAAGGCCGACGGGCAGGGTCTCGGGATCGGCGCGGACTGGCGGGAGGAGACCGTCGGCACCAACGGGGTGGGCACTCCCCTGGTGTCCCGCCGCCCCGTCCAGGTGTTCTCCTCCGAGCACTTCGTGCGGGCCCTGCACTCATGGACCTGCACCGGCGCCCCCATCACCGATCCGCGCGACGGGCGGCTCCTCGGCTCGGTCGACATCAGCGGCCCCCTGGAGACCCTGCACCCCGCCACGCTCGCGCTGGTCGACTCCGTCGCCAAGCTGGCCCAGGCCAGGTTGCGCGACCTCCACCTCTCCTCGCTCGAACAGCTGCGGGCGGTGGCGGCCCCGGTGCTGGCCCGTATCGGCGGTCCGGCGGTCGCCGTGGACCGGGACGGCTGGACGGCCGCGGTCACCGGCATGCCGTACAGCAGCCGCCTCGCCCTGCCCAAGTCCCTCGCGCCCGGCCGCTGCCGGCTGCCCGCCCTCGGGCTGTGCATGGTCGAGCCGCTCGCCGCCGGCTGGCTGATACGACCCACCGCCGACCCCGCGCCCGCCCCGACGGCCACCCGCATCAGTCTCGACGTCTCCCACCCGCGCCGCTGGGCCGTGACCGTCTCCGACTGCGCCGGCTCCTGGACCCACGAGCTGAGCCCCCGCCACGCCGAACTCCTGTACCTCCTCGCCCTCCACCGGGGAGGCCGCAGCGCCTCCGCCCTCGCCGACGACATGTTCGGCGACCCCGCCCGCACGGTCACCGTCCGCGCCGAGATGTCCCGCGTACGCCGCTACCTGGGCGCCTACCTCGACCACCGGCCCTACCGTTTCACCGAACGGGCCGACGTCGAGGTCGTCCTCCCGGACAACCCCCTGGACCTGCTGCCGCATTCGGTGGCGCCGGGGGTGGTGCGGGCCAGAGCGGCGGCGGCGCCGAGCGGACAGGTGCGGGGCGAAGGGCCGTTGGAGCACGGCGAACGACCCTAGAAGGTCGATGAAGATCTTGGTGAGGGGCTGTCCGGCCGTCAGGCCGGACAGCCCCTCCAGTCATGTACTGGCCGGTGCGATGTGCCAGGTGCCACTGGTGTGGGTGAGTCCGAGGTTGATCAGTCGGCGGAGGTTGAGGGCGGCGGCTCGGGTGTGGAGCCATGTGTCGT
>NZ_JBWKAJ010000001.1:707403-762629 GCF_056437585.1 Streptomyces sp. NPDC042364 | reverse complement strand
AGATCCGGTAGACGGGGTATCAACATATCTGGCGTTGATTTTTGGCACGCTGTTGAGTTCTCAAGGAACGGACGCTTCCTTTGTACTCACCCGAGTGTTTCTCGGGCTTTCCTCCGGGCGCTTCCCTTCGGTCTTGCGTTTCCGACTCTATCAGATCGCTTTCCGATCCGATTCCCTGTCGGCGGGATTTGCCTTTCGGCCGTCTCCGGGCCTCTCGGTTTCCCTCGCGGCCTTTCGACATTCACTACGTTAGCCGATTCCCTCGGCAACTCATAATTGAGTTCTGCGGACTCGAATCAGGGCATGCCTAATTCGCCCCCGCCGAGGGGATGTCGTAGGTAGTGGGTGGCCGCTTCCGGCTGCTGGCTGACTGCCGTACCCGGTTCAAGCGGCTCGGGCTACGTTACGGACCGGCAGGAGGCGAGTCAAGTTCGGCGGCGACGGGGGACGTGTGCCCGACAGGGGCGCTTGGTGAGGTCGTCGGCGATCCGGAAGCCCGGGGGCGGCCGCCTCCGTCCCCCGCGACACCGGCATGGGAACCGTTGCGTACCTGGTCGGAGTGCGACGGGGGTGCCGGTCGGAACCGTAGAGGGGGGTCTCGGCGAGCAGGTGTCCGTGGCGTCGAGGGCCCGGTCCACGTCCAGGGCCGCGGCCAGGAGGACCGGCCCTTTGGCCAGTTCCTTGTCACTTTCGGCCGAGATTCGACGTTTGCGGGCGGGCGCGGCGCCCTTGATGACCTCGCCTGTGCGCGGCAGGACCGCGCTCGCACCGACCCTCCCGACCTCCCGCGCCGGCCGGTCGCCTCCCGACCGGCACTGGCCGGACAGATGGAGCGCTCAGCGCTCAGGCTGAGGCATCCTCAAGCGGAAGGTGGTCTCGGAAGTACTGGGACTCCAGCCACTCCTCCTTGACGAAGAGCGGACGTGTAAGGCGCGCTTCCCCGACCCACTGCGAACGCAGAACAAGTCCGAGATCGGTCAGGGACAGCGACTGGTCGGGGGTGTAGAGGACCCAGTTGCCGTGCTCAGCTGCGTGGTCCAGCAGAAACTGCCGGCCCCGCGCCGGATCGCTCCCTGCCAACGGGAAGCCGGCCAGGAAGACCTGCGGACCGGTGACCGCGTCCAGCGCGACGCATGCGAGCTTGCCCGCGTCGTAGAACGCCTTCACCCCGTCCGGGAAGTCTTCCTGGTCGTACGGACCGCCGACCCGTGCCAGAGGCCCGGAGACCAGCAGTGCGTCGGCGATCTCGGCCGGAGACATCCCGAACCGCAGCGGCCCCACGCCTTCCCCGGGTCGCAGTTCCCAGGGCTCCCGCTCCATATCCGCGCTCATCCACCCGTCCCTACGTCTGACCGGCCCAGACTTCCCCGCCGACCCGCCGAGAGCGAAGCGTACAGCGGCTCAGGGGCCGGCGGACGGTCTGGCTCTGGGACTCAGTCGGTAGGCCGAGACCGTCGGATCACCGGCGAGGTAGAACCGGTGTTGCCAGTCGTGGGCCTTGCTCACGCCTACGCGAGGACCGACCTGGATGAGCGCGGTGGGCACCGGCTCGCCCTCGGACAACATGACCGAGGTGCCGGCCAGGAGGTCTGCGCCGTTGTGCTCTCCCGTGATGCCGAGAGCCTGGCAGAAGTTACCCGGCCCTCGGGCAAGGCGTGCACTCTCGACTCGCTCCCCTCGCCGCTTGCGTGCCAGGTCCTCCCCCTCGATGACCCTGCCTGCCCGGATGAGGACAGCCGACGCGATGCCGTCCGTCCCGGTGACGACGTTGGCGCACCAGTGGAGACCGTGGGAGCGGTACACATAGAGGTGTCCTGCGGGTCCGAACATGACGGCGTTACGGGGCGTCCGGCCCCGGTAGGCATGGGACGCCGGGTCGGCCGTACCGGAGTACGCCTCGGTCTCCGTGATGACGATGCTCACGGTTCCCTCGGGGGTCCTGCAGGTGAGGACGCTCCCGAGCAGCCCGGGGGCGACCTCTTCGGCAGGATGGGCGAGAAGGTCGACGTTCATGCCGACCGCGCAATCGGACCGCCCCCGGTGGTGTGCGCGAGGCTGCGTCCCCGGAGGTCGGGGGCGACCTCCGGGACGGGGCGGTCGAAGAACTCCCGGGGCAGGGGCGTACGGTCGGGGGTCGCGATCATGGCGTACGAGCGTAGTCCAGACGGGTGCGGACCGGTGGGTGGCGAGGAGGCGTCCTCCTTGGAAGTGTGGGGACACGGAACCGGTCGCCGTCGGTTCGCGTTTGTAGGGATCAAGGGTCCACGCCACACAGAGCGATGCACGCGATCCACCCACACAGAACTACAGAGCCACACAGAAGCACAGGCATTGCCTGACGGGAGGAACAGACATGGGGTTCAAGCGACTGCTCGCGAGCCTGGGGGCCGGTGGCGCTTCGGTCGAGACGGTGCTGACCGAGATCAACGTGGTGCCGGGCGGTGTCGTCCAGGGTGAGGTGCGGATCCAGGGCGGTTCCGTGGACCAGCAGATCGAGGCGCTGTCGGTCGGGCTCCAGGCCAGGGTCGAGGTCGAGGGCCAGGACACGGAGTACAAGCAGGACATCGAGTTCAGCAAGCAGCGTCTCGGGGGTGCCTTCGAGTTGAAGGCACAGGCGGTGCACGTGGTGCCCTTCGGGCTGGAGATCCCGTGGGAGACGCCGGTCACGACCATCCAGGGGCAGGCGCTGCCGGGGATGCACATCGGTGTGACGACGGAGCTGGAGATCGCGCGTGCGGTCGACTCCGGTGACCTGGACCCGATCAACGTGCACCCGCTGCCGGCGCAGCAGGCGATCCTGGACGCCTTCATCCAGCTGGGCTTCCGCTTCAAGAACGCGGACATGGAGCGCGGTCACATCCGGGGGACGCGGCAGAAGCTGCCCTTCTACCAGGAGATCGAGTTCTTCCCGCCGCAGCAGTACCACGGGCTGAACCAGGTCGAGCTGAGCTTCGTCGCCGACCAGCACGAGATGGACGTCGTGCTGGAGATGGACAAGAAGCCGGGGCTGTTCAGCGAGGGCAGCGACTCGTTCCGTTCGTTCAGGGTGGGGCTGCAGGACTACGGGAACACGGACTGGGCCGCCTACCTGAACCAGTGGCTGTCGGAGGTCGGCAGCAAGCGCAGCTGGTTCTAGGCTCTGAACCAACCCACCGGATCCACCAGGAGGTACCGAGGTGACCGAGCCGAAGAGGCCGCCGCTCCCCCACGATTTCCACCCGGCCGTGCCGTCCTTCACGGTCACGAGTGAGGACGTCGAGCCGGGGGCGACACTCAAGGACGCTCAGGTCCACGCGGGCGGGAACACCTCTCCGCAGCTGCGCTGGGAGGGCTTCCCGCCGGAGACCAAGAGCTTCGCCGTGACCTGCTACGACCCGGACGCCCCCACGGGCAGCGGGTTCTGGCACTGGGTCCTGTTCGACATCCCGGCCACCGTGACGGAGCTGCCGGCCGGCGCGGGTTCGGGGAAGTTCGAAGGGCTGCCCGAGGGCGCGGTGCACGCGCGCAACGACTACGGGACGCGTGACTTCGGTGGGGCCGCGCCGCCGCCGGGCGACCCGGCGCACCGCTATGTGTTCACGGTGTACGCCGTGGACCAGGAGAAGCTCGGTCCGGATTCCGACGCTTCGCCCGCCGTGGTGGGATTCAACCTCCGTTTCCACACGCTGGCGCGCGCCCAGCTCATCGGTGAGTACGCCGCTGTAGCGGAAAAGTAGCGAAGCAGGACGTTCATTGAACGTTTGCCCGCCTCTGGTCTTGGAAGTGATCAGAGGCGGGCATTTTTTATTGCGTTGTCCATCTCGGCGTGCCCGGCCACAGTTGATCCAAGCCCGCCGGGGAGTGGGCTGGTGCACAGGAGGTGGGCTGGAATGCGGGACACGCTGGTACTGAACGCGAGCTTCGAGCCGCTGTCGACGGTGACGCTCAACCGAGCCGTCGTTCTGGTACTGCAGGACAAGGCCGTCGTCGAGCAGACCCACCCCGAACTGCGCATGCGCGGAGCCGCGGTCGACATACCGGCGCCTCGGGTGATCAGGCTCTGCAGGTACGTGAGGGTGCCGTTCCGAAGACAAGCGCCGTGGTCGAGGCGGGGTGTGCTGGTACGGGACAGGCACAGGTGCGCGTACTGCGGCAGGCGGGCGACGACCGTGGACCATGTGGTGCCGCGGTCCAAGGGCGGTTCGGACAGCTGGCTGAACACGGTGGCGTCGTGCGCGGAGGACAATCACCGCAAGGCGAACCGGACTCCGGACGAGGCGGGAATGCCGCTGCTGCGGCAGCCGTTCGAGCCGACGCCGGCGGACGCGATGCTGCTGTCCCTCGGTCATGACGACTTCGACGCGCTGCCGGACTGGCTGTCCAGGGGGGCCGCGTAACCGCGTCCCCGGCCGCTGTCGTATGACGCTGGGCCCGCCCCTCCTTGCGGAGGGGCGGGCCCAGCGTCATGTTCAGTCGATGGCGGGCTTCTCGCGGCGCTCGGTGTTGCCGTCGGCCGGCCTGGGAACGGTGGGGCCGCCGCCCAGGTTGCCGAAGTTGCCCATGGCTCCGGAGAGGCCCTTCAGGGCGTCGCCGATCTCGCTGGGGACGATCCAGAGCTTGTTGGCGTCGCCCTCGGCGATCTTCGGGAGCATCTGGAGGTACTGGTAGGAGAGGAGCTTCTGGTCCGGGTCACCGGCGTGGATGGCCTCGAAGACCGTACGGACGGCCTGGGCCTCGCCCTCGGCGCGCAGGGCGGCCGCCTTGGCCTCACCCTCGGCGCGCAGGATCTGGGACTGCTTCTCGCCCTCGGCGGTCAGGATCGCCGCCTGGCGCGTACCTTCGGCGGTGAGGATCGCGGCGCGCTTGTCACGGTCGGCGCGCATCTGCTTCTCCATCGAGTCCTGGATGGAGGTCGGCGGCTCGATCGCCTTCAGCTCGACGCGGTTGACGCGGATGCCCCACTTGCCGGTCGCCTCGTCGAGGACGCCTCGCAGGGCCGCGTTGATCTCCTCGCGGGAGGTCAGGGTCCGCTCCAGGTCCATGCCGCCGATGATGTTGCGCAGCGTGGTGACGGTGAGCTGTTCGATCGCCTGGATGTAGCTGGCGACCTCGTAGGTGGCGGCGCGGGCGTCGGTCACCTGGTAGTAGATGACCGTGTCGATGTTCACGACCAGGTTGTCCTGGGTGATCACCGGCTGGGGCGGGAACGGGACGACCTGCTCGCGGAGGTCGATGCGGTTGCGGATGGAGTCGATGAACGGGACGACGATGTTGAGGCCCGCGTTGAGCGTGCGTGTGTAGCGGCCGAAGCGCTCGACGATGGCGGCGCTCGCCTGTGGAATGACCTGGATGGTCTTGATCAGGGCGATGAAGACCAACACCACCAGAATGATCAGGACGATGATGATCGGTTCCATCGTTCGCTCCCCGTGCCCTTCTCCGCCGTGGCGCTTGTGGAAGATCTTATGCCTGTTTGCCTGTTGAAGATCTTGCTCGTCGAGTCTGGCAGAACAGCGCCTGCCAGGTGGGACGTTCGGTGCATTGCGTGGTCGCGTCGTGACCGCGTCGTACGAGGTCACATGACGATCGCCGTGGCTCCCTCGATCTCCACGACGTCGACTTCCTGGCCCACCTCGTAGGTCAGCCCGGAGTCGAGGGCGCGGGCCGACCAGATCTCGCCGCCCAGCTTGATGCGGCCGCCCGTGCCGTCGACCCGTTCCAGGACGACGGCTTGTTTGCCCCTCAGGGCGTCGATCCCGGTGGCGAGTTCGGGCCGTTGGGCCCGGTGGCGGGCCGCCACGGGCCGTACGACGGCGATGAGCGCCACGGACACGACGGCGAAGACGACCACTTGGAGTACGACACCGCCGCCCAGCCCCGCGGTCACGGCACCGGCGACGGCGCCCAGGGCGAGCATGCCCAGTTCCGGCATCGCGGTCACGACGAGGGCGATTCCGAGCCCGGCCGCGCCTATCAGCCACCACACCCATGCGTCGATGCTGTCCACGACGTCAATGGTAGGACCGGGAACGCCCCGCCGACAGAGCGCACGGTCAAAGATCGCTTACAGCGAGATCCGCCAAGTCGGGTGCGCACGGCCCGGGTTGTGGAGGCGTGGCGCCCGACCGGCGGATCGGCGGGAGGAGTTGGCCGTCAGGTGAGGGGCAGGCCCTGGGCCGTCCAGCGCTCGCCGACCTGCTCGACGACGAGTGGGAGACCGAAGCAGAGGGAGAGGTTGCGGGAGGTGAGCTCCAGTTCCAGGGGGCCCGCGGCGAGGACCTTGCCCTGACGGATCATCAGGACATGGGTGAAGCCCGGGGGGATCTCCTCGACATGGTGCGTGACCATGATCATGGAGGGGGCGATGGGGTCGCGGGCGAGGCGGCCGAGACGGCGGACGAGGTCCTCGCGGCCGCCGAGGTCCAGGCCGGCGGCGGGCTCGTCGAGGAGGAGCAGTTCGGGGTCAGCCATCAGGGCGCGGGCGATCAGGGTGCGCTTGCGCTCGCCCTCGGAGAGGGTGCCGAACCTGCGGTCGACGTACTCGGTCATGCCGAGGCGGTCGAGGAAGGCGCGGGCGCGCAGTTCGTCGATCTCCTCGTAGTCCTCGTTCCAGGTGGCCGTCATGCCGTACGCGGCGGTGAGCACGGTCTGCAGGACGGTCTGGCGCTTGGGGAGCTTCTCCGCCATGGCGATGCCGGCCATGCCGATGCGGGGGCGCAGTTCGAAGACGTCGACGCCGCCGAGGGTCTCGCCGAGGATCGTGGCGGTGCCCTTGCTGGGGTAGAGGTAGCTGGACGCGACGTTGAGGAGGGTGGTCTTGCCGGCGCCGTTCGGGCCGAGGATGGCCCAGCGCTCGCCCTCCTTGACCGACCAGGAGACCTGGTCCACCAGAGCCCGGCCCTCGCGGACCACGGATACGTCCTCCAGCTCCAGAACATCGCTCATGAGCGCGCTGTCTCCCCTTGCAGTGTCGGCCTGTCTCGGCTGTCGCGTACGCCTGTGGTTGGAGCCACCGCCGGGTGGGCGCAGCCCTCAGGGAAATCTACGCCACCGGTCGGGCCGTCCATTCCATCGGCCGGTCCTTAGGGTGGGGGCATGCTCTCGGAACCACGCTCAGGACGCCTTGCCGCATGGGGAAACGCCCTTCTTGCCGGACTTGTCTCGCCGGACGACGCGGTGCTCGCGATCGTCGGGGAGGACGCGGTGCACCGGGTGGAGGGGTTGCCCGGCGAGTCGGGGCCCGTCGGCTTGACACTCGCGCTGGGGCGGCTGCGGGCGCTGGGGGTGACCGGGTTGCGGGTGGCGCTGCCCGCCCCCGGGCATCCGCTGGGGCTCAGTGGGCCGCCGGAGTTCAACAAGCGGGCGCTGGAGGCGGAGGAGGCCGTGGTGTGCCACGGCGGAGCGCTGGGGCTGGTGCCGGAGGTGTACGCGGCGGGTCCCACGGGTGACGAGCATGTCGAGGTCGTCTGGCACTGTCTGGAGGTCCGGGAGGCGCCGCCCGCGGATGTGCCGTCCCTCGGGGAGGCCGAGCGGGAGCTGGCGGAGGCGTTGCGGGAGGCGACGGCCGTGATGGCCCGGTTGGACGTGGCGGCGTCGGGGCCGGTGGCGGAGGCGGCGATCGACGCGTATCGGGCGCGGGCCGAGCGGGGCCGGGAGGTTCTCGCGCCCGGGTATCCGGCGCGGGCGGTGCGGGTGCTGGAGCTGGCGCAGCGGGTGGGGTTGCTGATCTCGCTGGCGTACGAGAACGGGCACGGCGGTGCGGTGAGCGCGTCGGAGATGGCGTCGCGGGTGGCCGCGTTGCGACCGGTGGAGCGGACGGCTCGACGGGCGCAGGTCGCGGCGTACAACGCGTTCGTGGAGGACCTGGAGCGCGGGTAGCGGGGCCGCCGGCATGGCTGACCGGCCTTCCAGAGAGGTCTGGAAGGCCGGTGTTCACCGGTGCTCCGGGGCGGAACGTCAGTGGTTGACACCCAGGTTGCCGAAGGCCGGGTTCAGGATGCCCACGGCGTTCACGCTGTTGCCGACCGCGTTGACCGGGATGGCGACCGGGGCCTGGATGACGTTGCCCGAGATGACGCCCGGCGAGCCGACGGCCGTGCCGCCCGCGTGCGCCCCGCCGTCGGTGGCGGAGGCCATGCCGGCACCGGCGGCGACGAGGCCTCCGGCCACCATCGTGACGGCGGCGGCCTTCTTCAGGTTCTTCACTTCTGAGCCCTTCCCCTCTGCGATCACTGCGGCGGTCGCACGCAGCACGCACTGAAGAACGGCCGGGCTCCGCCGAGGATGCGCCATTCGGAGGACATACACCCGACGGTATGAATCTCAGATCGGAGCGGAACCTTCCGGGTCACCGGACAGGTGGCACATCATCCGGTCATACCGTGGCGCACCGCCCACAGCGCTGCCTGGGTCCGGTCCGCCAGGTCGAGCTTCATGAGGATGTTGGAGACGTGGGTCTTGACCGTCTTCTCGGACAGCACCAGGGCGCGGGCTATCTCCCGGTTGGAGCGGCCGTCGGCGATCAGACCGAGTACCTCGCGCTCCCGTTCGGTGAGTGAACCGCCCCTCCCCTGACCGGAGTTGGCCTCCTCCTGGGACAGGAGCACCCCGGCGACCTCCGGCTGGAGCAGGATGTGTCCGGCGTGCACGGAGCGGATGGCGCCGGCGAGGGCGTCGGGGTCCACGTCCTTGTAGACGTATCCGGCGGCGCCGGCGCGCAGGGCCGGGACGACCGTGCGCTGCTCGGTGAAGCTGGTGACGATGAGCACGCGTGCGGGGTTGTCGAGGTCGCGGAGCCTGCGGAGCGCTTCGATGCCGTCCATGCCCGGCATCTTGACGTCCATGAGGACGACGTCGGGCCGGAGCTCCTCGGCGCGGGCGACGCCCTCGGCGCCGTCGGCGGCCTCCCCCACGACCTCGATGTCGTCCTGCACCTCCAGGAACGTGCGCAGGCCGCGGCGGACCACCTGGTGGTCGTCGACGAGCAGCACCTTGATTGCGTCAGCCACCGGGGACCTCCATCTCGATCGTGGTGCCCTTGCCGGGCGCCGATTCCACGGTCAGCGTGCCGCCCACACCGCTCGCCCGGTCACGCATGGAGACGAGGCCGAGGTGGCGTCCCGCGCGGCGTATCGCCTGCGGGTCGAAGCCGCTGCCGTCGTCGGTGACGCGCAGCACGGCTCCGGTGCCGCGGCGCTCCAGGGTGACGTCGACGTGTTCGGCGCCCGAGTGACGCAGGGCGTTGTGCAGTGCCTCCTGGGCGACGCGGAGCATGGCCTCCTCCTGGGCCGCCGGCAGGGCGCGGGCGCCGCGTCCGGAGAAGGTGACGCGGGCGCCGTGGGCGCGGTCGAGGACGTGGATCTGGGTGCGCAGGGTGGCGGCCAGGCCGTCCTCGTCGAGTCCGGCGGGGCGTAGTTCGACGACGGCGGCGCGCAGCTCGTCCGCGGCCTCGGCGGCGAGGGCGGCCACCTGCTGGAGTTCGCCCTTGGCGCGGGAGGGGTCGCGGTCGACCAGGGCGGCCGCGGCCTGGGCGGTCAGGCGCAGGGAGAACAGCTTCTGGCTGACGGCGTCGTGCAGTTCGTGGGCGATGCGGGAGCGTTCCTCGGCGATGGTGAGCTCGCGGCTGCGCTCGTAGAGGCGGGCGTTGGTCAGGGCGATCGCGGCGTGCTGGGCGAGGATCGACAGCAGTTCCTCGTCGTCCTCGGTGAATCCGCAGCCCCCCTCGGGCCGGGGGCAGCGCTTGTTGGCGAGGAAGAGGGCGCCGATGACCTCGTCACCGTCGCGGACGGGCAGGCCGAGGAAGTCGACCAGGTCGGGGTGGGCGGTGGGCCAGCCCTCGAAGCGGGGGTCCTTGCGGACGTCGGCGAGGCGCTCCGGGGTGGCCTCGTGGAGCATCGCGGCGAGGATGCCGTGCTGGCGCGGGAGGGGGCCGATGGCCTTCCACTGCGCGTCGGTGACGCCGTCGACGACGAACTGGGCGAAGCCGCCGTGGTCGTCGGGGACGCCGAGGGCGGCGTACTCGGCGTCGAGCAGGTCTCGGGCGGAGGCGACGATCGTCTTGAGGACGTCGCGCACCTCCAGGTGTCTGCTCATGGCCAGCAGCGCGGAACTCACCGCCGCGAGGCCCGACCGGGGACCTTGACTCATGAACTCACCGTACCGGCGGGTCCCGGCACCGCGGATCGGGCCACCGGCGGCGTCGCCCCGGTCGTCGGACCTAGGACCGGAGGTCCTGTCGTTCGGATCGGCCCGGCAGCGAGGTGCGGCCTCTCGACCGCCCTGACCCCGCGACGCCGGGACAACCCTTAGCCGGGATACCGGGCCACCGCTTCCTCGATCAGGGCCGCGTCCGCCTCCTCCGCCGCCCAGGCCACGTATCCGTCGGGCCGTACCAGGAGGGTCGTCCGGCGGTCGCCCGCCCAGTGCTCCACGGTCAGCCACCCCTCACGGACACCGGGGCCTTCGTACGTCCCGGGCGTGATCAGCACGAACCGGCCGCCGCGGAGCGCCTCGTGGAGCCGGCCGTCCTTCAGGGCGAGGTCGGGGACGCGGGTGCCGGTGAGGCGGTGGGCACCGCGGGGGGCGGGGTAGGCGTAGCCGATCCCGGTGATCTGGCCCAGGGCCTTGCGCTGCACGGGCGGGGCCATGTCGACGAACGCGGAGACGAGGGCGCGGGCGGCACGCAGCAGCGGATTCCGCGCGCGGGCCAGCCGGACCAGTCCGCCGCTGCTGCGCAGCACCGCCCTGCCGACGGGGTGGCGCTCGGCCTCGTAGCTGTCGAGGAGCCCTTCGGACGCCCTGCCCTGGACGGCCGCGGCGAGCTTCCAGCTCAGGTTGGCGGCGTCCTGGAGGCCGGTGTTCATGCCCTGCCCGCCGGCCGGGGAGTGGATGTGTGCGGCGTCCCCGGCGAGGAAGACCCGCCCGACCCGGTAGTGCGGTGCCTGGCGCTCGTCACTGTGGAAACGGGAGAGCCAGCGGGCGTCGTGCATGCCGTGGTCGGTGCCCAGGGCACGGCGGGTGATCTCCTTGACCTCGTCGAGGTCGAGCGGGGCGTCGTCGGAGACCTCGTTGCGGCGGTTCCAGCCCATGACCCGGTACCAGCCGTCGCCGAAGGAGGCGATCATCGCGAAGGCGTCGCCGCGGCCGTTGACGGTGAGGACGCCCTCGGGCTTCTCGGCCAGCCGGACATCGGCCAGGATCAGCGACCTGATGACGGAGACACCGGGGAAGTCCAGGCCGATCGCCTCCCGCACGGCGCTCCGGTGACCGTCGGCGCCGACGACATAGGCCGCCCGGCGGGTGATGACCGCTCCGTCCGCGCCGCGCACGTCGAGGTCGACCCCCTCGTCGTCCTGCCGCAGCCCCACGACCTCGCTCTCGTAGGCGAACTCGACCCCGGCCTCCCGGGCCCGCCGCTCCAGGAGCCGCTCGACCTCGTACTGCGGGGTGATGAGCAGGAACGGGAAACGCGAGGGCAGCGTGCTCAGATCGAGGGTGAGGCGGCGGAAGAGCCGCAGGCCGGTGATGGTGTCGCCGGTGGTGAGGAGTTCGTCGGCGAGGCCGCGGGCGTCGAGCTGCTCCAGGGTGCGGGCGTGAACCCCGAAGGCGCGGGAGAGGTTGCTGGTCCTGTGCGGCCGCTTCTCGACGAGGGTCACGGTGACGCCGGCCTCGGCGAGGTCACCGGCGAGGAGGAGGCCGGTGGGGCCGGAGCCGACGACGATCACGGTGCGGTGGGTTGCGGTGCCGTTCATGGTGGCCTCCTGTTGCCGGCGCCTGCTTGCCGTCATCCGTTGCCAACAAATGTTGGCCAACGCTCGTTGACGAAGGTAGCGAGGCGCCGATGATGATGTCAACAATCGTTGGCAAACATTTGTTGGCGAACGTTTGTTGACCACCACCCGTGACACCACCGGTTGACCTACACCCGTTGACCTACACCCGTTGGCCTACGCTTGTTGGCATGAACGGCAGCGACAGCACCTCCACGGATTCCGGCCCCGCCTCCCCCCGCCGCTCGGACGCCACGCGTGGCGCGATCCTCGCGGCGGCCCGCGAGCGCTTCGCGGCCGACGGCTACGAGCGAGCCACCATCCGCGCCATCGCCAGGGACGCGCACATCGATCCGTCGATGGTGATGCGGTACTACGGCAACAAGGAGGGCCTCTTCGCGGCGGCCGTCGCCATCGACCTGCGGCTGCCGGACGTGAGCGGGGCGGACCGCCGGCAGGACGTGGGGCGGATCCTCGTCGAGCACTTCCTCGACATCTGGGAGAACAACGAGGTCCTCACCGCCCTGCTGCGCGTCGGTGTGACCAACCAGGCCGGGGCGGAGCGCATGCAGGGCATCCTGCGGGACCAGCTGCTGCCGGTCGCCCGGCAGGTGTGCCCCGACCCCGAGCAGGTCCCGGCACGGGCGGCACTCATGGCGTCGCAGCTGCTGGGGCTGGCGCTCACGCGGTACGTGCTGCGGATGCCGCCGGTGGTCGGGCTGGCACGGGCGGAGGTCGTGGCATGGCTGGCACCGACGATCCAGCGGTACCTGACCGCGCCGAGTCCCTGAGGCTTGCCGGGCGCTCGTCGGTGGCCATGCCTCACCACTGCTTCTGGCGGTTGATGCGGCACTCAACCGGGTCGCGCCACTTGCACGCCTCCCGGCCGAAGGCCGGTGACCGGCCACCCCGGCCGCCCCGGCCGCCCCGGCCACCCGTCACAGCCGGTGTCCGCGCTGGTCAGCGGGGACGGCGAGCACTGCCCGGAAGCGGCGTTCGCGCAGTGCTCGCGGGCCGCGCGGGACGAGCCGCGCCCACCGCCCGCCAGTCGAAGCAACACCCGGACCGACGACCGGCTGATCCGGACGAAACCGCCTGGGCGCCGGGCCTGCGACCGGACCTACGACCGGACCTAGGACCCCGGGCTCCGGCCGGTGGCCTAGGGCGAAGGGCCTTCGCGTATTGCGGCCCGCGTACGAGGCGGTGGGGAGGTGCGGGTTCCTACGTTGAGATCACCGCCGACCGGAGTGGGAGGCGGCGGACGACGAGGGGACGGATGTCATGCCGGTGGCGATCATCACGGGGGCTTCCAAGGGCCTGGGACGGGCACTGGGGGAAGCCCTGGCGGAGCGCGGCTGGGACCTGGTGCTCGACGCGCGGACGGCGGAGGTCCTGCGGGGGACGGCGAAGGAACTGTCGGCGTACGGGACGCGGGTCGAGGCGCTGCCGGGGGATGTGACGGACGCCGGGCACCGGGCCGGGCTGGTGGCGGCGGCCCGTGCGCTGGGCGGGCTGGACCTGCTGGTGAACAACGCGAGCGCGCTGGGTGCCGAGCCGCTCGTACGGCTGGAGGGGCTTGCCCTGGACGGGCTGCGGCGGGCCCTGGAGGTCAATGTGGTCGCGGCGCTGGGGCTGGTCCAGGAGGCGCTGCCGTTGTTGCGGGCGTCGGAGGCGGGCTCGGTGATCGACGTCAGTTCGGACGCGGCGGCGGAGGCGTACGAGACGTGGGGCGGGTACGGGGCGTCGAAGGCGGCGCTGGACCGTCTGTCGGCGGTGCTGGCCGTCGAGGAGCCCGGGCTGCGGGTGTGGTCGGTCGATCCCGGGGACATGGCCACCGATCTGTACGCGGCGGCCGTGCCGGACGACGACGATCCGCGGCCGCGTCCGGAGAGTGTCGTGCCGGCGTTCCTGCGACTGGTCGACCGGCGGCCGGCCAGCGGCCGCTACGGGGCCCCTTCGCTGCTGGAGACGCGATGACGACGGCGCTGAAGGTGCCGGGTGACCGGCTGGCGCGGGTGCCGGTCGAGCAGCGCGGGCCGGGCCTCGACCGGGATTCCGTGCGCCTGCTGGTGTCGCACGGAACGGAGGTGTCGCACCACGCGTTCGTGGAGCTCCCCCGGCTGCTGCGGGCCGGGGACCTGCTGGTGGTGAACACGTCGTCGACCCTGGCGGCGGCCGTCGACGGGGTGATCGGGCACGCACGGGTGGTGGTGCACTTCTCCACGCGGGGCGAGGACGGGCGGTGGGCCGTCGAGCTGCGGGATCCGGACGGAAGAGGCACCACACGGGCGCGTGCGGGTGGTCCCGCGGGGACTCGGGTGCGGCTCGCGGGGGGCGTGCGGCTGGTGCTGGAGGAGCCGCTGAGCGAGCGGGGCCGGCGGCTGTGGTGGGCACGGGTGTCCTCGTCGGACGTCCTGGGGCTGCTGCGGGTGCACGGGCGGCCCATCCGGTACTCCTACACGGAGCGGGATCAGCCGTTGTCGGTGTACCAGACGGTGTTCGCGCTGCCGTGCGAGGACGGGGCGGGCAGCGCGGAGATGCCGAGCGCGGCGCGGCCCTTCACCGCGCGGCTGGTGGCGGAGCTGGTGAGCCGGGGGGTGCAGTTCGCGCCCGTCACCCTGCACACGGGGGTGGCGTCGGCGGAGGCGCACGAGCCGCCGTATCCGGAGCGGTTCGCGGTGCCGGAGGCGTCGGCGCGGCTGATCAACGCCGTCCGGGCGGGGGACGGCCGGGTGGTCGCGGTGGGGACGACGGCGGTGCGGGCCGTGGAGTCCGCGGCCGGTGCCGACGGTGTCGTACGGGCCGGTGCGGGGTGGACGGATCTGGTGGTCACTCCGGAGCGGGGGGTGCGGGTGGTCGACGGGCTGGTGACCGGTCTGCACGAGCCGGAGGCGTCGCATCTGCTGCTGCTGGAGGCGGTCGCGGGGCGTGCGGCGGTCGACCGGGCGTACGCGGAGGCGATGGCGGGGCACTACCTGTGGCACGAGTTCGGGGACGCGCATCTCATCCTTCCCTCCGAACCGCCTCACACTGCGCATTGCGTCAGCAACTGCATGTAAGGACAGGGTGCCGCCGGTGTGAGGCCGGGCATAGGGCGCGCGTCACGTACGAAGCTCCCTAGGAGATGGATACGCCCGGTTTGAGCGGGACAGACGTGATGGTCTGTCCCGTTTTGCCGCTTCCGCGTCCACTAAACGACATCGTAGGTCACACCTTTGCCACCCGATTTTGCGGCCGCTAAGAATTGCTCTCGTCGCTCGGCGCCGTGGGTTTTTGCCCGCGGCGTTTGCGCTGGAAAGCAGTGTCCCCAACCGGCCGTAGAGCGACCTCCGCGCTATTTCGAAGAGGTCCCACACCTATGTCGCAGAACGCCATGAACCCCAGCCGCCGTCCCGTGCTGACCAAGGCCCGCAAGCTCTCGATCGCCGGAGTCGCCGCCGCCGGCGCCGCCGCCGTCGCGGTCTCGCTGGTGCCGGCCGAGGCTCAGACCTCCACGAAGACGGTGTCCGCGGCGCCCGTGGCGTTCAGCCAGAGCCCGGCCCAGGCGGCCAAGGCGAGCGTCGCCGACCAGGCCGCCGACGCCACGAAGAAGGCCGCCGTGGCCGCCGCGCAGAAGAAGGCCGCCCAGGAGCGCGCGAAGCAGGAGGCCGCGACCCGGTCCGCCAAGCGCGCCGCCCAGGTCAAGGCCGCCGCCGCGAAGACGTATCCGAACAACCTCGACGGCTGGATCCGCGAGGCGCTCGACATCATGAAGAAGCACAAGATCCCGGGCACCTACCACGGCCTGCACAAGAACATCATGCGGGAGTCCTCGGGCAACCCGAACGCCATCAACAACTGGGACATCAACGCCAAGAACGGCGTCCCGTCGATCGGTCTGCTCCAGGTCATCAAGCCGACCTTCGACGCCTACCACGTCCCGGGCACCGCCTGGAGCCAGTACGACCCGGTCGCCAACCTCACGGCCGCCGCGAACTACGCGGCCCACCGTTACGGGTCGATCGACAACGTCAACAGCGCTTACTGAGGTCGGCGCGGACCCCGGTGAAGCGCCGAAGGGCGGCACCCCCTGGTGGGGTGCCGCCCTTCGGCGTGCGGGCCGGTGCCCTCGGTCACTTGCGCATGACCTCGGGCTCGTGGCGGCGCAGGAAGCGGGCCACGAGGATGCCGCAGACGACGCCGATCAGGATGAGGGCGACCATGTCGAAGGCGTAGACGCCCGCCGTGTGGCCCCACAGCGGGTCCGTGTCGCCGGCCTCCTTGGGCGGGCTGATGTTGTTGAAGTCCAGCGTGGCGCCCGCGGCGGCGACCGCCCAGCGCGACGGCATCAGGTACGAGAACTCGTTGACGCCGGGGCTGCCGTACAGGGCGAAGAGGCAGCCGGTGAAGACGACCTGGACGATCGCGAACATGACCAGCAGCGGCATGGTCTTCTCGGCGGTCTTCACCAGCGAGGAGATGACCAGGCCGAACATCATCGACGTGAAGCCCAGGCCCATGATCGGGATGGAGAGTTCGAGCATCACGGCGAACTTGCCCTCGCCGAGGATCAGGGCCTCGTCGGGGATGGTCCGGCTGGCGAAGCCGATGACGCCGACCATGGCGCCCTGGAGCACGGTGACCGTGCCGAGGACGATGACCTTGGACATCAGATACGCCGAGCGCGACAGGCCGGTCGCCCGCTCCCGCTCGTAGATCACCCGTTCCTTGATCAGCTCACGGACGGAGTTGGCGGCGCCCGCGAAGCACGCGCCGACGGCGAGGATCAGCAGCACCGTGGTGGCCGTGCCGTTGGGGATCGGCAGGCCGGTCGCCTTGTTCACACCCCGGACCAGCAGATCCTTGTCCGGGTCGATGAGCAGGCTGACCGCGCCGAGCACGGCCGGCAGGACCACCGTCAGCGCCAGGAAGCCCTTGTCCGACACGATCACCGCGAGGTAGCGGCGGACCAGGGTGCCCAGCTGGGAGAACCAGCTCTGCGGCTTCGGCGGGCGCATCGACTGCGGCGGCGGCATGTGTGTCGACTGCGGGGCGACGGCGTCGATGTCCGCGGCGTACATCTGGTAGTGCTGCGAGCCCTTCCAGCGGCCCGCCCAGTCGTAGTCGCGGTAGTTCTCGAAGGCGGAGAAGACGTCGGCCCAGGTCTCGTAGCCGAAGAAGTTCAGGGCCTCCTCGGGCGGGCCGAAGTACGCCACCGAACCGCCCGGTGCCATCACCAGGAGCTTGTCGCAGAGCGCCAGCTCGGCGACGGAATGGGTGACGACCAGGACCGTACGGCCGTCGTCGGCGAGACCGCGCAGCAACTGCATGACGTCGCGGTCCATGCCCGGGTCGAGGCCGGAGGTGGGCTCGTCCAGGAAGATCAGCGACGGCTTGGTGAGCAGCTCCAGGGCGACCGACACACGCTTGCGCTGGCCGCCGGAGAGGGACGTGACCTTCTTGTCCTTGTGGATGTCGAGCTTCAGCTCGCGCAGCACCTCGTCGATGCGGGCCTCGCGCTCGGTGGCCGTGGTGTCGGCCGGGAAGCGGAGCTTGGCCGCGTACTTGAGGGCCTTCTTGACGGTCAGCTCCTTGTGCAGGATGTCGTCCTGCGGGACCAGACCGATGCGCTGACGCAACTCGGCGAACTGCTTGTACAGGTTCCGGTTGTCGTAGAGGACGTCGCCCTGGTTGGCGGGGCGGTAGCCCGTGAGCGCCTTCAGCAGGGTGGACTTGCCGGAGCCGGAGGGGCCGATGACCGCGATGAGCGACTTCTCGGGGACGCCGAAGGAGACGTCCTTGAGGATCTGCTTGCCGCCGTCGACGGTGACCGTCAGATGGCGGGCGGAGAAGGAGACCTCACCGGTGTCGACGAACTCCTCGAGACGGTCCCCGATGATGCGGAACGTCGAGTGGCCGACGCCGACGATGTCGTTCGGGCCGAGGAGTGCCGTGCCGCCCTTGGCGATCGGCATACCGTTGACGAACGTGCCGTTGTGGGACCCGAGGTCGCGGATCTCGAAGCGGCCATCGGGCGTGGCGTGGAACTCGGCGTGGTTCCGGGAGACCTGGAGGTCGGAGACGACCAGGTCGTTCTCCAGGGCGCGGCCGATGCGCATCACGCGGCCGAGGGCCAGCTGGTGGAACGTGGTCGGGCTGCGGTCGCCGTAGACCGGTGGCGCCCCCGCGCCACCACCGGGGCCCTGCTGCGGGAGGCCCTGCTGCTGTGGGACCTGCGCCTGCTGCGGCTGCTGCCGGCCAGCCTGCGGCGCCTGCTGCTGCGGTGCCTGCTGCTGCGGTGCCTGCTGGGCGGCGTATCCGGCGCTCGCACCCTGCGCGGCGTACGGTTGCCGCTGGGGCTGCGCCACCGCCGCGGCCGTGCCGGAGAGGCTGACTCTCGGGCCGTCGGTCGCGTTGCCGAGGTGCACGGCCGAGCCGGGGCCGATCTCCAACTGGTGGATCCGCTGGCCCTGCACGTATGTGCCGTTGGTGCTGCCGTGGTCCTCGATCACCCAACTACGGCCGTTGAAGCTGATCGTGGCGTGGCGCCAGGAGACCCTGGCGTCCTCGAACACGATATCGCCCTGCGGATCACGTCCGAGGGTGTATGCCCTGGACGGATCGAGCGTCCAGGTTTGTCCGTTCAATTCCAGTACGAGTTCCGGCACTCCATGCCCCACTGAGTTGTCCCCCGAGTTTCCCCCATCGCAGGGAGTCTAGGGATGTCGAACATCGGGGGGAACTATTTCAGGCTCAGCCCCTTGACCGAAAGTCGGGCCTTGTGAAGAGAACGTACGCGGGCGTCGGCCGGTCCCGTTGACGGGGTTGAAACCGGGCCGGAGAGTGGTATTCCCACGCGAGGGGGACATCAGCGGTGCAACGCCGCGATGCGGATCGGGGGGTCCGACCATGAGGAACCGGAAGGCCGGCCACGGCGGCAGCGTGCGGTGGGGGGACGTCCTGTTCTCCGCGATCGCCGCCGTGAGCTGGTCGTTGATCGGGATGGCGGGCACGGCGGCACTCGGTCTGCGTCTGCTGGGGGCCGACGCCGCGGGCGAACTCGGGCCCATGACGGCGGCGGTCGTGGCGCTCGGTGCGGGCGGTTCGGTGACGCCGTCCGGCGATGTGTCCGTCTTTGGCCTGGAAGGAGCGCAGGCGACGACCGCCATCGAGATCACGCCACTGGGTGTGAGTCTCGTGGGGGCGCTCCTGCTGTCGTGGTTCTTTCTGCGGTCCCTGCGCGGCGCGGGAGTTGTCGTCACCGCGAGCGAACTCCTCGCGCGGGTGGGCACGGTGGTGGTGCTGTTCGCGGCGCTGATGGGCGGCCTCGCCTGGGCCGGCCACGCCGTCATCACCCTCGACGGCGGTGAGCTGGGCCTCGACGGGCTGCCCGGCGGCGGTGACCTGGACGGCCTGGAGATCCCCGGGCTCGGCGACATCGGGGACATCGGCGGCGGCCTGCTCCCGGACCGGCTCGGCGACCTGGCCGAGGCCGAGGCCCGGGTGGGCTTCACCGTCGACGCGGCGCCCACGGTGCTGGGCGGTCTGCTGTGGTGCCTCGGGGTACTGCTGATCGCCCTGCTGGCCTCGCGCCGCACTCCCCTGCCGCGCGGCCTCGACGCCGTGCACCGGGTGGTACGGCCCGTCGTGTCGGCGGTGGTCACCGTGCTGCTCGTGGCGGTCGCGGCGGGGCTCGCCGCGGCGACGTACGCGGCGGTCGGCGACCCCCACCCGAGGCGGATCGCGGGCGCGGCCCTGCTCGGGGCGCCCAACGGCGTCTGGCTCGGCGTCCCCGTCGGGCTGTTGGTGCCCTGGGACGGCAGGGCCACGGGGACGCTGGCGGACCTGCTGCCCGACCCGCTCGGCGAACTGCTGCGCGTCGACGCGAACGAACCCGTCACCCTCGGCCGGCTGGCCGAACTGGACGACAGAGTCTGGCTGTTGGGCGTGGCGGCCGTCCTGATGACGGTGTACGCGGGGGTGCTGACCGCCGCACGTACGCCGTTCGCCGGGCAGGTGTCTCCGGCGGCGGCCGGGGGTGCGGATGGCGCGGGTGCACGAGGCGGGGGCGGCCTCGCGTGCGCGGGACTCTGCGCACTTCGGCTGGGGATCGCGACGGCGGTGGCACTTCCCCTCCTTGTGCTGCTGACGGAGGTGTCGGTGGACGCCTCGCTTGCGGTGTTCGGCATCGACGCGTTCGACGCGGGCATCGAGTTGCGCGGACGGGCGGCGACGGCTCTGGTGCTGGGCGCGGTGTGGGGTGCGGGCGCGGGGGCCGTAGGGGCGCTGCTGGCCCGCGCCACCGGGGCGGCGGGGCGGCGGGTCGCGCCCCTGGCCCTCGGGTACGCGGGGCAGTCACCGGCCGCCGGACCCTCCGTCCCGGGCCCCTCCGCTTCCGGGCCGTACACGCCGGGTACGCCGTACCGGCCGCCGAACCCGGACACCAATCCGTATCTACGGCTGCCGGACGGACTGCTGCGGCGCGGGCAGGGCGGGGAGCAGGGCGACCGGCGGGGGGCGGGGCAGGCCCGGGGAGCGGGCGGGAGCGGGCGGGGAGCGGCGGGGCGGGCCGGGGACGACCGGGGTACGGGGAGCGGCGGGCCGGGTCCGGAAGGCCGGCGGCCGCCCGATGTGTACGGCGCGCCCACGGTGGCGAGGCGGTTCACGCCGCCGCCTCGACGGCCGGGGGCGGGACCGCGGCCGGGCTCGGCGTCCGGGGCGGGGTCCGGGGTGTGGCCCGCTCCGCCACCGCCACCGGACGAGGGGCCACCTCCGCCTCCGCCGCCCCCTCCGGCGCCCGGGCCACGGGGTCGTTGAGGAAGTGGGCCAGCTGGTGTCCGGCAGCCGTGGAAGGGAGGGTTCCGGTGCCGCCCCGGTGCTTCGTACACGATCCGGGTGCGCTTCGGTCACCCGTAACCCAGTGTTCTCCGTCCGCTGGGCGGACCTCGGGGGCGAAAGGCGCCGGGTGCCGGATACGGTGGGACCACCATGAGCGCTTCGCAGACCTCCTCTGACGTCCCCACTCTCCTCGTCAAGATCTTCGGCAAGGACAGGCCGGGCATCACCGCCGGGCTGTTCGACACCCTTGCCGCGTACTCCGTCGACGTGGTCGACATCGAGCAGGTCGTCACCCGTGGCCGGATCGTGCTGTGCGCCCTGGTGACCGAGCCGCCGGCCGGGCAGGAGGGCGATCTGCGGGCCACCGTCCACGGCTGGGCGGAGTCCATGAAGATGCAGGCGGAGATCATCTCCGGCCTGGGCGACAACCGGCCCCGCGGTCTGGGCCGCTCGCACGTCACGGTGCTGGGACACCCGCTGACCGCCGAGTCCACGGCCCGGATCGCCGCTCGGATCACGGCGACCGGAGGCAACATCGACCGTATCTTCCGGCTCGCCAAGTACCCGGTGACGGCGGTGGAGTTCGCCGTGTCGGGCACCGAGCCGGAGACGTTGCGCACGGCGCTGGTGACCGAATCGGTGGCGCTGGGCGTCGACGTGGCCGTGGTCGCGGCCGGGCTGCACCGGCGGGCCCAGCGGCTGGTGGTCATGGACGTGGACTCGACGCTCATCCAGGACGAGGTGATCGAGCTCTTCGCTGCGCACGCCGGGTGCGAGAAGGAGGTCGCCGAGGTGACGGCGGCCGCGATGCGCGGAGAACTGGACTTCGAGCAGTCGCTGCACGCGCGCGTGGCGCTGCTGGAGGGGCTCGACGCGTCGGTGGTGGACAAGGTGCGCAGCGAGGTGCGGCTCACGCCCGGGGCGCGCACACTGATCCGCACGCTGAAGCGGCTCGGTTTCCAGGTCGGCGTCGTCTCGGGTGGCTTCACCCAGGTCACGGACGATCTCAAGGACCGGCTGGGGCTGGACTTCGCGCAGGCCAACACGTTGGAGATCGTCGACGGCAAGCTGACCGGCAGGGTCGTCGGGGAGATCGTGGACCGCGCGGGCAAGGCACGGCTGCTGCGCCGGTTCGCCGCCGAGGCGGGGGTGCCGCTGGCCCAGACCGTGGCGATCGGCGACGGCGCGAACGACCTCGACATGCTGAACGCGGCCGGTCTGGGCGTCGCCTTCAACGCCAAGCCGGTCGTGCGGGAGGCCGCGCACACCGCGGTGAACTTCCCCTTCCTCGACACCGTGCTCTACCTGCTCGGCGTCACTCGGGAAGAGGTCGAGGCGGCGGACACGCACGACGAGGGGTGAGCGCGGACGACGGCGCGTGACGATGGGGGAAGGCCCGGCAGCTCCTCGCCGCCGGGCCTTCGTCGTGCCGTGTGCCGGTGGTGGCTACTCCGTCGGCGCCCAGTAGTCGACGAGGGTGCCGACGCCCGGCTCCAGGCTCTTCCAGGAGCCCTCGAAGGTGAGGACGGCGTAGGCGGCGGCCGGGAAGTCGCGTCGGCTCATGCGCTCGCGGGTGTCGCCCTCGGCGCTGCCGGCGAGGATCTCGGCGAGGGCCTGGATGCCGGGGTTGTGGCCGACCAGGAGGACGTTCTGTGTCTCGTCCGGGGTCTCGTTGAGCAGGGCGATCAGCTCGCCGGGAGAGGCCTCGTAGATCCGCTCCTCGTAGACGGTTTTCGGTCGCTCGGGCAGCTCGTGGACGGCCAGCTTCCAGGTCTCGCGGGTCCTGACGGCGGTGGAGCACAGGGCAAGGTCGAAGGAGATGCCGCTGTCGGCGAGCTTGCGTCCGGCGACGGCGGCGTCCATACGGCCCCGGTCGGCGAGCGGACGCTCGTGGTCGGACACCTGTGGCCAGTCGGCCTTCGCATGCCGGAAGAGGACGATCCTGCGGGGTTCTGCGACGCTCATGGGTCCCAGCTTCGCACGAAACAGGCCATGGGGCGCAGGGAGTTGAAGTGCGGATATCCGAGGGCGGTGTCCGTGCCTCCGGGGGCCCGGCCGACCGTCACGGGACGAGGGCCGTCAGGGCCCGCTGTATGCGTTCGAGGACATGGGCGAGCAGGGGGTCGCCGCTCGCCGCGTGGGCGTCCGCGGGGTTCAGGATCAGCAGCAGAAGGGTGACGAAGCCCAGGGCGGGCAGGGCGAGGGCCCACCAGGGGAGCCGGACGTCCACGCCGCCCGTGGGTGCCGGGGCCGCCGGGTGGGGTCGCGTGTGCGTACGGGCCGACATGCCGCCTCCGTGGTCTTCGCGTCGTCGGTGGCCGCTCCTCCGTAGGGTCCTCGCGAGTCCCCCGCGGCCACACCTCGAAGCTACGGAATCCGGACGGCGGAGCCCATCCGGTGATCCACCCACTTCACCCTGAGACTCACCCCCTAGGGGATGGGGGGTTAGCCCCACCCCGGGGGGAAGCCGGCCGGCGCGCCGTGCGGTCGGCCGACGGGTGCCGCGTGGCCGCGCGGACCGGCGCCGCCGGGCGTCACGGTGAGGCGATCGCCGCGATGATGCCGATGACGATGAAGATGGCGAGGAACGAGCCGAAGACGACGAGCATCTTCTTCTGGCCGTTCTGGGGGTTCGGGTCGAGCACGGGCATGCACCCAGTCTCGCACCCCGCCCCGCCGCCCCGCCCCCGGGGTGGGTGCTGCCGACGTCGGCGCGGAGTCGACCCCGGAGACGTCCGTGGACCACGCCGGGCCGCTGGACGCCGTCCGCGCGGGCGACGCGGCATCCGCGGCGGCGGAGGCGGCCGGTCACCCGTTCCACTGCCGCCCCGGACCGGGTCAGTCGTCCAGCCGCTGGTGGGTGAACCACACGGCGCGGACCTCCTTCCAGCAGCGCCCGGTGAACCGCACCGTCTGCGCGGGACCCGTCTCCACGGGGGCGCCGTCGCTGTCGATGTCCCACCAGCGCGCGCACTCGATGTGCAGGCGGACCCGGTCGGGGTCCGGGTAGGGGTTGAAGCAGTATCCGATCACCTGGGAGCCGTGAATCGTGCTGCGGCAGGCCGCCCCGAAGGGATCGGGACGGTCGGCCGTCACGCGCGCCTGTCGTGGCCCGGTTCCGTTCCCGGTCTCCACAGGTGCGTTCGGGATCGCTTCGTACGGAAGGGACAGTACGAGAGCCAGGGCGACGGCCACGGGGGCGAAGCTGCGGGACAGGCGCACAAGGGAGACCTCCTCGGCCGAGCGGCTGGGCGGTGTACGTCCAGCGTGCGCCGCACCCGGCCGGGGCGGCCCGTCGGATGGGCCGAACGGGGGACGCACGTAGGGCCCGTGTCCGGGTGGACACGGGCCCTCGAACGTCCGTCGGACCGCGGGTGGCGTCAGGCGCCGATCGCGTGCAGCCCGCCGTCGACGTGGATGATCTCGCCGGTGGTCTTCGGGAACCAGTCGCTGAGCAGGGCGACGACACCGCGGCCGGCCGGCTCGGGGTCCTTGAGGTCCCACTCCAGCGGCGAACGGTCGTCCCACACGGCGGCCAGCTCGCCGAAGCCCGGGATGGACTTGGCGGCCATGGAGGCGAGGGGGCCGGCGGAGACCAGGTTGCAGCGGATGTTCTGCTTGCCCAGGTCGCGCGCGACGTAACGGCTCGTGGCCTCCAGGGCGGCCTTGGCCGGGCCCATCCAGTCGTACTGCGGCCAGGCGAACTTCGCGTCGAAGGTGAGGCCGACGACCGAGCCGCCGTTCTGCATCAGCGGCAGGCAGGCCATGGTCAGAGACTTCAGGGAGTACGCCGAGACGTGCATGGCCGTGGCGACGGACTCGAACGGCGTGTTGAGGAAGTTGCCGCCGAGCGCGTCCTGCGGGGCGAAGCCGATGGAGTGCACGACGCCGTCGAGGCCGCCGAGCTCCTCACCGACGACGTCGGCCAGGCGCCCGAGGTGCTCGTCGTTGGTGACGTCGAGCTCGATGACCTTGGTGGGCTTCGGGAGCTTCCTGGCGATGCGCTCGGTCAGCGTGGGCCGGGGGAAGGCGGTGAGAATGATCTCGGCGCCCTGCTCCTGGGCCAGCTTGGCGGTGTGGAAGGCGATGGAGGACTCCATCAGCACACCGGTGATCAGGACGCGCTTGCCCTCGAGGATTCCGCTCATGGTGATCAGTGACCCATTCCCAGTCCGCCGTCTACGGGGATGACGGCTCCAGTGATGTACGAGGCGTCGTCCGAGGCGAGGAACCGCACCGTCGCGGCGATCTCCTCGGGCTGCGCGTAACGGCCGAGCGGCACCTGCGACACGATGCCCGCGCGCTGCTCGTCGGTGAGCACCTTGGTCATGTCGGTGTCGACGAAACCGGGCGCGACGACGTTGAAGGTGATGTCGCGCGAGCCCAGCTCACGGGCGAGGGAACGCGCGAAGCCGACCAGGGCGGCCTTGGAGGCGGCGTAGTTGGCCTGGCCGGGCGAGCCGTAGAGGCCCACGACCGACGAGATCAGCACGACGCGGCCCTTCTTGGCGCGCAGCATGCCGCGGTTGGCGCGCTTGACGACACGGAAGGTGCCGGTGAGGTTGGTGTCGATGACCGAGGTGAAGTCCTCCTCGGACATCCGCATCAGGAGCTGGTCCTTGGTGACACCGGCGTTGGCGACGAGGACCTGGACCGGACCGTGCTCGGCCTCGATCTCCTTGTAGGCCTGCTCCACCTGCTCGGGGTCGGTGATGTCGCACTTGACGGCGAGGCAGCCCAGCTCCGCGAGGGCGGCCGGCGGCTCACCCGAGCGGTATGTGTACGCGACCTTGTCGCCGTTCTCGGCGAACGCGCGGGCGATGGCGAGGCCGATGCCCCGGTTGCCTCCGGTGACGAGAACCGAGCGGCTCAACGGATCACCCTTTCGTTCTGAGGTCTGGTATTCCATGAACCTATCCGCCCCGCGCACCGGGCACCGAAGCCGGGAGCGACAGGGTCGATGGGGCGGTGTCTGTGGGAACCCCACAGACACCGCCCCATTCCGAAACCGAGCCCGGCTGATTCAGCCGTCCATCCCGGCGGTGTGGACCGGCGCCCCCTCGGCCCGTGCCGTCCCGGGCATCCCGCGGTCGTATGTTCCAAGATCGAGCAGGGGAAGCGGTTCCCGCCGGCGGACCTGCAAGCGCGGGCGGAGGAGGCGCTGGGGCCGGTCGCGCTCAAGGTGCTCACGGCGGCGGCGAGGAGTCTGACGAGGAGGGCGGGGCCGGCGTCGTGGTTCCGTCGGTGGGCGGGGATCGAGGAGGAGGCGATCTCCTTGTACGCGTATGAGTGCCGGGCGGTTCCGGGGCTGTTGCAGCCGGAGGGGTACATCCGGGCCGCCTGGGCGGCGTTCACGGCACTCGCGGCCGGCTCGTCTCTGGGCGGCTGAGTTCGCGTCGTACATGACGTTCGCGGGCGGGCACGGGAGTTGATCCCGCGCCCGCCCGTCGTCTGTGCCGCTTTCTCCCGGGAATCGCAGGCGTGAGACGTGATTCACTGCCACCGACGGTCACCACAGGCGAGCGCCCCGAAGGGATTCCCACACGTGCCCCATGAAGTCGATCAGTCATTCCTGGCACTCCCCCTACGTGCCCTGGCCGACGCCGCGCTCGCACGCGCGCGTGCGCTCGGGGCCGAGCACGCGGACTTCCGGTTCGAGCGGGTGCGCAGCGCGTCCTGGCGGCTGCGGGACGCCAAGCCCGCCGGGTCGTCGGACACGACGGACCTCGGGTACGCGGTGCGGGTGGTGCACGGCGGGACCTGGGGGTTCGCCTCCGGTGTGGACCTGACGATGGACGCCGCCGCGAAGGTCGCCTCGCAGGCGGTGGCGATGGCCAGGCTGTCGGCGCAGGTGATCAAGGCCGCCGGGTCGGACGAGAGGGTGGAGCTGGCGGACGAGCCCGTGCACGCGGAGAAGACCTGGATCTCCTCGTACGAGATCGACCCGTTCACCGTCCCCGACGAGGAGAAGACCGCGCTCCTCACGGACTGGAGCGCGCGGCTGCTGGCGGCCCCCGGGGTGAACCACGTGGACGCCTCGCTGCTCACCGTGCACGAGAACAAGTTCTACGCGGACACCGCGGGGACCGTGACCACGCAGCAGCGGGTCCGGCTGCACCCGTCGCTGACCGCCGTGTCCGTCGACGAGTCCAGCGGTGAGTTCGACTCGATGCGGACCCTGGCGCCGCCGGTCGGCCGGGGCTGGGAGTATCTGACGGGCACCGGCTGGGACTGGGACGACGAGCTGGCGCGGATCCCCGAACTCCTCGCGGAGAAGATGCGGGCCCCGAGCGTCGAGGGGGGCCTCTACGACCTCGTCGTCGACCCGTCCAACCTGTGGCTGACCATCCACGAGTCCATCGGCCACGCCACCGAGCTGGACCGCGCGCTCGGCTACGAGGCCGCCTACGCCGGCACGTCCTTCGCCACCTTCGACAAGCTCGGCAAGCTGCGGTACGGCTCCGAGCTGATGAACGTCACCGGTGACCGCACCGCCGAGCACGGCCTCGCGACCATCGGGTACGACGACGAGGGGGTGGAGTGCCAGAGCTGGGACCTCGTCAAGGACGGCACCCTCGTCGGCTACCAGCTCGACCGCCGTATCGCCAGGCTGACCGGCCTCGGCCGCTCCAACGGGTGCGCGTACGCCGACTCCCCGGGGCACGTCCCCGTGCAGCGCATGGCCAATGTGTCGCTCCGGCCGGACCCGGCCGGGCTGTCCACGGAGGACCTGATCGGCGGCGTCGACCGCGGCATCTACGTCGTCGGCGACCGGTCGTGGTCCATCGACATGCAGCGCTACAACTTCCAGTTCACCGGGCAGCGGTTCTTCAAGATCGAGAACGGGCGGATCACCGGGCAGCTGCGGGACGTCGCGTACCAGGCGACGACGACGGACTTCTGGGGCTCCATGGCGGCCGTGGGCGGGCCGCAGACCTATGTCCTCGGCGGTGCCTTCAACTGCGGCAAGGCCCAGCCCGGCCAGGTCGCGTCCGTCTCGCACGGCTGCCCGTCGGCCCTCTTCAGGGGCGTCAACATTCTGAACACCACGCAGGAGGCCGGTCGATGAGCGCGCCCGTCAAGAAGGCACACAAGCCGCACGAGATCGTCGAGCGGGCCCTCGAACTGTCCCGGGCCGACGGATGCGTGGTGATCGCCGACGAGTACTCCACGGCCAACCTGCGCTGGGCGGGCAACGCGCTGACCACGAACGGGGTCACCCGCGGGCGGTCGGTGACCGTCGTCGCCACGGTCGACGGCAAGGAGGGCACCGCCTCCGGTGTCGTGTCCCGCTCGGCCGTCACCGCCGAGGAACTGGAGCCGCTCGTCCGGGCCGCCGAGGAGGCCGCACGCGGGGCCGGACCCGCCGAGGACGCCCAGCCGCTGGTCACGGGCGGGCAGCCGTCCGCCGACTTCACGGAGCCGCCCGCCGAGACCTCCTCCGCCGTGTTCGCCGACTTCGCCCCGGCACTCGGCGAGTCGTTCGCACGCGCGCGGGCGGGCGGCCGCGAGCTGTACGGCTTCGCCAACCACGAACTGGTCACCAGCTATCTGGGCACGTCCACGGGGCTGCGCCTGCGGCACGACCAGCCGAACGGCACGCTGGAGCTGAACGCCAAGTCCCCGGACCGTACGCGCTCGGCCTGGGCGGGCCGCTCCACCCGCGACTTCAAGGACGTCGACCCGGCGGCCCTGGACGCGGAGCTGGCCGTACGGCTCGGGTGGGCCGAGCGCCGGATCGAGCTGCCCGCCGGGCGGTACGAGACGCTGCTGCCGCCGACGGCCGTGGCCGACCTGCTGATCTACCAGATGTGGTCGGCGTCGGCGCGGGACGCCGCCGAGGGCCGGACCGTGTTCAGCAAGCCCGGCGGCGGCACCCGCATCGGCGAGCGGCTCACCGACCTGCCGCTGACGCTGCGCAGCGACCCCCACGAGCCGGGGCTGGAATCGGCGCCCTTCGTGCTCGCCCACTCCTCCGGCGGCGACAGCTCGGTGTTCGACAACGGGCTGCCGCTGAAGGCGACCGAGTGGATCCGCGAGGGCGAGATCGCGCATCTGCCCACCACCCGGCACAGCGCCGGCCTGACCGGCCTGCCGGTGGTGCCCGCCATCGGCAACCTCATCCTCGACGGGGGCGAGGACCGCTCCCTGGAGGAGATGGTCGCGAACACCCGGCGCGGGCTGCTGCTGACCTGCCTGTGGTACATCCGCGAGGTCGACCCGGCGACGCTGCTGCTCACCGGACTGACCCGCGACGGCGTCTACCTCGTAGAAAACGGCGAGGTCACGGGCGAGGTCAACAACTTCCGGTTCAACGAGTCGCCGGTGGACCTGCTCGGCCGGGCCACCGAGGCGGGGCGCACGGAGAAGACGCTGCCGAGGGAGTGGAGCGACTACTTCACCAGGGCCGCGACCCCGACGCTGCGGGTCCCGGATTTCAATATGAGCTCAGTCAGCCAGGGCGTATAACCTCGTAGGCGTTCGTGGTCGGCCGCCACCCGGCCGCCGGCCACCATCCGAAGATCATCGAGGAGACACGAGAACCGTGACGGACATCGTCGACGAGCTGAAGTGGCGGGGGCTGTTCTCCCTGTCCACCGACGAGGACGCTTTGCGCAAGGCTCTCGCGGACGGTCCCGTCACGTTCTATTGCGGTTTCGACCCGACCGCGCCGTCCCTGCACGTCGGGCATCTGGTGCAGGTGCTCACCGTGCGCCGGCTCCAGCAGGCCGGCCACCGGCCGCTGGCGCTGGTGGGCGGTGCGACGGGTCTGATCGGCGACCCCCGCCCCACGGCCGAGCGCACGCTGAACGACCCGGAGACGGTCGCCGGCTGGGTCGGCAGGCTGCGCGCCCAGATCGAGCCGTTCCTGTCCTTCGAGGGTGAGAACGCGGCCGTCATGGTCAACAACCTCGACTGGACCGAGGGCCTGTCCGCGATCGAGTTCCTGCGGGACATCGGCAAGCACTTCCGCGTCAACAAGATGCTGACGAAGGACTCCGTGGCCCGCCGTCTGGAGTCCGACCAGGGCATCAGCTACACCGAGTTCAGCTACCAGATCCTCCAGGGCATGGACTTCCTCCAGCTCTACCGGAGGTACGGCTGCACCCTCCAGCAGGGCGGCAGCGACCAGTGGGGCAACCTCACGGCCGGTCTGGACCTCATCCACCGGCTGGAGCCGGGCGCCGAGGTGCACGCGCTGGCGACCCCGCTGATGACCAAGGCGGACGGCACCAAGTTCGGCAAGACCGAGGGCGGCGCCGTCTGGCTCGACCCGGAGATGACGACGCCGTACGCGTTCTACCAGTTCTGGCTGAACGTGGACGACCGGGACATCGCCCGGTACATGCGCATCCTGTCCTTCAGGTCCCGTGCGGAGCTGGAGGAGCTGGAGCGGCAGACGGAGGAGCGGCCGCAGGCCCGCGCCGCGCAGCGCGCGCTGGCCGAGGAGCTGACGACGCTGGTGCACGGGGCCGACCAGACGGCCGCGGTGATCGCCGCGTCGAAGGCGCTGTTCGGCCAGGGTGAGCTGGCGGAGCTGGACGAGCGGACGCTGGCCGCGGCCCTGTCCGAGGTGCCGCACGCCAAGGTGGCGGAGCTGGCTCCGGTCGTCGACCTCTTCGCGGAGGTCGGGCTGGTGCCCAGCAAGTCCGCCGGGCGTCGCACCGTGAAGGAGGGCGGGGCGTACGTGAACAACGTGAAGGTCACCGCCGAGGACGCCGTGCCGGCGGCGGAGGACCTCATCCACGGGCGGTGGCTGGTGCTGCGGCGCGGGAAGAAGAACCTGGCCGCCGTCGAGGTGGCCGGGGCGTAGCCGCCTCGGGGGCGTGGGGGCCGAGCCCTCACGCCCCTTGCGCGGCACGCGCCTCTCAGGCCCGCTCTTTCCGCTTGCCCAGCGTCGCCGTGTAGAGGGTGTCGCCCAGGTACACGATCGCCACCGCGGCGACCACCTGGAAGATGTGGCGGCTCCAGTCGATGCCCGAGGTCTCCTCGACACCGAAGCCCCGTGCGACGGCATTGCCGACGACGGCGCCCAGCATGCCGAAGATCGTCGTCAGCCAGAGCGGGCTGTGCTGCCTGCCCGGAATGATCGCCTTGGCCAGCAGGCCGAGCACGAGTCCCACGATGATCGCCCACAACCAGCCCATGGCTGCCTCCTCGTACGGCTCGACGCGAGCTGTACGGCCAGTCTCGGCCCGGCCCCCCTACGCCGCATGTCGGGCGGCACCGTACGCGGGACGGCGCACTTCGCCCCGGTCCGGCGGGAGGAGACCCGGTCTCGTAGGCGGCGCGGACGCGGCGTACCGTGGGGAGGGACCGGCCTGCCGTTCACCGAGCGGGACCGGCAGGGGAACGGGCCGGGGAGCGTCCGAGACAGGCGGGTGGTGGAACGCGATGCGGAAGCAGAGCAATGGCGAGGTCTTCCGGATCACCGGCGCCCGGCAGGGGCTCGCCGAGGACGTCCGCGGCAGGCAGCGGCGCTATGTCATCTCGATGTCGGTCCGTACGCTCTCGGTGATCGCCGCCGCGGTCCTGTGGAACGTCGAACGGCACGTCGCGGTCGTCGCACTGGTGCTCGGAATGGTCCTGCCGTACATCGCCGTGGTGATCGCCAACGCGGGCCGGGAGAACGCCCCTTCGCTGCCGTCCACGTTCATCGCCCCGCCCGTGCGGCCGATGATCACGCCGCCCCCGGCCGACGGGTTCGCGGAATCCTTCTCGGAAGACGCCCCGGCGGACTCCCAGGAGAGTCACCGGAGCGAGCCGCGCGAGCGGGCCTGAGCACGGGGGACCCGCGCGAAGCGGAATCCCCCCGGCCACCAACCTCAAGAAAAGCTCAGATCAATCATGTAGTTCCTGTGCCGGGCAGAGGGTTACCCGTGACATACTTCGTACGCGCTCCGCATCCCCCGTCGGAGCGACAGACCGACGCCGGGCAGCTCCCCCCGTGGCTGCTCGGCGTCGCCTTTTCTGCGGCTAAGGGTTGTCCCGTAATTCCCGGTGGATCAGCGCGCGGCGTCGGATGCGGTGCATCGCAAGGCGGAGGGGCGTCCGCATACTGGATGTATGCGGATGTTCCGACAACGCGGCGAGGTGCCGTAGCCGGCGTCGCGCGTCCGCCGGGGATTACGGGACAACCCTTAGGGTCGACGGGTGAACATCCTCAACGTGCCCGGTGCCGATCCCGTCTCCCCCGTCTGTTCCGCCAAGGGCTGCCGTGCCGACGCGGTCTGGGTACTCGCCTGGAACAACCCCAAGCTGCATACGCCGGAGCGGCGCAAGACCTGGCTGGCCTGTGAGGAGCACCGGGAGCATCTGTCCCAGTTCCTGGGTGTGCGGGGGTTCCTGAAGGATGTCGTCAGGCTGGAGGAGTGGGAGGACCGCGCCTCGTAGGCCGTGTCCGAACGCGGAACGCTCACCCTCCGATCGCGGACATCGGCCGGTCGGGCTGGACGAACGACGGGTCGTCCAGGCCCGCGCCCGCCTTCTTGCCCCACATGGCCAGGCGCCAGATGCGGGCGATCTCCTCGTCGGGGGCGCCCGAGCGCAGGGCGGCGCGCAGGTCGGTCTCCTCGCGGGCGAACAGGCAGGTGCGGACCTGGCCGTCGGCGGTGAGGCGGGTGCGGTCGCAGGCGGAGCAGAAGGGGCGGGTGACGGAGGCGATGACGCCCACCCGGTGGGGGCCGCCGTCGACGAGCCAGCGCTCGGCGGGGGCCGAGCCCCGCTCGTCCCGGCCCTCGGCGGTGAGGTCGAAGCGGGTGCGCAGGGAGGTGAGGATGTCGCCGGCGGTGACCATGCCGTCGCGCTTCCAGCCGTGCTGGGCGTCCAGCGGCATCTGCTCGATGAAGCGCAGCTCGTAGTCGTGCTCGACGGCCCAGGCGAGGAGGTCCGGGGCCTCGTCGTCGTTCAGGCCCGGCATCAGGACCGAGTTGACCTTGACGGGGGTCAGGCCCGCCTCGCGGGCGGCTTCGAGGCCCTCCAGGACGTCCTTGTGGCGGTCCCGGCGGGTGAGCGTCTTGAAGACGTCGGGGCGCAGGGTGTCCAGGGAGACGTTCACCCGGTCCATGCCCGCCGCCTTCAGGGCCGTCGCCGTGCGCCTGAGGCCGATGCCGTTCGTCGTGAGGGACATCTGGGGGCGGGGCTCCAGCGCCGCCACGCGCTCCACGATGCCGACCAGGCCGGGGCGCAGCAGCGGCTCGCCGCCGGTGAAGCGGACCTCGGTGATGCCGAGGGTGGCGACGGCTATGCCGATGAGGCGGACGATCTCGTCGTCCGTGAGCAGGTCGGGCTTGGCCAGCCACTGCAGGCCCTCCTCGGGCATGCAGTAGGTGCAGCGCAGATTGCACCGGTCGGTCAGCGAGACCCTCAGGTCGGTGGCCACTCGGCCGTAGGTGTCGATGAGCACGTGGGCCCCCTCCCCGGTCGTACCGATCACGGATTCGGCTGTCGTAGGCGGATCACTGATTCTCCGGACACTGCGAGCCTACGTGACGGTTCCCCCGACATCACCGGCCCGACCCCACAAGAGGTGGCGAGGAATCGCCGTAGAACCCTACGAGCCGGGCACCGCGCGCAGCGGTCCGGGCACGGCGCGGGGCCGTCGTGGAGATCCACGACGGCCCCGGACGCGGTGAGCCGGGTCAGTGCGCGCCGGTGCCCGTGAGGGACCGGACCTCCAGCTCGGCGTACTTGGCCTCGTCGGGCTTCTCCTTGGAGAGCACGGTGCCGAGGAAGCCCATGAGGAAGCCGAACGGGATGGAGATGATGCCCGGGTTCTTCAGCGGGAACCAGTGGAAGTCGACGTCCGGGAACATCGCCTTCGGGTCGCCGGAGACGACGGGCGAGAACAGCACCAGGCCGACGGCGACGATCAGACCGCCGTAGATCGACCACAGCGCGCCCTGGGTGGTGAACCGCTTCCAGAAGAGGCTGTAGAGGATGGTCGGCAGGTTGGCGGAGGCCGCGACCGCGAAGGCGAGGGCGACCAGGCCGGCCACGTTCAGGTCGCGGGCGAGGGCGCCGAGGCCGATGGAGACGATGCCGATGAAGACGGTCGCCCAGCGGGCCGCGCGGACCTCCTCGGCGCCGGATGCCTTCCCCTTGCGGATGACGTTGGCGTAGATGTCGTGCGCGAAGGAGGACGACGAGGCGAGGGTGAGGCCGGCGACCACGGCGAGGATGGTCGCGAAGGCCACCGCCGAGATCGTGGCGAGCAGGATGGCGCCCCAGGCCGAGTCGACGCCGCCCAGGTGCAGGGCGAGCAGCGGGGCCGCCGTGTTGCCCGAGGGGTTGGAGGCGATGATCTCGTCCTGGGAGATCAGCGCGGCGGCGCCGAAGCCGAGGGCGATGGTCATCAGGTAGAAGCCGCCGATGATGCCGATGGCCCAGTTGACGGACTTACGGGCGGCCTTGGCGTTGGGCACCGTGTAGAAGCGGATCAGGATGTGCGGCAGGCCGGCGGTGCCGAGGACGAGGGCGATGCCGAGGGAGATGAAGTCCAGCTTGGAGGTGCCGGTCGCGCCGTACTGGAGGCCGGGCTCCAGGAAGGCGGCGCCCTTGCCGCTGTTCTCGGCGGCGGTGCCGAGCAGATCGGAGATGTTGAAGTTGAACTTCAGCAGCACCAGGAACGTAATGAGGAGCGTGCCGCCGATCAGCAGCACGGCCTTCACCATCTGGACCCAGGTGGTGCCCTTCATACCGCCGATGGAGACGTAGACGATCATCAGGATGCCGACGAGGGCGACGATCAGGATCTTGCCCGCGTCCGAGGTGATGCCGAGGAGCAGGGAGACGAGTACGCCCGCGCCCGCCATCTGGGCCAGCAGGTAGAAGATCGACACGACGATCGTGGACGTACCCGCGGCGGTGCGGACCGGGCGCTGGCGCATGCGGTACGCGAGCACGTCGCCCATGGTGTAGCGGCCGGAGTTCCTGAGCGGCTCGGCGACCAGGAGCAGGGCGACCAGCCAGGCGACCAGGAAGCCGATGGAGTAGAGGAAGCCGTCGTAGCCGAAGAGGGCGATGGCGCCCGCGATGCCGAGGAACGACGCGGCGGACATGTAGTCGCCGGAGACGGCGAGGCCGTTCTGGAAGGCGCTGAACTGGCGGCCGCCCGCGTAGAAGTCGGCGGCGTCCTTGGTCTGGCGGCCGGCCCAGACGGTGATGGCGAGCGTCGCGAGGACGAACAGCCCGAACAGGGTGATGATGAGCGGCCGGTGCTCGCTGGCCTCGTTGGCCGCGAGGACTGTCTGCTGAACGGGGCTCATGCGCCGCCCTCCATCCGGGACTTGATCGCCTCGGCCTTGGGGTCGAGCTTCGCGGCGGCGTGCCGCGAGTACCACCAGGCGATGAGGAACGTGGTGACGAACTGGGCGACGCCCAGAACGAAGGCGATGTTGATGTTGCCGAGGAGCTTGGTCCCCATGAAGTCGCCGGCGTAGTTGGAGAGCAGGACGTACAGCAGGTACCAGGCGATGAAGGCGACGGTCAGCGGGAAGGCGAACGACCGGTAGGAGCGGCGCAGTTCACCGAACTCCGCGCTCTCCTGGACTGCGGTGAACTCCTCGGCCGAGGGGAGATGGTGCTCTGCCTTCGCGGGGGGCGGTGCGTCGGTTGCCACGGAGTCTCCTCGCTTGTCCGTCGCGTTCGCGACGGTGGATGGGGACGATTTCGCCGTCGGATCGGGGGACGGGTCGGTTACGGACATCTGGTCGGCTCTGTTCCTAGCGGTGATGGGCGCCCGACCGTGCTCGGGCTCCCTGCTCAACGTCACGGCGGCACGCGAGGACCGGTTCAACCCTGTGTCGCCCTTTCGAAAATCGATTCGGCGACGGATCGACACAGGCTCGCCGATAAGGGATACCCCTCTACTTCGCCGCCCGAGCCGTGAAGTCATTGCTGGCCAGGGACGGCGGGGGATAGCTTCGGGGCGCACCACCAAGTCATGTACCTGCCCAGGCACTCGTGTGCCCTGGGCCGGTTTCTTTGAGGACGATGTGGAGATCCCATGGCTCATCTGCGCTCCAGCCGGCGGTTCGCGCTCGCGGTACCGGTCGCCCTTTCGCTGACCGCCTCGCTCGGCTTCCTGCCGGGTGTCGCCTCGGCGGCGCCGCTCGCCGCACCCGCCACCGCGACCGCGGAGGGCCCGAACCTCTCGTACGTCGTGAACACCGGGACCGACAAGCGCACCATCGCCGCCGTGCAGAAGGCGATCGCCGCGGCGGGCGGCAAGGTCGTCGTCACGTACGACCGGATCGGCGTGATCGTGGTCCACTCGACCAACCCGGAGTTCGGCGCGACGATCCGCGCGGTGCGCGGAGTGCAGTCCGCCGGTGCCACCCGCACCTCGCCGCTGACCCCCGCCGGTACGACGGACGAGGGCGCCGTCGACTACCTGACGGACGCGGAGGCCGCGAAGGTGAAGGCCGCCTCGGCGGACATCCCCGACGCCGAGCCCCTCGAGGCGGACCAGTGGGACCTGCGCTCGATCGGCGCCGACAAGGCCGCGAAGATCAACGACGGCAGCAGGAAGGTCACGGTCGCCGTCATCGACACCGGCGTCGACGACACCCACCCCGACCTCGCCCCGAACTTCTCCAAGTCCCAGTCGGCGAACTGCGACGGCGGTGTCGCGGACACCAGCGAGGGCGCCTGGCGGCCGTACACCGCGGACGACTACCACGGCACGCACGTCGCCGGTGAGATCGCCGCCGCCCGCAACGGCGTGGGCGTCGCCGGTGTGGCACCCGGGGTCAAGGTCTCCGCCATCAATGTGACCGACAGGAAGAGCGGGCTGTTCTACGCGGAGAGCGTCGTCTGCGCGTTCGTGTTCGCCGCAGACCGCGGCGTGGAGATCACGAACAACAGCTACTACGTCGACCCGTGGCTCTACAACTGCGTGGACGACCCGGACCAGAAGGCCATCGTCGACGCCGTCAACCGGGCGCAGAAGTACGCCACGAGGAAGGGCACGCTGCACCTGGCCTCGGCGGGCAACTCCAACCACGACCTCGCCTCCGACGCGATCGCGGACGCCTCCAGCCCCAACGACACCACTCCGGTCGAGCGCACCATCGACCCGAGCGAGTGCTTCGACGTGCCGACCCAGCTGCCGGGTGTCGTCACGGTGAGCGCGACCGGTGTGAAGAACGAGAAGTCGTACTACTCCACGTACGGCAACGGCGTCGTCGACATCGCCGCGCCGGGTGGCGACCGCCGTTACCAGCTGCCGGACACCCCGTCGAAGGACGGCCGCATCCTGTCCACGATGCCGGAAGGCAAGTACGGCTTCCTGCAGGGCACTTCGATGGCGGCGCCGCACGCCTCCGCGGTGGCCGCGCTGCTGAAGTCGACGCACCCGTGGGCGTCGCCGAAGCAGTTGCAGTGGCTGCTGAAGGCCCAGGCGGACAAGCAGGCGTGCCCGGAGACGTACGACCAGAACGGCGACGGCACCCCGGATGCCGTTTGCGAGGGTGGCTCCCGTGTCAACGGCTTCTACGGGTTCGGCATCGTCAACGCCCTGAAGGCCGTCAAGTAACCGGTCGCCGGGGCGGACCGACACCCCGGCGGGACCGGTTCCCGCACAGCTCGTACCGCTCAACACGCGAACGAACTGGAGACAGCATGACAGCGCCTCGTATGCGCTCCCGTCGTATGGCGGCCATCCCCGCGGGGATGGCCCTGGCGACGGCGCTCGTCGCCGTCCCGAACGTCACGGCCTCGGCGGCAGAGGTGACCGCCCGGGCCGCGGCCGACGCGACGCAGCTCAGTTATGTGGTCAACGTCCGCCCCGGCCACGGCCCGTCCGCCCAGGTGAAGAAGGCCATCACCGAGGCGGGCGGCACCGTCGTGACGTCGTACGACAAGATCGGCGTCATCGTCGTCCACTCCGCGAACGCCGACTTCGCCGCCACGATCCGCAAGGTCCGCGGGGTGGAGTCGGCCGGTGCCACGCGCACCGCGCCGCTGCCCGCCCAGTCCACCACCGATGTCGGCACCCCCCGGGTGCTGACCGCCGAGGAGGCCGCGGCCGCCGAGGCCGCCGACGGTCAGGACCCGCTGGAGCCGTTGCAGTGGGACCTGCCGGCCATCAAGGCGGACAAGGCCCACGAGGTGTCCCTGGGCAGCCCGGACGTCACGGTCGCCGTGATCGACACCGGCGTCGACGACACCCACCCGGACATCGCGCCGAACTTCGACCGGAAGGCGTCGGTCAACTGTGTCACGGGCAAGCCCGACACGGCCGACGGCGCCTGGCGGCCGGGGCCCACGGAGAGCCCCCACGGCACGCATGTGGCCGGTGAGATCGCCGCCGCCAAGAACGGCGTCGGGGTCACGGGGGTGGCGCCGGGCGTGAAGGTGTCCGGCATCAAGGTGTCCACCACGGCCGGCTTCTTCTACACCGAGGCCGTGGTCTGCGGCTTCATGTGGGCCGCCGAGCACGGCGTGGACGTCACCAACAACAGCTATTACACCGACCCCTGGTACTTCAACTGCAAGGACGACCCGGACCAGAAGGCGCTCGTCGAGGCCATCACCCGGGCGTCGCGGTACGCGGAGGGGAAGGGCACGGTCAACGTCGCGGCGGCCGGCAACGAGAACTACGACCTCGCGGCCGACGAGATCACCGACCCGACGTCACCGAACGACTCGACGCCGGCGGACCGGGTGATCGACCCGTCGAAGTGCCTGGACGTCCCGACCCAGCTGCCCGGTGTCGTCACGGTCGCCGCGACCGGCGCGAAGGGCGTCAAGTCGTCGTTCTCCAACCACGGTCTGGGCGTCATCGACATCGCCGCGCCCGGCGGCGACTCGACCCGCCTGCAGACCCCTGCCCCGCCCGCCACCAGCGGCCTCATCCTGGGCCCGCTGCCCGGCGGCAAGTGGGGGTACATGGCCGGCACGTCGATGGCGTCCCCGCACGTCGCGGGTGTCGCCGCCCTCATCAAGTCGACGCACCCGTACGCGCCGGCACCGATCGTGAAGGCCCTGCTGTACGCGCAGGCCGACGCGACGCCGTGCACGGACCCGTACGACCTCGACGGTGACGGCAAGGCCGACGCGGTGTGCGAGGGGCCGAAGAACCACAACGGCTTCTACGGCTTCGGCATGGCGGACGCGCTGGACGCGGTGACCAGGTAGCGGCTCTCCCCCAGGGAGTGTCGGGGCCGGGCGGTCGGGTACCGCCCGGCCCTTCCGCTGCCCCGGTGCCCGTGTTGATCCCGTCCACACCGCACAGTGGGCTCATGACGGACATGGGCACGGGCTGGGGTAGGGGTATGAGCGGGGGCTCGGGTACGGGCGTGGAGGTGGGCCCGGGGTCGGCGTGGGCGGCGCTGGGCGGCGACCCCGGGCTGCTCGGGCGGGTGTCGACGGTCGAACGGGACGGCGCGCTGCCGGCTCGGCTCCCGGTGCGGGAGCTGGCACGGGCCTGCGTGGGCGTGTGCGCGCTGGCCGCCGCCGAGCTGGGCGCGCGGCGGGCCGGGCTCGCGGAGGTGCCGCGCGTACGGGTGGACGACGGGGCGGTGGCCACGGCCTTCGTCAGCGAGCGGCACCTGCTGATCGACGGGCGGGCACCGGTCGCCTTCGCTCCGCTGTCGCGCTTCTGGCGCACGGCGGACGGCTGGGTGCGGACGCACGCCAACTACCCGCATCACCGGGAGCGGTTGCTGTCGGCGCTGAGGCTGCCCGAGGACGACGTGGCGACCGTCGGGGCGGCGCTCGCCGAACGGTCGTCGCTGGAGGTCGAGGAGACGGTGTACGGGGCCGGGGGTCTCGCGGTCGCCCTGCGGACGGCGCGGGAGTGGGCGGCCCACGAGCAGGCCGTGGCGGTGGCCGCCCGGCCGCTGGTCGAGCACGACCGGGCGGAGACCGCGCACGCGCGCGCACTGCCGGCGTCGGGGGCGGGGGCGGGTCCCCTGCTGCCCGCCGCCGGAGTCCGTGTCCTCGACCTGACCCGTGTCATCGCGGGCCCGGTCGCGACCCGGACGCTCGCCCTGCTGGGCGCGGACGTGCTGCGCGTCGACCCGCCGGGAATGCCCGAACTCCCCGACCAGCACATCGACACCGGCTTCGGGAAGCGGTCGACGGCACTGGACCTGACCCGGGCCGCCGACCGGCGCGTCTTCGAGGAGCTGCTGGCCGCGGCGGACGTCGTCGTCACCGGGTACCGGCCGGGCGCGCTGGACCGGTTCGGACTGTCCCCTGAGGCGCTGCTCGCCCGGCGGCCCGGCCTGGTCGTGGCGCAGCTGTCGGCGTGGGGCGCCCATGGGCCGTGGGCCGGACGGCGCGGCTTCGACAGCCTCGTCCAGGTGGCGACCGGGATCGCCGCGGTCGAGGGTGCGCCGGAGCGGCCGGGCGCCCTGCCCGCTCAGGCCCTCGACCATGGAACGGGGTACCTGCTGGCGGCGGCCGTGCTGCGGTCGCTGACCGAGCGGTCGGCGGACGGTTGCGGAAGGGTGGTACGGCTGTCGTTGGCGCGGACGGCGGCGTGGCTCCTCAAGGGAACTGTGCGGGGCCAGGAGGCGCACCGCGCCGGCGGCGATGGTGGTGGCTTCGGCGATGGCGGCGATGGCGGTGCCCGGAGTGAGGAGGCGTTCGGCGGAGCCGAGGACTGGCTCGCCGAGCGGGACAGCCGCGTCGGACGGCTGAGGTACGCGCTGCCGCCGGTGTCCTTCGAAGGTGGTCCGGGCGACTGGGCTCGGCCGCCGGGGCCCTGGGCGGTGGACGAGGCGGGGTGGGGGTGAGGCTCCGGGAGGCGGACGGCGGTGGCGTCAAGGGCGGTGGTATCGAGGGCGGAGGCATCGGGGCGCGAGAGGGAGGCGTGCGTCTGCGGCGTGCGCCTCCCCGGCGCTTCTTGGCGCGTAGGCCGCCCTGAGACGTGGGCCGCGCCGAGTCGTACGAAGGAGTGGAATGTCGAACTGTCGATTGTTTACCGGCACTTGCGCATTTCCGGTGCGACTGGCGGACTTCTCGGGGGAGCCTGACGAGACGGATGGCGGAGGCGAATGAGGGGCAGCGCCCCGTGGGGCGGCTACCGGCGGGCGCCGGCCGGGCGGTGGGGCTGCTCCTGCTGGTGGCCCTGGGTGCGCTGATCCCGCTGCTGGGGCCGCGGGCCGCGCTGGACGGCACGGGTGAGGCCGCGGCTCCCGGGGCAGGGGGGATCGCCCTGCTCAGGACGGTACTGCTGGCCGCGCTGTGCGTACCGGCCGGCGAGCTGTTCGTCGTCCGGCTGGCCCGGCGGGTGCCCGGCGCGCCGCAGGAGACACCCCGCAGTTGGGCGCCGGTGGCGGCTGCCGCCGGTTGTGCGGCCGCGCTGGGGCTGGCCTCGGTGGTGGCGACCGGCAACCTCGTGCCGGACTCCCCCGGCGACATGGACGTCGGCGGTCTCTACGAGACGAGGGACGGCCGGCTCGCCCTGCTGGAGGTCAACGCGTTCGCGGCGGCGGCCCTGTGCGCCCGGTCCCGCCGCCCGCTCACCCAGACGGTGCCGCTGACGGCGCTCGTCGTCGCGGAGGCGCTGCGGGCGCACCCCACCACCGAGCACAGCCCGCTCGTCGGGACGGTCCTGACCTGTGTTCACCTGATGTGCGCGGCTCTGTGGGCGGGCGGACTGCTGTACGTCCTGCGGACCCTGGGTTCGCGCGCGTGGCGCGCGAGAGCGGGAGCGGGCGCCGCGTTGCTGGGTCTGTACGCGCGCCTGGCCGCCGTTCTGCTGGCCGCCGTGACCGCCACCGGGTCGTGGAGCACGCTCCGCCGGATGCCACCGGGGACAGTCCTCGACCAGATGACGGAGACGGCGTACGGGCGGGCCCTGCTCGCCAAGGTGCTCCTCATGGCCGCCGTCGCCGCCCTCGCCCTGCGCGCCCGGCTACGGCTGCGCCGTGCGGCCGACCCGCTGGACGCCTGTGCCCCCGCACGCGCGGAGCTGGTGGTCCTGGGCGTGGTCGTGGCGGTGTCGGCCCTGCTCACGGCACTGCCGGTACCGATCCGCTGGTGAGTCCGGCACGGGGGCCGGCGTCGTCACGGCCGTGCCGGTACCGATCCGCCGGTGGTCGCGGGAAGCACGGCCCCAGGAAGCCGGAGGACTCCCCGGGCCAGCAGGTACTGGGCGGCGAGGTACGTGAGCATGATCCACAGGTCCGGGCGCGGCGGCTGGGGCCACTCGGCGACCCCGGTCGCGATGAGCATGTCCGACAGTACGAAGAGCGCGCCGCCGACTCCGGCGACGGCCCCCAGCCGGGAGGCGGAGAACGCCATCGCGGTCAGCAGGGCGCTGTACCCGGCGACGGGCAGACGCAACTCCGCGGGCAGACCGGGCCACAGGCTCGCCACGGCGACGACGAGCGCGAGCACGTACCCGGCGGGCAACCAGAGGGCACGCGCGCGGGGCGCCCGCCGCACGGGCCCGGGTGAACCCCCGCCCCCGGCGACGGGTGAGGCGCTCGCCGGCCGCGTCCGCTTCCCGAAGAGCACGAGGTAGCAGACGTGGCCCGCCGCGAAGGAGCCCATCCCGGCGAGGAAGGCGGGTTCGGCGTCGGAGAGGAGGAGGACGTCGCCGCCCCACCCGAAGAGAAGGGCGGCGATCAGCAGGCGGGGTCCGCCGCACAGGTGGACGTACGCGGCGAGCAGCGGCATCAGCAGCGGCTTGGCGACGAAGTGCCCGGCGCCGAACCCGGCGGCGAGGGAGCCGAGGTCGACGGCGGCGGCGATCCCGAAGGAGACCAGGACGATCCGTCCGCTGTCCCGTCTCACGCCGCGGTCTCCGTGACCGCGGGCTGCTCCTCGACGGCCGTGCGCCGCGCCGCCGGACCCCAGCCGGGGCCGCGGAGGACCCGCCCGGCCCGCTCACTCCAACTCCTCGCCGCCCTCAGGTCCTTGGCGATGGCGACGTACTCGTGGGTGGCGACCCGCAGGGGGTTGTAGGTGTCGATGTTCTTGGTCAGCCCGTAGACGGGCCGCTCGGTCTCCGCGACGAAGGACCCGAACAGCCGGTCCCACACGATGAGGATGCCGCCGAAGTTGCGGTCGAGGTAGCCGCCCTGGGAGGCGTGGTGGACCCGGTGGTGGGACGGCGTGTTGAACACGAACTCGAAGGCCGGGTGCAGCTTGCCGATCCGCTCCGTGTGGATCCAGAACTGGTACACGAGGTTGGCCGACGAGCAGAACGCGAGCGCGGCCGGGTGCACGCCGAGGGCGATGAGCGGGACGTAGAACGGCCACACGGTCCAGGTGGTCCAGGGCTGCCGCAGTGCTGTGGTCAGGTTGAACTTCCGGCTGGAGTGGTGCACGACGTGACAGGCCCACAGAATCCGGACGACGTGGTGGCCCCGGTGCGACCAGTAGTAGAAGAAGTCCTGCGCGAGCAGCATCAACGGCACCGTCCACCACAGCACGGGCACACGCAGCGGGGTCAGCTCGTAGACCGCCGTATAGACGGCGACGATCGGGATCTTCCACAGGAGGTCGAACACGAGGCTCCCGAGCCCCATACCGACGCTCGTCGCGGCGTCCTTCGCCTCGTACCCGGCGGCATCCTCGTCCGGATGAAGCCGGTAACTGATCACCTCGACCACGGTGAGCAGCACAAACGCGGGTATCGACCACAGCACGACATCGGGCAGGTTCGGCATGAGGGCACCGTAGAACCGCTGGTGAGCTGGGGCTAGACGTTGTTACTGACAAGTATTTCCGGTGGTACGCGCTTGCTTCTTGGCGTCCTCCGCCAATCCGGCGGGCGGGCGGGGCTGTCGCCCCGTCACCTCCCCACGGGCTCCGCGGCGGCGGCGGTCGCCGAGCGGACAACGCATCGGCCGCTTCCCCGGGCCTTCCCTCCGTCGGGTAACGAGCTGTCAGTCGTGGCCCGTATCCTCAGGGACCATGCTCGATGACCTTTCGACCGCGGCTCCGCAAGCTCCCTGGCCGGTCGCATATCCGCAGGGGTATGCGGTGGTTGACGTGGAGACGACCGGGCTGGCCCGGGACGACCGGATAATCTCCGCGGCCGTGTACAGACTGGACGCACGGGGCGAGGTCGAGGACCACTGGTACACGCTGGTGAACCCCGAGCGGGACCCGGGGCCGGTGTGGATCCACGGGCTGACGAGTGACGTGCTCGAAGGGGCGCCGCTGTTCCGGGAGATCGCGGAGGAGCTGTCCTCACGGCTCGCGGACCGCGTACTCGTCGCGCACAACGCGGTGTTCGACTGGTCGATGCTCGCCCGGGAGTACGCGCGCGCGGAGACCGAGGCGCCGGTGCGGCAGCGGCTGTGCACCATCGCGCTGTCGAAGGAGCTGGGGCTGCCGCTGCCCAACCACAAGCTGGAGTCGCTCGCGGCCCACTTCGGCGTCGTTCAGCAGCGCGCCCACCACGCGCTGGACGACGCGCGGGTGCTGGCGGAGGCGTTCCGGCCCAGTCTGCACGCCGCCGCGAGCCGGGGTGTGCGGCTGCCGCTGCTCGAATGCCGGCCGCTGACCGAGTGGTCCGCCTCGCCGACGATCGGGCGGCAGGCGTCCGGCGGCTACGGGTCGGGCAGTTGGCGGCCCTCACGCAAGCGCCCCCCGTGCCCGTACCCCAACCCCGGGCGGTACGAAGAGGGCAAACCCCTCAAGCAGGGCATGCGGGTCGCGTTCTCGGGGGACACCTCCGTCGACCGGGAGCTGCTGGAGGACCGTGCGGTGGAGGCGGGGCTGCATGTGGCGACGAGTCTGTCCCGGGTGACCAGTCTGCTCGTCACCAACGACCCCGACTCGGGTACGTCGAAGACGGTGAAGGCCCGGCAGTACGGGACGCCCGTGATCGACGAGGCGGCCTTCGGCCAGCTGCTGCGGGACGTGGAGCCCGCCACCGAGGAGTGAGACGGGCGTACGGGTGATTGGCGGGCGACTCGCCCGCCGCCCGCTCGCCCGTGCCGCCGTCGGCGCCGCACCCTGTGGCGCATGGCACGTTGCGAAGTCTGCGGAAACGACTACGGCATGACGTTCGAGGTGCACGCGCAGGGCGCGGTGCACGTCTTCGACTGTTTCGCCTGCGCGATCCACCGTATGGCCCCGATCTGCGAGCACTGCCGGGTGCAGATCATCGGCCAGGGCGTCGAGGTCGAGGGCCACTGGTACTGCGGCGCCCATTGCGCGCGGGCCGAGGGGAAGGTGGGGATCGTCGACAAGGTCTGAGCCCTCACGCGGCCGCGGGGACGACCCGTCGTGGCGGTGAAGGCCGATGCCGGCCCCGGCGGGACCCTCCCGCCGGGGGCCGAACCGTCCGAGGTACGGTCAGTGGGTGTACCGCTTCCTGTTGTCCCGGCAGTGGGTGATCCTCACGCTGCTCGCGCTCGTCCTGATCCCGACGATGGTCAGGCTGGGCTTCTGGCAGATGCATCGGTACGAGGAGCGCTCCGCGCGGAACCGGCTCGTCGCGGACGCGCTGGCCGCGAAGCCGGTGCCGGTGGAGCGGCTGACGTCCCCGGGACACACGGTCACCAGCGCCGAGCGCTACCGGACCGTGACCGCGCAGGGCCGTTTCGACACCGACGACGAGGTCGTCGTCCGCCGCCGCACCAACGCCGACGACGAGATCGGCTTCCACGTCCTGACCCCGTTCGTCCTCGACGACGGCAAGGTCCTGCTCGTCAACCGCGGCTGGATCCCCGCGGACGGGCCCAGCCAGACCGCGTTCCCCGAGATCCCCGCACCTCCCGGCGGTGAGGTCACCGTCACCGGGCGGCTGATGCCCGACGAGACGACCGAGGCCAGCGGGATCAAGGATCTCAAGGGCCTGCCGGACCGGCAGATCATGCTGATCAACAGCGGGCAGGAGGCGAAGCGCCTCGACGCCCGGGTGCTCGGCGGCTACGTGGCCCAGACGGCGCCCGAGCCGAAGGGCGACACCCCGGAACTCCTCGGCAGCCCAGGCGACGAGAACGCCGCGCTGAACTACGCGTACGCCCTCCAGTGGTGGCTCTTCGCCGCGGCCGTCCCCGTCGGCTACGTCATCCTCGCCCGCCGCGAGCGCCGCGACCGCGAGGCTGCGGCCACCGCCGGGCAGACGCAGGACGAGGAGAAGGAGACGACGCCCTCGCCCGCCTAGCCGGTCGAGGGCCGCATGCCCCGTGGCGTCACCGCCGCGCCGCCCTGTCCCGCCAGTACGTGAACGTGCGTTCCGGCTGCGGCAGCAGGTCCCAGGGGTGCGGGGTCATGTGGCGGCCCAGCCTGCGGAAGACGGTGGCGGCCTCGTCGGGGCGGTGGGCGCGGGTCAGGGCGAAGGCCAGGACGTTGAGGTCGGTGACGGCCTCGGCGTGGGGCCGGGTACCGGCGTCGAACCAGTTCCTCAGCGCCAGGTCGATCTCGTGGACCGCCCGCGGCTCGTTCCAGTTGCCGCCCGCCCCCAGCGACTCCAGGGGTGTCCCCCTCCGGCGGTGGGCCATGAGTTCCACCCGGGCGGCGACGGGGAGCAGGGCGAGCGGTGAGCCGTGCGGGGCGCGGACGGCGGCCTGCCAGGCGAAGTCCATCATGTCCGGGACGGTGCCGTGGCCGCGCGGGGAGAGGTAGCGCAGCAGCCGGTGGTAGGACGTGCGCAGCCAGGGCGCCCGGTTGACCGCCTCCGTCCACACCGGCACCGCGTCCCTGACCGGGACGGCGCAGGAGTGCATCAGCGACAGCAGGGCCAGCCAGGGGACGGGGTCCTCGGGGCACGCCTCGGCGGCGCGGAGGCAGAGGTGTTCGGCATGGCGGACGGCCGCGTGGTCGGCGGCCGCTGCCCGGTCCGTCTCGACGAAGGCCCGCAGGACGAGGGCGTCGCCGTCCGCCGGGCGGTCGGCGATCCAGCGTTGCGAGACGGCGGCGGGCAGGCGCCGGGCCAGTACGTCGATCCGGTGCGCCCGGCGGTCCCAGTCCCGGCCCGTGGTGCGCAGCAGCTCGGCCACCGGTTCCCAGACGGGCCGGGTGCGGCCGGCGCCGAGGCCGTGCAACTGCTGGGCGGGCCGCAGTTCGGTGAGGGTGGTGTGCAGGGGGTCGTCGTCCAGTTCGGGACGGATCAGCAGGGCGGGGCGGCGTCTCAGCATCGTGGGGCCGGCTCCGGTCGGGGGGCGAGCGGGGTCCGTCAGGGGTGGAGGCGAGCCCGGGGGCTCGGTGGTTCGGCGGGTGCGGGTGGGCGGGGGCCGGTCGCGCCCCGGTGGTGGGGGCGGGCGGGGGTGTCCCCTCCCCCGCCCGCCCGCACACTCGGGTACGCGTCAGCAGCAGCGGCCCTCCGGGTGCTCTTCACGGCGCCGGGTCCGCAGGACGTCGTACTCCCTCCGTGTCGGTACCGGCACCCCGGCGTGCCGGCGGCGGTACCGCTCGCAGTAGCGGTCGTACTCCGCCTCCCCCGTCAGCTCACGGAGGTACCAGCGCACGGCCCGTGCCCAGCGGCGCACGTCCGGGGCGGTCATCGGCGGGCCCCAACCAGCTCCTCGCCGGACCGCTCGGGCAGGTCGATGCGGGACTCGACGTAGGGAGCCTCGGTCGTCGGGAGGGGGGACGGGGAGCGTACGGCGCGGACGCAGACCACGGCGCAGTTGACCAGGACGGTGAGGACGAGGAGGAGGAAGATCGCCATGATCACGCCGTCGACCGTGTTGTTGAGGACGATGGTGTGCATGTCGTCCATGTTCGTGGCGCCCGGCAGGAGCTCACCCTTGTCGATGGCCGCCGCGTACTTGTCGCGCAGGGCGAAGAAGCCGATGGCCGGGTTGTCCGAGAAGATCTTCTGCCAGCCCGCGGTGAAGGTGACGGCCACGTCCCAGGCCAGCGGGATGCCGGTGACCCAGGCCCAGCGGAGCTTGCCGGACTTGATGAGCACGGTGGTGGTGACGGCGAGGGCCACCGCGGCGAGCAGCTGGTTGGCGATGCCGAAGAGGGGGAACAGCTGCTTGATCCCGCCGAGGGGGTCGGTGACACCGGCGTAGAGGAAGTAGCCCCAGGCGCCGACGACCAGCGCACTGGTGATCCAGATGCCCGGCTTCCAGGTGACCCGGCCGATCGGCTTCCAGACGTTGCCGAGCATGTCCTGGAGCATGAAGCGGCCGACGCGGGTGCCGGCGTCCACCGTGGTGAGGATGAACAGCGCCTCGAACATGATCGCGAAGTGGTACCAGAATGCCTTCATCCCGGCGCCGCCGAAGACCCCGGCGAAGATCTCCGACATGCCGACGGCGAGGGTGGGCGCGCCGCCGGAGCGGCCGACCAGGGTCTCCTCCTCGACGGCCTTGGCCGCGGCGGTGAGCTGCTCGGGGGTGATGGTGAAGCCGAGGTTCTTCACCGCCTCGGCGGCGGTGTCGACGGTCGGGCCGAGCAGTGCGGCCGGGGAGTTCATGGCGTAGAACAGGCCGGGCTCCAGGACGCACGCGGCGATCAGGGCCATCACGGCGACGAAGGACTCCGTGAGCATGGAGCCGTAGCCGATGAGCCGGACCTGGGACTCCTTCTGGATCAGCTTCGGGGTCGTGCCGGAGGAGACCAGGGCGTGGAAACCGGACAGGGCGCCGCAGGCGATGGTGATGAAGAGGAACGGGAAGAGGGAGCCGGCGAACACCGGGCCGGCGCCGGTCGAGGCGAACTCCGTCACCGACTCGGCCTTCAGGTTCGGGGCGGCGATCACCACTCCGACAGCCATCAGGGCGATGGTGCCGACCTTCATGAAGGTGGAGAGGTAGTCGCGCGGGGCGAGCAGCATCCACACGGGGAGCACGGAGGCGACGAAGCCGTAGCCGACCAGGCAGAAGACCAGGGTCTCGGGGCTCCAGACGAAGTACTCGGCGAGGGAGGAGTCCTGGATCCAGCCGCCGCCGAGGATGGCGAGCAGCAGCAGCGCGACACCGATGAAGCTGGTCTCGACGACCCGGCCGGGCCGCAGATAGCGCAGGTAGAAGCCCATGAAGAGGGCGATGGGGATGGTCATGGAGACCGAGAAGGTGCCCCACGCGGACTCGGCGAGGGCGTTGACGACGACCATCGCGAGGACCGCGAGCAGGATGATCATGATGGCGAAGACGCCGATCAGCGCGGCGGCGCCGCCCACCCTGCCGATCTCGTCCCGGGCCATCTGGCCGAGGCTCTTGCCGTCCCGGCGCATGGAGAGGAACAGGACGATCATGTCCTGGACGGCGCCGGCGAAGATGACGCCCGCGATGATCCAGATCGTGCCCGGCAGATAGCCCATCTGCGCGGCCAGGACGGGGCCGACCAGCGGGCCGGCGCCGGCGATCGCGGCGAAGTGGTGGCCGAAGAGCACCCGCTTGTCGGTGGGGTGGTAGTCGACACCGTCCTCCAGCCGTTCGGCGGGGGTGGCGCGGGTGTCGTCGACCTGGAGGACCCGGCGGGCGATGAACCGGGAGTAGAAGCGGTAGGCGATCGCGTACGAACCGAGGGCCGCCACGACCAGCCAGACGGCGGAGATCTCCTCGCCCCGGGAAAGGGCGAGCACGGCCCAGCCGATGGCGCCGACGAGGGCGACGGCGATCCAGATCGCGAGGGACTTCGGTGACATCCGGGACTCTTCGGGGGCTCTACGGCCGGATTCGGGCACGGCTGATGTGGGCATGGCGGCTCCTGACCTCTACGGGTGTGCGGGAAGAAGGGCGAAAGGAAGACGGGCGAAAGGAAGACGGAGGGACCGACGGAGGGTGCGGCTCAGCGAGGCCGGTCTCGGCGCCTGTCCCGGTACCGGTCACGCTGCCGTTCCGTCAGCGCGAACGCGGCGAGCAGGCAGAGGCCGCATCCCGGCACCCAGGCGAGCTGGTACCAGTAGAAGAACGGCGTCCCGGCCAGTCGCGGCTCGGCACCGGCGTACCAGGGGACCCACAGCAGGCCCGCGGCGGGCGCGAGGAGCAGTACGGCGATCGCGACGCGCCGTAGCCGGTGCTGACCGGTCCGTGGCATGACCTGCGCTCCTCTCCCGCTTCCTGTGGGTCTGTGCAAGAGTTGCTCACCCGCTCGGATCGGTTGACAGCGAATTTCCACGAGATTCCGCGAGATTTCCTCCGGGCTCCGGTCAACCGAAGCGGCGGCTTACGCAACTACCGCGTGAAGGCCCCCGGCGCGCCGAAGGCGGCGCGGCACCCCGGGACGGTGCGGGGCCAGGCACACCAAGGACGGTGAACCATGGCGGACGCTGCCATGACCGCGACGTTCCTCGCCGTGATCGGCGGAGCGTCGCTGCTCGCCGTCACCGCGCGCAGGCTGCGCCCCGCCGACCGGCTGCCGTCCCTGGAGGGCTGGGCGCTGGCCGACCGGTCCCTCGGCCCGGTGTGGACCTGGCTGCTGCTGGGCGGCACCATCTTCACCGCCTACACCTTCACCGCCGTGCCCGGCCTCGCGTACGGCAACGGGGCGCCCGCGTTCTTCGCGGTGCCGTACACGGTGATCGTCTGCCCGCTGGCCTTCGTGCTGCTGACCCGGCTGTGGGAGGTGGCCCGGCGCCACGGGTACGTGACGGCCGGGGACTTCGTGCGCGGCCGGTACGGTTCGCCGCCGCTCGCGCTGGTGGTGGCGCTGACCGGGATCCTCGCGACGATGCCGTACCTGGCGCTGCAACTGCTCGGCATCCGGGCGGTGCTGACGGCCGGGGGCGTCTACCCGAAGGGCGCGGCCGGTGATCTGGTGATGGTCGCGCTGTTCGCGGGGCTCGCCGTGGCGACGTACCGGCACGGGCTGCGGGCGCCCGCCGTGATCTCGGCGCTGAAGGCGGTGGCCGTCTTCGTGTCGCTGACCGCCGTGTGCTGGCTGGTCCTCAGGCGGTTCGGCGGTCCGGGCCCGGTCTTCGAGGGGGCGGCGGAGCGACTGGGCGGACCGGCCCTGCTCCTCTCCCCCGAACAGCAGCCCGCCTACGCCACACTGGCGCTCGGCTCGGCACTCGCCCTGCTGATGTACCCGCACGTGCTGACCGCCGGGTTCGCCGCGGACGGCCCGCGCACCGTCCGCAAGGTCACGGTGGCCCTGCCGGCCTGGACCGGACTGCTCGCCCTCTTCGGCTTCCTCGGGATCGCGGCGCTCGCGACCGGGGTGCGGGCACCGGAGGGCGGCGCCGAGGCGGCCGTCCCGATGCTGGTGGACCGGCTGATGCCGGGTCCGCTGGCCGGGCTGGTGTTCGGCGCGATCACCGTCGGCGCGCTGGTCCCGGCGGCGGTGATGTCGATCGCGGCCGCCACCGGCTTCGTCCGCAATGTGTACGTCGAGTACTTCCAGCCCACCGCCACGCCGAAACGGCAGGTGCGGATCGCCAAGGCGGTGTCGCTGACCGCGAAGGTGGGGGCGGTGGCGTTCGTGTTCGGGCTGCGCGACCAGGACGCCATCAACCTCCAGCTGCTGGGCGGGGTGTGGATCCTGCAGATCTTCCCGGCCGTGGCGGTCGGCCTGTTCACCGGGCGGCTGCATCCTCGGGCGCTGCTCGCCGGGTGGGGCGTGGGCATGGTGACCGGGACGTTCCTGGTGGTGCGGGAGGGCTTCTCCTCCATCGTGCTGCTGGGCGGGGGCTCGCTGGAGGTCTACGCCGGTCTGCTCGCCCTGCTGGTGAATCTGACCGTCGCGGTGGTCGCCACCGCGGTCCTCGAACGGCTCGGCGTCCCGCGCGGCGCCGACGCGACCGACCTACCGTCCCGCCTGACCGTCAGGCGGCGTCCCGAGACGGGAGCGAGCAACCCGTGAGACGCAGACAGCACCTCCGCGTGCCGGTGCCACCGCCGACGGCCCCCGCCCCCGAGCCGCCCGGCGGCGGTGTGCGGCCCCCGGCGGTCGTCGAACAGCGGGTGCCGCGGCCGGCGCACCCGGACGAACCACTGGCCCCGGCCGCGAACGACCCGGCCGACCTGGAGCGCGAGGCCGGTGTCGCCCGGCTGTTCGAGCTGCACTACTCGTCGATGCTGCGGCTCGCGGTGCTGCTGGGCGCCGACGACCCCGAGAACGTGGTGGCGGAGGCGTACTACCAGATCTACCGCAAGTGGCGGCGCCTGAAGGACACCGAGGCGGCGGAGGCGTATCTGCGCTCCACGGTCTGCAACCTCACCCGGATGCGGATACGGCACCTCCAGGTCGTCCGCAGGCACACGGAGACCCCGCCGGACGAGGCGGTCGCCTCCGCCGAGAGCACGGCCCTGCTCCACGACGACCAGCGGGTGCTGATCGGCGCGCTCCAGCAGTTGCCCGCCCGGCAGCGGGAGGCGCTCGTGCTGCGCCACTGGCTCGGGCTGAAGGAGAGCGAGATAGCGGCCGCGATGGGGATCTCCTGCGGCTCGGTCAAGACCCACACCGCACGCGGCCTCGCCGCCCTGACCCAGGCGATGGAGGCCCGGCGATGAACGACACCACCGGCAACGACACCGGCCGGGACCGCACCGAGCGGGAACTGGCCGAGGCGCTCGCCGCGCTCGCGGGCGGCGTCCACGCGGCCCCCGACGCCTACCGCACCGCCCGTGGCGACTGGCTCCGGCGGGAACGCCGCCGCCGGCTCGTCCTCGCGGTACTGATCATGGTGGTCTTCGCGCTGGCCACCCTGATCGGCCTCTGGGTCCTCAACCAGACACCGTCCAGTCCAGGGGTGATCTTCTCCGGAGTGGGGGGCACGACTGCGGGCACGGGACCGGGCTGACGCGGGGGCGGCCCCGCCGCGAACGCCGGTGCGCGAACCCCTCGTCCGGCGACGGCACCGGGTGCCGGGTCACGCGCGTCCCGTCGGGGGGACTGATCATCCCCGGCTGAGGGAACCCGGGTTCCGTGCACCCCCGTATAGAGGACTACGCGCTGATCGGTGACCACCAGACGGCCGCCCTGGTGAGCAACCTGGGCTCGATCGACTGGCTGTGCCTGCCCCGCTTCGACTCGGCGGCCTGCTTCGCCGCGCTGCTGGGCACCGAGGAGAACGGCCACTGGCGGATCGCCCCCACGGGCGCCGAGAGCTGCGCGCGGCGCGCGTACCGGCGGGACACGCTGGTCCTGGACACCGAGTGGGAGACGGACGACGGCGCGGTCCGCGTGACCGACCTGATGCCACAGCGCGACCGCGCCCCCGACGTCGTACGCGTCGTCGAGGGCCTGGCGGGCCGGGTGACCGTCCGCTCCACGATCCGCCTCCGCTTCGACTACGGCTCGGCCGTCCCCTGGATGCGCAGGTCGGACGGCCACCGGGTGGCGGTCGCGGGCCCGGACGCGGTCTGGCTGCGCAGCGAACCCGAGGTGCGCACCTGGAGCGAGGACCGCGCCACCTACGCCGAGTTCACGGTGGAGCCGGGGGAGAAGGTCGCGTTCGTCCTCACCTGGCATCCCTCGCACGAGCCGCGCCCCCGCCTGGTCGACCCGTACGAGTCCCTGCGGACGAGCCTGCACGACTGGCGGGCCTGGGCGGCCCGCTGCCGGTACGACGGCCCGTACCGGGACGAGGTGGTCCGCTCCCTGATCACCCTCAAGGCCCTCACCTACGAACCGACCGGTGGCATCGCCGCGGCCGCCACCACGTCGCTCCCCGAGGAGATCGGTGGCGTGCGCAACTGGGACTACCGCCACTGCTGGCTGCGCGACTCCACCCTGACCCTCGGCGCCCTGCTCGCCTGCGGCTACCAGGAGGAGGCCGAGGCCTGGCGTGACTGGCTGCTGCGCGCGGTCGCGGGCGACCCGGCGGACCTGCAGATCATGTACGGCCTGGCCGGTGAGCGGCGCCTGCCCGAGTACGAACTGCCCTGGCTGCCCGGCTACGAGAACTCCCGCCCCGTCCGCATCGGCAACGACGCCGTACGGCAGCGGCAACTCGACGTGTACGGCGAGGTCATGGACTCCCTGTCCCTGTCCCGGAGTGCGGGCCTGCCCCCGAAACCGCAGATGTGGCGGATGCAGTCCACCCTGATGGAGTACCTGCGCTCGGTGTGGCGGGAGCCCGACGAGGGGCTGTGGGAGGTACGCGGGCCGCGCCGGCACTTCACGCACTCCAAGGTGATGTCCTGGGCCGCGGCCGACCGGGCCGTGCGCACCCTGGAGGACGAGCCGGAGCTGTCCGGTGACCTCGACGGCTGGCGGGCGCTGCGCGACGAGATCCACCGCGAGGTCTGCGCACGCGGCTACGACGCCGAGCGCAACGCCTTCACCCAGTCCTACGGCTCCCGCGAACTCGACGCCTCGCTCCTGCTCATCCCCCGGATGGGCTTCCTGCCGCCGGACGACCCCCGGGTCGTCGGCACGGTCGACGCGATCCGCGAGGAGCTGAGCCACGACGGGTTCGTGCGCCGCTACAGCGCCGACCATCTCTCCTCGACGGCATCCGTCGACGGACTGCCGGGCAGCGAGGGCACGTTCCTCGTGTGTTCGTTCTGGCTCGCCGACGCCCTGCATCTGACCGGCCGTACGAAGGAGGCCCGCGAGCTGTTCGAGCGGCTGCTGGGGCTCACCAACGACGTGGGGCTGCTCGCCGAGGAGTACGACCCCGTCGCGGGCCGGCAGCTCGGGAACTTCCCGCAGGCGTTCAGCCACGTCGGCCTGGTGGGCACCGCCCTCGCCCTGTTCGACGGCGACGAGGCAGGATAGGGCCATGGATCTTGGGCTGAAGGACCGTGTCTACATCGTCACCGGGGCGACCCGCGGGCTGGGCAACGCGGCGGCGCGGGAACTCGTCGCCGACGGCGCGAAGGTGGTCGTCACCGGACGCGAGGAGAAGAGCGCGGCCGAGGCGGCCGCCGCGCTCGGGCCGAACGCGGTGGGGGTGGCCGCCGACAACGCCGACCCGGAGACCGCCGGCCGTCTCATCGCCGCCGCCCGCGAGCACTTCGGGAGGTTCGACGGCATCCTCGTCAGCGTGGGCGGGCCCGCTCCCGGGTTCGTCGCGGACAACACGGACGAGCAGTGGAGCGCCGCGTTCGAGTCGGTGTTCCTGGGCGCGGTCCGGCTGGCGCGGGCCGCCGCGGCGGAGCTCGGCGAGGGGGGTGTCATCGGGTTCGTGCTGTCCGGGTCGGTGCACGAGCCGATCCCCGGTCTGACGATCTCCAACGGTCTGCGGCCGGGTCTGGCCGGATTCGCCAAGTCGCTCTCCGACGAGCTGGGGCCGCGCGGGATCCGGGTCGTGGGGCTGCTGCCGGCCCGTATCGACACCGACCGGGTACGCGAACTGGACGGGCTGTCGGCCGATCCCGAGGCCACGCGCGCCGCGCACGAGTCGCGTATCCCGCTGCGGCGGTACGGGAGGCCGGAGGAGTTCGGGCGGACGGCGGCGTTCCTGCTGTCCCCGGCCGCGTCCTATCTGACGGGCCTCATGCTGCCGGTCGACGGCGGGATGCGGCACGGCTTCTGAGCCTCGCCCCGTCGAGCGCTCACCGGGCGAGGCCGGGCGCAGTCACACGTATCGGCTCCGCCCGGCCGGCTTGGCTGGGAGCACGCACGACGCGGATGCCGACCACAACGCCCGGCGCGAAGCACGCACGGCATGGGCGCCGACCACGGCGGTCCGCGCGGGTTGAGGGCGGGGCGCGGGTGTGGGCCACGGCAGTCGGCCCGCCGTGCGCACTGCGGGGATGCCGCCACGACGCGGCCCGCACAGGCGGGAGCGAAGCGCGCGTACCGACCACAACGCCCGGCGCGAAGCACGCACGGCATGGGCGCCGACCGGACGGCGGCCGGCATGAGCGAGGAGCGGCTGTCGGCCACGGCAGGGCTGGC